>JAPUJT010000053.1 GCA_027296055.1 Planctomycetota bacterium | reverse complement strand
CGGCCGAGGGCCACCACCCGAGGGACGGGGTCGTCGGTGCGGACCACGCAGGCGCGCGTGAGCTCGTCGTGGAGGAAGCCCTGAGCCAGGAAGCGCCCGAGCAGGCGCTGCACCACCCGGTGCTCCAGGTGCAGGTGGACCACCTCGCCGTCGAGGGTCCCCGGGTCTGCGAACACGACCGGGCGGATGGGGGCCTCTTTGCGCCACTCCCAGCGTTTCTGCCCCTTCTTGATGGGGGCACGAAGGGCGTCGAGGGTGTGCGCCCAGGTGTGGTCGGCGCCCATGCGCTCGTGGAGGCGGGGGATCACCCAACGGGCCTTAGACGGATCCCGCGCGGCCTCGGCATCGCTCAACGGCTGGAGAGAGTCGGCACCGAGAATCTCGAGGGAGGCTGACAGGGCGTCGCGGAAGTGGCGGTCGTCCAGTCCCATCCAGTCCCGGGAGTCCTTGAGCATTCCCCGTAGGCGTTCGACCTGCGTGGCGAGCTTGGCTTTGCGCTCCCGGACCTCCTCGAGGTCCTCCTCAACCACCTTGCCCTCGGCGCTGTTCTTCGCCTCAGCGTCGATCCCGTCCAGTGTGTCGGAGAGGTCGCCCACTTGCTCGTGGGGGATCCCCTCCGACAACATTTTGTCCACCCGCCTGGCGACAACCGGGGCGAGGCTGCCCAGCTCCTCGTGGATGACCTCGGACTTCTTGACCAGGACGTCGAGCACCCGGTCCTCGGCCCGCTGGTTGACCACGAAGTAGTGGCACCGGACCTCCGGCGATCGCTGGAGCTTGCGGTCGATGCGGCCGTTGCGCTGCTCCATCCGGCTGGGATTCCATGGAATGTCGAGGTGGAAGAGGTCGGCGCAGTGGTTCTGGAGGTTTATTCCCTCCCGGGCGGCATCTGTCGCCACCAGGATTCGCAGGGGGTGTCGGGTGGGATCGGCGTTGAAGGCGGCCTTGATGTCCTCGCGGCGCTCCTCGCCGATGCCTCCGTGGAAAGTCATGATCCGATCGGTGTCCCGATCGGAGCCGGTGATGGCTGCTTGGAGTTGTTGCACCAGGTATCGCTTGGTGTCCGTGTACTCAGTGAAGATCAGGACCCGGCGGTCATTCCACTCGGCTCCCGGAACTCCGAGGTTCGGACAGAGGTTCTCCTTAACCCATGCGATGAGGTGTCGGACTCGGCTGTCGGGGTCGTATTTGGCCTCGTTGGCGATGCGGGCCATCTCCCCGATGAGCTCGAGCTCTGGACCCATAGCGTCAGCCGGGCCGGTCGAAGCGGCGGTGGCGGCCTCCATCTGGGCGTCCTCCTCGTCCGCGACCTCCTTCTCGGCGAGCCCCGCTCGTTCGTCGTCGGACCCTGGCGGGGAGAGGAGCAGCGACAGGTTCGCCGGTCGGGTCTCCGGCGCCGGTGCGGCAGCCGCTTCCTCTGCTTGCCGCTTCATTGCCCGGCCGTGTACGTCAAGGGTGCGGGCAAAGGCTTCTATGGAGGAGAGCAGACGCTTCTGGAGTGAGATGACCACGAGCATCGCCGAGGCCTGCTTGGAGCGGGTGGCCTCCTTGAGACGGGCCTCCCGGGCCCGCCGGTATTGCTGGAGCAGGTGCGAGAGGACGAGCTCGGGGGCGTCCTCCGACAGACCGTCGATGTCGATTCGGACGACCTTGCGGTCGGGGAACTCCTCGCCAATCTCCCGGAGGTCGTGCTTGAGCCGGCGGATCATCACCGCGTCGCGAGAGCGGTGGTGCACGGGTACGCCGCGGCAGAACTTCTGCGGATCGAGCATCTCCAGGAGAGCCGAGAAGCTGTTGGAGTGGCCGTTGTGAGGGGTCGCGGACAGGAAGAGCTTGTGCTCGAAGAGGGGAGTGAGGTCGCGGATGGCCTGAGTCAGCTTGGAGTCGATGGCGTACTTACTGGCGCTGGCGGGCGCCGCGTTGTGAGCCTCGTCCAGGATGAACATGGAGCCGCCCTTGAATTCTCCGAGCCACTCGCGGAGGGGGCCGGCGTAGGTCTCGTTTCGGATGAGTGCCTGGGAGATGATGAAGCGATTGTGGGTTGTCCAGGGATTAATGCCATACCCTCGCTCCTGGCGCCTGGCGGTCACAAAGTCTCGATCGTAGATCATGAAGGTCAGGCCGAACCGCTGCTCCATCTCATCCTTCCACTGCCGGACGACCGATGGCGGACAGCAGATGACCGTGCGCCGGACTTTTTGGCGCATGAGCATCTCTCGCAGGATTAGCCCGGCTTCGATGGTCTTCCCAAGCCCGACGGAGTCGGCGATGAAGAGGTTGACCCGAGGCATGAGCAGCGCTTTGCGAAGCGGCTCGAGCTGGAACGCCTTCACCTCGATCCCGGCCCGATAGGGGGCCTGGAAGAGATTGGCGTTAGTGGAGGTCACGCAGTTCCACCGGAGGGTGTTTAGGTAGGCGGAGAATAGACGTGGCTCGTCAAATCCTCGGCTTGCGATGGCCTGCCAGTTCGCCCCCTCCAGGGCTTGGGAATCAATCTCTTTGTCCCACAGGACCTCGAGAGGCTCCCCCAGTGCGTCGTCCTCGACGCAGGAGAGCCGGACCAGAGGGCTGTCGGTCGGCTCGGGCGGAGGAACGACCCCCTCGACGAGGTACTTCCGCGAGCGGACGCGGACGATCTGTCCGGGTTTGAGGTTCATGCTTTACTCCCACTCAAAGCTGTCTCTCCCGCCGTGGCGAAGTAGTGCTACTCGATTCAGCCTTCCAGGTCCTCCAGATCGACGCGGCACTGAGAAGCGAACTTGAAGCCAGGCATCTCTCCGCGCGTGAGCAGTCGTCCCATCCTCTTCTGCGACACATGATGACGCGCGGCGACCTTCGGGATCGTCAGAAGAGTCTCGGCCATATCGCTACTGCCCTGGCGCGTTGAAGCCAAACTGTGAACGATAGCTCAACGGGGTCGCAGATTATGATGCAGGTGTATGCAAACTATAAAGCCTCAACCAGTGTTGCCTCGGTAACTCGGCTCTGGTCACGCAAGCGATTGTAGCTGGCTGGGGCCACGTGCCCATCGCCGATCGGAGAGTCCTCGACCGGTTTAAGAAGTAGTCATCCGTGATCTCTAATTCATCCTCTCTGCCCAGTTCGAATACCTCCCTCAGGCCGTTCTTGGGATTCTGCCAGTATTTCGCCATCTCAGCGTCGGTCACGTATACGAAGTAGCGTTCGATGTCGAGCGTGATTCGAATCAGTCGAACAAGATCGCCGAGCGCTTTCCCTGCCTGCTGGGGCATCGGCTGGTTTCTGCCGCTGGGGATGGCCCTATTGTACTTGAATTCGATGGCGGTTTGGATCTCACCAGCATTGTCCAGGACAACCGTGTCGATCTCGGCCCGTTCGATGGCCGGATGAGGGTACTCGAGTACCACCTGCTCAGGTCGCACGCCCTGTCTCAATAGGGAGGCGAAGAATGTATAGCGGATACTGTCTTCCGTGGTCATGATGCCGGCGTCAAGTCTCGTTCGAAGAAGGTCCACGAATTCCGCAGCGATACCTACCATGGCATGTTTCATCGATCGCCATCCTCTGACCCGCTATGTTGTTCGGATTTGAGTGACACGATCCAGCGTGCGGGTACGGATGCCTTGATAACACTACTCCTGACACCGGCAACCTGCACCGCCTGCAGTACCGTGAAAAAGTCAGTAGGCAGGTTGAACGCCCAGGCCACAAATGTCAAGGATGAGAGGCGAAGTTCGATTGTTATCCCGCGTCGACGTAAGTTGGCACGCCCGGCAGGACTCGAACCTGCGACATTCGGATTAGAAAACGGAGTCCGACGGGGAATCAACGACTTACGTCAACTCCTGTTCACGCGTAGACTTGCGGTCGCATCCTGTTGGTGCACAAGGGGATCGCCCTCCCAGGTAAACGGATCGTAGCGGCATCCAACGGCACCCAGCGGCACGCGGCGTGGCTACCAGATTGGCTACCAGTCTCAGGCACTAAGCCCTAACGATGGTTGGCGGACTGCAGCAGCCTGTTAGGCCGCTGCGCATCATCTCTTGGCCTGCAAAGCTACGTAGACACCGACCGGGTCCCGAATGACGGCGCGTCCGGCCCCAGTCACTTCCTTAGCGATCTCACCGCCGCCCTCGCGAACTCGTTGAAGGCTCTCTTCGAAGTCATCGACGGGCAGACTAAGTATCCACACGGAAGGGATACTCTCACTGTCGTCCTTCATAGGGCAGATTTCCGCCGCGGCGACACCATCCGGTCGCCGCATATCGAACCCGCCTTCTGTGTCGGCCGAGGCCGCCGACCATCCGATGACCTGCTCGTAGAATTCGCACGTCGACGCAACGTCCGAGACCGCGAGCGAGAGCCAGGAAATGCAACCAATACTGTCGAGATGACTTGCACTGTTCGATTCGTCGACAACGACGGGGATTACGCCGAATGCTGCGCCAGCGGGATCAACGAGGACTGCCCACTGACTCTGCCCGTCGTCGCCTTTGCCGTGAAACAGCTCCTGGCCTCCCAGCTCGAGCGTACGCGCCGCGCTCGCAGCGACATCGGAAACCTGGAAGTGCGGCATCCATTG
>JAPUJT010000052.1 GCA_027296055.1 Planctomycetota bacterium | reverse complement strand
AAGGGAAAGATAGCCTGGTAGACGGCGGCGAGCACCGCGACGGCCACCACCCCCAAGCCGATGGAAGTGAAAATGTCGATGAACCAACTGTCGTAGACGGAAAACACAGGGCGCCTTTCAGCCACAGCTAGTCTCCTCTCGAACGGTTTTTTTCAGATACGAGCCCCATTGCACTGTCTCCCTCCACAAGAATCAAGCAATTAGCGGGACACTTACTTGACGCGGGATGGTCAAGTGTGTGTGCCCCGATCTCTCTTGCTACTCGAAAGCGGGATGCCGGAGGTAGCGGCCCTTCTCCGTCTGGGGAGGAGGCTTTCGAAGATCCATCTCCTCTATCAGGATGGAGGGGGCGACGACGGATACCGAGCCGGAACTGAAGTGGGTGGCGCGCTTGGATTCGCCGGAGGCTTCGATGTCCTTGAGGAGCGAGATGGTCACTCCATCGAAGGTGAGGCCCCGGGAAGGCTCTACCCTTCCGTCCTCCGCGTAGACGCGGTAGGCAGCCATGCGGTGGCTGCCACGGGAGCGTCCGGAGGAGAAGTTCTTTCGCACGACGATACCGTACTCGAGCCCCTCGTCCTCGCAAAGCTCCCTCAAGGCCGCGAGCAGATCTTCCTCGGATACGGGCTCGGAGGACTGGATGATCACGTTGGTCGGCGAGCCGATAGAGCGGCCGACGCCGCGACCATGGCCGTTGGAGCCGGTGGTGGATTCGGTCGGGACCCGGCTCATGAGGAGGTTCTTGAGCTTTCCCCCCTCCACTAGGGAGACCTTCTGTGGCGCTAGGCCTTCATCGTCCACCGGGTAGGATCCGAGCAGGGCCTGTCCCTCCCACTCGTCGATCGTCGGGTCGTCGATGACGCGATACGTCTTCGGGAGGATTCGTTTTCCGAGTCTCTTGACGAGCCGCGGCCCCCTGAAACGCCTGGCCCCTCCTTCGTCCCGGAAGAGAGGGGTCCTCGGATTGGTCAGGTTTTGCAGGAGGAGTTGCTGGAAGAACTGGGCGGAGGCGCCCCCCGTGAGAAGAACCGGCCCCGTGTAATCTTCCGGACCACGGGCCTCTGCGCGAGCCGTGAGACCTTTCGCCAGATCACGGATCTTCTCTGCCATCTCCTCCTCGGCGGGAAGCCCTTTGTCGAGGGCGGACCTGAACGTGACCGAGTCCGCCAGGGCCATGCCGTCCTCCGCCTGGGTCTCGGCCCTCGCCGTCAGGCTGACGCGCCCATCGCCCCAGCGGTTCTGGAACCCCTCGCTGTTCACGAAGTACTGATTCGTGACCGAGGCTCCCCACGAGACCGACGAGTCCTGGATCCCGGGGAACTCGCGGAAGATCGCTGAGAGACGTTTCACCCTCTGCTCCCACTCCTTCCGGTCGACGGTCAATTTGAGCGGCTCGGCGACGTACTCGTGTTGCTCCGCCCGGGTGAAATCGTCCGGCAGCTCTCCCAGATTCTGCCTCTTGACCACCGCCTGCTTGCTGGCGAAGACCTCCACCGCAGCCTTGTAGGCCTGATCGGTGGCGAGCCATATCGAGTGGCGTATCGCGTCATAGTTATCCTCGATGACGAGGGAGGCAGAACCGCGGTTCCGGCCGCCTTGAAAATTCGTGTTATCGAACGTGTAGTCGCCGACCCGGAGGTCGGTGGCGAGCCGTCGCCAGCGACGCTTGCCTGTCCAGGTGAGGCCCCCGAAAGCAGCACTCACGCTTTCGGAGCTCGAGTCCGAGACGGTGTACTCCAGATAGTAGGGGCTCTCCAGGTCATCCATCTTGAGCCGGGCCATGCTCCGGTTCATCTCGTCGCGCATGGCCTTGTGGAGGATGTCGCCTTCGAGATCACCCTCGGCGGCCGCTACCGACGACGCGATGATGGCCACCAAGAGCAGTGGCGCAAGCAATGCGACTCCGCGAAGCCCTACCCGACCGAGTCCTCCGAAATTGCTCAGGGTTCCTGCTGAATCTGGTCCTCGTTGCATGATCTCCATCCTCTTATCGATTGGGTCTTCTCCCCGACCTTCTTCGTGACCCCGCCGAGGCTACCCTTTCGCATCCCCCCCATCAAGGCTGCACGGGGGCTGCGCGGGGGCTGCACAGGGGCTGCTCGGGAGCTGCGCGGGGGCTCATCCCCTCCCCTTGACTAGCACAGGAGTCCCCGTTAGTATTCGTCACCTGCGACTGAGTCTCATTCTCATGATCGGCGGGAGATTCCCCCAGGGGACCCGCCCTCTTGGATGAAAAGCGCCGTGACCCTCCTCCGGATACTGACTGCAGCCTCTCTCTTCCTGGTCGCCGGGACCGTGGCGGGGCAAGAGCCGCCGGCCCCCCGGGAGCCCGCGACCGAGACTCGGGAGGAAGAGGGAAAGATCATCGATCTCGACTCTGTCGAAGATGAGCCGGAGGGGAGCCTGCTCGATCGCTTCCTGCCGGGCGAGAGGACGGTGCGCCTCTTCGGCTACGCGGAGGCCCACTTCAACGACCCGAAGACCGGCACGATGAGGGACGGCGACGACAACAGGACCGAGATTCACCGGTTCGTGATCGGCGTGGGGTACGACTTCAGCGAGAGGCTCCACTTCGAGGCGGAGGTGGATTTCGAGCACTCCTTCGATGAACCCGAGGTCGAGTTCGCCCACGTCACCCTGGATCTCCCCTACGACATCCACCTTCTTGTCGGTAGCGTTCTCGTGCCCGTGGGGTTCCTGAACGAGACGCACGAGCCCCCCACGTTCTACAGCGTGGAGCGCCCCCAGGTGAACACCCTTCTGATCCCCACCACCTGGCAGGAGATCGGGGCGGGCGTCCGTGGGAGCGTCGGCCCCTACCTCAGCTATCGCGCCTACCTCCTCGCGACCCTGCAGGCCTCGGGGTTCACTCCCCTGAAGGGGATCCGGGGGGGACGGACCAAGACGGTGAATGCGGTGACGAACGACGTGGCGGGTGTAGTGCGGCTGGAGAGCACACCCTTCCTCGGCACGCAGATCGGGCTCTCGGGATACATCGGTGGCGCCGACCAGGATGCGGTAGGCGTCGGCAGGGTCACTGTGACGATGGCCGAGGCCGACGTGCGCCTCAATTACTTCAACTTCGAGGTCCGGGGGGTCGGCGTCTACACCTACATCACCGGCACGGAGGACCTACCGGAGCTAGATTCCGGTGGGTCGCCCACCGGCAAGGCCCCGGCCCGCCAGCAATGGGGCGGCTACGGGGAGCTCGCCTATCACTTCGCTCCTCACCTCCCCGAGGGGACCCTCCACGACATCGTGCCCTTCGTCCGGTTCGAGCACATCAACACACAGGGAGAGGTCCGATCGCAATTCGACCGGGACGACCGGGGCCTCCGCAACATTCTTGTCGCGGGCGTCGCCGTCTACCCCCATCCCGATGTCGTCTTCAAGGTGGACGTGGAGGATTGGCGCGATGGGGATGGGGATCGGGTGACGCGCCTCAACCTCGGGGTCGGCTTGAGCTACTAGCGCGTAGATTCAACTCCTTCCCTTGTTGCGAAGTGGGATGCGAAGTATTCTACGTTTTCCTGAATCCTGTCACCAAAACGATTCATTGGAGGGGGCCGCCATGCTCTGGAAGATCTCTCTGCCCTTGTTGCTGCTCGTTGGCCAACCCGTCTCTACGGACCAGGACTCCGCGGTCCTCTTCCGTCGCTTCCTGAATATCCGAAGCTCCGGGGCGCCGGGGATGTCGCCCGACGGCAGCCAGATGGCCTTCATGACGAACATCACGGGGGTCAACCAGGTCTGGCGCATCGAAGGGCCGGGGGCCTGGCCGCATCAGCTCACCTTCGGAGAGAACCGGGTCCTGGGAGTCAGCTGGTCCCCCACGGGAGAATCGTTGATCTTCAGCAGGGACGAGGGCGGCAACGAGTTTCCCCAGATCTTCCTCCTGAAGCCGGACGGGACGGGGCTGAAAAACCTGACCGGCCACCCCGAATGGATCCACTACTTCGGGGACTTCTCTCCGGACGGCAAGCGGATCTCCTTCGCCTCGAACAGGAGGAACAAGGCCTATTTCGACATTTACGTGGTGGACCTCCCCGACGGGGAGCCGAAGCTCGCCTACCAGGCGGATGGCTACAACCGGGCGGGGGCATGGTCCCCGGACGGAAAACGGATCATCGTGACCACCTGGAACTCCAACTTCGACGCGGAGCTGAGGGTCGTCGACCTGGACTCGGGCGAAGCGACACGAATCACGGCGGAGGGTCAGATGGCCCGGTACGAGAGCACGAACTGGGCGAAGGACGGCAAGTCGATCTATTGCGTCAGCGATCTGGGACGAGACTTCATGGGGATCGCCACGATCGATCTCGAGACCCGTTCGATGGTGTACAAGGACACCCCGGACTGGGACGTGGGGGGAATCGAGATCTCCCGCGACGCGAAGATGATCCTGTCGGTCCAGAACGAGGACGGCTACTCTCGACTCCGGGTCCGCACGCTCGGCGATTGGAAGGACGTCTCGCTACCCGCCCTCCCCCGCGGGCTCATATCCTCGGTGAGCTTTTCTCAAGACGGCCGATTCATCGCTCTGGCCCTCCAGGGGCCGACCGCCACGTCGGACGTCTGGCGCATCGACCTGGATGAGGGAAAGGCCGAGAAGATCACCCGGAGCTCCCTCGCCGGTCTGGATCCGAAGAAGTTCACCGAGCCGGAGCTCATTCATTACCCCACGTTCGACGATCTCGAGATCCCCGCCTTCCTCTACCTTCCCCGAGGCTCATCGAAGGACGGGACCCTTCCGTTCATCGTCCTCGCCCACGGAGGACCGGAGAGTCAGGACCGGCCTCGCTTCTCGACCTTCCGGCAGTTCTTCCTCCAGCGAGGGTACGGCATCCTCGCCCCGAACGTCCGGGGAAGCACCGGGTACGGCAAGGAGTATTCCCACCTCGACGACGTTCGCAATCGTGCCCACTCGGTGGAGGATCTGGTCCGGGGCGTCGACTATCTCGTGGAGAACAAGATTGCCCATCCCGAGAAGATCGCGGTGATGGGCGGCTCTTACGGCGGATTCATGTGTCTTGCGTCGATCACATCGTTCCCCGACAAGTTCGCAGCCGGTATCGACATCGTGGGTATCGCCAACTTCAAGACGTTCCTCGAGCGGACGGGCCCTTGGCGGCGGAAGCTCCGCGAGGCGGAGTACGGCTCCCTGGAGGAGGACGGCGAGTTCCTGGAGAAGACATCACCGCTGAACCACGTGGACAAGATCACCGCCCCGCTGCTGGTGATCCACGGCAAGAACGATCCCCGCGTCCCCGTCGACGAGGCGGAACAGATCGTCGAGGCCCTCCGGAGCAGGGATCACCCCGTCGAGTATCTGCTCTTCGATGACGAGGGGCACGGAGTCGCCAAGCTGAAGAACCGGATCACGATGTACACGCAGATCGTGACGTTCCTGGACAGGTATCTGCTGGGCGCTTCAGAATGATGAGTGTGTGGATCGGAAAGGCTATTCCGATTCGGCCAGAGCGGCGTCGACCTTTTCCTTCTCGAACCCGGTCAGGACTTTTCCGCCGATGATCAATGTCGGGGTGCCACGGCTCTTGTGGACCTCTACGAGCTCGCGCATCGCCTCCGGGTTGGTGCTGATGTCCCGCACCTCGTAATCGACTCCCTTTTGCGAAAGATACTCTTTCGCCCACCCGCAGGGGGGTCAGCCGGGCTGGCTATAGACGACTACCTTTGGTGTGGCCAAGCGATCTCCCTCGGTTGGGCCCGCAAACGTATAACCGACATCATCATTATAGGTGCGGCACCGGCGAAGGGCCACCGGAGGTGCGAACTAATCCTCCGACGCTCCGCCCGCACCCGAGAGGTCCCGGGGAGAGATCTTGTCCGGATTGAACTTCTCCGCCGCGGCACGCATCTTCTCGATGGCATCATCGAACGACAGGGTCACCCCACGCCGGAACCGGATCGGGTTGATCCGTGCGACCACGAATTTCCGGAGGTAGGGGCTGTCCATTCCCTTCTCCTTCAGGGCCTCGGTGTGCTCGACGACGATCGCATCGATCTCCATCACGGCGGCCGCGCGCCCTTCCCGGATCTCCAGGGACTTCGCGAGCGGCTCCTGGAGAAAGTCATCAACCCTCTTCAGGATGGGGTGGTAGGCCCCGCCAGCGAAGCGTCCGTTCTTCTCGTAACAGATCCCGAGTGTGAGGAATGCCGCCTCCTCGAACTCGAGCGTGAACTCGCTTTCGTTCCGGTCGTCGAGCGCGGAGAGTCCGCGGGCCAGACGAATCACCTCTGTCGACTTCTCCCGGAGGTTGTGCGCCTTCTCGACATTCAGAGCGAGGATCAGGTGAGCCACCTCCGGGTCCGCGACAACGAGAGCGGTGATCGATTTCGAGCCGAGGTTGCGCATTGCACCTAGCCGATGGTGCCCGTTCGGAGACTGATAATCCTTTGGACCCATCCGGACGGCGATCACCGGGTCCAGGTACCGGCCCGTCCTACCGATCACATCGGTGAGACGTTTGACATGTGCGTCGGAGAGATTCCTCTGGTAGGGCGTAGGCTTGACCTGCTCGAGAGGGAGAGCGGCGAAGACCACCCAGCGACCGCCGAGCGGTTCCCGATAGGCGGAGAGGATCCTGGCACCGTCGGACTCCATCTCGTCGATCAGGGCCCGGATCTCGGCGGGAGGCTCCTTCGACCCGACCTCCTTCGCGGAGAGCCCGGCGGAACCCGGTTCCACCTGCTTCTTCTTCTTCCGTGGGGCCGCCTTCTTCTTGGGCTTCGCTTCCGCCATGGTTCAGTTCGCCGCTCCGCTCATCGGGGTCCCTGCCACTTCTTTTCCTGGCCGAAGTTCTTCGCCAGGTAGTCGACGATGATCTTCTGCTCCTCCTTGGTGATCCACGTGAGGCCGTAGTCGTTTATCATGTCATCCATCACCCACTGCCAGGTGGCGCGGTCGAGACGTTGCGCCTGGACGAGGGCCAGGTCGTGGCAGGGAGAGCAGTAGGACTTGTAAAGGACCTCGGGACTGGCTCCCGTCGGCACCTCCGGAGGGTCCTTCAGCTCCGTGAGGATCTTGCCCTCCTCGGCCGAGGCCTGCCCGTCTCCAGGCGGAGCGGAAGCGGGCCCCTCGGTGGGATTACAGGCCCAGACCATCAGGAGCACGGCCACGAGGAGGTTTCGGCGAATCTCTTGAACCTTCATTCCGGCCATTCCTTAACCGGGTAGCCCCGGAGTGTCAACGGGGCGCGGCACAGGGATGCCCGATGGGGACGTCGACGATATCTCGCCATAGCGTCCGAATCTTGTGGCTAGAAGGAAATTCTATAGCGTCCCGGGAGGCCCCCTTGGCAGTGTCCTGTGGCATGAGCTTTGCTCCCTATCCGGAGAGGTGGGGTGAAATGTTATCCAGGATCAGGGGTTGGAGGACGCACGATGAGATGGATGCTCGAATTCAACAAGGCGTTGATGAAACAACCGATCGCGGTTCAGGTGTGGATGCTGGTTCTCGTCGCCGCCAACGGCGTCGCTCCCCTCTTTTACCTCGACCGCCTGGAAGCACGCGTGACGCTGGGTGTGTTCGTCACATCCGGCATGCTGATGGTGGCGATCTTCTCCCAGTTCGGGTACGCCCGCATCCTGGGTCTGGGTCACATCCTCTGGCTGCCGCTCGTCGGATTCCTTTGGACCCGGCTATCGCAGACGCCGGCCGATGACTTTTTCGGCATCTGGATGCGCTCGCTCATCGGAGTCAACCTCGTCTCGCTCCTCATCGATACCGTCGAAGTCGGCCGATTCGTAGCCGGCGATAGGGAGCCGAATGTCGCCCGCCCGAAGTGCTGAATAGCTGGCTGGGGCGCCCGCACGTGATCGCGGGCCGGATCAGACGGCGACCGATTTTTTCGTGCCACAACCCAACCCGGCTAAAAAAAAACTATGGCTCAGCGACAAGATTACGTGTTTAATGGCCAGGGGTTGGGGCGACCGCTCTGGAACCCCCCAACGTTTTTTAGGCGCTGAGGAATCGGACCGGAGTCAAGCCGCCCCCATCACAGCCCGAATCAGAAAGAGTCATTGCCCAGGGGCCCGCGTGCCGCATCGGGGCGTCGCGCGCGAAACCTGGGAAGGTTCATGCGGAGAGCGGAAAGCGTTCCCTGACGTCGACAGGGCAGGTCGGCGCTCCAGGCGTACAGTCACCAGAGAGGGGAATCAGATGAAGAGGTCCTGGATAGCTTCACGTACGGCGATCTTGGCTGCGGGGTTCCTCCTTGCGTTGGTGGTGTGCTGCACCGGAGGTAGCGGCGGAGATGCCCGACCCATATCAGGACCTTCCGGCATCGTCGTCTACATGACCGATGCGCCGACAGGGTATGACAATGTCTGGGTGACTATGGACGAGTTCGCCGTTCACAAGAGCGGCGGAGCCTGGTTCAGCGTCCCGCTCACGACGAGCAACGCCGACACCAACGGCGACGGCGCCGACGATGTGATCGTCAACGGGGACGGCACGGTGACCGTCGACCTTCTGGCCTTGCAGGGTCTCGAGGCCCTCTTCGCGTCGGGTCAGATCGATCCCGGCCACTACACGCAGTTGAGGCTGAGGGTCGTCTCCGCGGAGGCGGTCTACGGATTAACCACGATTCCACTGAAGGTCCCCTCCGGGGCGCAGACGGGGGTCAAGATCGTCGGCGAGTTCAACGTCGGTCCGTGCGAGACAGCGTCGATCCTGCTCGACTTTGATGCTCATGAGAGCATCGTGCCTCGTGGGAGCAGCGGACAGCCGCCGATCCTCGAGCCGGTGATCAGCTCTTCGATCCAGCATGCACCCTTCCAGCCGGACCCGCCGGCCGGCGTGTCCGCAACTCCCGGCGACTCCGAGATCACTCTCGACTGGAGCGCGGTGGCCTGCGCCGCCGATTACAACATCTACTGGGACACGAGTCCGGGCGTCACCAAGGCCACGGGCAACCTGATCTCTGGAGTGACCGCACCCTTTCTCCACACCAGCCTCACCAACGGGACGACGCACTACTACGTGGTGACCGCGGTGAACACGGTCGGGGGCGGCGCGGAGAGCGACGAGTCGGCGGAGGTCTCTGCCACTCCAGCAGGCGCCGCCGGAGGCACCCTCCGCGCGTGGGGGGAGAACTCCTTCGGTCAGCTGGGGGATGGGACCAGTGGTCTTGGCACGGACAGCAGCGTACCCGTGCAGGTGCTCGGCTTCCCTCTCACGGGCGTTGCGGCCGTGGCCGGGGGGGCTAGCCACACGGTGGCGCTGATGGATGACGGCACCCTCCGCGCATGGGGGCGTAACTTTGCCGGTCAGCTGGGAGATGGGACCACCACGGACCGCAGCGTCCCCGTGCAGGTCGTGGACGGCGCCGGGGGGCTCCTCTCGGGCGTCGCGGCCGTGACCGCGGGGAACGCCCACACAGCGGCGCTGATGGATGACGGCACCCTCCGCGCGTGGGGGTCGAACTTCCGGGGTAGCCTGGGGGATGGGACCACCACGAACAGCAGCGTGCCCGTGCAGGTCGTGGACGGCGCCGGGGGTTTCCTCACGGGCGTTGCGGCCGTGGCCGGGGGGGCTAGCCACACGGTGGCGCTGATGGATGACGGCACCCTCCGCGCGTGGGGGTGGAACTTCCTGGGTAGCCTGGGAGATGGGACCACCACGGACCGCAGCGTCCCCGTGCAGGTCGTGGACGGCGCCGGGGGGCTCCTCACGAATGTTGCGGCCGCGGCCGGAGGGAGTTCGCACACGGTGGCGATGTTGGATGACGGCACCGTCCGCGCGTGGGGGCGTAACAACTGGGGCCAACTGGGGGATGGGAGCGCCACGGAGAGCAGAGTGCCCGTGCAAGTCGTGGACGGCGCCGG
>JAPUJT010000051.1 GCA_027296055.1 Planctomycetota bacterium | reverse complement strand
ACGATGAGGGAAGCCGAACTAGGGATGATCAAGAGAGAGGGGAGGGGATGGGCGATGGAGACATGGGTTGGTGCCATCCGGATGGCGTTCAAAGGACTGCAGCGTAATCCGACGTTCGCGCTGGCGGTAGAACTCCTTCTGGCGACGGGGATCGCAGCTACGACAACCGTGTTTGCGGTCGTGGACGCAGTTGTGATAAGGGCGCTTCCCTACCCGGAGCCGGAAGAACTCATCTATCTCGACAATGGGGCGCACGCGCGCGTGGACTTCGTGATTTGGGAGTCTGAGATCTCGTCCATCCGAATCTGGGGAGGCGTCTGGAACCGTGAAGCCGATCTGACGGGAGAAGGTCCGCCTGACAGGGTTGAGCTCGGCCGTGTGACAGAAGACTATTTTGACCTCTTGGGCGCTCGGGTGGTGCAGGGGCGCCTCTTCCAGCCCGACGAGTTCGGCCCGGACGCCGAAGTTGTGGTTGTCAGTCATGGATACTGGCAGAGTCGGTGGGGAAGCGATCCCGGACTCATCGGCCGCCAAATCCGGATTGGAGGAAGTCCGATGACGGTAGTGGGGGTCCTGTCGCCTGACTTCAGGCCTTTCAGGCCTACCGATCTCTGGACTCCTATAGATATCGACTTTCTTGCAGCAAGGGGGCACGGAACTCTTGTCCTCTCGGTCGTGGGCCGGTTGAGCGACGGGGTGGGGGTCGAGGCGGCTAGGGAAGAGATGGAAGCGATGTCCGAGTCTCTACAGGAACGTTTTCCTGGCTCCCTCCACGACCAGGAGGACGGATCGGCACGCCAGACTCCAGTGGTCCCGCTCAAGGAAGTCGTTGTCGGGACCGCCGGAAGGACCGGATGGATCCTACTCGCAGCCGTGGGCTTCCTAATGCTCATCGCCTGTGCGAATGTGGCCAACCTGTTCCTGGCTCGGGGGGCGCAACGGACACGTGAGATGGCCTTGCGGGGAGCCTTGGGGGCTGGCCGCCTAAACATGATCGCGCAACTGGGCAGCGAAAGCCTGCTGCTCTCGGTGGCCGGCGGCGCGCTAGGCGTGACGCTCGCCCTGGGAGGTGTGCACCTATTTGGCGTCCTCGAGCCGGGGATGCTCCCCCGAGCAGACTCGGTCGAGGTGAGCACCCGCGTGATGTTCTTCGCGGTTGCCCTGTCTCTCGCGACGGGACTGGTATTCGGGATCCTGCCCGCCGTTCGGGCCACCCGGATCGACCCGAGCGGGGTGCTCAAGGCAGATTCGGGGCAATCAACGCAGAGTCGTCCCCAGCGACGACTCCGAACCGCATTGGTGGTGAGCGAGGTGGCCCTTTCGATGGTCCTCTTGGCGGGAGCCGGGATCCTGTTCCACTCCTTCGTTACCCTGATTCGAGTCGACACGGGAATCCAATCGTCGAATCTCGTCACGGTGCATCTTCAGCTCTTGCCACCATATACGGAAGACGAGAGGGCACAGTTCCTGGACGGGGTCATGGCCCGCCTACGATCCACAGTTCCGGAAGTCCGGGCCATCGTGGCCGCACCCCAGCTTCCGTTCCAGAACCCGAACGGAGGATTTTGTTGCTCGGCTGGGACGTTCGAACGTAACGGGGTCAGGTCTGGTTTTACGTTTCGTCAGCCCGTGACTCCGGGCTACTTTTCAGGCCTGGGCATCAGGTTGACCGAGGGCGTGGAGTTCCAGCTCGGTGACGAGGAGCTGAGGCCTCTTCCTATCGTGATCGATGAAGCCATCTCCCAGCAACTATTCAGTGGAGAGAGCCCGTTAGGACAAAGTCTCGGGATCTTCCGTGGCGCGCCGATGACCGTCGTCGGTGTGGCCCCGAGTGTGAAGCACAGCGCTCCCGACCAGGATCCAATCCCCACCGTGTACATGCCGTGGCGATTCTTGGGCGTAGAAACCGATAACCTGACGCTTGGCATACGCACTGCAGCGTCCCTCGAAGTTGTCGCGCCGATCGTTCGCGAAGCGATCTGGGCACAGGATCCGAACTTGCCGATCCCAGAGATCGCCACCATGGAGATCCGGCTGGACCGTTCCGTGGCCGGGGACCGATTTCTCGCAGCGCTCTTCGCTGCGTTCGCCGTCATCGCGGGACTCATGGCGGCGGGCGGACTCTACGGGACTCTGCTCTACACGGTCCGGCAGCGACACCGAGAGATGGGCATAAGGATCGCGGTCGGCGCCCAGGTGCGTGACTTGGTGACGATGGTTCTGAAGGAAGGGACGACGATGATCTTGCTCGGCATCGGCCTTGGACTGGCAGGTGTGTGGGCCGGCGGACGAGTCCTCGAGAGCTACGTTTTCGGAATCTCACCGCGGGATCCGTTGACGATTGCAACAGTTGCGGGCCTTCTGGCCACTGTGGCACTGCTGGCGTGCCTCGTACCAGCTCTAAAGGCGGCCTCGACCGACCCGCTGGAGGCGCTCAGAGCAGAGTGAGCGCCAACGGGGACCATGTTGTGCGAAGTTGGTGTTTCAACGGATGGTTGACTTTTCAACACCATCATCGTATGCTGATCCCGGAAGGTGTGTCAGATCAGGTCACGGGGACGTAAGAGAGATGAAAAAGAAGAGGTTGAGTCGGAGGGAGTCTGAGGTGATGG
>JAPUJT010000050.1 GCA_027296055.1 Planctomycetota bacterium | reverse complement strand
GTTCGACCTTTTACCTGATGGTAGGCGGTCTGATTCTGCACGTCGTGGTTCTCGAGACCTCCCACGCCATGGCTTTCCGCGACGAGTTGACCGGACTACCCGCGCGCCGGTCGCTGTGGCGGGAGCTCGACTCGGCTGGGCGTCTCTATGCCATAGGCATGGTGGACATCGACCACTTCAAGCGGTTCAACGACCAGCACGGACATGACATCGGTGACCAAGTGCTCCGCCTGGTCGGATCTTGTTTGAGCAAGGTCACTGGTGGCGGCCGAACGTTCCGATATGGCGGCGAGGAATTCGCGATCGTGTTTCCAGCGAAGGACCGAGACCATGCCTACGGTCACCTGGAGGTGCTACGCAAAACGATCGAGGAAACCGAGTTCACTGTGAGGCGGCTGGTGAGGCGACGCCGGCAGTCCGAGGCTACCAAGACGAAGAAGACGACGAAGAGGAAGACGACGGTCAAGCTCTCGGTAACCGTGAGTATCGGAGTCGCCGAGCGGAGCGACAAAAACCCGACGGATGAGGCGGTGGTCAAGGCGGCGGATCAGGCTCTGTACCGAGCAAAAAAGAAAGGCCGAAACCGCGTAGCGAGGTAGCCCCCCTACTTTCTCGGCATGCCTTTGGCTCTAGACCAGGAGCGGCCGTTCTATACTAGGCGCTTGTAGTCGGCGAGGTGGCGAAGCGCCTCCTTGGTCAGACCCTTTTTCTCGGAGAGGCGAGAGAGGTTGAAGTGGGCCGAAGCGGGGTCTGGCTCGAAGCGAGGAGCGCGAAACCCGACTCGTCAGTTTTACGTCAGAGAGTTCGGGGATCGAACCCATACGAAAGGCTAGAAAATGATCCAATTCGCCCTTCATCTCGTGGTCACGGCGGCTCTGCTCTCTGTCGTCGGGTACATGGTATCCGGCATCGAGGTCGAAGACCGAGGCGCGGCCGTGATCGGCGCACTGGTCCTGGGGTTCGTCAACGCGTTCATCCGCCCCATCCTGGTCGTGCTGACCCTCCCGATCACGCTCCTGACGCTGGGGCTGTTCATCTGGGTCGTGAACGCCTTCATGCTCAAGCTCACCGCGGCGTTCGTCCCTGGCTTCAAGGTCAAGGGCTTGTGGGCGGCGATGGTAGGTAGCCTACTCCTCGGAATCCTCAACCTTGCCGTTTCGGCGGTCTTCGGGCTCTAGCGTGGTGTCGGAAGATGCATCGGAGCTCAAGCCGAGCGACTTTCATGCTCGTCGTGCCCCCGGTTGACCGCGAGACGATCGGGCGTAGCGAGATCAATGGCCGAGACACATATGGGTCACCACACTAGGAGGGTGGGGCGCTACGTCCGTCGCTAGCTGATGGTCCCCGAAAGCGCCTTCACCAGCCGGTACAGGAATTCCTGGCCCTCATAGAACGACTCGATGAGAATGCGCTCGTCCTGGCCATGAGCGCGGTTGTCGTCCACGTCGCCGAAGAGCCCGGAGACGCCGTACGTCGGGATTCCCGCCCTCCTCAAGTAGAGCCCGTCCGTCGCTCCCGTGCTCATGACCGGGACCACCGGTACACCCGGCCACATCTCCTCGGTGATCCGTTCGATGACCCCCAACAGGCTGGGAGTGAGGGGCGACGGTGGGCTGGGATTGGGCTCCGCCACCGGGGTGATCTCTACGCGGGGGCCCGCGAGCTCTCGGAGGGTGAGGAGAACCCGGGCGGGGCTGTGGTTCGGGAGGATCCGGCAATTGACCAGGGCGCCGGCGGTTTGGGGCAACGCGTTGTCGGCGTGTCCCCCGCTCAGGCGCGTGGCAACGCAGGTGGTCCTGAGACGAGCATTCAGGTGGGGAAACGCTTGAAGGCGATACACAGCCCCCTCATCTAGTGGGTCCGCCAGAACGGAAAGGATGTCTTCTGCAACGTCCCCACCCTCCACGGCGGCCGTTCCTCGGAAATAGGCCTGGGTGACCTCGTTCAACATCACCGGGAAACGATGTTGGCCGATACGCACGAGCGCGCGCGCCACGTCATAGATCGCGTTGTCGTCCCGCGGCAGCGAGCTGTGGCCACCAGAGTTCGTGGCCAGCAGTGTAAAGTCCTGGTATACCTTTTCACTGGCCTGTACCGCGTTCAATTGGCGAATGCCGTCCTTGAGGAACCCGCCGCCTCCCTCGTTGAACGCATACTCGGCGTCGATCAGATCCCGGCGGTTCTCCAAGAGCCATGCCACGCCGTTTTCCGGGCCACCTTCTTCGTCGGCCGTAAGCGCCACGATGATATCACGGTCCGGTACGAACCCCTCTTCTTTGTACCGAATGAGGTTGGCGGTGTAGATGGCGGCCTCGTCCTTGTCGTCCCGGACTCCCCGTCCGTAGTAGTAGCCGTCGGCTTCGGTAAACGTCCAAGGATCGATCGTCCAGTCGGAGCGGAGCGCCTCCACCACGTCGAGGTGTGCCAGGAGAAGGATGGGCGCTCGGCCCGTATCCCGACCGCGGAGCCTTGCGACCAAGTTCACCTTCCGGTCGTTGGGGCCGACGATGTGGACGTCCTCCGGTGGGAACCCCGCTTCGAGGAGGCGGCGCGCCATCGCTTCCGCCGCGGGGGCCGTTCCCTCGGATTCGACCGTATTGATCTCGATGAGCTCCTGAAAGAGATCCCGTGCCAACTGTTGATGCGGATCGAGTTGTAGCTCCTGGCCCGCTGCGCTCGCTACGGTCAGGATAAATGCAGACGCCAGGCTGTTGAAAACGCGTTTCGCACTACGCAACGTCTTCCTGAACCATGTCGGCATTGGGACCTCTCCCTTGCTGGAATTTGCTCCTTCCACCAAATGGAGCGTAGTGGTCTTTGGGAGGTCTTGGCAAGCGATCAACTGGGTGGGTATACGCCCCTAACGCGAGGCTCGAAGAACCCCGGGGCCGTGCGGACCCGGGGGCTACGGCCGTAGGTTCCACTTTCCACTCATCTCGTACAGGAGGATCACCATGTTTCGAGGCGCGACTGCCCTCACCCTATCCCTCGCCCTCCCCCTCGCTTTGGTCGGCTGTCAACCGCCCGCAACGGAGGCCGACGAAGCTCCATCCCTGGTTCAGCAGGACGCCGCCCCCGAGTATCTGAATCCCAATGCTCGCTCGCCATACTCCGAAGGAGTTCGGTACGGGGGCCTACTTTTCTTGGCCGGAAAGCTCGGAGGGGGCGGGGAGCGCGGAATCCAGCCTGAGACTCGCATTGCGCTCGAGTCCATTCGAGATGCGCTTGAACGCTTCGGATCCTCCATGGACCGAGTCGTGAAGTGCAGCGTTTTCCTGGCCGATATGGCCGAGTGGGGTGCCATGAACGAGGTCTACTCGGAGTTTTTTCCTGAGAACAAACCCGCCCGGACCGCCGTGGGAGCGGGATTGGGCGGGGGTGCTCGCGTGGAAATCGAGTGCATAGCCGCGGCGTGAAGTCCGAACCGCTGGAGCTCGTAACCCTAGGCGGCGGCTGTTATTGGTGCCTGGAGGCCGTTTTCGAGTTGCTCGAGGGTGTCGAGGGCGTGGTGTCGGGCGCTTCGGGCGGCGCGGAGCCGAATCCGACCTATGAGCAACTTTGCTCGGGGGTGAGTGGGCACGCCGAGGTCGTCCAGTTTCGGGTGGATACCTCGGTCACGAGCTTCCGTGAGATCCTGGAGGTCTTCTTCGCCACGCACGACCCCACGACGTTGAATCGCCAGGGGGGCGACGTCGGGTCGCAGTACCGATCGGCGATCTTCTACCACTCGCCTGAGCAGCGGACGACCGCGGAGACGGTGATAGCAGAGTTGACCGCATCGGGCGTCTGGAGGGATCCGATCGTCACCGAAGTCACGCCATTCGACGAATTTTTTCCGGCCAAAGAGGACCATCAGACCTACTACCGGAGAAACGGTGATCAGCCCTATTGTCAGGTCGTGATCAACCCCAAGGTCGCCAAACTCAGAAAGAACTTCGCCCACAAGCTGAAGAGCCAATGACCGTCACCCTCGTCACGGGAACCAGTACGGGGATCGGTGAAGCCACCGCCATCCACCTTTCACGGGTGGGCCACACGGTCTACGCCTCCATGCGTACGCCCGATGCCTCCGGCGGCGGGCTCCGACGTCTGGCGGAAGAGGAGGGGCTGGATCTGGCGCTCATCGCGCTGGACGTGAACGACCCCGTGTCCGTGACCTCCGCCGTCGACGGGGTCATCGAGCGGTCCGGGCAAATTAA
>JAPUJT010000005.1 GCA_027296055.1 Planctomycetota bacterium | reverse complement strand
GGCGTACGGGAGGCGATCCTCGCCGGGAAGAGGCGGGGCAACGTGATCTGCTTCCTCTCTCCTAGACAAGTGCTACCCCCGGAGTGGGAGAAGCTCGTCGTCGTCGTCCCCTACGGCCTTCCCGATCGCGAAACGCTCGGTGTCGTCCTCGACGGGGTGATCGAGAGCGCCAGGGAGAGCGGTGTCTCGACGAAGGCCCTCAAGCTCAAGCCCGAAGAGAGAGACCGTGTGATCGAGGCTGCGCGTGGCCTCACGTGCGACGAGGCAGAGAGTGCATTCGCCCTGTCCCTTGCTGAGGCCGGGAAGCTGGATGCATCTGTCATCGCCCGAGAGAAGGCGGTCGGGATCGCCAAGGGGGGGCTACTCGAGTTCTTTCAGCCAGTTGATGGCCTGGAGTCCGTGGGCGGACTCGGCAATCTCAAGAAGTGGCTGGAGAGGCGGCGGTCGTCCTTCTCGAAGAAGGCCCGGGAGTTCGGGTTGCCGGCTCCCCGGGGGATCCTCCTGGTGGGTGTGCCAGGCACGGGCAAGAGTCTTGCTGCAAAGGCGGTCTCGAAGAGCTGGGGCCTGCCACTCCTTCGACTCGACATGGGGAGGATGTTCGGATCGCTCGTCGGACAAAGTGAAGAACAGCTCCGGAAGGCGCTGGCGATCGCCGAGGCGACGGCGCCCGTGGTTCTGATGCTCGATGAAGTAGAAAAGGGTCTGTCGGGGGGAGCATCATCAGGCGTCTCCGACGGAGGGACGACGGCCAGGGTCCTCGGGACCTTCCTCACGTGGCTCCAGGACAAGACGGCTCCAGTGTTCGTTCTTGCCACGGCGAACGACGTGAGTCGCCTGCCGCCCGAGCTGCTCCGCAAGGGACGGTTCGATGAGATCTTCACCCTGGACCTTCCGACGAGGGAGGAGCGCGCCGAGATCCTGAAGATCCATATCGCCAAGCGGGGTCGTGACCCGAAGCAGTTTCCGCTCGGAAGGTTGGCGGAGATCTCTGACGGGTTCAATGGCAGTGAACTGGAGGAAACCGTGATCAGCGGCCTCTACGAGGCGTTCCATGCCGGACGAGATCTATCGGAGAAGGATCTCGTCACCGCCATCAAAGACACGGTGCCCCTGTCAGTCACCATGGCCGAGAAGGTCGAAGCGATCCGGGCATGGGGGAGGACAAGGGCGAGGGGGGCGGCGGACGGAGGGGGAAAAGGAGAAAGTCGGTAGGTGAGGTTAAACTGAAGCCGACGAGTAGCGTGGTCACTCTCATCCTCTTGTCCAAGGCGGCTTTGCCGGTGCCTCTGGAGTCCCGGGCTGGTACCACTCACGGCATAGATCCTCAGCCCAGATCAGAAGGGTGGTGCCTCTCATCCGACGTCCTGATTCCGATGGCCGCGAGAATGCTCTTGCCCCGAGCCTCGTCCGTGGACCAAACAGCGGCGGTGCAACTCCGTACCTAATCCGTAGCGAGGCCGTGTTTTTTACAAGGGTCTGCTAATCGAACCTGCGCTTGCCCGCGGCTGCATCTTCTCGGCCAGACGGGCCGTCACCCACTCGCGGCTCAATACTGACTCCGCTGCCGTTCCTGTGGACGAGCCGGTTCCCGCAGGATGGGATCATCTGCTCTGTCGGCCCATACTAAGGTAGCCTCGTAGCCCTTTCCCTGTTTGAACTCCTTTCGCAGACGAAACTCCTCATCGAACCACAAAGTTTGGAGCCATGCGGAGCCATCCCTGCGGACATCGATTCTCTGGAGCTCTAGCCGACGGCCCGGCACTCTTACTGATTCCTTTCCCCTTGCAGTGATCCTGAGCATGACGGGCTTGTTTTCTAGGCCCGGGTGAAAGACCCGGGCGGAGATGGTCTCACCTTTCTTCAGACCTCTTCCTTGAAGCAGATTGTCCAAGCCGTAGGAACCGATAGTGCGAGCGTCCCAGTCCGATTCAGAGCGTGTTGGGTTAGCTCCGGGAAAATTCCTAATGCTAAACGTCTCAATGAGCTTGCCCACCTTGACTTCGTGTAAATACTCTATAATCATCTCGCCCGCATCTGTGACGCAATGGGATCTGACGGGTTCGCCAGACAAGGTCTCCGCAACGCTCCACCGAGTACTCCCCAGTGTCTTGAGTTGGTCCTCGTACTCCGTGAGAACCATCGTCCTGTCGTCCGAAACGTGGATGGTTCTCTTAAGGTGAGCCACCCCCGTGATTGTTCCCAATGCTTTACTCTTCACATGGACAGAAGCCCATCTTTCCCGAGGCACGGTGCGCTCGGCATACACTCGCTCGGCAACGGCACGACTCTCTCCTAGGCGCAGGAGAAAGCTCTCGTTGACATCGGGATCTGTGAAGAACTCTTCTGCAGGGAAGCCTCCATCTTCAAGGAAGATTTCGAGCCCCTTTAGGGGGAGATTCTGAAACACGTCCTCGACTCTTCCCGCAGAGGCCGCGATCCGCGACTCCTCAAGAAGAGAGAGAGCCGCACGGTGACTTTCTGCCCTTTTGTATTGCTTGGCTCTTTCCAGCATTGCGAGAGCATCCGAGATATTCCCGCCTCGAAGAAGCTGCCGTGCCTGGGAGACCAGGCTCATCAACTGGCGCTCGTGCTCAGAGATAAGGTCGCGGCTTCTCACGCGGGCTGTCAGTATCCGTTCTGCCAACGGCTGCGCCATCTTCAGGCGAGCCAGGAAATAGCGGTTGACGTCCACGTCTTCAAATTTCCGGTGCTCTGCGAGATGCCCTTCTGCAACGAATGACTCAAGTTCTTGGTCGCTCATTTCTTCGAACAGCAACCGTGGCCTCTCCTCCGAGGCGGCCTCTTCGCACTCTCTTCTGAGGGCACGGACGGCCTTGAGGCCAAGAACCCGGATGAATTGCTCCGCCTCTGCAAGGTCATCAACGGCTTTCCAGGCCTCACCGCTCGCGAGCTTGCCTCGCGCAGACTGCACGAGCAGCGCGACGTGGTGTCCCTGTGCTTCCACAGTTTGTCGGGTGAGATCGCGCGGCGCGTTACTCTTATTCCGAAGCAGGTAGTGCGCGAGCAACCGGGCTGCATTTGCGTCGGCCTGCGCGTTGAGAGAATTGGAGTAGGAAATGTAGCGCCCCACTGTTGTATGAGCCTGGCTCGGGTACCCTGAAAGGACTTGCGAGTCGACAATCTTCCCCGAGGAATGGTCGACGAAGACGACGTTAAGTCTCACTCCCCGATTAGCCATTGACCGGTCGCTGCGCTCGTCACGGAAAACCGGGTCCAGCTTTCCTAGAACCTGAAGGACTCTCCACTTTCCACTCGGTCTGCCTCCATATCTGACGACTTCGGGAAAAGTCTTCGACTTGGAAGTGTACTCGACACAGCGTCTTGCGATCTCGTTCTCGTGTTGCTTGACCAGATCTCCCAAGGACCGGCCGTCGAAGGGGCCAACCAGCAATGTTCCGTAGGAGTTGAAACGACTGGACCGGCATCCGGATCCCGCCAGGAGGAACTGGGTAACAATACAAATCAGCAATGGTGCTCGAATCATGATCGCCTCCTTGCGCTACGTTCCTAGGGCCGCACCAGATTCTTAGACGTTGTCCTCCTAGAGCAGGTCGTAGGGGCTCTCTCGTCGGGCCCGGCTGTGGCAGCGACGGGTCACACAAGCGGCTCTAGGTGCGTCCCCAGGATTAGCCAGGCCTTATCCATCGCAGATCCGGCCTCCCCCAGGCCATCTGAGCCAGGTTTGTGAAGTCTACAAAATCCGGAACCATCCGACGCTGCTCCCCGTAGCCAAGGTCCCTGGGTAGGGCCTATGGCTCTCTGCTGAATGGGGGGAGTTCGGGGGGAACACCGCAAGATGCGTGGAAGAGCACGAGTTGCACAAGGCGGAGGCTCAATTCCGAGACGATTCCCACAGGGCTCATTCAAGGCCCCTGCAACCCAAGGCCCTCGATCCAGCCTTCTTCGACAAGCTCAACAATCGTCCACTGTTCGCCCGTCCGGTCTCGATCCGTGTACTGCACCTTCAATATGAGTTCATGCACATTCCCATCTTGCAGGAGGACCCAGAGCTTCCTTCCAAGATCGGTTTCTCGGGGAACATAACCCTGGGGATAATCGAAAAAGATGCGAGCGCTCATAAGGTGGATCGAGTAGTACGAGCTATTTCTCCCCAGGTAGTAGTAATTATAGTAATCGGAGAGTTGTGCCCTGGCCCGTATCGGAGTAGGCTCTTCGATTCTCTGCGCTTTTGCCATCGCCGGTGTAAGGTCGTTGTACCCTGTGGATGCCTCCCAATCAATTCTTGGGCCTTGCCGCGTATCCCTCAGGACGTAGCGATACGAGGACCGTGCCCCGCCAGGATCGTTTTCGCGCCACTCCGCGTCGACGAACTGCAACCCTTTTCCTTCAAGACGTGAGTCAGGCGCGGGAACCGATCTGCATTTGCTCACCGTATAGGGACCGAGGATTTTGGTTCCGTAGCGCTTCTGCATTTTCTGCTTGATAGCCTCTGGACGCCACACGAATTGTAGTCTATCTTTCCAGGTCCGACATTGAAAATAGCCCCTCACAACTTCTTCAGCGGGTGTTCTTTTAGTATCCGGAATCTGTTCAACGGGCCGCTCAAGACCGACCTTTTCTTCGAGCGCGGAAATTCGTGTTTCAAGTGATGCGATGCGTTCGTCACTGCCTGACTTTCTTCTGCTGTCTGAGGGATCAAGGCACGCCAGGGGTCCAAGCGAAAGGATTCCCGAGACAATGAACGCCTTCAGAACGGACGAGACCACGGCAATTCCACCTCCTTCCATGCGCCAGATTCAATCGGATCTGGGGTCACTATGGATCATTCCTTTGGGCGTGACTTTGGCCGTGCACCGAACTGTAATGGCTCTCGTCAAGCTGGCCTCGGCAGACTGGCCATATTCCGCTATGATGGGCTGGACCCAGGGCCGAGATCAAGGGAGCGGAGTCAACTCCTCTGAACCCTTCAATTCTTCCCTCCGCATCCTCCCTGACCGCATGGTATGTGCGCTGCTGGAACAACGATTCCGACTTCCGATGAAGGCCCGGAAGATCTCGAGGCTCCCGAACCTGCCGGGAGCACGACCCAGGAGGACCATGCCCCGCGTCCCATCTTGGAGGACTTCTCCCAGGCGACCTGGTACGAGTTCCAGCTGAGGGAACGTGTGGCGAACTATCCGATCTAGCTCAACCCAAAGCAGCGGTTGGCCCTCACACAGGTACATCTGGCGCTCATACGATAACCGGCACTCGAACTTGAGTATTCACTCCAGGAGTGCTCCTAGAGTGCGGAATGTAGATTTGAAGACTTCCGAGTTCACAGCCACAGAGTCTTGTAGGAGAAAACCCCATGCCCTGCTTCACCACCGTGGCCACTCAGATCCGCGATCTGGCCCTGGCCATGGAATCCGCCCGGAAACTGGGCTGGACCGTCGAGCCGAATCCCGATCGCTTCGGGCAAGGGGTCTCCGCCGTGTTCCGCACATCTTCCGGGACCATGCAGCTTCGCCAACTCCGAGACGGGACCTTCCAGGCCCAAGGGGTTCCGAGGAGAACCGTTTACGAGCTCACACGTAACTACGCCGAACAGGGCGTCATGAAGTGGGCGCGGTCAAAGGGCTACTTCGCCATTGCCGAGGCCCAGGGCACCAAGAAGGTCCTGACCCTTCGGAGCTATGGAGGCTGACCATGAAGAACGAGATCAAGGTGACCATCACCGAGACGGGCGAGGTCGAGATCGATCTCACCGGGGCGAAGGGGACCGTCGAGGACCTCAAGAAACTCCTGAAAGATCTGACTGGCAGGTTAGGGCCGATCACGGCCGAGCGACACGTACCGGGGCATCACCATGGGCACGAGGGGCTGAAGGAGAAGGTGCAGGGTGGGTAGTGCAACCGACCGGGCTGGGTGTACCGCCGTGCGGAAGGCAGGAGCCCGAGGATCGTTGGCCCGACAGCAACAACCGAACGCCTCAGCGAGGCGGTTCTTCCGGTGCCTCCGCCGCCAGCCAACGGCCCAGAGGCAAGATGAAGTCGTAGGTGTGCCTTCGATGCTTCGGAAGCCCGTCGAGGGGTTGCTCCGCCATGCCTCCCTCATCAATCAGGTTGACTCCGACCGAGGAGATGTACGCCGGTCGACCACCCTCGGGAGGTTTGTAGCGGAGCGGCTTACCGTCCCAGGGATCGATGGGCTCGTCGCCACAGTCGCCAAGCGCATCCGGCCACGTCCCACCATGGGCCGCCCGGTATCGGTGAACCAGGGCCGCGGCGCGCAGGCAGCGAAGGCGAGCGAGCACCCCCAGTTCATGCTCCCGAATCCCTACGACTTCGACCACGTGGCTCCGGACGGACGCACTCCCCTCCCTGAAGTTGACTGTTTCCACCCAGGCTTGCCGCATCTTCTGGATTGGTCCCAGGTAGAGTTCCCGCTGCCTGTCAAAGTACCCCCGAAATTCCGCGACATCGAACTCACCATGAAAATTGGCGAGTAACCAAGGCAGCCCCCGGAGCTCGGGCGTACTCGGATGGTGGCCCTTTTCCCAGGCGTTGGCCAGCTCTATGATCTTCATGAATTCGAAGACCTCCAGGGTACCTCGGAGGCTGGCCTGGCTCTCCTCCAGAGTCGAAAGCTCGCCCAGGAAGGCATCCAGCTCCTCGATCTCGAATGGGTGTGACCAGAGGAGTCCCGAACCTGCGACCGTCGCAGCATGCTGGATCGAATCGCGAGGATGATGCCTGAAGGCCATGCGACCCCTCGGCCCCAGCTCCTCGCCGAGGCGAATCGTGTCTGCGAGGCAGCGCAACGCCTCGTCCCGACGACCGGCCCCTGCGAGTTCTTCTGCCTCCAGGAGCCAAGCCGCGGCCAGGCGAAAGCCAGCCCGGTTCCTCCTATTCAGGGAGCGGCTGGGGAAGATCGCACGGAGCCCCGCCGTCAGGTCGACGGAAAAGTAGCAGGATTCGTGCTGGAGGGCCTCGCGTGCCGCGGCAAGGAAGGGCCTGATCGATTCGAGATGGGCCTTGGCGATCTCTGCTTGCTCCGGGTCGAGAGTGCCGTCGTACATCTCCCGGAACAGTCGTCTCCACCTCACCCGCGAGGGCATGGGGAC
>JAPUJT010000049.1 GCA_027296055.1 Planctomycetota bacterium | reverse complement strand
ACGGTTCACCGGAACGAGGTCGTCATCGACCTCTACCACACGGATTCGAAGCTCCGATTTCGGTTCTGGCAGGGAAGATTCCGACTCGACGGGATCAAAGTGGCCCGTTCAGCCGATGCGATGCAAATGCTGGCCCAGCGCCTCGTCGAGAAGGCGAAGGGCCCAGCGCTCTCACCCGCGCTCACCGCTCTGGCTCAGAAGAAGGATATCTCGGCCTATTCCTTCCCTCACCGTTCCCTCTACGAATCGCACAATCAGTACCTGTT
The DNA here is from genome assembly GCA_027296055.1 of Planctomycetota bacterium. GTDB lineage: Bacteria > Planctomycetota > JAPUJT01 > JAPUJT01 > JAPUJT01 > JAPUJT01. The sequence goes on along the minus strand of JAPUJT010000049.1, from coordinate 176,977 downwards.
CCTGCTGGAAAGGCATGCGCCGGAGATCCTCCGGGGAGGGAGGGGTCGATGGTTGGAGCTTTGAGGGCCGTCAGCGCATTCGCGTCAGGAGGGCTCGAAGCTCCTTGCATAGATCGTTGACCTCCGCCTCCGACCACTCGTGTTCGTCATCCTTGACGCGGCTCTCGATCTTTCCAAGCCTCTCGAGCGCGTCCGGCTGCAGTCCCATCATCGGACCGAGCTTGATCGCCGGTCCCAGGATCGCCTCGATCCCTGCGCGGTCCTCCTTCGTTATCACCTGATCGAGTTCTTGATACATCGGCCGATCCTCGGCCGATGCTATCGTCCGGACGATCTCGGTGACCATGCCCGCAATCCTGGCCATCTTCTTGGGCTTGAGGAGATCCGTGTCATCCTCCGGCTTGTGGTATTCCTTGTGCATGCCGGTGGAGAGGAAGAGGAAGGGGACCTTCGCCTCCCAGAACGGCAGGTGATCGGAAGATGCCCAGAACTGACCGAGGAGCGCGGCGGTGAACTCCAGGAGTCGGAATCCGGGGCCTTCCTTGTTCTTGGCCTCGAGGACTTCCCGGACAGCGGGGGAGCTCTCCGATCCCACGGCGAAGAGGAAGATCGGAAAGAAGTCCATGAAGTCCCTTCCCACCATGTCGAGGTTGATCATCAACACCGTCTTCTCCAGGGCAACGGGAGGCTTCTCGCAGTAATGTCGTGACCCGATCAGCCCCTTCTCCTCCCCATCGAAAGTGGCGAATATCACGGTACGGGCAGGACGCGGGCCGCGGGAGAGGGCTTCTGCGACGGCGATGAGCACCGCAACGCCAGAAGCGTTGTCGTCGGCGCCGTTCCAGACGCCGTTTTCTCCCACGCCAAGGTGATCCATGTGCGCTCCAACGACGATCACCTCTCCGGACCGCTCCGGGTCGCCGCTCCCTGGCAACTTTGCGATGACGTTCTGCCCCTTCTTCACCGACTGGAAATAACTCTCCTCGTCACCCGCCGGCACGAGCCCCAAGGCCTCGAACCGGCTCGCGATGTAGACCGCCGCGATCCTCCCTTCCGGAGATCCGAAGTTCCTCCCGGCCAGCTCGTCCGAGGCGAGGAACCTCGCCGTGGCGAGAATCTCATCGGGATCAATCGTGTCCGGCGCATCCTGAGCAACGATTCCATCTCCTGAACATAGAACGGTCGCAAACAAGACGCTGATGAGAAGGCGGTTCGCGTTCACGGCATCCTCCTGGGCTCGAGTCAGGGTGAATCAAGATTGGTGGCCCCATCTTACGGGACAGGGAGGGGCTCCTGCAACGGAGCGGAAGGCCGGGTCAGGCGGCGGGATGGGCCGGATGGGAGGCCAGGGACGAAGCGGTGACCCGATCCAGGATCTCACGGACCCCGTCTCGGAACAGATCGAGATCATCTTTGACCTGTCGGAGGCTCCTCTCCGCCCCACTGAGACTGGATTTCATTCCTTTGATCATCTCGAGCTTGGAACGGACTTTCTCCAGGGCGGCGATAATCTGCTGGGGGTCGAACTGCCCCTCGCCCTCCGAGGAGATACGAATCGCCTCGGCGCGGGCAAGCTTGTAGGCCACTTCCAGAGCCAGGTGGTCTCCATCCTCCTCGATGGTGCAGATGATGGCCCCCTTGGGATCGATCCGCAGGGCGCCGATCTCCGTCGGGGCCTCCTTGGCGCGGACCACGATCATCGAGTAGTGGGCCCCACGATTTTCTCGAGCCCTCTCCACCTCCTCGAAGATCGAGTTTTTTCCCCGAAGCGAGATGCCCCGGTTCTTTACCTCGACGACCACGCGCACCTCGCGTCCACCCGTATGCGCCGGGTTGAGCGTGATGAGGACATCGCCCACATCTCCCAGTGGCCCTGGCCTCGTCCCGATCGGTTCCACCCGATCGTCGAGAGGACCCGCCAGACCCAGGAGGGTCTCGTAGACGAACCCCTCGAAATCGAGGCCCTTCTGGGTCCCCTTCTCCCGCTCCTCCTTCACGGCGCGGCGCGACTCCAGCTTTGCGTGAAGTTCCTTGAATTCTCCCTGAAGGGTCTTCTTGATGTCGGCGAACGGGCTCCCGTCCCGATTCGCGTCGATGAGGTCTTCGATCCGCTTCCGGAACCTCCCGAGAATCGATTCCTCGTCACTCGGGTTCAAGTGCCGGATGATCAAGGAACCCTCCTCGCCGAGGTGCCGCTCGAGGCTGGATTCCATCTCACGACGCATGTCCTGGAAGGAGCTTTCGACGTAGTCGACTTTGGAGACCGTCTCGGCATCTCTCAAGGCGATCAGGCCCACCTTGAGCGCGCGACGGACCCGGTCGGGGAGAGATTCTTCCGGAAGCTGAGAGAGGGCGCGATAGATCTCTTCATCTTCGATGAAGAGACGCCGGATCTCGACGCTCAGCCTCCTGGCGTCTAGTAATACGGAAGCCCTGCTTTCCTGTTCCATGTTGTATCTCATTCTAGCCCACCCCTCCGACACTCGGAGTTTCGTGACGCGCACCAAACTCGGAAGCTAGTGGCTCAGGGAGGAGTCGGGGAAGTCCTGGATGTGCTCTTCGATATCGTGGGGGGTTGCGCGCCGGGATGGATCGAACAGACCAGCGATGAGAAGAACGAGGACAGGAATGAATATGAACGTCCCGACGATCCCCATCAGGAGGAACTCCTGGCGCTCCTCTCCCTCGGAGTGGCCACCCAGCCAGAAGGTCACACCCAGATTGAATACGAGGACTCCCAAGTAGAGGAGCGGCGCGAGGTAGACCCTCCAGGAGATGTATCTGGGAGACAATACGGGCATCAGCCCCGCTGCCTGTAGCCCGCGCTCCGCGAGGTGAAAGATCTTCAAAATCAGGATCCCCACCACGAACCAGCCCAGAAAGTTCGTCAGCGGTATGTGAAAGTAAATTCCAGGCTCTGGATAGCTATAGATCTTTCCGAGAAACCACCGGTCCCCGTGGTAAGCAACGGGATCGATCACGACGTCGATGAAGGCGAAAAAGACCGCGGTGAGGATCCACACGCGCCATGAACGGCGAATCCGATGCGTCTCGGCCAGGTAGACACCCCGCTCTCGCACCGCAATGGGGGTCGAGGCGAGAAGGGCCACGCTGTAGGAGGCGTAGGCGAGGAAAACGAAGGAGAGGGAGTCCATGAACGGGACGCCGAAGACCCACAGCTCCTTGTCGATCGTCGGCTCCGAGATGTAATTGTAAAGCCCGAACGGAATCCCGTTGTGAATCGATGAGAACTCCGCCGTCCAGGCGATCAGATACCCGACGACCGTGAAGAGCACCGTCCTCCTCCACCCGAGGTGGAGGAACGCCGCGACCAGGTAGATGGCCAGGAAGATGAAGACATACGGACGGAGGATGACCGTGGAGAAGAGGAGCTTGAAGAAGTCGGCGAAATCCTGCGGCATCAGTTCGCGTAGCCGTTTTGTCTGAACCAGTCGACAGCGTCCCGGAGGGCCTGCTCGACCGGACTCTGCCGGAAGCCAAGCTCCCGAATCGCCTTCGAAGCATCGTACCACATTTTGTTCTTCGTCATCCGGACCCCGGAAACCGTCACACGGGGCGTCCGACCGAGAACCCTCCCCGTGATCGCCTCATCGAAGAATGCAGCCGCAAGGGCCACGAAGTAGGGGAGTCGAACGCGAGGAGAAGGGATCCCCGTCAGCGTCCCCAGCAGATCGAAGATCTCCTTCAGGGTCATGTTTCGATTCGCCAGGATGTAGCGTTCCCCCGGCCGTCCCTTTTCCAGGGCCAGAATATGGCCCCGCGCCACATCGCGAACGTCGACAAGGTTCAGGCCCGTGTCCATATAGGCGGGCACCTTGCCGCGAACGAAGTCGAGGATCATCTGCCCCGTGGGCGTCGGCTTGATGTCGAACGGCCCCACCGGAGCGCTCGGATTCACCGTGATCACCGGGAGCCCGTTCCCGGCCGCCTCCCGCACCTTCTGCTCCGCCAGGACCTTCGATCGCTTGTAATGGCCGACCGCCTTGTCGGGATTCACGAAGTGCTCTTCGGTCCCGAGAGATCCGTTCTCGGGTCGGCCAACGGCGGCGACGGTGCTGGTGTAGACGATGCGTTCGATGCCAAGATTGCCCGCCACCTCGAGGATGTTGGCGGTTCCCGTGACGTTGCTCTCGTAGAGCAGATCCGGCTTGGGGGTCCACAAGGCGTAATGCGCGGCGCAGTGAAAGAGCGCGTCGCACCCTTTCATCGCCTTCTCCAGGGAGGTCGGATCGAGGAGATCCCCCTGGATCCTCTCCACCTCCAGGCCTTCAAGATTTCCGCCAGGGCTCTCCTTCCGGACCAGGGCGCGGACCTCCCACGATTGCGCGATCAGCTCCCGCACCAGGCTCGCCCCAACGAACCCGGTTCCTCCGGTGACCAGGGCCTTCATCGCATCTCTCTCGTTGGAGATCTTCTCTTCTATGGACCTCAGGAACGGGCCGATTATAGCGGAGCGCGGGGGCCCGGCAAGCGGACCCGATTTGCACTCGGGACCTCCGGGAGATACGCTTTGGCGTTCTCACCGGTCCGACGTTTCTCCGATCCCAACCAAGGGGCGCGACGATGGCGGGGATGATGCCGATCCTGCAGGCGGTTCTCATTCCGTTCTCTATCGTCGCCATCGGTTACATCCTCCGGAGGATCCGCGGGATGAAGCCGGAACCGCTGGCAGAGGTCGCGATGGTCGTGGCGGCCCCCTGCCTCATCTTCAGCGTGCTGACCCACTCCGAGATGTCCGGCGACGATGTGAAGTGGATCGTCATCAGCGCCGTCGGCATCGTCGTCCTGTCGGGGGTCTTCGGGTGGCTGATCCTCCGTGCGACCAGGATTCCTTCCCGCGGACTCTACCTCCCCATCATGTTCATGAACGCCGTCAACATTCCGTTCCCCATCGTCCTGTTTCTATGGGGCCCTGAGGGGATGGCGCGAGCCGTGATCTTCTACATCGTCGTCGTCGCGCTCCTCTTCACCGTCGGGATCGCCATCGCCGCGGGGCGTGCGGCCTGGAAGCGCACCCTCACCGAGCCCGTCCTCTGGGCCACCGTGGCTGCGTTCGTCGTCAAGGGATCGGGCCTGGATCTCCCCGACTCCCTGGATCAGGGGATCACGTTACTCGGCGGTGCGGCGATCCCCCTGGTGCTTCTCGCCCTGGGCATGCAACTTGCCGACACGCGACTCGATTCGATCCGCGAGGCGACCGTCGTCGCGGCCACGCGGGCGGTGGGAGGGCTTCTCCTCGGGATCGCCTTCGCCTACGTCCTGAATCTGGAGGGCCTGACGCGCTCCATCGTGATCCTCTATTCGGCGATGCCCCCCGCCATGATCAACGCGGCGATCGCTCTCCGGTTCAACTCGGACCCGGAGCGAGTATCGGCGGCGGTGCTCATCGGCACGATCGCCAGCCTCTTCTACCTGCCACTGGTGATCCGTTTCCTCGTATAGCGCCATCGGCTTTCCCATTGACTTCCAACCAATATTACAGTATATTCTGTAAGGACAGAAACAGGAGAAACCAATGCCCAAGCTCTCTTCCGTGGTCCAGAAATTCATCCTCCACTGGGGGGAGATGGGGACCCGCTGGGGAGTCAATCGCACCGTGGCCCAGGTCCACGCCCTCCTGTACCTATCCCCGCAGCCCCTCCACGCCGAGGACATCGCAAATACTCTCTCGGTGGCCCGCTCGAACGTGAGCACCAGCCTCAAGGAGCTACAAAGCTGGGGTCTGGTGAAGATCGTCCACGTGATGGGCGATCGCCGGGACCACTTCGAATCGCTCAAAGACGTCTGGCGGCTCTTCCAGGTGGTGATGGACGAGCGCAAGCGCCGCGAGATCGATCCGACCCTGGCAGTCCTGAGAGAGACGGTCCAGGACCTGAACCAGAAGAAGCCCGCAGACGCCTACACGGCGCGACAGCTGGGTCAAATGCTCGAGTTCTTCGAGACAACGACGGCTTGCTACGGGGAGATTCGACGGCTTCCCCCCGGCGCCCTGCGCAAGCTCGCCAAGATGGGTGGAAAGGTCACGAAGCTGATCGGTTGGAAGGCAGGATAAGGAGGGGCGCTGTCGGCGCCTATTTTTAAGGCCAATGATTTCAGTCTATACAGAAACAACTGACAAAACTGACCTATCCCAGGGGGAGGCCTGGGTCCTGTACGACGGATCCTGCCCCCTCTGCATAAGGCTGGTCGAGCGGTTCCGCGGTCGACTCGAGAGAGCAGGATTTCGCCTCGCCCCCCTCCAGACACCCTGGGTCCGCCAACGACTCGGACTACCGGAGGAGCAACTGCTGAGCGAGATGCGAGTCCTGACCGCTACGGGCGAGGTTCTGGGAGGAGCGGATGGAGTCGTGTATCTCATCCGGGCGATCTGGTGGCTCTGGCCGCTTCGCCTCGCCAGCCGCCTCCCGTTCGGAATGAAGCTGGTGCGTTGGGTTTACCGCCAGGTGGCCTCTCGCCGACGCTGCGACGAGGGCGCCTGCGAACGACCGACCGGGAGGATGCCATGAACTTGCTCGTGCCCGCCATCCAGGTGGCCGGAGTCATCCATCTCCTGATCGCCGCGGCCAACCTCTTCGTGCCGAGGAAGCTGCAGTACAGTGAGAACCTGTCCAGGGTCTCGCCCATCGTCCGGCAGATCTTCATCGTTCACTCGATCTTCATCGTTTTCGTCGTCATCGAGTTCGGTGTCGCCTGCCTCGCCTTCGCCCCCGAGCTCGCCTCCGGACCGCCCCTCGGCCGGTTCGTCGCGGGAGGAATCTCCGCCTTCTGGCTCCTGCGACTCCCGGTGCAGCTCTTCTACTACGATCGCGAACTGAGGCGAATGAACCGACTTGTCGACCTGGCCTTCATCCTGGCGCCTGCGTACATGACGGTGACGCTGGGTCTGGCCGCTCTGAGGATGATCTGACCGATGATGCATCCGGAGACGACTTCCACTACGGAAGGAGAACGCCTCGGCTGGGGATCCGCTTTGGTGGCCGCGCTTGCCGGCATCCTCACCTGGCTGTTCGTCCTTTTCCGCACATGGCAGGCCGAGATACCGTTCGGACTCATCGACGCCCTCTTCCTGCTCGCTCCGACGGCGATCGTCCCTCTCGGTCTCCGGCTCGCCGCCCGATCGGGCGGGGAGGGATGGGGTCGAAAGCTGCTTCATGCCGCCATTCGCCTGCAGCCCGTCGCGACGCTCCTGGTCGCCGCCTCCTACGGATTCCCTACTGGAGTCACGGCAGGCGCGTGCTCCATCGGATGGGTCCTTCTGACCGCCCTCGCGGGATTGGCGGGATGCTTCCGGCTCCGCGCCCTCGACAGGGATAGAGCCGGCCAGTCCGCAGGTCTCATGCTGCTCCCCGTCGGCGGGGCCGGGCTCTTCGTGTCGCGCTACGGGCTGTCCCCGTCCGGATACGAGGAGCCGCTCATCCTCCTCGCGGCGGTTCACTTCCACTATGCGGGATTCGCCGCCCCCCTCATCGCCGACGCGGTGGGAGAGGCCATCGGACGTTCCTCCATCTGGGCACGCCGACTCTGGGTAGCGGCCACGATCGGCATCGTTGCCGGCACCCCGCTCGTCGCCGCGGGGTTCGTACTACACTTGCCTGTGCTCAAGCTCGTCGCGTCGACGGTGCTCATGGCCTCTCTCGGGACGCTCTCGATGCTCACACTCATACGCGGGGCCAGGGCCCGGCCGCTCATCTCGCAAGCTCTCCTGGCCGTCTCGTCCGGAACGGTACTGGTTGGCATGATCCTCGCGGGCATCTATGCCGTCGGGGAGTACATGGATGTCGCGACCATCGATATCCCGACGATGGCGGTGACTCACGGACTCCTGAATGGCCTCGGCTTTTCCCTTTGCGGGCTCCTCGGCTGGCTCTTGCCGGCAAGAAACAGGGGAGGTCTGAAATGAAGATCGCTATCACCGGAGGCACGGGCCTCGTCGGAGCCCACCTGGCGCGCCGGCTCACGATGCGCGGCCATTCCGTCGTACTGATCTCACGCGGCATCGATCGCAGGGATGAGGACATACGCACCCTGCCCGGCTCGACCCTCGCCCCGATCGGCATCGGAGACGAGACGAAGCTGACCGAGGCGTTCGCCGGCTGTGACGGAGTGGCTCACTGCGCGGGGATCAATCGGGAGATGGGCGAGCAGACGTATCGCCGGGTGCATGTCGAAGGGACTCGAAACGTCGTGAACGCGGCCCGACGGGCCGGCGTCGGCAAGGTCCTCCTCCTCAGCTTCCTTCGAGCGAGGCCTGACTGTGGCTCCCCGTACCACGAATCGAAGTGGGCCGCCGAGGAGATCGTCAGGTCGTCGGGACTCGACTACACGGTCATCAAATCGGGAGTCATCTACGGCCGCGGGGATCATATGCTCGATCACCTCAGCCGGGCCTTTCACACGTTTCCCATCTTTGGTCTCGTGGGCTTTCGCGCCCTCCCGATGCGGCCCGTTGCCATCGAGGAGGTCGGTCGCGTGCTCGAGGCCTCCTTGATCGATGGGGATCTTTCGCGCAGTACCGTTGCCGTTCTGGGTCCTGAAGAATTGACGATGCCGGAGGCCGTCCGTCGTGTGGCGGATGTCGTGGGTGAGCGGCCCCGGATGATTCCGTTGCCTGTGGCGCTTCACCGTTTGATCGGCTGGGTCTGCGAGAGAGCGATGACGATTCCGCTCGTCTCCCTCGCTCAGGTGCGGATCCTCACGGAGGGTTTGGTGGAGCCCCACCCCCCCTGCGACCCCTTGCCCGATCGACTCCGTCCGAAGCTGTCGTTTTCGGAAGAGCAGATTCGCCGCGGCCTGCCAGCGCCCGGTCGGTTCGGGTGGAGCGATCTTCGCTGGTGTGCCCGACGTTCCGCGGCTCCGGCTATGGGGCCGGGACCTCCGTCGGCCGGATCTTGACGGATCGGGAGCGTCCCGATCGGATGACCTCCGCCTCCAGGGACTTTCCGATGCTCCCCGCTCTCAGACCTCGATGGATGTCGTCGACGCTTTCGATCCGCTTTCCCTCGAGGGACACGATGATGTCCCCCGGACGAATTCCGGCGGCAGCGGCCGGTCCATCAGGCAGGACCTCCACGACCTGGGCACCGCCCTCTCCGGAGAGCTCCGCCCCGTCCCGGATCTTTCTGGGCAAGACGACCGTCATCCCGCTCACGCCGATGTATCCCCTCAAGACCCGCCCGTGGCGCCGGATCTCCTCGTAGACGAACCTCAGGGTGTTCACAGGGACGGCGAAGCAGATGCCCTGCGCGGGGAAGGCGATCGCCGTGTTGATCCCGATCACCTTTCCCCTCACGTCGACGAGGGGACCTCCGGACGATCCCGGGTTCAGTGGGGCGTCCGTCTGGATCACGCCCTCGATCCTCCGGCCTGACTCGGATCGGAGGGAGCGGCCGAGGGCGCTCACGATCCCGGTGGAGTAAGTGTTCTGAAGGCCGAGAGGGTTGCCGATCGCCATCACCCACTCTCCTACCTCCAGGCTATTCGAATCGCCCAGAGCAATCGGAGAGAGGTCTGTCGCGTCGACCCGGAGGATCGCCAGGTCGGTCGAAGGGTCATCCCCCACGACGTCCGCGAGATACGTCGAGCCGTCGGGGAGAGAGACCTGGCAGGCGATCGACCCTCCGGCCACGTGGCTATTGGTCGCAATGAAACCGTCCGACGCCATCACGGCGCCGGAACCGTTCCCGGATATGGGTCCCCGTGAAGAGGATGTCCCGCGAGGTCGCATCACCTCGACCCGGGCGACGGACGGGCCCACCAGCTTGGCCAGCCCGGAGATTTCACGTGAGAGGGCCTCGAGAAGCCCCCTCGACTTGCTCAGCCCCTGAGAGGGGTCTTGTTCCTTTTTCCCATCGTGCGGCTCGGCGCTCATGACATCGCCTCCTTCCGGGACTATTGTCCGGCCAAACGGCGCCGGTGTCCACTCGGGGGCAAAGGAGAGGGGGAAGGTCCCACCTTCTACAGGACCTTCCCCTCGTGTGAGGCAAGATTTAGGGACCGATCTACAGCTTCTGGTAATACTCCACGCACTTCTCGCACGCGCCGTCGGAATCTACCCAGGAGGGGTTCTTCTCGCGGATCGTCTCCAGGACCCAGTCCTCCGCCCAGGCGTGCAGCTCGAGCAACTCCGGCGGAACCAAGGTGCCGCACAAGGGGCAGAGCGATGAACCGTGGGCGCCGACGCTCTTCCCGGGCCTTCTTCGTAGTCTCGTTTTAGGCTCACTACTCATGGCAACCTCCTGGCGTCCTGGCCCGGGATTTCCCACCCCCCCGAGCGATCAAGGTGGGCGGCCCCGGCACTGGGGGAGGAGAATCCGAGACCGCCCGGCGAATTGTCTTCTCTCACACACACTGAGGAGCAAGCGGCGTGCCGCCTGTCCCGGAATGGAACCGGGATCGATCTAAGCCTGGACAGTCGTTGGGAATAAACGCCCGTGCCTGAGGCCGGAAGTCAGATTCAAAGTGGGGTCGGACTGGCAGGAATTCATAGGTTCATGGCGAAATCTCGTTGTGGCCCCGGCGCGAAGCATGTCGGCCCCATCAGTTAAAGATGCTGGCGGATTGGTGACTGCAGCACGGAGGGGGAGAGATGCAGTTCGACCTGTTCGACGAGCAGCGGAATCTGCTGTTCGGGGCGCCCACCTATGCGGATTTCAAAGATCGCCTGGCGGGTTCGGGATGCACGAAGTGCGGCCTCGCCGAGTCGAGGCAGCAGATCGTCGTCGATCGGGGCCGGCCTGGCACCGGAATCATGGCCATCGGGGAAGGTCCGGGCGCGGAGGAGGACCGGCAGGGCGCCGCCTTCGTGGGAAAGGCGGGTAAGCTCTTCGACAAGGTGATGGCATCGGTCGGCATCGACACGAACCGGGACATGCTGATCGCCAACGTCGTGAAGTGTCGCCCTCCCGAGAACCGGACGCCGGGGAAGGCGGAGGCACAGGCGTGTCTCCCCTTCCTCGAAAAGCAGATCTCCCTGGCGAACCCCGCGATCATCATTCTTTTGGGGGCGACCTCCTTACGTCATCTGGATCCGGAGAAGAAGGACTTCGCGATGGCGGACGAGGCGGGAAAGTTCTTCGCGTTGCCCGCCTACCCGGACCGCCGATTCATGGTCCTCTACCATCCGGCGGCGCTCCTCTACAACGCCCGCCTGAAGCCCGACATGTGGGCCCACGTCCAGGACCTCAAGCGCGAGCTGGACGCCATGGGCCTCCCGCGAAATTAGCTCGAAAGAGGTGCCTGTCCCCCTTTCTCCCTTTTCCGGGCGAGGACGCGGGAATAGACGATTCGACCATTCGCTGCGAGGCGGTCGGCAATGACCCATGCCTCCTTTTCATCCGGCCAGTCCGTTCCCCCCAGGACGCGCAGCATGCGGGTTGCCGAACGCGACAGGAGCGGCGTGAGATCAGCCGTGGACGTCACCTCGAATCCTGACCTCGAGATGAGATCGGTCCATCCCCGCAGGGAGATCAGATGGGCCATCCAGATCCGGGAGAGACGATCCACCTGATCCGCCGCCCCCCCCCCGGGCGCGTCTCCCAGAAAGGTGTCTTCCATCGCGATCATTCCCCCTGGGCACAGGACCCTCCAGCACTCCTCGAGGAGTCGCTTCTTTTCCGGGATGTGGAGCCAGGCGCTCTGACCCCATATCACGTCGATACGACCCTCGAGCAGAGGCAGGTGACGGGCGTCTCCGGCGGCGAAGCTTGCCCTGCCCTTCATCGATATCTTTCGAGTGAGACGAATCGCCGCGGCGAGACGCGAAAGGGTCAGATCGATGCCCACGACGTGGCAGCCCGATTTATCGGCCAGGACACGGGCGGGTCCGCCGAGCCCGCAGCCGATGTCGAGGACGACGGACGACCCGGTCACCTCCGCCTCGGCCGCCAGCCGCCGGACGGCATCGGCGCCGCCGATATGGTTCTGATCCGTGATGCCACCCTGTGGGTCCCGGCAGAGGTCCTCCTCGGTGAGGGCGTTGAGGTCCTTCCCCTCCTTCCGCACTCTTTCGAGGATCGACGCCTCGGTGAGCGGGTGGTTATCGTACAGCTCTCGCAACGATGCGGGCTCGGGCTTCACGGCTCGGTTCCTTTCCAGACTGACTCCGAGCCATCTTGCGACCCGGGGGCGTCGTTGGCAAGATGATGAGTCGATGTCGTGTGTGGCTGATCCTCGATTACTCTTTGGGAGCGCCAACTTGATCTACCAAAAGAGGGGGGAGACCCACTTCCTCCAGTTGAAGGTCGGGGACGAGGTGATGGAGTCGCTGCGAAGCATCGCCCGAGATGAAGAGATCGGCGCCGCCAGCATCACGGCGATAGGGGCGGTGTCGGATCCGGAGATCGGCTACTTCAACGTCTCCAGCAAGGAATACGACCGCATCTCCCTCACGGGGAATTTCGAGCTCGTGGGTCTGACGGGGAACATCGGCTGGAGGGACGGAGAACCGCTCATCCACGCGCACGTCGTGCTCGGTTCCCCTACCGGGGTCCACGCGGGCCATCTCTTCCGGGGAACGATCTGCGTCACGGGTGAGTTCGTCATCACCCGCCACGAAGGCCGGCTGGAAAGACGCCTCGACCCCGAAGTGAACTTGCCGCTCTGGGATCTCACCTGACCGATGCTGTCCAAGAGGCATCTCGCAGCCGCGTTGATACCCTTCTGGCTCCTCTCGCCGATGCAGGAGATCGAGCCGATCCGGATCGTGGTCTGTCACCCCGGATCGCCCGGCACGACCGAGCAGGCGAAGAAGACGATGCAGGCATTTGCTCGATGCATCGAGATCGATGGAGGACTCCCGGAGGGCACGATCCGGTGCATCTTTTTCCCCGAGGCGGAACCCGCCCTCGACTACATCCGGAAGGAGAGCCCGCCTCTGGGGATCGTCAGCCTCTCCTTCTACCTGCGATACAGAGAGAGCCTCCAGCTCGACCCGTTCCTTCAGGTCGTGCGCCGGGGGAAGTCGACGCAGACCTTTCACATCCTGGCGAAGAAGGGGCGGCACTCGAACCTCGAGTCGCTGAAGGGCGTCAAGATCGTGAGCAATCATCTGTTCGATCCGGCCTTTCTTCCGCGGGTCATCCTGCGGGGGAAAGGCAAACATGCCCTTCAGGTGGAAGAGACGCGCAAGCCCCTGAGGGCGATCCGCAAGACGGCGCGGGAAGGGGACGGGGCCATCCTGCTGGACGACGAGCAACTCGGGACTCTGGGGAAGATGAAGGGCCTCCTGGAAAAGCTGGAAGAGATCTTCCGCTCGGAGAAGCTGCCGACGGAACCGGTCGTGGCTATCGGGCCCGAGAGGAAGGACCCCCGGATCGCGAAGACCCGGGCGGCCTTGAAACGCCTCTCGGAGACGAAGCGAGGCGCCGAGATCTGCGCCGAGTTCCGGATTGATCGACTCGTAACGCTGGACCCGAAGGCGTTCGCGGAAGCGGTCCGTCTTTATGGTGAGGAAGCCGAGTGAAGCCGACGCCCACGATCCTTTTGTTTCTGCTCGTCGCCTGTGCGGCCACGCCGGAGCCTCCGAGCGAGGCTAACGGCCCGTACTGGAAGGTCGAGGATCCTCTCGGGAAGGCCGACACGATCCAGCCCCGCCCAGGAGATCTCGAAGCCCTCGACGAGGCGGCTCACCTCTACCGCGTCTCGATCCAGCGAGATGGTGAGACCTTCGCCGCACTCTGGAAGGGGGCGAGAACTCTCTGTCGGATCGCCCAGGCGACCCCGTCGGAGGAGGTCCAGGCAACCACATCCGCCGAGGCCCTTCAGAACTGCAAGCGAGCCAAGGTCCTCCAGCCCCGACGGGTCGAGGCCCGGTACTTCCTCGCCCTCGCAGCCGGACTCCTCGCAGAGACCCGAAGCGTCGGGGGGAGACAGCTCGTCTCGACGATCGAGACGGAGGCCACCGAGGCGGTCCGGCTGGATCGGACGTTCGAGAACGCCGCTCCCCTGCTCCTCCTCGGTCAGCTCTATCATCAGGCCCCTGGCTTTCCGATCAGCGTGGGGGATACGGAGCTCGCCCTGGAGAATCTGGAAGAGGCGTTCGAGATCGCGCCGGATCACCCACCCAATCGGATCGCCCTGGCCGAGGTCTACCTGGACGAGGGGAGAGGGGACGATGCGCGGAAGGTGATCGAGACCCTCATCGCCGAGAACCCCGATCTTCCCCCCCGATGGCCCGAGAGGTGGAAGACTCTGCGCGCGCGCCTCGGTTCCCCTTGATGGGGCCCGGAGGGACGGCTAACATTCCGGCGACTTCAAGGAGAGACACGGGGCCGCTTCCGGGGGGCCTTCTCAGTCCGACATCGACGAACGCCTATGCGCTTCCCATCCCGATCGCTTCTCCCTGGTCGGAGGTTGAGCTTCCTCCGGTCTTCCACCCAAAACCAGAACCCGATTCCCCAGGACGTCCTGGATGGACTGGATCGTGCGCAGACCCTGCATGGGCGGACGCCAGACTTCCCTGACGACGTCCGCGAGATGGTCCGGAAGGCGGAGGTTCACGTACGGACACTGCAGGATCCGGGGGAGGGCTTCTGGCTCGGTGAGCTGGAGGCGGACGTCAGCCTGAACGCGGAGTACATACTCCTCCTTCGATTCATGGACATCTCGCGGCCCGAGATGGTCCGGAAGCTCGCCAACCACATATTGAATCGCCAGCTGGAGGACGGCTCCTGGAACATCTGCCACGGGGGACCGGGGAACCCCTCGGCGACGATCGAGTCGTACTTCGCCTTGAAGCTGGCTGGACATCGGCCCGACGAGCCTGCCCTGGAGAAGGCCCGCCGCTTCATCCTCGACGCGGGAGGCGTCATGAAGGCGAGGATGCTCACGAAGATCTACCTCGCCTACTTCGGTCAGTTCGATTGGCGCGGAATTCCCCAGATGCCTATCGAGATGATCTTCATGCCAAAGGGGCTCTACTTCAATATCTACGAGTTCGCCTGCTGGGCGCGCGCCTACACCGTCCCTCTCCTGGTGATCAACGCGATGCGTCCATCCCACACGCTTCCGCCGGAGGCGGAACTGGATGACATCTACGTCATTCCACGCGACCAGGAAGACTACTCCCTCGACAAGGACCTGAAGCCCATCTCCTGGGAGAATCTCTTCGCCCAGGCCGACAAGATCTTGAAGGTCCTGGAGAAGAGTCCGATCAAGCCCTCGCGCGGGGCAGCACTGAGACGGGCGGAGCGATGGATCCTCGATCACCAGGACGAGAGCGGCGACTGGGGCGGGATCTTCCCCGCGATCTCCAACTCGCTGATGGCGTTGAAGACCCTGGGCTACTCGCTGGATCATCCGGCCATCGTCAAGGGCCTCGCCGCCCTCGATCGATTTCAGATCGAGGATGGGGATGTGATCCGCCAGGCACCCTGCGTCTCCCCCGTCTGGGACACGGCCTGGGTGATGCTGGCCCTCTCGGAAGGGCACCGGGAGGAGAGCCGGGACGCCCTGGAACGGGGCGCTCAGTTCCTCGCCTCGAACCAAATCCGACGGAAGGGAGACTGGTCGGTCAAGGACCCGGACCTCGAGCCCGGCGGCTGGGCCTTCCAGTTCCACAACGACTTCTACCCGGACATCGATGATTCCGCCGTGGTTCTCATGGCCCTGTCGAACCAGTCGCTCTCCGATCCGGAACGGAAGGAAACCCTCCTCCGAGGACTCCGCTGGCTGCTGGGGATGCAGAACGACGACGGGGGCTGGGGCGCCTTCGAGAAGAACGTCGACAATCCGATCTACGATCACCTGCTCTTCAACGACTGCAAGAACATGCTCGACCCGAGCACACCCGACGTGACGGCCCGCGTGCTGGAGATGATGGGAAGGCTCGGTTTCACTCAGGAGCACGAGCCGGTCAAGAGGGCGATCGCCTATATCGAGCGGGTCCAGGAATCGGACGGATCGTGGTTCGGCCGCTGGGGAGTGAACTACATCTATGGGACCTGGTCTGTCCTTGCCGCGCTGCAGACGATCGATTTCGATCGCGAATCGCCGATGGTCCGCCGGGGGGTCGGGTTCCTCGCCACGAGGCAGAATCCGGACGGGGGGTGGGGAGAGAGCTGTCTCAGCTACGATGACCCGAAGCAGGCAGGCCGGGGCATCAGCACAGCCTCGCAGACGGCGTGGGCCCTGCTTGGCCTGATCGCAAGCGGCTACGAGAAGGCGCCCATCGTCCGGCAAGGGATCGAGTTTCTCCGACGCACACAGAACGACCAGGGCGTCTGGGAAGAAGAGGAGTGGACGGGCACCGGTTTCCCCGGCGCCTTCTACCTCCGCTACCATTACTACTGCATCTACTTCCCTCTCCTCGCCATCACCCGGTACGGCAACTCGCTGGCCGCTTCATCGAAATAGCCGGCTTCTTTCTACCCCGCTTCCGGGTCATCACTGGCATACGGTTTGCCTTCTCGATGTGGACCAATGCGAAAGAGTCGGGATATAATCAGACCACGATCAATTTGCCTTCTCTCCTCCTGCTGAAAGGGGTTGGACATGCGGCGATTCGGATTGGCCCTCTGGGTGATGCTCCTTTTCATCTCCACCGGGTGTCATCGCGGCTTCCACGGCCCGCGCCCCGTCCCCGTGCCAGGTCCTCGTCATCGAGGCACGGTCGAGGTATCGGTCGCGCCTCACCACCCACGCCTCGTCTACATCGACTACTGGGCGGAGCTGGAGCCGGACTATGCCCTGCTGAGCAGGAGGTACCGTATCTCGGACGATGACATCGGCGTCGTCCTGCACCTGGCGTGGTACTCAGGAAGGCACTGGACGGAGATCGCTGAGCTGAGGGGGACGTATCACAAGAGCTGGTACGATATCACCTATCACGTCGGCCTGGACCCCCTGGTCTTCTACCTCGACGTCCCTCGAACGGCCCACATCGGCGCGCGGTACAAGCGGGCATACGACTACTACTGGAGACATGGTCACGAACCGCAACATATCCGGTTGAGCGATCAGGAGTTCCGGTACCTCGTCGAGCTGAACGTCGCCCATCACAGGTACGGCTACGAGCCGGGGGAGTACATGCGCGGGAGGCGTTCATTCCGCGACGTGACGAGGGTCCGGGAGCCGAAGTACAGGAAGCGGTACCCTCGCACGGAGCGCGGCAAGCCTACTGGCCGCGCCCGCGAGCGTGGGAAGCCCCGCCCGACAGAGGGTAGACCAGGAGTCGGGCCCCGCCGCGATACACCCGGGCGCGAGCCACGAAAGACCCCGCCCCCGGGAAGAGCCGGAAAACCGGGCCGCGCGGAGGGTCCTCCGAAGCGTACCCCTCCCGGCCGCGATAAACCGGGGCGCGCCGAGGCCCCGCCGAAGCGTACTCCCCCAGGTCGCGCGGAGGGTCCTCCCAAGCGAACTCCTCCCGGCCGCGATAAACCGGGGCGCGCCGAGGCCCCGCCGAAGCGTTCCCCCCCAGGTCGCGCGGAGGCCCCGCCGAAGCGTACGCCCCCCGGCCGCGATAAGCCGGGGGCGAGCGACGCACCTCCTCCTCCGGGCCCGGGGAAGGGCACACCTCCTCCTCGGAATCCAGGGAAGGGTGGAGCCGCTCCCGAGACGCCACGGAAGGGCGCGCCTCCTGCCAAACCGCCCAAGAAGGGGGCACCCCCGCCGAAGGGATCGGGTCAGGCTGGCAAGTCAACAGGGACCCCTCCCGGCGGTTCGGGACAGGCCGGTGGCCCACCTCCGAAGAAGGGCGGCACTCCCCCCCCCAAGGGGGGCTCAGCCGGCAGCGGCGGGTCGCAGAAGGGAAGTGGCGGACCGCCACCGGGCAAGGGCGGAGCCAAGGGCAACGGAGACAACAGCGATCAGGGCGCCGAAAAGGGCAAGGGGAAAGGGAAGGGAAAGAAGTAGCCTACGACCGCATCACTCCACGTCCTGCGCGCAGCGGAAACCAACCGCAGGGTTTCGCGAGAGGGAGCGGGAACTGCGAACGTTCGTGGTCATTGCATGCAGGGACGTATTCGCCGTCATGAAGGAACCGCCTCGAAGACTCCCGGGCTTTGTGCTCTTCTTTTTGGGGTCCCAGGTGTCGGTCCACTCCATGGCGTTGCCGCCCATGTTGTAGCATCCCCACGGACTCACGTCCTGGCTCTTGAACCTGGCCACCGAGACGGCCTCTCTCGCCGCGAAGTTTCCTAAGCGATTGTTCCACTCTGAGCCCCAGGGGAAATCTCGCTTCTTGCGGGTCACAGGATCGTATCCGGCGGCGAACTCCCACTCGTCATCGGAGGGCAGCCTCTTCCCCGCCCACCTGGCGTAGGCCGTCGCCTCGTACCAGGTGACGCCCAGGACCGGATTGTCGTGGTAACCCCCGTACTGTCCTGCGGTCGGCCAGGCTTTAGGTCCGTGAGCGCTCTTGTCCGTGACCTTGAACCTGTCTCGCTCGGCCCAGCCCTTCTTGTCCCAGAATTCCTCTTTCTCGTAGCCTCCATCGTCGATGAACTCCTTGAACTGCCGGTTCGTCACCTCGTTATCGTCCATGTAGTAGGGCTTTACCACCGTCCTCACCCGGAGGGGGTTCTTCTTCGTCAGGTCTTCGTGCTGGGTTCCCGCGTTGAACCGACCCCCGGGGATGTAGACCATCCCCTCCGGCGTGAGGGAGAACCTCTTCACTTCGGTCTTCAGGGCCGTGGCATCTTCGTCGCCGGGCCTGGCGTTGAGGGCGTCGTCGAGGGCCAGGTTGGCCTCGTCCAGATCCTTTATTTCCCACGCTTCCTCGGCCGCCTTCAAGCCCAGATTGTATATCGAACGATTCGTGTTCCTCTTCTCGGGATCCGTCGCGAACTCCAGGGCCGCCTTGTAGTGCCGCATCGACGTCTTCCAGCTCTTCCCGACCTTCTCCTCTGCTTTCCTGCCGTCCTCCATCTGAAGCCCGTAGTTCGCCGTCCTGAGCTTCCGCTCCAGGTCGGCGATCTCCTCTGCGAGAGGTTCCTTCAGAGTCGGCGCCTTGTTCAAGTGATCCTGACAGTCCTCGAAGAACGTGATCGCCGATGCGTAGTCCTGGTTTCCAAGGGAATTGGCTCCGTTCAAGAACGCTTCCCGGAATTCCCTCTCCACGCGAATCGTCTTGGCCCGTGCGTTGATGTCCGTTTCCAAAGTCGTTACTTCCTCGCGATTGGGAAAAATCTTGACCGCCTCGACAAGGCTCTTCCTCGCGTCCTCGAGCTGGGCCTTGGAGAGAGCGACCCTGGCGGCCTTGATGTACGTATCGAAGTTCTGGTTGTTCAGGCTAACGACCGCGGTCTTCATGGCCGCGTCAGCCCTCTGTTCCTGGTCAGGTGTCTTGGGGAGCTTCAGCGCGTCGGTGAACGTCGCTATCGCCGGACCGTAGAGCCCCCTGCCAGCCTCGTCTACTCCCTGTTCGAATTTCTCCTCGAAGACGGCTATTGCGAGCTTCTCGTCGACCTCCTCGGTCCGCTTGAACCCCGCGGCCCGGCGTAGAGAATCCTTCGCAACAGACCAGTCTTTCTTCTCGAAGGCCTTTCTGGCGGGATCCATGGCGGCGCGGTAGCTCCTCTCCATCTCGATCTCGATCTTGAGATTGCTCGCCACCTCGAGGTCCGCGTAGAGGGCCAGGGCCTCCTGCACTTTCGCGTAGGCGTCGTCCAAAATCCCCACCCCGTCCTGCCAGATGTCTTCCGCCTCGTTGTAGATCGCCGTCGCCTGCCGCTCCTCGCCGGAGATCTGGCCCACCTTCCACATGAAGATACCGACGACCGAGGCGAAGGCGATGAGGATCGCAGCGGCGACGCGTTTGACGGGAAATTTTTTCTTTTTCTTTATCTTGTAGGATATCGTCGCCCCGCCCTGGAAGGACTCGATGTCCTTGATCACCTCGTTCATCGTCTGGTAGCGCTGGTCGAGGCGCTTGGCCATCATCTTGTCGATGATCGAGACGAGAGACGGGGCGAGGTCCGGGTTGTACTGATCCGGGGGAGTTGGCTCCTCGTTGATGTGCTTGAGGAGGATCACCATCGGGGAATCGCCGGTGAACGGCTTCTCGTCCGTCACCAGGTGGTAGAACGTCGCCCCGAGCGAATAGATGTCGGTCCTCTGATCCGTCTTCGCCGCATCCGCCTGCTCCGGCGAGATGTAGGTGGGGGTACCCATGATCTGACCGGTCTTGGTCAGATCCATGCTCTCTCCCTCGACGCTGCGAGCGAGGCCGAAGTCGGCGATCTTGACCCGGCCCTCGAGGTTGACCATGATGTTGTCCGGCTTGATGTCTCGGTGGATCACGTCGGCGGTGTGGGCGGCGACGAGGCCTATGGCCGTGTCCTTCATGATCCGGATGCACTCATCCAGATTGATCGTGCCGTCCTCCTTCTTCAGATCGCCGTCGTCCATCATCTGCTTGACGCTCTTGCCCTTCACGTACTCCATCTCGATGAAGTGGAGCCCGGCGTCCTGCCCGACGTTGTAGACCTCGACGATGTTCGGGTGACGGATTTTCCCCGCCGCGCGCGCCTCGCGGAAGAAGCGGGCGACCAGGGTCGGGTTGTTCGCGTAGGCCGCCGGAAGGATCTTGATCGCGCTCTCGCGGCGAAGGGTCTCGTGCTCTCCCTTGTAGACCGCCCCCATGCCGCCCTCGCCCAGCTTCTTCGTGATCTTGCAGCCACCGATCGTGGTGCCGATCATCTTCGCCGCTCCGCTGCTCCGATCCGCCGCCTGGTCCACCGACGAGACCGAGATCGGGCCGCGGCTCTTGTATTCGAGGTACTCCTTGACCTGGATCTGGGAGATTTCGGCGGTGCCGTCCGGAACGGACATCTCGGCGGCGCAGCGTGAGCAGGCGCAGAGTGTGCCCGGGCTGGTGTCGGTGGCGGTGGTGCGCTTGCCGCACTTTGGGCAAGCGAGCACACGCGTGTACTGCGTCTGGAGGATCTTGGAGACCTGGTCGTGCTCGAGGACCCCTTCATCCACGAGGAGGGCGCCGAGACGGTGGGGCTCGCCGGCCTTGCGGCGGTCCATCTGCTTTTCCCGGGCTGCGATGATCTCCTCGTCCGTCGCGATACCCATCTCTATGCAGATCGCAGCGAAGATCTCGTCCTCTAGGGATTCGTCTTCCGGGGAGAGCTTCACCTCCGTGACCATCGTGGCGCCGTCGTCGAGGTCGGCCTCCGTCGGGGCGCTCGTTCCCTCCGACATCATCGTTTCCGCATCTTCGAGCGATTCCTTGACGTGGAGCATCGTCTCCATGTCTTCGTCGTCGACATCCGGTGGAGGGGTCGCGGCCTGGGACGGCTCCGTGATCAAGGTCTCCGATTCCTCGTCGCCCTTCGGTGGAGCACCCGCTATCTGATCTCCCGAGACGAACGTCGGGTCATCCTCGCTCACTCCAGCTCCGCCCGAGATCAGGGTCGCTTCATCGTCGCCTCCGGCCGGCGGGGCGTCAGCCAAGGTCGCTTCATCGTCGCCCGCCGGAGGCGGGTCGCCGATCAGGGTCGCCTCATCATCGCCTCCGGCCGGCGGGCTGTCCGCCAGGGTCGCTTCGTCCTCGCCCACTGGCGGCGGGTCGCCGATCAGAGTCGCCTCGTCTTTCCCGCCCGGGGCGGTCTCATCGGTGATGAGCGTCCCTGCCTCTTCTCCCGTGATGAGGGTGTCCGGCGTATTCCCATCCGCCGGCTCGTCCCCGAGCAACAGTGTCCCCGCGCTGTCGTCGGAGGATTCGCCCGCGGTCGCTCCCCCATCTTCGACCCGAGCGAGCTGATCCTCGTCGACCAGCCGTCTGGCCAGGAGGACCTCTCGAAGAGTCCAGGCTCCCCCGAACTTCTCCTG
Organism: Planctomycetota bacterium; assembly: GCA_027296055.1. GTDB lineage: Bacteria > Planctomycetota > JAPUJT01 > JAPUJT01 > JAPUJT01 > JAPUJT01. Next base: position 155,182 of record JAPUJT010000049.1, on the reverse strand, counting down.
GACCTGCTTCGCCTTTTCGATGTCATCAGGGGTGAGGATGTTGGCCTGCTGCAGGGCATCCGCTAGTAGTTGGTCTTCGTCAGTGAACATGGTTCTCCTGTTTCTTATCCTGATATGCCATCGCCAGATGGGCGAATCCGGATAACTTACCACACCGCTCTGAAAGGTGTCAAATCCGGTTCGCTGGAGACTTATCGGAAGCGCGGGAGTAGAGGTCGGATAACATCGCGACTCCGCTGAGAAGGTGTATGCCCATGTCCCAGCCGGCAGCCCGTATGGGCGATGCGACCAGTCACCCCGGCCTCGTCTCCGGTCCCGGAAACCCCACGGTCCTGATCGAAGGGAGGCCCGCCGCGGCCCTCGGCGACCTCCACACCTGCGCGATGCCGCCGCTCGCCGGGCCCCATCCCCCCGGCCCGATCGTCAGTGGCAGCCCCACGGTCCTGATCGGCGGCCGGCCCGCCGCCCGCGTCACCGACCTCGCCGCCTGCGGAGCGACGATCCTCCAGGGCGCTCCGTCCGTCTTGATCGGATGAGTGTCCCGGTCCTTCCGCGGCCTCTCGATTACCTCGTGAGCGAAGGGGTGCGGAGGATGTAGCCGTGGGAGTCGTGGCGGAGCTGCCCGAGGAATTCGATCGCTCCTCCGGCGACGATCGATGAGTAGCCGAATCGGTCCCGCACGGTGTCGAGGCATCGGTCGAGCCGGCGCCACCTCCTCCGCTCCTCCGGATCGAACAGGCCCGGCTGATCCGATGCACTGGCGAAGATCCCCGAGATCTGGATGCCCACCCGATGTAGGCTCGCCCGGCGGGCGTGCGCCTTCCGAAGGAGGACCCCGGCCGCCTTCTGAAACTCCCGGTCCGTGGCGGATGGCTCCGGGAGGCTCCTCGAGACGGCCTCCGACTGCCCGTCGGAGTATCGCACCTTCACGCCTACGGTGCGGGCGAGCAGCCCGAGGTCGCGGAGCGTCTTGGTCGCCCTCCCGCAAAGGTAGGAGAGCATTCCCTGGATCTCGGCCGGGTCGATCGTGTCCTGATGGAAAGAGGTCTCCCGGGAAATCGACTTCGGCACCTCCCGCTCGCAGACGATCGGCGTATCCCGGCCTCGACACCTCTCATACAGGAAAATGCCGTTCTTGCCGAGAAGGACGCGCAGCGCATCTTCGGAGAGCGCTCGCAGCTCTCCGATCGTGTGGATGTTCATCCGGGAGAAGAGCTCGGCGGTCCGAGGGCCGACGCCGGGGAGGTCCTGGATGGGGAGAGCCCGGATGAATTCGTCCTCGTCGCCGGGGAGGACGCGGGTGAGGCCGTCAGGCTTGGCGGCCTTGCTGGCCATCTTGGCCACCATCCGGTTGGTTCCGATCCCTATGGTGACGGCGAGCCCCGTCTCCTCCCGTGCCCGACGACGGATCGCCAACGCCGGCTTCATCGGGTCCCCGTAGAGGAGGGCCGTGCCGGAGAAGTCACAGATCGCTTCGTCGAGGTAGGTTTCCACCGCAGGTGCGTAGTCCCTGCAGATATCGAAGATCCTCTCGGCGAAGCAGCGGTAGATACGGGCCCGCCCCTCGAGGACGATCGCGTCGGGGCAGATCCGGAGCGCGTCCCGGATCCGCATCGCGTTCTTCAGACCGCGGCGGCGTCCTTCGTAAGAGCAGGAGGCGATCACCCCGGCGCCCACGATCACAGGCTTGCCCACCAGTTGCGGGTTCAGCACCTGCTCCACCGAGGCTAAGAACGCATCGATATCCACATGTAGCAAAACGGGGACAGTCACCTTATTCCATCATGATCGATTCCAGGTACCAGATCATGTCGCCGGTGCGGAGAGATAGCTGGTAGACGTCACCCGAACCGATGCTGACGGCGAAGAAGTAGTTCATGTGCTTTCCCTCCCGGTCCTCCCAGGAAGTGTTCACCCGGCGGATCGGGTAGACCCGTTCGCCACGCCGGAACATCAGCGGTCGGATCCTTCCCCCCTGGAAATCGGCCCGCACCTTCACCGCCTCGTGAAGCTCCACCACCTGCATCGGTTCCTCCGGGAAGTTACCGGTAGGATCGCACCACCCCGATCACCTTGCCGCCGATGCGGAAGTGAGGGTCATCCGGTTCCACGCGGATCGGCGGATAGTCCGGGTTCTCTGGCAGAAGCTCGACGCGATCCCCCTTCGTCCGGAAGACCTTTACCGTCACTTCCTGATCCTCGCCGAGGTAGGCGATGGCCATCTCGCCGTTCGCCACGCGACTCTGGGAGCGGACGATGGCGAGATCCCCATCGAGGATTCCCGCGTCCCGCATGCTCTCTCCCTCGACGCGGACGGCGAAGACATCCTCTCCACCGTAGAAGTCTCCGAGGTCGAGCCGATCCTCGATATGCTCCTCCGCCAGGATCGGCCGGCCCGCCGCCACTCGCCCCACGATGGGGATCCCCTTCCGGCGCCTCGTCTTCGCCGCCGGGTAGATCCGGGTCCTCTTCCGGACCGGGCCGTCCACGGGCTTGACGACCTCCTCCCAGGTGCCGAGGTTACCCTCCCGGATCAGGTACCCCTTCTTCACCAGGGCGTTGATGTGCTTCGATACGGTGGCCGTCGAGCGAAACTCGAAGGCCAGCCCGATCTCGCGGAAGGAGGGGAAGTACCCCTTCTCTTCCACCACGTCCAGGATCCAGTCCAGGATCTCCTTCTGACGGTGCGTCAGGTCCTTCAAGGCAGGGCCCTCCCCGATACTCGAGACAAAAAGATTGGCGAACAAGTGTTTGCTTCAATTCAGAAATAGCATACGTTTGTTCGCCCGTCAAGTGGAAATCGTTACCTACCCATGGCCAGTTCCGGGGCCAGTTCCGGGGCCGGTTCCGGACGGCCTGCCTCACGATCGTGAATTCACCTGGCGGGATGCGAGAAATCGGTGTAAATCTGGATGGGGGGTGATCTACCCAAACATCGGGTTCAGGAGGATGTCTGAATGGGTCACCGCCTCATACTTTCTATTATCGGTCTCTATGTTCTCTCCGCCTGCGGAGGTGGAGGACATGGAAAGCGCAAGTCTTCAACGCCCAACGCCCCGACGGGCATCGCCGCCCGCTCGGATGACCCCGGCCAGATCCTGATCGACTGGATTCCCACCCCGGGGGCTGCCGATCACAACATCTACTGGTCGACCACACCGGGCGTGACAAAGACGACCGGCACCTCGATCGCGGCGGTCACGGCGCCTTACCTTCATACAGGACTCACCGGCGGGACGACGTACTACTACGTGGTGACGGCGTCCAACGGCTCGGCAGAGAGCACCGAGTCGGTCGAGGCTTCTGCGATGCCGCTCGATGCTCCCACCGGAGTCACCGCCACAGGTGACACTGGGGAGATCACCGTCGGCTGGTCTCCAGCGACCGGCGCCAGCTCCTACAACCTCTACTGGTCCACGAATCCGGGCGTCACCAAGGCGACCGGGAACCTCCTGGCCGGCGTGACGGCGCCGTATCTCCACGGAGCCCTGCCGAACGGCACAACTAACTATTACGTCGTCACCGCTACGAACACAGTGGGTGGCGGCGCCGAGAGCGCCGAGTCCGCCGAGGTGTCGGCGACGCCGCTCGCCGCTCCGACGGGAGTGGTGGCCGCGGGGGGAATGACGGACGTGACCCTCTCCTGGAGCATCGTGACGGCAGCGGGCTCGTACAATGTCTACTGGTCGACGACGCCGGGCGTGAGCCGAACGACGGGCACTCTCATGGCCGACGTCACCTCTCCCCATCTCCACTCGGGTCTCACGAGCGGCACGGCCTACTACTACGTGGTCACCGCCCTGGACTCGGTCGGCGGCGGCTCGGAGAGCGCGGAGTCGACGGAGGTCTCTTCGACGCCTCTGGCGAGCCCGACGGGTCTCCTCGCCACGGGCGGCACGGCTCAGGCGATGATCGCCTGGAACCTGGTCGTGGGAGCGACGGGTTACAACCTCTACTGGTCTGTGACCCCCGGTGTCACGACAATCACCGGGACTCCACTCTCGGGGGTCTCTTCTCCCTATCTGCTGACGGGCCTGGTCGACGGCACGACGTACTACTTCATCGTGACGGCAACGATTCCAGGCTCGGAGAGTGCCCCATCGTTGGAAGTCTTCGCTATGCCCGTAGCGGTGCCCGGAGGAGTGACGGGATCTGCAGGAACGGGACAGGTCACCATCGATTGGAGTCCAGCCGCCGGCGCGACCTCGTACAACATCTACTGGTCTGTGACTCCCGGGGTCACCAAGCTCACGGGAACCCTGATCGCAGCAGTTACCGCCCCCTATCTCCACACCGGTCTATCCGATGGAGCTGCTCACTACCATGTCGTCACGGCGGTGAATGCGGTCGGCGGCGGAGCGGAGAGCATCGAGTCGGTCGAGGTCGTCACGATGCCGATCGCGGCCCCGGTGGGCGTCTCCGCCATGGCCACCTCCACGGATATCACCGTGGACTGGAGCCCTGTCGCGGGGGCGACATCCTATAACCTCTACTGGTCCATCACGCCGGGTGTGACGAAGGCGACCGGGACGCTGATCGGCAGTGCGACGGCGCCCTATCTCCACACGGGGCTCACCGCCGGGACCCCCTACTTCTACGTGGTGACGGCTCTGAGCACCGTCGGGGCAGGCTCGGAGAGCATCGAGTCGGTCGAGGTCTCCGTCGTCCCGCTCGCGGCCCCCGGCGGTCTCGCCGCATCGGCCGGCAGCGCGGACGTGAATCTGAGCTGGAGTCCGGTGGCTGGAGCGACCTCGTACAACCTCTACTGGGGGACGACCCCCAGTGTCACTGTCGCGACGGGAACGATCATTCCGGGCGTCTCCTCGCCGTATCTCCATTCGGGGCTCACGAACGCCACCACGTACTACTACATATCGACGGCAGCGGCGGCCTCGAGCGAGAGCGCCGGGTCGGCGGAAGTCTTCGCGATGCCGATCGCGGCCCCGGCGGGTGTCTTCGCGACGTCCACTTCAACGGACATCACGGTGGACTGGAGCCCTGTCGCGGGGGCCACATCTTTTAACCTCTACTGGTCCAACACGCCGGGCGTGACGAAATCGACGGGAACACTGATCGCAGCGGCAACGGCGCCTTATCTCCACACGGGACTCGCCGGCGGGACCACGTACTACTACGTCGTGACGGCCCTGAACGCGGTCGGTGGAGGGGCGGAGAGCGCCGAGTCGGCCGAGGTCCTTGGCGCCCTCGGCGCTGTCGGGTCGCTCGATATCACGTTCAACGGACAGGGATGGATATCGAATGACGGTGCGGCCGGGGGGAACGGAGACGATGAGGGTAGAGGCGTCGACCTCGACGCCTCGGGAAGGATCCTCGTCGCTGGTGCGAGTATCAGCGCGGCCGGCAGCAACGACATGGCCATCTGGCGTGTCAACGACGATGGCTCTCTCGACCTCACATTCAATGGCCAGGGGTCGGTCGTCCACAACGACGCAGCAGGAGGGAGTGGGGCCGATCTCGGCTACGGCCTCGTCATCGATGCGTCGGGCAGGCTGGTCGTCGCCGGAACGAGCTGGGCACCGGGCGGCACCCTCGCCGACCTTGCCGTCTGGCGGTTCAACCCCGATGCGAGCCTGGATCTCGCCTTTGGCGGGCTGGGCTTCGTGTCTCACAACAACGCGGGGGGAGGCAACAAGGAGGACGTCGGACTTGGGACCATCCTCGATGCATCCGGGAGAATCTTCGTCGCCGGCTTCAGCCGACGGTCGGGAGGAAACGACGACATGGTCATCTGGCGGTACGACCCGGACGGCAGCTTGGATCTGACCTTCAACGGCCAGGGCTGGGTCACCCACAATACGGCGGCGGGGGGAGACAAGAGGGATCGCGGCAATGCCATCGCCCTGGATTCGGCGGGAAGGATGGTAGTCGCGGGGCGTAGCCGGTCCCTAGCAGGAAACGAGGATCTGGCGGTCTGGCGGTTCAATGGAGACGGAAGCCTCGATCTCTCCTTCAATGGTCAGGGCTGGGCCGTCCACGACGGCGCCGCGGGGGGCGGGGCAAACGACGAAGGGCACGGAGTCGCGGTCGACGCCACCGACAGAATCGTCGTCACGGGAAGCAGCGCCAATGGCCTCGGGGACATCGACATGGTGACTTGGAGATTCAATGTGGATGGAACGCTCGATGTGACGTTTGGCGGTCAGGGCTGGGTCTCTTACGACAACGCAGCCGGGGGCCTCGGAGCGGATGAAGGGAACGCCCTCACACTCGAGGCGTCCGGCAGGATTCTCGTGGCCGGATCCAGTGTAAATGCGGCAGCGAACGAGGACATGACCCTGTGGCGTTTGAACGCCGACGGCACCCTCGATGCGAGCTTCAATGGCCAGGGATGGATCGTCCACGACAACGCCGCCGGCGGTAGCGGCAAGGATCTGGGACGCGCCATCATCCTCGACCCGTCGTCCCGTATCCTGGTCGCCGGCTCCAGCGAGAACGCCGTCGGGAACATGGACATGGTGGTCTGGAGAATCAACTAAGGACCGCGATCCGGGGTTCAGCCCAACGCCCAACGTTTCAGCGTCAGGATCCCGGAGATCATCGCCGCGCACCCGGTGAGGACGAGCATGGAGGCGCATTCGGGGGGCGAATCGAGTCCTATCAGAGCGCATCCGACCAGGGCAAGACCCATTCCCAAGAGATAGAGCGATTCCCCATCCTCCGAGGTCTGGCCAAGGACAGGTATCGGCGATTCGGGCTCGCACTGCGGACACCTGGGCGCCCAGCCCTTGGACTGTCTCCCGCAGTGTGAACACACCCTTTCATCCATTTCGATCTCCGGACGGCGAAGCTACCTCCGGGCCCCCTGAGGAAAGGGGAGAAGAGCGTCCTACCGGAACCGCCAGACGGTCATGTCGGGGTTGCCGTTGAGTCCCCAGCTGTTCCCCGTCGCCACGATCCGGCCCTGGCGATCCATGGTGACGCCCCAGGCGATATCCCCCGCGTCACCGCCGGCGGCATTGTTATGGACGATCGTGCCGCTGGCGCCGAACGCCGGATCGAGGATGCCATTCGAGTCGAACCCCCAGATCACCATGTCGGTGTCGCCGGATGGATTGAAGCTGGAGCCTACGACGAAGATCTGACCCCCCGTGTGCCGAGCCATGTCGAGGCCCCAATCGTTCCCCACTCCTCCGGCGGCGTCGGTGTGGATCGAGATCCCCGCCGTGCCGAACGTCGGGTCGAGGACGCCGGACGGATCGAACCCCCAGATCACCATGTCCTCATTGCCCGCGAGGCTCAGACTGAGGCCCCCCACCACGATCCTCCCCGTGCCGTCGATGATGATCCCGCCGGGGATATCGCAGCCGATGCCTCCGGCGGCGTTGTCGTGAAGGACGAATCCTCCGGTCCCGAAGGTCGCGTCGATCAACCCTGTCGCGTTGTAGCGCCAGACGACTGCCTCCGAATCGCCGTTCAGGTTGTAGCTGGCGCCGGTGGCGACGATGCGACCCGCCGAGTCGATGATCAGATCGTCCGCCCAGTCATCGGAAGCGCCGCCCGCCGCGTCGACATGGATGACCATGCCTCCCGCGCCGAACGAAGCGTCAAGGACGCCTGACGTGGTATATCTCCAGAGGGCCATGTCGTAAGACCCCCCCGTCGGCCCCGTCGCGCCGCCGAGCACGATTCGGCCCATGGAATCCAGGGCGATCCCGTAAGCTTCGTCCTCGTCGAAACCGGGAGCCGGATTGTCGAAGACGACCCAGCCGCCCGTCCCGAAGGTCGTGTCCAGCGTCCCGTCCGTCTCGAGCCTCCAGACGACCACATCGGCATCGACGGAGGCGGCGCCTAGACTCTGCCCGGTGGCGACAATCCGATCCGCACTGTCGATGGCGACTCCCCAGGCTATGTCACGTCCGCCACCGCCGCCCGCCGCACCATCCTGGAAGAACCAGCCCTGCCCGTTGAAGGTCGTATCGAATGTGCCGTCATCGTTGAGACGCCAGATCACCATGTCGACGTTCCCGTTCGCATTGGTGCTCTGGCCGGCGATCACGATCCTGTCCTGACTATCGACGGCGACCGAGCGACCCCAGTCCCCACCGAGCCCTCCGGCCGCGCTGTCGTGGCTGGTCCATCCAACTCCGGCGAAGGTCGTGTCCGGCACCCCCAAATTCGAGGGACCAAACGGCGACGCGAACACCTCCATGGACTCGGTGCTCTCGACCGTCTGCTGGACAGTGGTCAGGACATAGTAGTAGGTCAACACGCTCAACAGGCCGTTGTGATCGTACGGGGACAGGACGCCCGGGATTTGAGTGCCGGTCGCCGTCGTGACTCCTGGCGCGGTGGCCCAGTAGAGGTTGTACGAGTCCGCCCCTGGAACGGGCCCCCATTCGATCGTCACCTGGCCAATCCCCGCCGTGGCAGTCACCACGCTGGGCGGATTGGGTAGCATCGGGGTGGCGGACACCTCGATGGATTCGACGCCTTCCGTCGTGCCCCTCAGGGTCGTGAGCACGTAGTAGTGGGTCGTCCCGCTCATGAGGCCAGTATGCATGAAGGGCGAGACGACGCCGGCGATAAGAGTCCCGTTCGCCTTGGTCACCCCCGCCGTCGTGCTCCAGTAGAGGTTGTATGAATCGGCGCCGGATACCGGGTTCCACATGATCGTCACGTCGGTGAGACCCGCCGTCGCCGTGACGCCCTGGGGGGGCGCGAGCCCTCCACTCCTATTGCTGCTGCCGCTACTGCTGTTGCAACCACAGACGATCAGGGAAAGAGTTAGCATCGCGGCGACCATGGACGACCTGGGATCTCGAATCATTTTCTCCTCCAATTCCCCCACGAGCCCGGTCCACGAATGTCCCGAGTCGACCATCTGGAAAGACCCATTCTATCGCGCCTCGGCCTTGTCCCCAAGCCGGTCGACGGCTACGATGGCTCCCGATGCCTGAAGAGTATGTATCCGCCGGATCCGCCGAGGAGCTTCGCGCCTCGGGCCGCAAGGTCGTGCAAGTGGGCGGCACGCCCGTGCTCGTCCTCTGGCACGAAGACGCATTCTACGCCCTCGACAACCGCTGCCCCCATATGGGCTTCCCCCTCCACGAGGGGGACGTCCGGGACGGGCTCCTCGACTGCCACTGGCACCACGCCCGGTTCGACATCTCCTGCGGGGCGACTCTGGATCCGTGGGCGGACGACGTCGGTTGCTACCGGGTCTTCGTCGAGGGTGACGAGGTCCGGATCGACACAACCATTCCGAAGATCGACCCGCAAGTCCACGGACTGGGCCGTCTCGAGCGCGGCCTGAAGGACAACATCCGGCTCGTCATCGCCAAATCGATGATCGGCATGTTGGAGGCGGACGTTCCCACGAGCGCCCCTATCGCCCTCGGCGCCGCCTTCGGGGCGAACGAGAGGGCCGACGGCTGGGGGGGGGGTCTCTCCATTCTCGCCGGCATGGCAAGTGTGATCCCCACCCTCGATCCGGCGAACCGCCAGCGCGCTCTGATCCAGGCGATGTCGTGGATCTCGACTGAATGCGAGGACAAACCCCCGCGCCGGCCGCTTCCACACCTCACGGGCAGCCGCCGGAGTCCCGAGGGGCTGCGAAGCTGGTTCCGGGAAACGGTGGAAGTCCGCGACGCGGACGGGTCCGAGCGGATTCTCAGAACGATCGTGGAGGAGCACGGCCCTCGGGCCGCCCTCGATGCGGTCCTCGCCGCCTGCACCGACCACCGCTACTCCGATCGCGGTCATTCTCTCGACTTCTCCCTCAAGTGCGCCGAACTCGTGGACCACCTCGGCGACGACGCCTCGACGGAGACCGTCTCCCTCCTCTTCACCTCTCTCGTTCCGGGATTCGTGAAGCTGGAGCGGATGGAGGAGACGTCCTCATGGCGGAGACCTGTAGACCTGGCCCAGATCGTGACGGAAGCGAGCAAGGACATCTCCCCGAAGGCCTTCGATGAGAAGAAGTCCTCGGGTGACGCTCCTCTCGCCGACGAGGATCGACTCGTCGATCTGATCCTCTCGGACGACCCCGCCGCGGCGGCCAAGGAACTCATCGCGCGGCTGCGGGACGGCGCCCCTCCCGTCTCCCTTGCCGAGGCGGTCGTGATCGCCGCCACTCACAGGGTGCTGAGGTTCGGGACGGCCAACGAGACGCCGGACTGGGACACGGTTCACCACACCCTGGTATACGCCAACGCCGTGGCGGAGGGGATGAGGCGAGTGCCGTCTGCCGATCTCTTCCGCGCCGTCCTCGACGGGGCGATGTCCGTCTATCTCGACCGTTTCCTCAATCTGCCCCCTGCCAGCTTGCCCGAGCCATCCCGGACCACAGCGACGGACGGACTCCTCGATGAGCTGCTCGGCGTCTACGACCAGAGGGCGGCGGTGGATGAGGCCGCCTCGATCGCCTGGACCTATCTGAAGGGTGGCGGCTCACCGGAGAGGCTTCTCGCGACCCTGGGTCACGTGATCCTTCGCGAGGACGCCGGGTTCCATCCCTTTCAGCAGCTCGACGTAGCCTGGAGGAGGCTGCAGCGCCGCGGGAATGTCGAGGCAGCACACCTATCCCTGACCGCGACGGCGCGCTGGATCGCTTCTCAGTTCCCGACGAAGAGGGCCCGCGAGCAAACCTTCCGGATCGCCCAGCGGCTGCACCGCGGCGACCCGATCCACGAGGGGTGACATACATGATCTACGCCCTCCTGATGCTCCCCATCCTGCTCCCGCAGGACACCGACCAGACCCACGAGAAGCTCCTGAAGCATACCTACGCTGAGCTGGAGAAGACCCAGCAGGAGGACGGGCGCTGGATCGCTCCGAAAGAGACCCCGGAGAGTCTCGGCGATCGCGGCATGACGGCCCTCGCCATGTTCGTCCTCACGGCAGCCGGAAACACTCACAGGCACGGTGGGCTCCAGGATCGGATGAAGAAGGGACTCGGCTTCCTGCTGGAAGCACCGGATGAGGATGGGGCCCCTCGCAGCGACGCGGACCGGGCCTTCGAGGCGATGATCATGGCCGAGCTTTACGCTGTCACGCGGGACTTCACGATCAAGCGGCCCGCCCTGCTCGCGATGCAGAACTTGTTGAAGCGTCAGAAGGAAGACGGAGGGTTCGGGAAGGGAATCCTCGAAACCTGCCTGGCATCCATGGCCATGGAGTCCTGCCGAAATGCCGAGTTTCCGGTCGAGCTGGGCAAGAGCAAAGAGCGGGTCCTGGAGTACCTGACAGGCATGATCGGGCCAGGGGGACTTCGCTTTACAGAGAAGATCGAGCCGATGCACCCGCTCGGTGCGGCGGCGGCCGTCTATCTCGGCCGGCGATACGCCTTTCCTTACGAGAATGATAATTCATTACGGGAAGACGCCCTTCAGAAGTTCCTGAAGGACCAGATGACTCACGTGACGTACCCGGCAGAAGATCCCCGTGGGGCTTACTTCATCGGCTACGGCCTGATGTTCATCCAGAGCAAAGGTGCGTTCGATGCGTTCGCCTCCGCGCAGGACGAGTGGATCGCGAAGGGCAAGAGGAGCCCGGATCTTGCAGGTAGGCTTTACGAGGCGCTCGCCATGCAGGTGCGCGATCGACACAAGCTCAATCGCTGAGCGCCGAGACGACAATAATTAAAGGGACACACACTTAATTAGTCCGGAATTAAGTGACTGTCCCCTTATCTCCCCTCGCCTTCTCCTCGAAGTGCGGAGCCCCACGAATACAAGAGCGACCAGTAGATACGGCAGGAGGCCGCCGAAGATCTCGATCGGGGGCATGGCGACGCCAATGGCGCCGGCGCACCCGCCGCCTCCCCCGTCCTGGAGGGGGGCCGTGATGGGACGGAAGCAACCCGGAGTGAGGATCTGATTGTTGTAATCGTCGAGAAGACTCGCGTCGGCGGTCATGGCCTGACCGGTCGAGGATGAGGGGTGGACCTCGTACGGCAGCGTTCCGGCGAAGCCGGCCAGGAGCGTGTCAGCGCCGAGGATCGTCGGATCGGCGGGGACTGGATCGGAGCCGTTGGCGACGTTCAGCTTGGCGGCGATGAGCTGATGGGCGAGGATCAGGCTCGCGTCTCCCTCGATGGGCATCCGCAAGATCTCGAGTAGCTCGCTCTGGTCATATAACTCGGCGCCAAGCATCAGGGAGACGAGCGGCCAGGCCGCCGCGTGGTTCCTCCAGAAGCCCTGACTGTGGGGACAGATGGCCGGCTGAGTCTGTGCTCCGGGACAGGAGGCGAGGCCGAAGGCGCAGTTGTAGCCCCCCGAGATCAAGACAGAGGTGCCTGCGCCCGTGGCCAGATCGATTCGAACGAGGTTAGCCCCAGGAGACCCCCTCCCACCCCAAAGGTCCCCGTTTCGATCGAATGCGAGTCCGAAGAGGCCGAATAGACCACCTCCGGGGCAGCCAATCTCCGAAACCACTTCTCCCGTGGCCGGATCGATCGCCACGAGGGTGCTCCCGAAACAAAGACTGGAACAAGTCAGCACGCTGTAGAGAAGCCCGTCGGCCGGATTGAGCGCCATGTCGCCGGATGAAGGCCCGCACCAGAAGGGCGGCCCAGGGCCGATGGAGCCGCCGACGATGCTCGAGGGGAAGGTACCGCTCGTAACGATCCGGCGTAGGGGGGGACCCTGGCTGTAGAGGTCCGCGGTGGAGGCGTCACCCGTCAGCCCATTGGAAAAGAGAATGCCGGGACGGACGACTACCGCGGAAGCATCACACGCGCTGATCTCGTAGAGAACCGCCAAGCCCGATATCCCGAACAGGCGACCGTCCGAAGTGATCGCGATGTCGAACATGTTGACCGGCATCTGTCCGACCAGGACGGAGGTCCCGGCGACCGGATCGATCCGCCAGAGGCCGGTGCCGCAGTCGCCTGCGTAGATCGCGTCGCAGTCGATGCAAGGGTCAGGCGCCTGCATCGCGGCGACTCTCTCGGCAGCGAAGATGGGTCGGGGGCCCTCCGTCGCCTGCTGTCGGCTCGAGGCCCGATGTTGGCGTTGCTGCGCCCGCGCAGTCGGGGCGACAAAAATCGCCAGGAGGCAAGCGACCAGACAGATCCATGCCGATGATCTCATCGCATCTCTCCCGCACCCTGGTTTGTCATGATGGGACGTAGTGGGAACGACCGGCTCACATAGGGTAGACGACCTGCCCAAGCCTAGCCGATCGCCCGAACACAGTGTATCGGAATCTGGTAGAAGTTGACCAGTCTCATCTCCTTCCGGCGGCAGCGAGTTGCTCTTGCATCTCTCTGAAGCGGCAACTAGCCTACGCTATTCGCCCAGCTAACTGAATCATGCCGCAGTCAGCCGCGTGCGTGATCGGGGTATTTCGCACAGACACCTCGTGACCGATTGCTCAGGAGGCCCGACCATGGCCGCCAACGCGCCCCTGCCCGAAGCAAGGGTCCCCAAGGCCTTGTGCGGGATCTGCCTCACCACTCTTCCCCGGGACCAGATGCGGGCGAGGGGCGAGGATCTCTTCTGCGAGCCCTGCTTCGAGATGGCGGAGAGAAGGAGCCGGCGACAGGAGACGCCCGCCCCCCAGCCCAAGTCCACCATCTCCCTGACTCCCAAGGAGGAAGAGAGGCTCCTTTCCCGGCTCGGCTGGCTGAAAGGAGAGGTGCAACGACGCCCGGACCATGTGTCCACCCTGGCGGAACTGGTCGAGGCCTACGAGAAGCTGGGGAAGGAGCAGGAAGCCTCCGTCTGCCGGCAGCAGCTCAGCAGATTCGATCCTGGCCACCCCATCCTGCGGGAGAAGGACTCCGCCGAGGACCGCCCCCCCCCGAGGGAAATCGGAAGAGAAGCGGCCCCGCACCGACCGGTCCTCGGGGTCGGCGAGCCGCAAGACAAGGCCGCGCCGCCCGCCCCGGTTGTCCCCTTCTGGATGGATGTCTCGGGTTTCCTGGGCTATCCGTTCGTCGGACGCGGGCGTACCATGCTCCTCTTTGGCGGGCTAGGATTCGGGCTCGCCATGACGTTAGCCCGGTTGAGCATGTTCGGCGGCATCCTCGCCCTGGCCGTGGTCGGGTATCTCACTTCCTACTGGTTCCGAGTGATCAGCGTGGCTGCTGCGGGATCCAAGGAACCTCCCGGATTGCCGGTACTCACGGACTTCTGGAATTCGTTCATCTCGCCCCTCCTGACATTCACGGTCCTGGGAATCGTTCCCTTCGGTCCATTCTTCATCTTGAGAGCCATGGGCCCGAGCACGCTCGTCGCCACTCTCCAGGCCGTTGCCGTTCTCTGGGGGATTCTCGTCTTCCCCATGGTCTTGCTCGTCTATTCGATGTTCAACTCCATCTCGGATGCCATGAAGCCAGGAATCCTGGTCTCCTCCATCAAGAAGGTCTTGCCCGACTACCTCATCCTCTTCCTCATCCTGAGCATCCTTTACGTTGTCCACTCGGTGGTCGGCGGCATTCTCTTCTGGATCAGCATCCATGTCGGGCTGAAGAGCATAACTACTGGTGTGCTCATCTACTCCGTCGGGACTTCCTTCTTCGATCTCTACATTTTCACCACCGGCTCCTTTCTGATCGGACACCTCTACCATCAAGGAAAGGGCAGGCTGGCCTGGTTCGGTGAAGCCACAGACCCGCCAATGCCCCTGAGTTCCTCCGTGGTCCGGGCCGTGGGAGTTGTGGTTGCGGTGGTCTTCCTCGTGGGCCTGGCCGGGGCGCTGTTGCCGGGCGGAACCCCGCGAGGCAAGCTTCCCCTCGCCGACGGGCTCCATCTCGTCTACGACGTCGGGTACAAGACGCCGGGAGGTGATGACGACCGCATCTATGAAGTGATATACGTGATCAAGGAGGAGTCAGGATTGTTCCGCATCACCGGGAGCATTCCCGACGGCTTGGTGCCGACTAGACTCACCGACTTCATCATCGACTCCCGGGGCAACTTCGTCCGCGGAGTTCCCGAGAGAGAGATACCTGTGCGCTGGGAGCTGAAAACAGGGGACGAGGGATCCAGCAGGGAGCAATCCATCATCTGCGGCCCCACATCGGTGAGAGAGGGAGATGTGTTCTTGAACGATTGGCGGGTAGTGGACGGATCGACGACCTGGGGTGTACATACGGTCCGCAAGGTGATGAGTCCTCACCGGGACGGGTCCCTCTACTACCATAGCGAGACGGGCTTTTTTGTCGGGATGCGCGTTGATGGGAATGACGGGACGACTGGAATGATGTACCTGACGAGCTCGAACGTCCCCGGCATCACCTTCCCCTAGCTCGGAATTCATGAGGGAATGCGCCGTATTCGCTGAACTGTCGTTGGGCCAAGGAGACCCGGCCAGAATCGCGTGCCATCATGGCCTCTCCCCCGTGAAGCGCTTGAATAAGGAATGTCCTCCCTTTGCGAATTAGATTAGAATTCTCGCGTCATCCGCCTACCTGTTATTGGCGGATTTGCGGGGGTGGAGATTCTCTTTGCAAATTATGAGGCAGTCCCATGAGGCGCATTCGCATCATCGCTCTGGCAACAGCCGTAATCGTCCTTGCCGTCGGCCCAGCCTGCAGCAAGAGCAGCAGCAGTAAGCGAAGGGTCTCCAGCGCCCCGACCGTCACCGACATCGTCCCGCCGAGCGGCCTGGACAACGTCGCTACCCCGGTCGCGATCACCGGCACCAACTTCACCGGGGCGACGGGGGTCGCCCTGGATGATCCGGCGACGACCGCCCTCACCGGCGTCTCCGTGGGGAGCGGAACAGCGATCACGGCCAGCGTGCCTGCGGGGATCACTCCGGGGGTCTACAATGTACGGGTGACCACGCCGGACGGGACCAACTCCACCTCCGCCGTCCCGTACAGGGTGATCGACTCAACGATTCCTGCGCCGACGGCCATCGCCATCACGCCCAGCATAGGATCGAATGCCAACCCCACCCCCGTAACCATCGACGGGACGAACTTCATCGGGACGGTCACCGCCCGGCTCGACGATCCGGCGACGACCGCGCTCACCGGCGTCACCGTCATGTCCACCGCGCTGATCACCGCCACGGCCCCCACGGGGATCACCGCCGGTACGTGGGAGGTGCGCGTCACAGCGGACGGAGGGACGAGCCCGGTAGCCGGCGTCACCGTCACCGCCCCCGGCGGCTCGCCCGCCATCTACTTCACCCACCCTTCAACAAATGACGTCCGGGTCCACGACCTGACCACGCTGTCGCAGCTGACCACCATTTCGGTCGATTTGGGGCCGTTCGACATCGCCATCACTCCGAACGGGAGCAAGATCTACGTCGCCAACAGGGGCTCGGACACCGTATCGGTCATCGACACTGCAACCAATGCGGTCACGAGCACGATTGCGGTCGGTACCGGTCCGCAGGCCGTGGATTTCAACCTGTCCGGCACGGAGGCCTACGTGGGCAACGTCACATCGAGCGACGTCTCCATCATCGACGTGACGACCGACACGTGGATTGTGGACATTCCCGTCTCGGCCGGGGTGACCGAGGTGGAGTTCCGACGCCCGCAGGGCGACGAGGTCTGGGTCCTTTGCGGGGGTGCAACGCAAGACGGCACCCCGGACCCCATCGATGTCATCGACCCGGTCACGAGGACGGTCACAGCCACCATCATCGATGTAGGGCTCAGCCCCCTGGGGATCACCTTCGACCAGGGCGGGAACACCGCCTACGTCGCGAACGCGGGGGAAATTATGGCCTTCACGCCGGGAAGCGTGGAAGTGGTCTCCGTGGCGACGAAGGCCGTCACGGGCTCCGTGGCGGGCTTCAACAACGCTCTGGAGATAGCCCGCCTCCCGGGCGACGACAAGGCGTACGTCTGCAACATTGACCTGTTCAGCTCGATGGTGGTCATCCTCGACACCGCCCTGGGGACCACGACGGGCAGCATCGACATCGGGGGATTCCCGGGGGGGAGATTCGGCTTCGCCCCCGCGACGAGCCGGGCCTTCATCTTCAACGCGGCGGGGTTGCCCCCTAATCTCGACTACAACTTCAAGACGATAAACACGTCCACGGACACGAACGGCCCATTCTTTAACCTCGGGATGTCGACCAGCCCACCGACTTCCATCGTCGTGAAGGAGTAGCCCGTCGAAACCCTGGGGGATCTGTCCCAGGTCAGGGTCCGCGCCCTCCCTTCTATTTCATCCCTACACAGGCTTCTTCCCGGTTGCGCCCCCTGGCGAGATCCTGCTAGCATGCAGACCATGGATCGCAGCCCCGCCATCCGAGTCGTGATGCTCCCCAAGGACACGAACGCCCAGGGGACGATCTTCGGCGGCGTCATCCTCAGCTACGTCGACGAGGCGGGGGGGATCGAGGCCCGCAAGCACGCCGACAAGAAGTTCGTGACGGTGGCGATGAAGGAGGTCGAGTTTCTGGAGCCGGTGCAGGTGGGGGACCTGGTCTCCTTCTACACCAGCACGGTGCGGATAGGCCGAAGCTCTGTGACGGTGCATGTGGATGTCGAAGCGCAGCGCCATGAAGACTACTCGCAGCGGGTAAAGGTCACCGAGGCGGAAGTGATCTATGTCGCCATCGACGATCAGGGCCGGCCCGTCCCCGTCAAGGACTGACTTTCGAGATAAAAACGATGCTTCATCTGGACCTACCTGAAGACGGCGTGATTCGACAGTCGCGCTTCAGGCTCCAGGGTTGGTACGCCGCCAAGGAGGCGAAGATCCCCGACGAGCTTCTTCTGGGAGGCCGGTCCTTTTCCTTCTCACCGGTGGTCCGGAGTGATGTTGAGGCCGCCCATACCGGTATGCGAGCCACCGGGTTCGGTCTCACCCTGCACCTATCGGAGATCATCGATCGGATTCCCGATGAAGGGCTCCGGATGGAGCTCCGTACGAACGGGCGTGAGCTGGAAGGTCTGACGCTGTCCGTGACCGAAGAAGCTCGAAAGTCCGCGGAATCCGGAGTCGCCGCCTGGAAAGAGAAGCAAGCGTGGGTGAGGTCGCATATCCGCTGTTCCGTCTGTCGAACGGACAAGTCGCTCGTCATCGGCGAGGACGTCATCCGGTGCCCTGAGTGCGAGACCGATTTTGACCAGCATTTCAGAGCCGCCAATCTCCTTGCCCCGGACCTCGACTTGCCGCCGAGAGTGCATGACTCGACGGCGGTCTCGATGCACGACTACGACGATATTGCCCGGTCCCTGATCGAAGAGATCAGGGCGCAGGGGGGTATGGTGCTGGACTGCGGGGCTGGGCTGAGAGAGGTCTGCGACCCCTGTGTCGTCACGACGGAGATTTTCGACTTCCCGACCACGGACGTCCTGGCCGTGAACGAAGCGCTCCCCTTCCCGGACAATACCTTCGATGCAGCGCTGTCCCTCAATGTGCTGGAGCACGTGACCGATCCGTCTCGGTGCGCCCAGGAGCTCGAGCGAGTCGTCAAGCCGGGCGGCCGGATGTACTGTGTCGCCGCCTTTCTGCAACCTGAGCACGACTACCCGGGACATTTCTTCAACATGACACGGACCGGGCTCAGGAAGTTGTTCAGCCGATCGACCGTGGTGGACTCGCAGTTCGTCCCCACCTCCGGTCATCCGATCTGGACTCTTCAGTGGTTCTTGAGGCTATACCTCGAGGGACTCCCGGAAGACGAGAGGAAGAGGTTCTCGAAGATGTCCATCGAGGAGGTCGTCGAGCGTCCCATCGAAGAGTGGCTTGGCGACGATATCGTGATGAGTCTCTCACAGGGTCGGCAGTTTCCCATCGCCTCGACGACGGCCCTGATCATGAAGGCCGGAACGCCAGGATCCTCGTAGCCCGGGCGCCGCGCCCTGGCGCCACGACATTTCACGAGCTCACGTCGACCCCGTCGGCGGCAGCAATCATTTGATGATATTGATCGATGATACTCCGGGGCTCGCCCGTCGAGACGATCTGCCCCCGGTCCAGCAGGACCACCCGGTCGCAGAGGGTGGCGAGGAGGTCGAGCCCGTGGGAGACGATCAGGAGTGTCTTTCCACTGTCCCGGAACGCCCGGATCTTCTCCAGGCATTTCTGCTGAAAGGCCTCGTCTCCGACGGCGAGGGCCTCGTCGATGAGCAGGACGTCCGGATCGACGGTGATCGCGATGGAGAATCCGAGGCGTACGTACATGCCGGCGGAGAAGTTCTTCACCGGAACGTCGATGAAGCTACCCAGCCCGGAGAACTCCACGATCTCCGGGTAGCGGTCGTGGATCGCGCGCCGAGAGAGTCCCTGAAGAGACCCGCTAAGGAAGACGTTGTCCGTCCCGCTCAACTCCGGATCGAAACCGGCTCCGAGCTGAAGGAGGGACGAGATGTCCCCTCTCACGGAGACCTCGCCCTCGGTGGGGCCGATGACCTTGGCCACGACCTGGAGTAGGGTGCTCTTTCCGCAGCCGTTCCGGCCGATCACTCCGACGCAGGTGCCCTTCTCGATCTCGAGGTTCACGTTACGGAGAGCCCACAGGTCTTCGGAGACGTAGCGCCGTCCCAGAAGGAAGTTGATCACCGTCTCCTTGAGCGTGGTGGCCCGCTCGTGAGAGAGGCGATAACGCACCCCGACGTCCTTCAGTTCGACGGCCAGGTTATCGTTCACGTCCGCATCGATTCCCGTCACAGGTGATAGATAAAGCGCGATTCCAGCCTGCGAAAGACGGCCATCCCCACGAGGAGAAGACCCAGGGCAGAAGCACCCGCAAGGTTCAAGGCATGCGCGCTCGGCATCGTCCCTGAATAGATCGGAGCGCGGAGGCACTCGATCAGTGCCGCCATCGGGTTCCAGTCGAGGAGAACCGTCATGTAGGCAGGTACGTCGAGTCCCTCCAGCATCCCGACGGGCCAGATAACCGGGGTTGCGTAGAACCAGGCGAGAAAGACGACTTCGGCGATGTGCTGAACGTCACGGAAGAATACGTTGATGCTCGAGATCAGGAGGGCCATGCCAGTGCTGAAGGCGAGAAGGAAGAGAAGGCCGACAGGAAAGTAGAGCAGTGACCACCCGACCGGTCTCTGATACGCCCAGATCACGAAAGAAAGGGGTATCAGGGAGAGGACGAAGTTGACCGCGCTTCCGCCTATCGAGGCGAGCGGGAACACCGCCTTGGGCACGTAGACCCTTCGGATCAGCCCGCCGGAGGTTGCAAGATTCGTGGCAGAGGTGAGCACCGACTGCGTGAAAAAGTTCCACGCGACGAGGGCGGAGAGCAGATAGACGGCGTAGGCCTCCACTCCGCCCATGCGGGAGAAGAAGAAGCCGAACACGACCCAGAGGATTCCCATGATCAGTAGTGGGTTCACCAGGTACCAGAGGAAACCGAGGATCGAGCCCTTGTACCGCCGTTTTAGATCTCGACGGATCAGGCTGAGCACCAGCTCCCGGTAGCGAACGATCTCGACGATTCCTGAGATCAAAGTCTTCCTACCAATCTCTCGACCGTATTTTCCAGCGAACCCCGCGAAGGAGGTCGCGGAACTTTCCTTCCGCGACAAGCTGGAGGGTCCTCCTTCCGTAGCGACGGATCTTCTCCCCCAGCAGCCCCCTCCTGTTCGCGACGCCGCGATGGTCACCTGCCCGCGCCGGAGACCGACAGAAATCGGCGAGGGGAGAGACGACCCGACTCCAGCGGTAGCCAAACCCCACCTGCCTCGAGCGATCGCCATACGACCGTCTCATCCGGGTGCTGCCGGCGAGTCGCAGTATCGCGCTCACCCATCCCTTCACATCCCCGGGGGCGACCACTTCGCCAATCCTCTCCTCTCGCACGAGACGCGCCGTCTCATCTCCCTCCGTGGTGATGATCGGGAGCCCCGCCCAGAGGTAATCCATGACCCTCATCCTCAGGGCGAAGCGCGTCTCCACGGTGGCGCGGTGGGCCGACACGCCTATGTCGGCATCGAGCAGGAACGATCCTCTTTCCTGATACGGCACCCAGTTCGCGAAGTATATGCAATTGCCCTCGAGTCCCGCTTCGCGCGCCTTCTGGCGAGTGCGCCTGGCCGTCTCGGCAAGAGAACGGTCCGGAGAAGGGTGATCCGTTCCGGCGAAGAACAGCTTTATATCGCTCCTTTGCTTGCGGATCTCAGCCATCGCCTCCACGAGGATCACGGGATCGAGCCACGGCCAGATTCCCCCACCCCAGTAGAGAAGAGTGTCTCGCGGGCGAATCCCCTTTACTCCCTCGCGGAGGCCCTTCTCTCCCGACCGGGGCTCCTCGTCGGGCACACCGTTCGGAACGACGACGACGAGTCCGTCGAAGGAGGGATCGTCTCGATGGGTCCTCGGGTTGAGACGATTCAATGTCAGCAGCATCCCCAGGACAAGGTCACGCTGTCGCTCGGAAGCGCAGAGGAAGAAGTCTCCGATCCGAAGGAGGTGGTTCACCGTGCTCAGGAATCCTTCGTACTCGATCATGTCCCGATGTGAGTCAGCGCCCCGCTCATTCCCGTTTCGATTCAACGGGCGCTCCAGTCCTTCCAGCAGGGTGGGAAACGCCATGTCGACGACGAGTGGAACATCGGGCGGCTGAAAGCCAGGGTATCGCCGCAGCAGATCCCCCTGCACGATGAGGACGTCACACAATTTCGCCAAACGTGAGAGTTCCGCCTCCGTACCGATCGGGACGACCTTGACGCCCGGTGGCGGCTCGCCTTCGAGTCGGGAGACGGCGAGTGTGACTTCGTGATGGGTCGAGAGGGCGCGGGCCAGTTCGAAGTGGCGCATTCCCACCGCCGACATTTCCCGGCCCACGACGCTGGGCGTGAGGAAGAGCACTCTCTTGACGGATTTCATGATGCGATCAGATCGTCTCTAAGCAGGGGGATTCGCCAGTTGAGGACTGTTCCAGGGGATTCTAACTGTTGACTTTCCGGAATACAATGGACGGTCAGTCTCTCCGAGCTAGGATGTCGATGCAGCCATGCGATTCGATGTGAAGGAAAAGTTCGACCAATCGTTCGTTGATTCGATCTACGTGGAACCCTACGGGATCATAAGAATCTGCGGCTGGTCCCTCCACAAATTGCATGCGGTTCTGGAAAGGATTGCCGTCCGATCACCAGAGCCCCTACCCCTGCACGCAGCGTATTTGACGCATCGTCCGGATGTGGTGGAAGCGTTCGGAAGGGCAGATGCGCTCTGCGGTTTCATTCTGGAATTCGCGACAGAATCGGTCCCGAAAGAGATCGATCTGCTCTTCGACGACTCTGTGATCGTCAGGCTCGAGGGCATCGAGGCACCCTTCCACCAGATCGCGTTCCCACACTACTACAACATGCTGCATGACAACTTCGTTCATCACCGCGAGGGAGTTTACGGTAGCGGCCCCCCGGGGACGACGGTTTCTCCCGAAGTCCTGGGGATCGCAAGATCGCTACCGGAGCCGATCCTGGACTTCGGGTGCGGGTCGGGTGCCTTGATCGGCACCTTGCGAAAGCTGGGGAAGGAGGCCATCGGGATCGAGTTGGACCAAGCGCGCATCGTCGAGAGCCTCGATCCCGGGATCAAGGACCATGTAACCCTCTACGATGGAACGACCCCGCTGTCATATGGGGACAACTCATTCGCGAGCGTCTCGGCCATCGAAGTGATCGAGCACATAAGCGATTACAAGGCGGTGTTGAAAGAGATCTTTCGAGTAGCCGAGAAACAGGTTTTGATCACCGTGCCCGACATGGCAGGGATTCCGATGTTGGCCCATCTGGGCGTCGTTCCCTGGCACCTGCTGGAAGGGACTCACGTCAATTTTTTCACACTGAACAGCCTGAAGGAGACCCTGGATCCGCTCTGCCGGGACGTCTCGTTCATTCGCCTCCATGCCAGAGATCTCGACGGATCCATGTGGGCCGGCAATCTGGCCGCGCTCTGTAAACTGGCTTGAGTTGAATCTGAACGGACGAGAGGGTAACCTGCCGCGTATTCATGTCGAGAAACTCGAACTCATCCACTCTGCGGTTGCCGTTTGACCAGTACCAACGGTACGCCTTCGCGGCGGCCATCATTGGTGCCTGGAGGGGTCGCAAGAAGGGACTCAGGCTGCTGGAGGTCGGTGCCTCCGAACATCGGAACCTGGGGAACCTCGAAAAATTCCTGCCGGACGATTTCATTGTCTATGTAGGCAGCGAGACGCCTCGATCAATCGCTGACTCGAAGCGACTCGTCAACTGTGATGCCACCCAGGTCTCGTTCCTCAAAGGGGCGGTCGATGTGTCCCTCTCCCTGGACGCCCTCCAGCATGTCCCGGTCGACCAACGCGATGCGTTCCTGGATGAGATGATGCGAGTATCGAGCACCGGCATCGTGATCGGCGCCCCCTTCGATTCGCCCGAAGTAGTTCAGGAACAGACCCGACTCAACGCCCTCTTGCGCGATGTCCGTGGGAATGACCACCCATGGCTCGTCGAGCATCCGCCTGGCGTCCTTCCTGACCTCGAAGAAACGGTTCAAAAGCTGAAGTCGGCCGGCTGGCACGTGCAGATCTGGCCCCACGGAAACCTGCGTTTGTGGGCCAGGCTGATGCGGACAACCCTGGGCGACTGCAACGCCGAGATCGAATCCCTCCGATCGACGGTGGACGAGATCTACAACACGGCGGTTTACTCCGGCGACTGGGTCGAGCCGGTCTACCGCCACTTCGTAGTCGCGGCCCCACGCGCAAGGAGCATATCGCGTGTTCGTAAGTGCTTCGACATGGACCGGACACCCGAGGCGGTCCCGATGTCGCGGCTCGAGGAGATCCTGGGGCGCGTCGAATCGATCGGCGATGAGATCGCCAGCGGGAAACCGATGAAGGAGGTCCTCGCCAAGCAGAAGGACTCTCGGGATCTCCTTGATGAGATGCGGCTCCAGCGAGAGACGCTCGAGGAGCTGGGTGAGGCCCAGGAGAGGGCGGCGCTGTCGGCCGACATCAGGGAGATGTCGCAGAAGCAGGAGGCGGCCCTCGAGGAATTGAGGGCGGACCTGGAAAACGTCTCCCAGCGACTGGAGCAGGTCGCCGGCATCACCTCGGAGCTGCTCGGATCGTTGCGTTCACGCCGGCGCACCTTCTTCCCCGGCTGGATGAGCATCCTGAAGACTCGTATCTCCTGGCTCTTCCGCTCGCGACTCCACCGGATGCATCCTGAACCAGTAAGCCAGCTCGTCCGGGAAGGGAAACAGTTCCGGAGCACGGGCGGCGACCCACAGTTCGACTTGCACTCATCTCGTGGTCGCCTGCCTTCCGGGTGGGTGACGATCTCGTACGGTGCGGAATGCGACGAAGGGCGACTGGAGCCTACGCTATACATCGACAGCGGCCACGGGCTCTCCGAGGTTGATCGACCCATCCTCCCCCCTCTCCGGACGGGAAGATCGAAGCTGTTCGTGCACCTCCCGGATCAGGTCCACCGCCTCCGACTGGACCCGATGGACTGCCCCGGCCGCTTCCGGCTCGGAAAGATCAAGATCCGTGAGCTCGGGCAGATCCCGCTTGCCTTTCTCCTCGCCTGGGAGACAGCAACCGGATTGCGATTTCACCCGCTGAAAATCATGCGGCTGGCATTCAGAGGCCTCCGTGTCGCCCGGCGGGATGGTTTCTCGACTTTCAAGCACTGGATGCTTCGGGAGGCGAAGACGAGCCGCCGCAGTCGCCTATCGGACTACGATCGCTGGATGGAAGCTCACGACGAGCTGAGCAACGCGGATCGGATGAGGATCCGGGAGCACATCAAGCGGCTGGCGCCCAAGCCCCTGATCTCGGTCTTGCTGCCGGCCGCCGGAGCGACGCGGCGGGAGTGCCGTCGCACGCTGGAGTCCGTCTCCAGACAGCTCTACCCCAACTGGGAGCTGTGCGTGACCGGCGCCTCCGCACGTGTGCGCGCTGTCGTGGAGGAGCACCACCGCGAGGACGGGCGCGTGAGAGTTACCGCCCGTCCGGAAGGCGAATTCGTGGCACGAGTCGAGGCGGGTGACGTCCTGGCCGAGCACGCCCTCTACATGGTCGCGGTGGAAATCGGCTCCCATCCCGATGCCGGGCTGATCTATTCGGACGAGGATCGGATCGACTCCAGGGGACGGCGAGACGATCCGTACTTCAAGCCCGACTGGAATCCGGATCTCCTCCGCTCCCACAGCTATGTCGATCACCTGATGGTCTATCGAGCCGATCTCGCCGAGAACTCCGGTGTGGAGGCCTCCGCCCTTCAGATCTCTCGGGGACTCCCCTCATCGAGGATCAGACACATCCCCCATATCCTGTACCACGCGCAATCTGGCGCAGCGGGGGGCGCATCGACTCCGAGGAACCTGGAAGACAGTCGCAATGGCGAGGGGATCGCGGCCAGGACCGGCCCCGGACAGATCCTTGATGACTCTTCGCGGCTTTCCTTGCCAGAGCCACCGCCTCGAGTGTCCCTCGTCATGATTGCCGAGGGTTCAGACGAGCAACTGCGGCGGAGCGTGGAGACGATTCTGCAGAAGACCCGCTACCCGAGCTACGATCTGATCCTGGTGAGCCGTGGGACAATCGACTCCCCCACGGAAAGGGTGCTGGAGGAGTTTTCCCGGCAAGAGAGTCTCACCGTCATCCGATACGAAAAAGAATCCGATAAAGAATTCAATCGCTCGGCGATGCGAAATCATGCCGTGGGAAAATCCCGGGGCGAGCTGATAGGTTTCGTAGGGAGCGGGATCGAAATCAAGAGCCCCGACTGGCTGCACGAGATGGTGATCCACGCGCTCCGCCCGGAGATTGGAGCCGTGGGGGCCAAGATCTACAACGCGGATGGATCGATCTGGCATGCGGGTGTCATCCTCGGGATGGGGCCCCATGGTGTCGCCGGCAACGCCTGTGAGGGTCAGCCAGGAGACTTCGCCGGCCCGCAGGGGCAGGCGACTCTCGTGCAAGACTTCTCCGCCGTCTCCGGGATGTGTCTTGTACTTCGCCGGGAAGTCTTCGAGTCGGTCGGGGGATTGGATGAGACCCGGTTCCCCGAGCGCCTGGGTGACATCGATCTCTGCTTGCGCATCGGGGAGAAGAATCGAAGGGTGGTCTGGACGCCTCATGCGGAAGTGGTCCGTCACCCCTGGCTGGACGACCTCGGGACGGAGCGGCGATCCCGCCTGCAGGCATCCATCGACTTCATGAAAGTTCGGTGGCGGGACCTCCTCGTCGACGATCCCGCTTACAATCCCAACCTCGATCTCGAGACGGAGAGCTTCACCCTGGCGTCTCCCCCGCGCACCCGCAAGCCCTGGTCGGGGGAAATCGTTTCCATCGACAGCGACGGACGACGGCTGGATCCGTATGACGCGTGGATCACCGTCAACGCCTGGACCGATCGGAGAGAGAGGCTGCTTCGCGAAGATCTCGCTCGCGTCACCGATCCCCCACTCGTGAGCGTCCTGATGCCCGTCTACAACACGCCCACCGGCATGTTGGATCGCGCGATACGCAGCGTCGTCCGTCAGATCTATCCGCACTGGGAACTCTGCGTGGCCGACGATGCCAGTACCGATCCGAAGGTACTGAGCACGCTGCATCGATGGGCAGCGAAGGACTCCCGGATCCGGATCGTGGAGCGGACCAAAAACGGGCACATCAGCGCCGCCACCAACTCCGCGGCCAGGCTGGCACGCGGAGAGCTCCTTGTCTTTCTCGATCACGACGACGAGCTGACCGTCGATGCGCTGGCGCGCGTGGTCCTTTACTGCAGCGAACATCCCGAGGCCGATCTGGTCTATTCCGACGACGACAAGGTGGATATGGACGGTCGGCGATACGATCCACAGTTCAAGCCCGACTGGTCACCGGAGCATCTGCTCTCCTGCATGTATCTGACCCATCTCCTGGTGATACGGCGGGCTCTGTTCGAGAAGATCGGCGGGGCGAGATCCGAGTTCGACGGGGCGCAGGACTATGACCTGGCGCTTCGCGCCACCGAGCAGGCCCGGCATGTGGGACACATTCCGGCCATCTTGTACCACTGGCGGGCAGCTCCCGATTCCGTGGCGGCGACGGGCAGCGCGAAGCCGTTCGGGATCCAGGCCGGTCGGGCGGCGCTGCAGGAGGCCCTCCAGCGGAGAGGCATCTCGGCGAAGGCGATTCATCCCGACTGGGCGAGGAACCGCTGGCTGGGTGTTTACCGGTTGCAATTTCCCGACGAGGGCCCCAGCGTCGCCATCTTGATTCCGACTCGCAATCAGGTAGAAGTCCTCCGCAAGTGCATCCAGTCGATCCGGATGACCGCCTACCGAAATTACGAGATCTTCGTCATCGACAATGAGAGCGATGAACCTGAGACGCTCGACTATCTCCGGAACCTTCCACACAAGGTCTTCAGGATTCCCGACCGGGACGGCAAGTGGAGCTTCGCGGCGATCAATAACGAGGCGGTCCGCAAGGTGAACGCCGACTACGTGCTCTTGCTCAACAACGACACGGAGGTAAGAAGCCCCGAATGGCTCAGCCAGATGGTCGGTTACTTGAATATGGAAGGAGTAGGCGCCGTCGGCGCCAGGCTCATCTATCCGGATGGCCGGGTCCAGCACGCGGGGGTCGTCCACGGGTTCAGCCCCGGAGGCGTGGGACACGCCTTCCAGCTCTTGCAGGGCTCGGCGCCCGGCTATATGTGCCAGGCGCGCATCTCCCGGAACTATCTTGCGGTGACGGGCGCGTGCATGCTCACGCCACGAGAGCTCTACCTCCGGATGGGAGGATTCGATGGGGAGACGTTCGCCGTCGCCTTCAACGACGTGGACTACTGCCTCCGCCTCCATGACGAGGGATTGAGGACTGTCTATGTCCCGACGGCCGAGCTGATCCATCACGAGGGGCTCTCCCGGGGCTTCACCGACCGCCTCTCCGAGATCTCGGCCTATCGGACCCGCCACGGCCACCGGGTAGATCCGTACTACAATCCGAACCTCTCGCTGGATGAGTACCGATTCGAGATCGAGGCGAGGACCATCGCCCCCGGCGATCTGGGTCCGCTGAAGCTCCTCGCCTGCAGCCACCGGCTGGACTGGGAAGGCGCCCCCCTCATCCAGTTCGAGCTCATCGTCGCGCTGAAGGAGCGAGGGGTGATCGACCCGATAGTCTGCAGCCCGAAGGATGGGCCTTTGCGTCGCTCCTACGAGAAGAAGGGGATCCGGGTCCACATCACGCCCTATCCGATGCAGACTGACACCGACACGGAGACCTACCGGCGCGCGCTCGGGAGATTGGTCGGACGCCTGAAGGAGTGGCGCGTCGAGGCGGTCCATGCCAACACGATCCTGAGCTATCTGGAAGTCGAGGCCGCTCGCAGGGCGGGCATTCCATCCGTCTGGTCGATTCACGAGAGCGAGCCGTGGCACCTGAGACTGAAGGACCTCGGCGCCGATGTCGCGGAACGCGTAAGAGGTTGCTTCGCCTACCCGTACCGGGTCGTCTTCGGTTCCGACGCGACTCGCTGCCTCTACAAGCCGCTGATGCTACGGCACAATTTCGGCGCGGTTCACAACGGCCTCGATCCCGGGAGGCTCTCGGGTCAGATGGCCCGCTGGCCCCGCGACGCCGCGCGGAAGCGACTGGGGATCAAGGACAATGAGATCGTCCTCCTCCTCGTGGGGACTGTTTGTGAGCGGAAGGGCCAGATCGATCTGGTCCGGGCGATGGCCTACCTGGATCGAAGGAAATCGAGCCGGGTACGGTGCTTCATCGTGGGAGACAGACCCGGGGAATACAGCCGGGCCCTGGAGGACGCGAGGCGGTCTCTCGGCAAGGCGCGATCCGCTCGGGTACAGATCATCGCCGAGACCCCGGACGTCGGAGTCTACTATTCCGCCGCGGACGTCTTCGTCTGCACCTCTCGTATCGAGTGCTTCCCTCGGGTGATCCAGGAGGCGATGGCGTGCGGATTGCCGATCGTGACGACCCCCGCTTTCGGAATTCGCGAGCAGGTCCAGGATGGAGGGAACGCCTTCTTCTACAAGGCGGGGGATTCGAAGACGCTCGCGGCGAAGCTCGGGAGGCTCGTCGAAGACTCCGCCCTCCGCCGCAAGATGGCCGCCCACAGCCTGGAGGTGCTCCAGATCCACGAAAGTTTCGAGGACTCCGTGCGCGACTACGCGCGTATCTTCCGCGAGGCCTGGCTCAGCATGCCCGACCTCGCCCGCCCGTCGGCCCGTGCAACCGGTTAGCGAGAATCCATGCGGATATTGATGCTCACCTCTTCCTATCCGGCGCCCGGTGATCCCGCGTGGGGAGCCTATCTCCGGGATCACATCCGCGCGGTGAGGGATCGGGGCAACGACGTGACGGTCCTCGTGCCCTCCCTGTCCCGGGGCCTGAAAGTGCGTCGCGAGGAGGAGGGGATCCGGGTGGTCGCGTACCCGTACTCCCCCGGAACGGCCCCTATGCTCCATTGCGAGCAAGGATTGCTTCCGTCCATCCGGAAGAGTCGCCTGGCCCGCCTGCAGCTTCCTGGCTTTCTCCTGGCAAGCATCTACTACCTCACCCTGTTTGCCCACAGGGAGAGAGCCGACCTGATTCACGCCCACTGGTTCATCCCCGGCGGACTGGCGGCGGCTCTCGCCAGGCCGTTCGTTCGGATTCCCCTCGTGACCCTCGGTCATGGCGCGGATCTCCATCTGCCCGATCGACCTATCGTTCGAAGGGCCCTTTCGTTCGTGCACAGACGGAGCGATGTCTCTCTCGTGGTAAGCGAATACCTTCGACAGAAGGCGGGGAGCTACGGCCTGCCGATGGAGGAGATCGACGTCGTACGCAACGGCGTCGACACGAAGGCCTTTTTCCCGGGCCGTCGGGATCGGAACGGCGAGAGGATCATCGGGGTGGCGCGCAGGCTCCTCCCGGAAAAGCGGGTCAGGGACGTGGTCCGGGCCCTCTCCGGGATCCCCGCGTCCGAGCGAGACAAGCTCTCCCTGCGAATCGCCGGGGACGGTCCCGAGCGGCAAAGGATCGAGCAGGAGGTCCGCTCGCTAGGGTTACGAAGACAGGTCCATCTCCTTGGCGCGGTCCCCCACCGTGAGATGCCCGAGTTCCTGCGGTCGGTGGATTTCATGATCAACCCCAGCATCCAGGAGGGGCTCTCCGTGGGGAATCTCGAGGCCCTGTCCAGCGGACTGCCGGTCATCGCCTGTCGCGGTGTCGGCAGCGACGAGGCGATCGAGGATGGCCTGAACGGATTCCTCTACCCGCCACGCGACGTGGAGACCCTTCGCGATTCTATTCGCCGGATGGCCCGATCCGGTCAACTGCTGGACCGGATGGGGGCGGCCGCTCGCCAGGGGGCCCTCGACCGATTTCCTATCTCGCGGGTCGGCCGGGAGTGGGATGCCGCCTACCGCCTCGCCCTGTCCAGGAACGAATCCAGGTGAGGCTAGGCTCGTTCTACCGGACCGAGACTCTGGGGCGTCTCGGGCTCGCGCCTCCCCCGCGGGCAAGCGTGCTGGATGTCGGCTGCCATGACGGCGTCGTCGCCTACCGATCCGGCGGGGGACTCCGGGTGGGTGTGGACATCCAGCCCCAGCGACGGTATCCCATCCATTATGTTCGGGGGGACGGAACCCGCCTCCCCTTCCGCTCGAATTCGTTTGACTGGGTCTTCGCCCTCGAGGTGATCGAGCACGTCCGGAGGAGGGAGGAGTTGATCGCGTCGGCGCTGCGGGTCCTCCGCCCCGGCGGGACGCTCTTGATCTCCGTTCCGCATCTCGGCATGCGGGTGTTCCCCGCGTTCCTGACGGGATGGCTCCACGTGCGGTGGGGGCATGATGCCGGCTTCCGGGGAATCGGAGAGGACGAGATCCGGCGCATGATCCCGTCAGGCCGTGTGTCGGACGTCCGCTTCCTCCACTGGAGAGGCCTGGCGTTTCTTCGAGGGTACTTCTTCCTCCGGCTGGCGTGGCGGGTCGTCCCGTCGATCGGCCGGCGGTGGGCCCATCGGGTGGCGGAGAGGGATGCCAGGGGATCACACAGAAATAACAAGGGCTACACGCTCTACGCGATCATCCGGAAGTCCTGAAGCCCGGTGGCGAATCGGTCTGGTGACCGACACTTATCCTCCGGACCGGATCGGTGGGGTCGGGGAGGTCGTCGCCTCCCTGAGAGACGCCTACCGGCGAAAGGGCCACGAAGTCACCGTCTATACCTCGGGGACGGCAGCGGATCGGGAGGAGGGGATCGTCCGCCTCGGCGCCAGCCCGGCCCTCTTCGGCGGGGCATCCTTGCTCCTCCCTTTGCGGTTCAGGACCCTGGATCTCCTGCACATCCATCAAGCGAGCGCGCCCGGCATCTATCTCGCGCGAGCGGCCCTCGGGAACCGGCGCCCCCGGCTGATCACGACGTTTCATGCCTCCAGCAGAGAGGAGGCCCGGCAGGTCCGCGGACGGATTCTTCCGGATGGAATTCGCGTCCGGCCCGTCTTGAGAGAGTACATCTACAAGTACTTCACAGGTCCCCTCCATGTCCTGGCCGATCGGATCGCCGTGAGGCTCTCCGATGGGATCACGGCGGTCAGCAGGTCCGGTCTCCGGGAATGCGAAAGGATGGGAGGAGATCCACCGGCTGGATTCAGGTGGATTCCCAATGGTGTCGATTCGAATCGGTTCCGGCCAGGAGGAGGGAAAGCCGTGCGAGAGAGGTTGGGGCTGAACGGATCTCCGATCCTCCTCTTCGTCGGCGCCTTCCGCATGCGCAAGGGATTGCACGATCTCCTGGTGGCTCTCCGTGAGATCCGCCGGACCCGGAGCGACGTCCGCCTCCTCGTGGTAGGGAGCGGTCGAGGTTATGAAAAACCTCTCCTCGAATTCTCCCAACGCCTGGGCGTGGAGGATCGGATCGTCCTGGCCGGACACGTCCGGAATCGCGACCTTCCGCCCTTCTACGATGCGGCCGACGCCGTCCTGATCCCCTCCCTGTTCGAAGGTCTCCCCCTGGTGCTCCTCGAGGCGATGGCGACGGCGAGGCCCGTCGTGGCGACCCGGGTCGGCGGAATCCCGGGAGTGGTGGAGGACCGGGTCACGGGCCATCTCGTCGAACCTGGAGACCCGATCGCGATGGCCCGGCGGGTCGAGGAGATCATCGGAGATCCGAAGACGGCGGCCCGCCTGGGAGAGAAGGCTCGGCGGCGCGTGGAATCCTTCTACTCGTGGGAGAGCGTGGCGGACAAGTATCTGGCCATCCTCGAAGATTTAGCGACGAGGCGTCGATGAGAGCGCCCGGAGGACTCCCCATCTGCGTGATCAGCAGCTGTTACGATCCCGAGGATCTCGGGGGGGTAGGGGTCCTGGTCCGCGAGGAGCGTAAGGGGCTCCTGAGGATGGGGTTCCCGGTCCACATGATCGGAGCAGGCGCAGCGACCCCCGGTGAGACCGGGACGACACGGGTCACGGGGCCGAAGAAGCTGTTTCCCTGGGCGGCGGCGCTGGCCTACCTGAAGACACGGCGGCGTCACCGATTCGGCATCGTCCACGCCCACGAGTTCTCGGGCGCATGGGTGGCACTCATCGTGCGGATCGAACGCGCCCTCACGGGGCGCGGCCCGCGCATCGTCACCACGATGCAATGCTCCTTTCTTAGAGAGAGTCGCTTCCTCCGCGCCTACCGGGGTGGAGGGCTCACGCTCCGCGAGCAGATCGATAAGTGGATCGACTTCCCCTTCCGGTACCTCGAAGGGGTGATGGGGGCCCGCCTCTCCGACCGGTTGGTGGCGGTCAGCCGTGACGGCTGTCGGCAGATCTCGACGGACTATGCGACCCGGGCGCAGCGGGTGCCCAACGGCGTCGACCCGGACCGATTCGGACCCGGCGTGGACGGGACCGCCTTCCGCCGGGACCTCGGCCTCGAGGATGCGCAGCTGATCCTCTTCGCCGGGCGATTCGTCGGTCGGAAAGGCGTGGAGTACCTCCTCGAGGCCTTCGCCCGGCTCGCCCCGCGACACCCCAAAGCCCATCTCCTCCTCGTCGGGCGAGGACGTCGAGACTACTCATCTCAGATCCGACGCCTTCGGATATCGGATCGGGCGCGAATTCTGCGCGAGGTCCCGCATGAGCGGATGCCGGAGATTTACGCGGCCGCCGACATCTTTTGCCTCCCCAGCCTCTATGAAGGCCTCCCCCTGGCGATCCTCGAGGCGATGGCGGCGGGGAAGCCGGTGGTCTCCACGCGCACCGATGGAATCCCCGAGGCGATCCGACAGGGAGAGACGGGCATCCTGGTGCCGGCCGGGCGAGTCGATCCGCTCTGCCTCGCGCTCGACCTCCTCCTCCGCAGCCCATCCCTTCGGAAGCGGCTCGGTGAGGCGGCTCGCCGGGCCGTTGTCTCGGAGTACAGCTGGGATCGAGTCGTGCGAGACTACGGCAATCTCTTTCAGAGCATGAACCACACGAGATCGCAGGCGACTCGTTGAGCGTTCCCATGGAACCACCCCAGGAGAGGTCTCTCGGCCTGGAGATCCTGCTCTTCGTGGTCCTCGCCCTCGTCGTTCGCGGCTACAAGGGATTCGTCACTCCGATCATTGCGGAAGACGGGGTCGTTTACATCGAGCAGGCCGATCTTCTGCGAGAGGGAAAGGTCCGGGAGAGTCTGACGGGACATTATCCGCCACTCTATCCCGCCGCGATCGCGGTGTTCGGTGGAATCTTCTCCGATCCGGTGACGGCCGGGAAGGCCGTCTCGATCCTCTTCGGGGCCATCGCCGTCGTTCCCCTCATCTTGCTGGGGCGGACCCTGCTGCCAGCCCGGGCCGTTCGCGGAGCGGCGGTGGTTTACGTCCTGGCCCCCTTCCTCCTGACGCTTTCTGGCGACGTCCTCTCGGAATCTTTGTTCCTGTTCCTGGTCCTGGGGTCCGTCGCGGGGATCTGGATCGGCGCCGGCGAAGGGAAGCTCATCCCGATCGCCCTTGCCGGAGTCGCGGCCGGTCTCTCGACCCTGACGCGCCCTGAAGGGATCCTCCTTGCCCCGTTCGGACTGATAGCCATTCCATCGCTCCGCGTCCGGTCCCAGCGTATCGGGACGAAGATCGCCCCGTTGGCCGTCTTCCTCGTGCTCGCCCTCGCGCCCCTGGCTCCGTACGCGGCCCTCCTCCAGTCGGAGACGGGACATCTGCAGTTCACCCGAAAGGGATCGGAGCTGCTCGGTGGGCTGCCCCGATATGCCGCCAGAAAAGGGGTTGCCCTGGAGGGGTATCGTGGCCTGGGTGGCGAGGAGGGCATCAGTGTCGGCGAGGCCGTCACCGTCATCGGACGGAATCGAGGACTCTTCCTCGAAAAGTACGTTCACGACTTCGCCCTGCTCGTTGTGCAAGCGTTTCCTCATGCCATTCACCCGGTTGCCCTCGGCCTGTTCCTCTCGGGTCTCTTGCTCCGGCCCCCCTCTGGCAGGAAGGAGTGGCTCCTCATCTTCTTCCTGGTCTGGTACGTAGCATGCATCGCCGTGAACTACCCCAACCCGCGCTTTCTCGCGGCGATGATCCCTCCCGCGTGCCTCTGGTGCGGGATCGGGTTGGACGAGATCGCCCGGCGCCTCGAACGCCGCTTCGCGAACCGCTCCCATCGGATCTGGTGGACTCTCCTGGTCATCTTCGCTGCCGGTCTCGGGGCGCGGGCGTTCCAGAGAGAGCGTGTCGACAAGCTCTGGATGAAGGCAGCGGCCCAGGCGATCGGAGTCGAATCGGGGTCCTCGCGGATCTGTGCGCGCTCCCGCCGGGTGGCCTTCTATGCGAACGGTGAGCATCTCCCCTGGCCCACGGGAACCAACGCCGGCGCTCTCTTCCAGTACTGCCGGGAGCGCCGGGCCACTCACCTTGTCGTGCGAAAGGAGCCCCGGAACGCCTGGTTCTTCAAGGGTGAGAGGCCTGCAAGCCTTCGGGAAGCCCACTCATCGGAGGCGGTGGTGGTCTATGCTCTCCCCGCTACGGACGGTATTTCCCCAAACCCGGACGGAGCGACGGGATCCGGCCACTGAGGGGGACACGTGACCCGGCTCACATTCCCCTTGCAGGGAATCCCTCCGCGGGTTATCTATGGATATGCACGACTCGGGGGGGAAGGGCTTCTGCCCGACTCATAGGATCACCCAGATTCATGATCAACAGTCCTCGGGCCATCTCCATCCTATCCGTGATCCTGCTGCTCATCTCCGGCTGCGGGTACGTAGCCGGCGGGGTGGTCTGGGTCGTCGTAGCCAATCAGAAGAGCGATGACGAGGGTCCCCCGAATACCCCTCCATCGGTGAGCATCACCACACCGTCCGGATCGAACAACGACCTCTTCACCTTTCCGTTTCAGGTCCTCGACCTTCAGTCCGATCCGGTGGACGTCACCCTGGAGTATTCGACCGACGGTGGCATGACCTTCGAGCAGGCCACGCAAGCGGAGGGGGCCGGTAGCTCCGGCGTGACCGGGCTCAAGACGGCCCGCGTATCCCTCGCCTATACGTTTGTCTGGAACTCCCTGATCGATCTCGGAAGCGTGAACCATCCCGACGTCCGGATCCGGATCACCCCGACAGAGACCTTCACGGACCTTGGTGGAGACTCGGTGACGACCGGCTCGTTTTCGGCGCAGAACGCATTCGTTGCGACGGTGGCGGGAGGGGTGGTCGGACCGAGCCTCAACTTCCCGAACGGGCTCGTGGCGGATCCGCTCAGCGGCGTGATCTATGTGAGCGACACCTTCAATAACCGGGTCCTCAGGTACGACCCGACCTCGGACACCGCCTCGGTCTATGTGGGAACCGGAGAGCCGGGATTCAACGGAGACAACATCCTGGCCACCGATGCCAAGCTGAATCTTCCCATCGATCTCGCTCTCGCTCCGAACGGAGACCTCTATGTCTGCGATCTGTTGAACAGCAGGATTCGCGTGGTCA
The DNA here is from genome assembly GCA_027296055.1 of Planctomycetota bacterium. Taxonomy (GTDB): domain Bacteria; phylum Planctomycetota; class JAPUJT01; order JAPUJT01; family JAPUJT01; genus JAPUJT01. The sequence continues at coordinate 119,398 of JAPUJT010000049.1, read as the reverse complement.
CGGCCGCTGCAGGCTTCATCGACACGATAGCAGGTGGCGGCGGCCGAACATTCCCGGACATCGGAGACGGGTCGTTGGCGGTCACCTCCGTCCTCGCCGCGCCCTTCGGAATTGCCCTGGATCCGATGGGAAATGTCTATGTGGCCGACACCTTCCACAATCGGGTTCGCGTGGTCAGCACGCAGCCGATGCCCTTCACGATCGCCGGCGTTCAGATCGACCCCTTCGAGATCGAGACGATCGCCGGGACGGGGAGTTATGTCCCCGGAGGGGCGAACGGAGACGGGGGGCTGGCCAGGCTCGCCCAGATCGGCCTACCTCAAGGGCTGGCGATAGACAGCTTCGGCCGGGTATACGTCTCGCAGCCCGACGAGAATCGCATCAGGGTTATCAACCCCGACCCGACTCTCACCACGATCGCGGGGATCAACATCGTCGGGAACGGGATCGCTACGATCGTGGGCAACGGACTGAGGGGGTTCGGTGGGGATGGGGGCGCCCCGAACTTCGCTCGGCTCGACGAGCCTCTCGGCCTCTCGTTGGATGCGGCCGACAACCTCTATCTGGCCGATGTGGGCAACGGTCGCATCCGGGTGGTCAATACATCCGGAGCGCCACTCACGATAGGGTCCGTGACCGTCTCGCCCGATACGATCGAGACGATTTCCGGCTCGGATGTCGCCGACCCGGGCACGGGAGATGGAGCGCCCGCGTCCGACGCCAACCTGATCTTCCCGACCCGCATCCGCATCGATCCGGACGGAAACCTTCTGGTCTCGGAGGGCGGAGGGAATCGGGTGCGGGCGATCAACGCCACCGCGGTGACCCGGACGTGGGGCGGCGTCATCATCGATCCGGGGGACATCAACTCCCTGTCAATCTCCCTGGAGGAACAGGGGACGGCGTTCTCCTTTCCCGCCCGGATCGTGATAGACGGCGCGGGGAACATGTTCTTCACCGATGTGACGAGTCCTGACTTCGGAGGGAGGAAGGCGAACCGGATCTACCGCCTGGACGCGGAGACCGGGACCGTGGAGGTGATTGCCGGCACCGGGGGCTCGGGTTTCGCCGGGGACGGGGGACCTCCCGGATCGGCCACGTTCTCCTTCCCCGTCGACCTCGAGCTCGACCGGGACGGGAACCTCTTTGTCGCCGACACACAGAACCATCGGATCCGGGTGATCAACAATCAGGACTCCCCTCTCTTGGTCGCGAACGTAGTGGTGCTGCCAGGGGAGATTCAAACCGTGGTGGGAGCCGGGGTCCCGGGATACGCCGGCGACGGGGCGCCGCCGACATTCGCCCTCCTGCGATCGCCCGTGGCGGTCGTCCTCGACTCGGCAGGCAATATCTTCATCGCCGAGCAGGACAACCATGTGATCCGAGCGGTCAACACGCAGTCCGACCCGATCGACGTCGCCGGGACTTCGATCGAGCCAGGGACGGTTCAGACGATAACGGGCGACGGGATCGCCGGATTCGGAGGGGATGGAGGCGCCGCCCCTGCCGCCCGACTGAATACTCCGCTGGGCCTTGCCTTGGATCCCAGGGGTAATCTCTTCATCGCCGATTCCGGCAACTTCCGGATCAGGGCGATCAATCTCGGCGCTACGACTGCCTCGATGCTAGGAGTCAGCGTTCCTCCGGGGACGATCCGCACCGTGGCGGGAGCGGGCATCCCCGGATCTTCCGGCGATGGGGGAACGGCGCTCACCGCCCGCCTGTCCGAGGTCCGGGACCTCGCCGTGACCCCCGACGGGAATCTGCTCATCGCCGATAGCCTCAATCACAAGATGCGCATCGTCAACGGCGGTCCGCTTTCCATCACCATCGGAGGCGTGCAGATCGACCCGGGATTCATCAGCACAATCGTCGGCTCCGGTCAACCGGGGTTCAACGGCGACGGCCTCTCGAACCTCGTCACCACCCTGAACGAGCCCACGGGGATCGGACTCCAGCCATCGGGCAACCTGTTCGTGGCGGATTCATCCAACGGGGTGGTGCGCCTGGTCAACTTGACGGACGATGATGTGCGTCTCGGTCCGAAGCTGATCGAGCCCCGAAGTGTGAGATCGATCGCCGGAGATCCAGGCGGGCTGAGCAACGGGTTGGTGGTCGCGCCCGTGTCGCTCGCTCAGGATGCTGTCGGGAACGTCATCTTCAGCGACACCAACGCGGGCAACAGCCACTCGCACAGGATATTCCGGCTCGACCCGAGGACCCGAGCCATGACGGTCCTGGGCGGCAACGGGATCCCCGCCTATCTGGGGGACAGGGACGCCCTCTCGGGCGCATCGTTCAACTCTCCGACCGGCCTCGCCCTGGACCTGGCGGGAAACCTCTATATCGCCGACAGGGATAACCACGTGGTTCGCGTGGTGAACATGGGAACCTCCCCTGTCACCGTCAACGGCGTGACAAACATCGAGCCGGGCAACATCGACACGATCGCGGGGAACGGCTGCGCCGGATCACCGATCAACGACGTGGACGCCCGGTCGACTTGCTTCCATTCTCCGACCGATGTGGAGGTCGGTCCCCTGGGAGATGTCTTCATCTCCGATACGCAGAACCACCAGATACGCCGCGTCGACTCCACCGGATTCGTCACCCTCGTGGCCGGAGACCCGCTAGGACAGCGGGGGAACGGAGTGGGTCAGTTCGACGAACCCGCGGGCATCCACCTGCATGCGACGGGAACCCTCTACGTCGCAGACTCGATGAACCACCGGATCGTCGAGGTGAATCCCCTTACCTTGGTTTCGGGTGTCATCGTGGGCCAGCAGACGTCACTGGGGGGCTTCAACGGAGATAGGCTCCCCCCTCGGGACATCCTTCTCGACAGCCCTCTGGGGGTCGCAACGGATCCGGCGGGCAACCTGTTCATCGTGGACACGCTGAACCACCGCGTCCTGGTCTACAATCCCCAGGTGACGCCTCTCACGGTGGCGGGAACCCTGGTGGGGCCAGGCCTGGTGACGAAGATCGCCGGGACCAATAGCCAGGACTTCAACGGGGACGCCCTTCCCCCCGCCTTCACCGCCCTCAGCGGTCCCTCCGGCATCCTGATCGATCCTGCCGGAGACATCTTCGTGAGCGACACCGGCAACCGCCGCGTCCGCCGCTTCGCACGATAAATTGGTTTCGGGGACATACACCCGGACCGCCGTACGCGCCTATGACCAGAGGACGGAAGCCTCTGAGCCGTTCGCATACCCGGTGGTTGACCAGGGATGTGTGTCCCCTTAATTCCTGACCGCCGTGAAGCTCCCGCCCGTCAGGTCCAGGACATCCCACGGAGGGAAGAGGTTTTCCACGTCGGCCGAGAACGTCCCGATGGTGAAAGTCCCCAGTGTCGTGGAGTACGAGGAGAAACACTGGTAGACATCGTAGAAGCAGAAATCCTCCAAGTATACGTCTCCGAACGGATCGTACACCTCGATGAATACGAAGTCATCGCAGCTATTCACACAGCCAGGGTTCGCGTCGGGACCAGCCGCGAAGATGTAGATATCCCATCCGGTGGGACTGGAACTCCACATGTTGATTACGATCTCGCCAAAGACAGTGTCGTAGAAGTGATCCACGATGGCAAACGTGACGACGCTGCCGTTGATGCGTACGCTGGCCCCCTCCGACGGAGGCGGTTTCTTCTTCTTGCTGCTCCGTTTATGGCAGGCCAGGCCTGCGACCGCGACCACCACGAGAAACATGCAGATCCACCGCCAGCGCTTTTGCATTCCACCCTCCATCCCGCGGCACGAGAATTAAGTGTGTGTTCCCTGGGGACTGTCCCCTTTTGTCTTACCGCGTGACGAAGATGACGTAGCTCGTCGGGTAACTCTGGACGCTGATCCAGAGCCCGCCGGTTGCCTCCGTGACGTAAGCCGACCTGTAATCCACCGCCGGCAGTCCATCGGAGCTGTCCAGACGGCCCCAGAAATCGTCCGACTTGTCGAGCGGCGTTCCGGAGTCGTTGTGGAAGCCGATCCCATCGGTGTTCCCGCCGAACTGCGTCGAGAGGGTGAACCAGTTGAGGCCCTCGCTTCCCCTCTGAATCGTCCAGACGAAGTTCGAGATCATGCCGTCCGCGGTCGTATAGGTCTGCCATTGATCGTCGCTCTTCACGGCCGGCGTCCCGCCATGATCGAGGAAGCTGAGGCCGTTCAGTGTGCCGAACCATACTCCGTTGCCGGAGTCATCGACCAGCACCGACGCCGTGACCGTGTCCGCCAGTCCCGAATCGAGCGCCGTGAAGACCGTCTTCAGGTCATCGATCTTCACCGTCGGAGTGCCGCGAGTGTCCATGTAGAGGACCCCGCCGAGCGTGGCCAACCAGACCCCGTCCGGCGCGTCGAAGGAGATGTCTACGACGTACGCGCCCGGAAGACCATCCGACGGGGCGTACTGTGTCCAGCTATCGTCCGTCGTGTCCGCCGGCGTTCCCATGTCATCGAAGTAGAAGACGCCGAACTGCTCGGTGCCGATCCAGAGCCCGCCCGTCGGCCCTATCCTGAGGACCGTATCCTCCCAGTAATTCGTCAGAGGTGGAAACGGCGGCGTGAGCACGGTGAGTGTGTCGTCGGACTTGTTCAAAGGCGTACCGGCGTGATCCAGGTACGACATGTCGGCGCCTATGATCCAGACCCCCAAGCCGTTCGGGTGCGGATAGACGCCAGCCATCTGGTTGGCGCTGAGGCCGTCCGCCGTCGTGTAGTAGATGAACGAGTCGTCCGAAGCGTCCCGGGGAGTGCCATTGTCAGTTATGTAGACCACGCCTGCTTCCGTGGCCACCCAGACGCCCCCGGCAGGGTCCGCCTGGATGTATCGGGGCCGGTCCGGCAGATCGAAGAAGATCGTCGTCCAGGTATCATCCGTCTTGACGGTCGGGGTCGAGTTGTGCTCGAAGTAGTTGAGCCCGGCTTGAGTGCCCAGCCAGAAGTTCGAGGCGCCGTCGATGTACATCGAGCGCATGTACTGGTTCGAGAGCCCTTCCGCCTCCGCGTAGTCGTACCAGACGTCGTCCGACTTGTCGGCCATGCTCGATATCGTCCCCATATGCTCGAGGAAATTGAGGCCCTCTTCCGTCCCGACCCAGACGCCGTTCGAGAGGACCTGCATCCCGAGGACCGTACCGTTGAGCATCCCGTCGCCCGTGGTGAATTCCATCAGGTCCACGTCGTCGAACTGTGACAACATCGGGTCCGCCCCCTCGTCATGCAGGACCATCCCCCAGTACCTACCCCCCATCCAGAACTGGCTAGCGGCAGTAGGCTCCTGCTCGTGGAAGAGCCCCATGACGGGTATGAACAGCGATGACGACCAGATGTCCGAGATCTTGTCCCCAGGATTCAAGTCGTTGAAATCGAGAAACTGGTAAGTGTTGGTGTCGTACCCCATGACCAGGTGGCCCGTGATAGGCTCGACATATACGTCGCGAATCCAGTCGTACCACATACCGAGACCGTCGAAATCGTTTCGGAGAGTCCACTGGTCATCCGTGTCGTCCAGCGGGGTGCCGGCGTGATCGAGGTAGGCGAGACCCCCTCCGACCATGGCTATCCAGATTCCTCCGCTCATCACGTGAATGCCACCTACACGCTGCTCCGTCATCGGGGTATTCGCCGGTGTGAAGTACCTCCACTGGTCGTCAGACTTGTCGAAGATTGTCCCATTGTGATCCAGGTAGGCGATCCCCTCATCGACGCCGCCGCACTGGAACCCGGTTCTCGTGATCCAGACGCCAGTGGTCCCTTCGAACCCTATCTCGCCGAGGGCGGTGGACTGGAGTCCATCCGCCGCTGTGAAGAGCTGGGTCCGATCGTCTGTCAAGATGGAGGGGGTGCCCCCATCATCAAAGTAGAGGACTCCTCCCGAGGTGCCACCGCTGCAAGAGCCGTCGAGGCTCATCCAGAGGCCGCCGCCGGGCCCCTTCGTTATGTAGACGATCTGCTCGTTCTTCTGGTCATCGTAGGCCGTCATGATCGGCGTCTGATAGGTGAAGGCCCCCGGCAAGGTGTCCGTCCCGTTGATGTTGATGACCGACACGTTCACCGTGCCGACCGAGCCCGGAGGGACGGTTCCGACCACCGTCGAGGTGTCGATGAAGGCCGGGTTCAGGAGGGCGTTGCCGCCGATGTCGACGGTCGTTCCCGGGAAGAACCCTGTCCCCGTGACGGTGACCCCGATCCCACCCTTCGTCAACCACGTGGTCGGGGTGATCCCGGAGATCGTCACCATGTCGAAGTACTCGAACCCGCCGACCAGCGTGTCGGTCCCGAACGGGGTGACGACGATCACGTCCTGGATTCCAACGGGTCCCGCGGGAACCGTGCCAGTGATCGTGAGATCATCGACGACCACGAGGTTGCTCACGGGGGTCGCTCCGATACTCGCCACCGAGCCGGCGACGAAGCCTGTCCCGGTAATGGTCAGAGGGATATTCCCTGCCGTGGGTCCGCCCGAGGGGCTGACGTTTGATATCGTCACGTCGTCGTAATAGGTAAACCCGTCATCGAAGGTGAACCCGCCGCTCGTGTTCGTCACCGTCACGTCCTCGGGGCCGAAAATGTCTCCCGGCGGCGTCAAGCCCGTGATCTCGGCGATGTTGACGACCACGGTGTTGATGAGGGCCTTGTCCCCGATCTTCACCTGGCTATCCGGAGTGAAGCCGGTGCCCCGGATCGTGATGCTGCTCCCGCCGACCGTGGGCCCCGAGTTCGGGAGGATGTTGAAGATGATCACGGGAGAGAAGTACTCGAATCCGTCGGCGATGACGTCGGCGCCATTCTGGTTGGTCGCCGCCACGTCCACCTGGCCGCCCCCAGCGCCGGCCGGGGAGAATCCCTGGATCTGCGAAGTGCTCACCACTATGAGATTCAGCATCTCGGTCCCGCCTATCGTGACGCTCGTTCCTGCCACGAAGCCCGTCCCGTAGATGTCCACCGCCGTCCCGCCCCATACGGGCCCGAAGTTCGGCGAGATAGAACTGAGAGTGACGGCCTCGAAGTAGGTGAAACCGCCCGGGAGGGTGACCGTGAGCGGGTCGTTGGCCACGACCACGTCGACCGGCCCGGTGGAGGCGGTCGCCTGGGTCACTCCCGTGATCGTCTTGCTGTCGAACAGGGTGAGCCCCGTCAGGTCCATCCCACCGATCGAGACGGTCGTGCTGGCGTTGAACCCATTCCCGGTGATCATCACGGTGGTTCCGCCCGCCAAATCTCCGGAGTCTGGAGCGACACTCGTGATCAGCAAGCCGCCGGAGGGCTTACGCTTGCCTCCGCCGCCCCCGCAACTGAGGACGATGGCAAAGACCGATGCCACGACGGCAAAGCGGGCGAAATTCGCGCGAGATGCGACACGGAATACCTTCATTATGATCCTAGCTCCTTCCCCCTGGAAAAGTCAGCGGTTTGAATGGCATAACCCCAGTGAATCCTAAGCCCTGGAATGGGGTTTCGTCAAGTAGGGAGGCAAATGGGGAGGCGAATGGGGAGACCCATCGGAGATCTGTCGTGCGCCCGCCTGGGAGGGGTCAGCTATCGACCCTCTCCTCCACCTGAGACAGCTCCGATTCGACCTCCAATCGACGGATCTTCAGGAGGGCAGCCTCGGAGATCTTGCGATTCGCCGAGATCAGGTCCGCCAGGAGGCTGACGACGATCAGCTGGAAGCCGAGGATGATGAGGATTGCTGCGAGGATCAGGGATTGGACGTGCCCCTCACCACTCACGGTGAAGAGCAGGTACAGGAAACGCAGGCCGATCAGGGTCCCGGCCACGAGGCTCACCACGCCGCCGACGGCGAAGGCCTTCAGGGGCTGATACGTGACGAAGAGCCGGATGATCGTTCCGAGGGACTTGATGATGTAGGAGAGGTTGCCCGAGGAGAGGCGAGAGGAGCGAGTCGGCGGGTTCGTGGTGACCGGGACCTGCTCGATCGCCATCCCCATACGCCCCGCCTGGATGATCGACTCCAGCGTGTAGGTAAACTCCGAGAAGATGTTGAGGCGGAGGGCCGCCTCCTTGCTGAAGGCCCGGAAACCCGATGCGGCGTCGCCGACCGAAGTCCCCGACACGCGGCGAACGACGAAGCTCCCCAGGCTCTGCAGGAACCGCTTGGTCCGGGAGAAGTGCCGCATGTCTCTCGAGCCGATCACGATGTCCGCCCGCCGCTCGAGGATCGGACGGATCAGGTCGTGGATATCCGAGCCGCTGTACTGTCCGTCCCCGTCGATGTTGACGATCACGTCGGCTCCCATCTTGAGAGCCGCATCGATGCCCGTCCGGAAGGTCCGGGCGAGACCCCGGTTGCGGGTGTGCCGTATCACCTTGTCCGCTCCGCCCTCGATCGCCTCCCGGGCCGTCTGGTCGGCGGAACCGTCGTCAATCACGAGGACCTGGATCGAATCCACTCCGGGGAGCGCTCCGGGCAGGTGGGCAAGGACCTCCGGGAGGGTCCTCTCCTCGTTCAAGCAGGGGATCTGGATGACGAGCTTCAAGATCTCTACTCTCGTCCCTCTCGGATCAGATAGTCATCGAGCAGCTGCACCATCGCCTTGACGCCGACTTCGAGGCTGCCGGCATCGGGACCGAAGTTGGGCGAGTGCAGGGGCGGGAAGTCCTTCTGTCCCTTGGGGCGCACGCCGAGCCGGAAATAGAACCCCGGCACCTTCCTGGCGAAGTAGGCGAAGTCCTCCCCTCCCAACGTCGGAAGGACCTTCACCACGTTTTCCTTCCCCGCCGCCTTCTCGAGGCTCGGGACCGATTTTTCCGTGAGTTCCGGGTCGTTGACCGTCACCGGAGTGATCAGGGAATATTCGAGGATCTGATAGGTCCCGCCGGCCGATTCGGTCACACCCTTCAGTGTCCTTTCCATCTTGGCCCGGATATCGGCTCGAGACTCTTCCGAGTAGGTTCGCACGGTGCCTTCGAGGACCACGTCACCGGGAATGATGTTCCATCTGGAACCGCCGCGGATCACGCCGATCGTGATGATCGAAGGCTCGCGGGCATCGACCTGACGGCTGTGGATCGTCTGCAGGGCAAGGATGACCTGCGAGGCGAGGACGATCGGATCCACGCCTTTCCACGGATAGGCGGCATGGGTCTGCTTCCCGATGATCTTGATACGGATTCGCTCGACGGCCGCCAGCGATCCGCCCGCGTTGTAGCCGATCGTCCCCACGTCCAGATCGGGCCAGACGTGGAGGGCGAAGATCGCCGAGACGTCAGGATCCTTCAGCACCCCCTCCCTCTCCATCATGCCGGCCCCTCCATCCTCACCCGGCGGCGGGCCCTCCTCCGCGGGCTGGAAGATGAACTTCACCGTCCCCGCCAGATCCTCCTTGCGCGCCGCGAGGACCATCGCCGTCCCCAGCCCGATGGCCATGTGCACGTCGTGGCCGCAGGCGTGCATCACGTGAGACTTCTCGCCGCCGTGTTCGATCGTCACGTTGGATGCGAACGGGAACCCGGTCGACTCCGGGACGGGAAGCGGGAGGGCGTCCATGTCGGCCCGGGCGGCCACCACGGGGCCGGGCTTGCCGCCCTTCAGGATCCCGATCACGCCCGTGTGGGCGATTCCCCTGGTAACCTCCAGCCCCGCCTCCTCCAGGTGGCGAGCGATGTACTCCGCTGTCTTCTCCTCCCGGTTCGAAATCTCGGGGTGGGCGTGGAGCTCCTCTCGAATCTGATGCACCTTCTCCATCACGGAATCGACCTCCCTCTCCAGGCGTTCCTGCACCCACGATGGCCCCGCCAATGTCGAGGCCGCCAGGAGCACCATTGTCCCCATTCAGGCCGGCGACAGGGTCCACCTGCCTCGATCATGCATTTCCATCACTCCACAGCACTCAGGGTCCGGTTGCCGAACAGGTTCAGGGGCATTAGTATAACCTCGCTGGGCCGGAGTCGATCCAGTCAAACCCCGGCCCATGATGTCGATGGATGCCGCTGATCGAAGGGGAAACCGATGGCCGATATGAAGCACACCCTGACGTTCGACAAGCTCCGCTACTCTGCCGCTCTGGTGGACAAGGTCCGAGACTGGGCGAAGAGCCATGGCCTTTGCCGCGAGGATGCCTCGGTCGTCAAGGTGATAGGGACGAAGGCGCAGATCGACGACCTGGAGGCGATCGTGAAGGCCGAAGGAGAGAAGGCGAAACCCAGGATATGATAAGAACCGACGCCAAGACAACCGACCGAGCCCAGAAAGAGATCGATCTGGCCAACGCCTACGCCGCCCGCAACTACGATCCGCTTCCGGTCGTCTTGACTCGTGGCGAGGGGGTGTGGGTCTGGGACGTGGACGGGAAGAAGTTCCTGGACATGCTCGGCTGTTATTCGGCCGTCAGCCAGGGGCACCGCCATCCCAAGATCATCGCTGCCCTGAAGGAGCAGGCGGACCGCCTCACCGTCACGTCGCGAGCGTTTCACAACGATCGCCTGGGCCCCTTCCTGAAACGGCTCTGCGAGCTCGCCGGCATGGAGAAGGCCCTGCCGATGAACACCGGAGCAGAAGCGGTCGAGACGGCGATCAAGGCAGCCCGCAAGTGGGGCACCCTGAAGAAGGGGGTGCCGGATGGGAAAGCGGAGATCCTGGTCTGCGAAAACAATTTCCACGGCCGGACGACCACGATCGTCGGTTTTTCGTCCGAGCCTCAGTACCGGGACGGGTTCGGCCCCTTCGCTCCAGGATTCGTGACGATCGACTTCGGAGACGCGGCGCAGCTCGCCGACAAGATCGGAGAGAACACCGTCGCCCTGCTCGTCGAGCCTATCCAGGGAGAGGGTGGCGTGATAATGCCGCCGGAAGGGTATCTCCGCGAGGCGCGGCGAATCTGCTCGGAGCGAGGTATCCTCCTCGTTCTCGACGAGGTCCAGACAGGCCTGGGTCGAACGGGGAAGCTGTTCGACTACCTGCACGAGGGCATCCAGCCGGATCTCCTGATCCTGGGGAAGGCCCTGGGAGGCGGGGTCTATCCTGTCTCCGCCGTTCTCGGATCGGACGAGGTGATGGGGGTGTTTCAGCCGGGGGACCACGGCAGCACCTTCGGCGGAAACCCGCTCGCCGCCGTCGTCGGACTTGCCTCTCTCGACGTTCTCGTGGAGGAGGACATGGCGGCCAATGCCGCTCGTCTCGGCGACATCTTCATGGCGGAGCTTCGCAAGATCCCCGGCCCGCACATCCAGGAGGTGCGGGGTCGCGGCCTCTTCGTCGGCGTCGAGGTGAAGGAGGAAAGCGGGACCGCCCGCCGATTCTGCGAGGCCCTTCTCGATGAGGGGATCGTGACGAAGGAGACCCACAAGCAGGTAATTCGTTTCGCCCCTCCTCTCGTCATCACGGAAGACGAGATCCACTGGGCCCTCGAACGTATCCAGAGAGTGTTCACTCCGTAGCCTTTCCCTCATGAGATATTCAGATTTCTGATTGCAAATTGGGGCCCGATCTGGTACAAACTAGCGTCCCCATCAGAAGTTTGCTCTTCAGAATCCAATCCAATACCTAGGGGGGGTGGACCATGACCTTGGGTTTCCATCCACGGCGGTCGCGCGCGCACGCGGAGCGAGCCGTACGTGTGAGCAGTAGAGGAAGAGGAGATGAGAAGGGCAGCGGCACTCCCCCCGAGAACGGCAAAATCGAGAATCGAGATCTTGATCGGGGCCGTGACTCTCGGAATTGTCGGATTCGTCATCCTCGGCGGTGACATCGTTGGACAGATCGGGCGCAACGCCCCAGGATTCCTGCGTTCCGCCGGAGCGGAAACCGCCGATCCGAATTCCCCCCTTCAGAAAGACGATACGCTTCTCTTCTGGGCCAACGAGGGCCAGATCGATCCTCAGGTCCGCTACTACACCCAGGGGCGCGGCTTCGGGTTCTATTTCACTCCCGAGGAGGTAGGTCTCCAGCTGGCGAAAGGGGATGGAAGCCACGGACTCCTGTCCCTCGGCCTCGAGCTTCGCGACGCCAGCCCGGAAGTCCGTGTCGAAGGGCGACGTAGAGATCGCGCGAAGGCCCACTTCTATGTCGGGAAAGACCCGTCGAACTGGCGGACGGATGTCACCGCCTACCGCGAGGTGGTCTATCGCGATCTGTGGCCGGGGGTGGACGGAGCCTTCCGGGGAGAAGACGGGAAGCTCAAGTACGAGTTCATCGTCTCCCCCGGGGGCAGCGTGGGTTCAATCCGTCTCGCCTACCGGGGGGCCAAGGCGCTCTCCATCGACGAGCGCGGCGATCTCCGCATAGAGACCTCTCAGGGAACGATCTCCGACAAGGCTCCGACGGCTTACCAGGAGATCGACGGAAAGCAGGTCGAGATTCCATGCCGTTACGTCCTCGACGCGTCCAAGGAGGCCGGCTATCGCTTCGCGATCCAGGGCCCCTACGATCGCGAAGAGGCGCTCGTCATCGATCCCAGCATTGCCTACTCGACCTATCTGGGTGGGAATTCCATCGATGAGGCTAACGGGGTCGCCCTGGATGGTTCCGGGAACGCCTATGTCACCGGGTTTACCTTCTCGTCATCCAACTTCCCTGGCAACAGCGGGGGGGCAAGCAGCTTCGACGCATTCGTCACCGCCCTGAATCCTGCCGGGGCTGTCCTCTGGACGGCCTTCGTCGGCGGAAGCTCCGCCGAATTCGGGCTGGCCATCGCCGTCGACTCGGCGGGACAGCCCACGATAGCGGGGACTACCCTTTCTGCCGACTTTCCGGCCACGGCCGGGGCGTCGGACGAACTCCTGGGTGGATTCGTCGACGCCTTTGTGGCCCGCCTCAGCTCGGATGGTTCGGCGTTGATCTACGCCACCTACCTGGGCGGGAGCGGCGGGGAGCAGGGCTGCGGGATTGCCCTGGATGCCTCCGGCAGCGCCTACGTCATCGGATCTACCGATTCGGCGGACTTCCCCACGACCGTCGGGGCCTTCGATACCGTCCTGGAGGCAGGAAATCCGGTCGACGTTTACGTGGCAAAGCTGAGCCCGGACGGATCTTCGATCTCCTACGCCACCTATCTGGGGGGCTCTTCGTTCGATACGGGGTGCGGAATCAGCGTCGATGCAAACGGGAATGCCTGCGTCGCCGGCTTCACACTCTCGGATGACTTCCCGACCGTCTCGGCCCTAGATTCGACGCTGGATGGTGGCCAGGATGCGTTCGTGACCAGGCTCGATCCCTCCGGGAGCGCTCTCGTCTACTCCACGTATCTGGGGGGCGATTCCTTCGACGCGGCCAATGGCGTCGCCGTCGATACGGCGGGCAACACCTACGTAGTCGGTCGGACCCGATCGAGCGATTTCCCGACGACGGCCTCCGCCTTCCAGACCGCGCTCGCCGGCAGCGGTTCGCAGGACGATGCCTTCGTGACCAAGCTGAGCCCAGCGGGTGCCCTGGTTTACTCGAGCTACCTGGGAGGCTCCGCGTCCGATCAGGGCATAGGAGTCGCCGTCGCCAGCTCCGGAGACGCCTACGTGACGGGGCAGACCTTCTCTTCTGACTTTCCCCTCGAAGGCGCTCTGGACAGCACTCGGGGGGGGGCCGCCGATGGGTTCATCGCGAGGCTGAATGCAACGGGGAGTAGCCTGGCCTTTTCCAGTTACCTGGGGGGAGACGCGTCGCTGGATGCGGGGCGAGGAGTTGCCGTCGATCCGGCCGGTAATTTCGTCGTCGTCGGTTGTACGTCCTCCTCGGACTATCCCACGAGCGCCGGCGCCGCGGACACTTCCTTCGAAGGTGGGCGAGAAGGATTCGTGGTCAGGTACTCGACCGGAGGGGCGGCATCGGGCCAGGTTGACATCGACATCAAGCCGGATGGCGAGCCCAACCCGATCCGCCCCGGCTCGACCGGAGTCGTCCCCGTCGCGATCCTCAGCTCCGACACATTTGACGCCACCACCGTCGACCCCGCGACGATCACCCTGGCGGGGGCCGGGGTGAAGACGGTGGGAAAGGGGGGGAGGCTCCTCGCCCACCACGAGGACGTGAACGGTGACGGGCTCCTGGATCTCCTCTGTCAGATCGTAACGGCGGAAATGAACCTGGATTCGGGGGCCACGACCGCGACGCTCGAGGCGATGACGTTCGACGGCCTGGCGATCACGGGCGAAGACACCGTGAAGATCATCCAGTAACAAGAACCCCCCACCCCGGGGCCTCACATCCTGCTTGAGTTCCCCGACCCTATTTGCTACAAGCTACGATTCCCCATCAGTTCTTAGCGACACAAACATACACAGGTGACTGCGGCGCGCGCGAGCCCAGGGCCTCGAGTCCCTCAGGGAGCCGCGATTGCATGTACCTCGACCCGTGGAAGAGATAGAGGAGGGAAGGGAAATGGGACAGAATTTATTCGGTTCGTGGAAAGCGTCGACCCGGACGGGGGTTTTCGGCGTCCTGTTCCTCGGCATCGTTGGATTCATTGGATTCGATAATGATCTGCACGGCCTCTCGGAGAGCGCCGCGACTGGGAAGACGCGCGGCGCCCTGAGCTTCTGGGAGAACCAGGGGCAGGCCGACTCCAGGGTCAGGTTCTACACGTCGGGGAGTGGGTTCGGCTTCTACTTCACGACCGAGGAGGCCATTCTGAATCTGGCCCGAGGTCGGAAGGGCGATGCGCTGACCTTGCGCCTTCGTTTCCGGGAGGCCAATCCTGACGTCAAGCTCGAAGGTCGCCGCGAGATGAAGGCCAAGGCCCACTTCTACCTGGGCAAGGACCCCGCCAAATGGCGAACCGGTGTCTCGACCTATCGGGATGTGGTCTATCGTGACCTCTGGAAGGGTGTGGAGGGAGTCTTCCGGGGGGAGGACGGCAAGCTGAAGTACGAGTTCGTCATCGAGCCGAGGGCTTCCGTGGAGGTGATCCGGCTCGCCTACGTGGGAGCAGAGGGGCTCTCCATCGACGAGTTCGGGAATCTCCGCATCGAGATGGCTCATCGGACGATCATCGACGAGCGTCCCACGTCGTACCAGGTGATCGACGGCGTGCGAGTGGTGATCGAGAGCCGCTACGAGATCGACACCGATGTGGAGGGCGGGTACCACATCGAAATCGTGGGTGACTACGACCCGGATTCCCCCCTCGTGATCGATCCGGGCATCGAGTACACGACCTACCTGGGAGGAAACAGCACGGATCAGTGCACCGCGGTGGCTGTCGATTCCGCGGGGAACGCCTACATCACCGGCCTGACTCTCTCCACCCTGGACTTCCCGGGGACGGCCTCAGGGTCGGTGTTCGGCGATGCGTTCGTCACCGTACTGGCCCCGGATGGAAGCCTCGTCTGGACGGCCATCGTCGGCGGTTCCAACTTCGACCAGGCTCTCGACATCGTCGTGAATTCGGCGGGGAGCCCCACGATCGTGGGACAGACCTCTTCGGGAAATTTCCCGGCCACTCCCGGCGCGTTGGATACCACGCTCGGGGACGGCGGCGATGCCTTCGTGGCGCAGCTCAGCTCGGACGGATCCAACTTGATCTACGCCACCTACCTCGGCGGGGATCTCGGATTCGATTCAGGGACGGGGATCGCCATGGATGACACCGGAAACATCTATGCCACCGGCTGGACGACCGGTGACTTTCCAACGACGACCGGGGCCTTCGACGTCACCTTTGGCGGCGTTCGCGACGCCTTCGTCTCCAAGCTGAACTCGACGGGGTCGGCCCTTATCTACTCGACCTACCTGGGCGGAGTTTCCGACGAGAACGGAACGGTCCGTATTGGCGTGGATGCCGCCGGGAACGCCTACGTCGCAGGGTACACCTCCTCGGCAGACTTTCCCACGACGGTTGGTGCCTTTGACGTGACCTTCAATGGTGGGGGCCAGGACGCCTTCATGTCGAAGCTGAACGCCACGGGAACGGCCCCGCTGGTCTATTCCACCTACCTCGGCGGATCGGGCATCGACCAGGCCTTGGATATAGCGGTCGACGGGGTTGGCAACGCCTACGTGGTCGGCTTCACGTCGAGTGAGTTCCCCACAACTCCGCTGGCCCTCCAGACAGCGAAGCCCGGGGGATTGGACGGTTTCGTGACGCATCTCGATCCTGGGGGGAGCCTGATCTACTCGACCTATCTGGGAGGAGCGGGCTTCGACTTTGCCCGGGGGATAGCCATCAACGACGCCGGTGATGCCTTCGTGACCGGACAGACCGGCTCAGGAGACTTCCCCATGGTCAATGTCACGGACGACTCCCTGGGCGGCACCGACGCCTTCCTCGCCAGGCTCGACGCTTCCGGCGGAAGCCTGGGATTCTCCACGTATCTCGGGGGAAGCGCCTTGGGCGGCGGAGATAATGGGGCCGGGGTGGCCGTCGACGCGGACGGAAGCGCAATTGTCGTGGGCCATACCGGTGCCGCCGATCTGGCTTTGACGACCGGCGCCGCAGACACGACGATCGCCGGAATCGAGGGCCTCGTCGCCAAGTTCTCTTTCAACGGCGGCGTCGTCGCCCAGATCGACATCAAGCCGGACAGCGCAACGAATTCGATCCACCTCGGCTCGGCTGGCGTGATCCCGGTTGCAATCCTCAGCTCGGCGAGCTTCGACGCCACGACGGTGGATCCGGCCACGGTCAGTCTGGCGGGGTCGACCGTGAAGATGGTCGGCAAGAGCGGAAGGCTCCTCGCGAGCGAGGAGGATGTGAACGGGGACGGCCTGGTGGATCTCCTCGTCCACGTGGAGACGGACGCACTGATCCTCGAACTGGGTGAGACAATCGCCATCCTGGAGGCCCAGACCTTCGGTGGCGAATCCATCAGCGGGGAGGACATCGTCCGCATCGTCCCCAACTGAATTTCATGACGCGCACCGAATACCTGAAATTGGTGCGCGTCATGAAATACCTGGAATTTCTTGGTTCACGACCGGGAAATATTGCCTGCCCACCCGGAACCTCGCAGTCTCCGCAAGACCGGTCAGATCTTACAAGCCATTGACAATAAACAGGTTGCGGCACAGGCCTAAATATTTTGTCAACCGGGGCACCCGTTTTGCAACTGTCCCGATCGGCGATTCAACTCTGTGGGGGTGGGACTTCCACAAACGATCGAGAGTCAAGTGCGGCCCCCCATAGGTCGTCACGCTGCGAGGTGGGTGGGGCAATGTCGCAATGCGGGCTGGCCGTCGAGCAGGTTCCGACAAGCGGACATACGCTCATCGAGCTGACCATCGCCACAGGACTCCTCACCGTCCTCTTCGTCTCGCTCTTCGGGGCCTTCGACACGATCCTCTCCATGAACCGTCTCAGCAGCGACGTGACCTGCGCCACGGTCGACGCGGAGCGGGTGCTGGCAGATCTGGAAGCGATCGCCTTCAGCTCTCTGAGAGCCTACACGCCCCCGACGCTCGACCATCTTCCGGACCAGTCGACGACCTTCGAGGTGACCGAGGAAGACGGCACGAGCATTCCCGGAGCCGATCCCCTTCCGGCCGTGGTCCGTGTCGGGGTGACGATCGGCTGGAAGGATCCGCGAGGAGAGCAGCAAGGACTATCTCTGTATACCTTGAGGGCAGACTATTGATAAAGATCCATCGACCTTCCAGGACCGGCAATGACCGGGGCTCTACGCTGCTCGAGATCATCCTCGTCGCCGGCATCGCCTCGATGCTCGGGCTGCTCGTCACTCGGATGACCATCCTCTCCTTCGATCTCTGGAGGGAGGGTGAGGGTCGTATGCAGCTCCAGGAACGCGTGGAGCAGGTGCTGAAGCGACTGTCCCGGGAGGTCCGGCAGGCAGATAAGACGAACCTGACCATCTCCGGATCCAGCCTGAGCTTTCGCATCCCCCAGGATCTCGACGGCGATGGCACGATCCTCGATACGGACGGGGCCACGGAGTTTGGCGCCGACATCACCTACACCCTCACCGGCGAATATCTGGTTCGTCAGCAAGATCTGGATGGTGATTCGGTGGCCGAGAGCACGGTGCCCGGGGAGATCGCGATCCTCGCATCGGGAGTGTCCGGCCTCGAGTTTCAGGCGCAAACGATCGGAGTCCAGGTCACCTTGACCCTGCAGGTGCGACCGTTGCCGACTGGAGCGAGCTCGCGTGAAGAGACGGTGACGGCCCTGATCGCCACCGGAAACCGGTCGGGAGGCTCTTGAGATGAAGAAGTTTCACCTGAACCCGGAAAGAGGGACGTTCCTCTTCGCCCTCACCGTCTCCATCCCCATCGCGGCGATCGCCCTCGGCGCCTACGCCGAGCGATCCCTCCGCAACATGGAAGCCGCACAGCGATACCGCGCCGACGCAGCCGCCCTCCACGTCGCCAAGGGAGGTGTGGAAAAGGCCCTGCTCGAGCTGGACCTCGACCCGGACTGGAGAGCGGGCTTCTCCAACGCGGCCCTCGCCTCCGGCACCTACTCGGTGACGGTGGAGGACGACTCCACGGTGCCCGCGCTGTCGGGGCTCGTCCGGATCCGGTCGATCGGGACCGCGGTAGGTGTCCAGGGAAACTCCGTACAGGCTGTGGCCGTGATGGCATCAACGGAAGCGATCGAGACGATTGCGGGGAACGGGGATTCCATCTGGAACGGAGACGGACTCGCCGGAACCGATACAGCCATCGCGAGCCCGTACGGTCTGGCGATGGACCCCTCCGGAAACCTCTGGTTCACCTCCGAGAGTCGGATCCGCAAATGGGACCAGGCGACCGGGACCATCTCGACGCCCGTCGGGTCCGGCTACGGGAGCATCCTGGCGGGAGATGACGTGGGAGACGGGGGACCGATGTCGCTCGCCAGGTTCAACGATCCCCGCGGGATCTCCTTCTCGCCGGACGGGAAGCTCCTCTACATCGCCGACGCGGGCAACGGGCTGGTCCGGACGGCGAACGTCGGTCCCGACGTGCAGCTCCACTGGGGATTCGGCATGGCCCAGATCCCCCTGATGCCGGGCAACATCGATCGACTCGCCGGCGGCACACCTCTCGGATTCTCGGGGGACAGCTTCTACGCCTCACTGGCCCGCTTCGGCGCTGACCTCAATGGGGCCACGGTGGACAGCAACGGCGTCGTCTTCGTCTCCGATGCTTCCAATCAGCGCGTGCGCGCGATCAACACCGGCCTCTTCCCGGTCATCATAGGCGCGGTCGTGATACCGGCAGGGTGGATCGCCACCGTCTACGGCAACGGGACGACGAGCTACGGTTTCAGCGGGGCCCTGGGCACGACAGCCGGGATGTCGGACCCGGGTCCGGTGACCCTCGACTCGAGTGAAAATGTCTGGGTCCCTCTCGCGGGACATGACCAGGTGTATCGGCTCGACAGAACGACGGGGCTCATCTGGCACGAGGGGGGAGCCAGCTTCGCCTCCTCGCCTCTGGACGGGGGCGCCGTGACCAGCGCGGGTCTGGGGGATCCGACAGGATTGGCCCTCTACTCGGATGGAAGCTGGGTCCTGGCCAGCACTGGGTACCACACGGTCCGGCGTATCGATACGTCCGGAATCATTGATGCCATCGCCGGACGGAGCTACAGCCAGGGGTTCCGGCCCGACAACGGACCCGCCTGTCGCTCCCTCTGTGATACGCCCCGGTGCGTCGTCGGTGACCCCAGCGTCTCCAGCGAGTTCTTCTTCACCGACCAGCAGAACCACCGGATCCGCAAGGTTTCACGCCGTATGGTCGTCTACAACTATACGGAAGGCTAACCCCCTACCCCTCCTCCGCGGGACCTGATATCCTGGGTGATTCGCGGACTCATCAGTACATTCATGGTTGGTGTCGGAGACCCGACGAAGGTTTCTACGCGAGGAGGAGAGGATGGGGGTTCTTGGCTCTGGATCTCGCGGCTCGCTTGCAGCCCTGTTGGTCGTCTCGGTCTGCTTCGCCTTCGGGTGCAACAAGTCGAGCAGTGGCGGGGGAGGTAAATCCATCGCCCCCCTGGTCATCGTCACTCAGAGCCCCCTACCCGACGCCTTCGAAGGGACCCCGTACTCCTTCAACTTCGTCGCCACCGGGGGGCTGCTCCCCTACATCTGGACCTTCCAGAACGGAACCCTCCCCGCCGGGATCACGCTCGATACGATCGGGCTCCTCTCGGGCACGCCGACCGGTTCGGGCACTTATAATTTCACCGTTCGGGTGACCGACAGCCGGAGTCCCCCGGCCTTCGTGACAGGGACCTTCGATCTGTTCCTCGGGGCCGGTCTACGCATCGACACGACGAGTCTTCCCGACGCCACCGAGTCTGTCTCTTACACGACCACCTTGAGCGCGTCCGGCGGGATGCCGCCCTACAACTGGAGTCTTCTGGCCGGCCCTCTCCCCACCGGTCTGAGTCTGAGCACCGGCGGCGTGATCTCCGGGACTCCACAGGCCACCGGACTGTTCCCCATCGAAGTGCGAGTGACGGATACCCTGCCGATCCCGACGTTCGCCACGCGAAACTTCTCGCTCGTCGTCTTCACGGATCCGGGGACGAGCACGCCGCCCGAGGTCAGCCCGGCGGTCTGGGACTTCGACCAGAGAGGCCTCGTGGATGTCTGCTACAAGGCCTCTGATATGGATGGAGACCCGATCAACATCGCTGTCGATTATTCGACGGACGGGGGCATCACCTATCAGCCAGCCACCTCCGGTCCGGGAGGAGAGGGCTTCGGACCGCTGGTCGGGACATCAGTCTCGTCGATCCGTCTGTTCGTATGGGACTCCTGGTTCGACGTGGGGACGGCTACGCTCTCCACCGTGCGAGTCCGGATAAGTCCATCCGACAGCCAGCCCGGCATCCCCCTTCCGACGGGCGATTTCACCCTGGACAACCGTCCCGGGCAGAGCCTGTTCGTCAACTCCAAGGCGATGCAGGTGGAGCGTCAGCGGCACACGATGACCTTGCTGCCTGACGGAACCGTACTGGTAACGGGTGGGACGGGCCTCGGTCAGTCGATCCTGGCCTCCGCCGAGATCTTCAGCCCCATCACGGCCCAGTTCGAGTTGCTGGGCGTGGTGATGACGACGCCCAGGACGCGGCATACGGCAACGCTGCTCTCCGACGGGACGGTTCTCATCGTGGGCGGTATCCCGTCCATCCTCGGTGTCGAGCTGAGATCCGCGGAGATCTTCGACCCGGTCGGACGGACCTTCGCGGCCACGAACGGGCTCATGGTCAGTGCCCGGGCAGATCACGCTACGGTGGCCGGACCCACGGGAGCCTTCGTCACGGGGGGACTCAACGGCGGCTCGAATCTACTCGACACCGCGGAATTTTACGATCCGTCGACGGCCTTGTTCTCGGTCGCCATGGGACAGTTCTTCGCCAACCGAGCCCTCCACGAGGCCTACTACCTGCCGAACGATCGCCTCCTGATGCTTGCCGGATCCGATACGGGCGGGATGAGCGCCGAGGAATTCGATCCGGTCTCAGGGACGTCGCCCGTGGTCATCGGCCTTGCAGGGCCCATCGAGACGCGCTGGCAGGCCTCTTCCCTTCTGGCCGACGGGACGGCCCTGGTGACGGGAGGAGGACCTGGCTGGGGAATCCCTTCCATCCAGAACGCCTTCGACCAGGCGTTCCTCTACACCTCGCCGACCGGGTACACGGACGTGGGGCCGATGCTCTCCATGCGACGCCGGCACACGTCCACCCAGGTCCCCGACGGGCGGGTCCTGATCGCCGGAGGTCAGGAGGATCAGCCGACCATCGGTCCCATCGACCGGTCCGAGACGTACGATCCGTGCAACCCCGGATTCACGGCCACGTCGCCCATGACGATCGCGCGGATGTACCACAAGGCGGTCCTCCTGCAGGATGGTCGTGTCCTGATCACGGGTGGCACGTCGGACGGCCTGGATCCCGTGAGGGACAGCGAGAAGTACCACCCCTGAGACTGCGCCTGATTTCGCAAGGAATCCACCCCCTGAACCGTCTATCGGTTGAGACTTCGGCTTGATACGCTTCAAGCCTACGTGGGTTGTCTTCAATTCAGAACGAATACTCGGGAGGATTCCATGCGTTCGAAGCTTGCTACGGCGTACGGTCCCCTGGCCATGCTGGCCTGTCTCTCTCTCCTCGCCTCGGCGTGCAACAAGTCGAGCGGCGGCGGCGGGGGAGGCGGACCGGTCCCCCTCTCCATCACGACCTCGAACTTGCCCGATGCGGTGGAAGGCTCACCTTATTCGTTCAACCTGGCTGCAAGCGGCGGCTTTCTCCCATACATGTGGAGCCTCGACTCCGGTTCCATTCCGGGGGGGCTTTCCCTGGACGCAGCGGGTCTGATCTCCGGAACCCCCACAGTGAATGGACCGTTTCCGCTCGTCGTCCGAGTCACAGACAGCTTTTCTCCCGTGGCGACGACGACGGCCTCCCTCACCCTCACCGTCCAGCCGGCACTCGCGGTGACGACGACTTCCCTGCCGGATGGGGCGGAGGGTACTCCCTACTTCTTCTCGCTAGCCGCTTCAGGTGGAATTCCGCCATACAGCTGGACTTTATCGGGGGGTACTTTCCCTACCGGCCTCACACTTTCTGCCGCGGGAGACATCATCGGAACTCCGTCGTCGAGCGGGACTTTCACGGTCACCGTCCAGGTGACCGATGGGCAATCCCCACCCGTCCCCGCCACCGCGCCACTCAGCATTCTGGTGACTCCGGCCCTGATCGTCACCACGGCAAGTCTTCCGGATGCGCTGGAGGGCGTCTCCTACTCGTTCTCCCTCGCGGCCGCCGGGGGAACTCTCCCGTATACCTGGAGCATCACCGGAACCTTGCCGGCCGGACTGACCCTCTTCGCCAATGGCAACATCACCGGGACACCGACGACCGTAGGCCTCTCGTCATTCACCGTGGAGGTGATGGACAGCCTGGCTGCCCAGGCCACGAGAATACTGGACCTGAACGTCCTGACGTTCGTCACGATCACGACGACGAGCCTGCCCCCGGTGACCGAGGGAACGCCCTACTCGGAGACTCTGATGGCGTCGGGAGGGCTCCCCCCCTACTCGTGGACCCTGACGGGAGGCTCCCTACCGGGCAACCTGTTACTGGCGACCAACGGCGCCATCACCGGAACGCCCGGGACCGTCGGTCGCTTTCCCTTCGACGTGCAAGTCGCGGATACTCAGGGACCGCCGTCCACGTCCAACGCCTCCCTTTCTATCGTCGTATTCAACGATCCGACGGCTAGCACACCCCCGTCGATCACTCTCTGCACACTCGTCGGGACCCAGAGGGGTCTCGTGGATCTCTGCTACACCGCGACCGACGCGGAGAGCGACTACGCCTTGATCACTGCCGAGTTCTCGACAGACTCCGGGCTCACCTACGCGCCGGCGACCACGGGACCGTCCGGAGAGGGATCCGGCCCGGTCGAGGCCTCGCCGACCGGCGTCAACCACCTGTTCGTGTGGGACTCGTTCGCGGACATCGGGGCCGTTCTTCTGACCACGATGCGACTCCGACTCACGCCGTCGGACAGCGAGATCGGCCTGGCCGTCGAAACGCCGGACTTCACCGTCGACAACCAGGCGGGTCGGAGCCGGTTCATCGTCGCAATGCCCATGCAGACCGCTCGCATGCTCCACACGATGACGATGCTCCCGGACGGCACTGTCCTGATCGCCGGCGGAACGACCACCTCTCAGGTGATCTTGGCTAGCGCCGAGATCTTCAGCCCCGTTACGGGCGAGATCGTCCAGCTCCCCAACATGACCACGCCACGGACGAGACACACGGCCACCCTCCTGCCGGACGGGACCGTGCTGATCGCCGGGGGAATCGCGTCGATCCTCAGCGTGGAGCTCGACACCGGCGAGATTTACGACCCGGCCTCAGAGATGTTTCAGGCGACGGGCAACTCGATGCGGAGAGCGCGCGTGGATCACGCCTCGGTGGCGAGCCCCGGAGGCGCCTACGTGACAGGCGGGAACGACGTGAGCCTGTCCACCCTCCACCGGGACGCCGACTTCTACGACCCTGCATCGGGGATGTTCACGCCCGTTCCGGGGACGTTCGCCACCGCCCGAGCCGGACATACGGCGCACTACCTCCCCAACGATCGGATCCTTCTCGTCGGGGGTTCCGACGCCCTCGATAGGAGCGCGGAGGAGTTCGACCCGATCACGGGCACCTCACCCGTCAACGTCATCCTGGCCGGTTGGCTTGATACCCTGGGGCACCGTTCGTCACTCCTCGCCAACGGAATGGTCCTTGTGTCGGGAGGCGGCCCGGGATGGGGGATCGCCTCCATTCAACAGAGCTTCGATCAGGCGGAGCTTTACACCTCGCCGACGGGTTTCACGATCGCGGGGCCGATGAGCTTCCATAAGCGGGAGCACACATCCACGGAGATCCCCGACGGCCGCGTCCTCCTCGCCGGAGGTCAGGAGGAGCAGCCGACCCTGGGGCCCGTGGCAGACTCGGATCTGTACGATCCGTCAACCCTCGGCTTCTCGAACACCGCCAGCATGACGACGGCTCGACAGTTCCACGCCGCCGTTCTCCTGCAGGACGGCCGGGTATTGATCACCGGAGGCCGGTCCACCCTCGGCGGCGATCCCGTAGCCGACACCGAGCGGTTCCACCCATAGGCGGACGAACTCCCCAGCTTGGTCTGGTGAAACTCGCCCGTGAAGTGACGCTATGTCGGCTCTGTCCGCGCCTCGTCGCCTGGCGGGAGGAGGTCGCCGAGACGAAGCGGGCCGCCTTTCGCGATGAGACTTACTGGGGCAAGCCGGTTGCCGGCTTCGGCGATCCGGCCGCCCGACTTCTGATCGTCGGCCTCGCGCCCGCTGCGCACGGCGCCAACCGGACGGGGAGGCCCTTCACCGGGGATCGATCGGGAGAGTGGCTCTACGACGCCCTCCATCGGGCGGGGTTCGCCAATCAGGCGGAGTCGATCTCTCGGGATGACGGGCTTCGTCTCTCCGACGCCTACGTGACCGCCTGCGCCCGGTGCGCCCCGCCGAAGAACCGTCCCAGCCCGGAGGAAATGGAACACTGCCGCCCCTATCTCGAGCGGGAGATCGATCTGCTCGCTCGGCTGCGAGTGATCCTGTGCCTGGGACAGATCGCCTTCACGCAGGTGATGCGCCTGCTGGGCTCCCGCGGCGCAACCCTTCCGCGACCCCGCCCCCGCTTTCGCCACGGGGCCGAGGTGATCCTTCCCCGACCCTTCCCGGTCCTGCTCGCCTCCTACCACCCCAGCCAGCAGAACACATTCACCGGCCGCCTGACGCGCCCGATGCTCCGGTCCGTCTTCAGCCTCGCACGCAAACACCTCCCCTGACGGGAATTAGTTTGGTGCGCGTCATGAAACTCCTGAAGCTCGCCAGCGGCCGGGGATGGGGGTGGAGCAGTCGGGGCACTGCCCGTCGAGGATCCGGTTTTCTTTGACATGGAATCCGGAGCGGCGAATCACGGTCGCATTGCACGAGGGGCAACGCGTGTCCTCCCACTCGCCCACGCGGCCCGGTAGGTTTCCCGCATAGACATAGTGGAGTCCCTCTTCCCTCCCGATCTCCGCCGCGCGGAGGAGGGTTCGTGTCGGCGTGTTGCCCGTTCCCTGCATCTTGTAGTCGGAATGAAACGCCGTGACGTGCCAGGGGATGTCCACGGAGACTCCCGCCAGGAACTGCGCGATGTCACGGATCTCCGCAGGCTCGTCGTTGAATCCCGGCACCAGGAGGCTGACGATCTCCACCCAGAATCCCATCCGGTGCAGCGATTCGATGCTGTCCAGGACGTTCTGCAGGACCCCCCCCAGCTTCCGGTAGTTCCGGTCGTCGAACCCCTTGAGATCCACCTTGTACAGGTCGACCCAGGGTTTCAGATACTCGAGGACCTCGGGCGTCGCGTTGCCGTTCGAGACGTAACCAGTCATCAGCCCCGCTTCCCGCGCGGGCTTGAACACCTCCACGGCCCATTCGCTCGTGATCAACGGCTCGTTGTACGTGCTACAGAGGACGGGTGCACCGTGCTTTCGGGCCATCTGGACGAGCGAATCGGCATCGAGCTCGGTGATCGGAGCGACGGCCTGGGAGTCGCGAAGGGCCTGAGACGTGATCCAGTTCTGGCAGTATCCGCAGTGAAAATCGCAGCCGAGCATTCCGAAGGAGAGGGCAAGTGAACCCGGAAGGGCGTGGAAGAATGGCTTCTTCTCGATCGGATCCACCTGCAAGGCGCCCACGTATCCACGAGGCACCCTCAGCGCGCCTTCCTTGTTGTACCGGACCTTGCAGACTCCCCGCATCCCTTCCGGGATCAGGCACCGATGCCCGCAGGCGTGGCAGCGCACCTTTCCATCCGGCAGGGTCTCCACGAGAGTCCCCTCCGCCGTCCTCTCGCGGAGAAGCTCTTCGAGCGACACCGTCGGTGAAGCGTCGATCAACTCTCTCGGTACGGGCCTGGGTGCGCTCAAGATGACCTCTCACAGGGAGACCTGGGGGGTGTTCCCTATCCCGTGTTATGATACTCCCAGTATCGGATCCCCGGCAACCGCCCCGGCAAATGCCCCTGCGAACACGAGGTGGCCATGTACCTGATCGTCCACATCACGGCGAGCTCCCGGGAAGAGGCCGAAAAGATCGGGCGGGCACTCGTCGAGGAGAGGCTCGTCGCCTGTGCCAACCTGATTCCGGGGGTCACCTCCCTATATACCTGGGAGGGCAAGACCTGCGAGTCCTCCGAGGTGATGATCGAGGCCAAGACGGTCGCCTCCTGCTTCGACGCCCTGACCCGACGGGTCAAGGACCTCCACTCCTATGACGTGCCCGAGATCGTGGCCTTTCCCCTGGAGCGCGGATCGCGCGAATACCTCGACTGGGTCTCGAAATCCACCCTTCCCGAGGGTCCGAAAACCAACTAGCTTGGCTAACGGCCCGATTCCGATCGATGGGATATAATTGAGTGTCGGGGTGGGGTTCTCCGATCAAGGGAGAACCTGTGGCCATCGATCGCCAAGAGATACTGCAGATCATCAGGAACGAGGATAGCCTGGAGGGGTTCGACCTCAGCGAGGCGAACCTCGAGGGCGCCGATCTGCGCGGGGTCAACCTGAAGAAGACGAACCTTTCGGGAGCCAACCTGGGCAATGCCCGCCTCGAGGGCGCCGATCTCACCGGCGCCAACTGTCACCGAGCCAACTTCCAGTACGCGAATCTCGACATGGCGATCCTCACCGATTGCGATATGACGGAGTCGAGGCTTCACAGCGTGGAGGCCGCGAAGGCTGACCTCAGCGGAGTCGACCTGAAGGATGCGGTTCTCACCCAGGCGGATTTCTTCCAGGTCAGTTTCCGCAACGCCAGCCTGGAGGGGGCCAAAATCCGGCTCGTCTTGTTCGACCGGGTCGATGCGACGGGGGCCAATTTCACCGGCGCCGATCTCACCGAATCCACCTTCCGCGAGGCCAACCTCACCTCGGCGAAGTTTCATCAGACGCGGCTCCAGGAAAGCCTGCTCGTGATGTCGGATCTCACGAAGACAGAGTTCCAGGAGTCCGACCTGGCGCGCTCCTCCTTCCGCCGCTGCAAGATGACGGCGACATCATTCCTCCACAGCCGCCTGAACGAATGCGCGTTCTCCCAGATCTCGATGGAAGATCTGAAGAGCTGCGATTTCGAGGGCACCTCCGGCTTCAAGATGCCTACCGAAGGAGAGGACGACGATACGGAGGTCATCCGGAAGCAGAGAGTGGCCCGTCTCACTATAGGGCTGGAAGAGAAGCGCCTGACGTCGATGCAGATGATCCGCTGCCTGCTCTTCCTCGAAGAGATCCTGAAAACCTGCGTCTGCGTCCAGGAACAGATCGACCCCGAGTTCGAAGACCTCACCGAGGATGGCCTGGACCTGGTCAAGTACGAATCGAAACCGGCCCGCCTCACCTTGACGAGCACCGATCCCAACCTGGTGTCGATCTACTGCATGATCCTGATGAAGAAGGCGGAGATGGAGTCCCTGGAGGAACCTCGTGTCCTGGTCGGCTCGGGCTATTCACGAATCATGGGCGATCAGACCTCCGCAGTGGTGGCCCAGGCCAGGGCCGAGGCGATGCGGGTGATGGATACCCGATTCCCCGAGGATCTGCAGATTCACCTGTTGAAGGAGGTCCCCCCGGAGCTGCGAGTAAAATATGGGGGACCGCTGATTCCCGCTCTCCAGATGATCTCCCTGCGGCTCAGCGACGGTGGCCGTTACGAGCTGGGGGCCCCGGAGGAGCAGGAGCTGGCGAAGAGCACCTGACTCACCTCTCTCCGATCACGACGCGACCGCAAGTCAGGCAGAGCCTTCCCCCCTCGATGGCTGAGCATTTCTTGCAGGCGGCGGCAACCTCTATTTCTGGTGGCGGGAGGTCGATTCCACAGGTGCAATGCTTCACCCCCGGCGAGTAAGCCAGGTTGCACGTAGTACAGCGGGGAGTGGCGTAGCCTGCCTTCGGCTTCTCTCCGGTCGCGCTCGCCCAGGTGGAACCCGGATACTTCTTGATGCGCCGGTAGATCACCTTGTGGATCGTTGCCTGAGCGTCGACCCCCCGGTCCCCCGCCTCCCCCTGCTTTTCCTTCAAGTAGGCAAGGGCGGGTGCCTCGATGTAGACGAGGCAGTCGTCGGGTCTCGCCGCGACATCTCCCCGGAAGGCCTCCGGGATGAAGTCCTTGACCTGCTCCCCCGCCGACTTCTCGTACCTCAGCATCGCGACGAGGGGTCGTAGGATCGTCGGATCGCCGAAGATCTTCTGATCCGTATCGGAGAGAGTTCCCCCTTCATCGACCAGCTTCCTGCGACTGGCCAGGACCTTTCCCAGGGCGGCCACGGCGGCGTACGCCGTCTTCCGATCCTGAGAATGGAGGTGGGTCCGGATGGAATCAATGTCGCGCAGATGAGTGATCTGCTTGAGCGCCATCTCGATGAAGGCGAGGGCGTACTTCTTCGTGTAGGCTCCGCCCGAGTCCTCCAGACCTCGAAGGAGCGTCACGTCCTCCGCGCGGATCGCCGCGTAGAGGGGTTTGTAATCTCCCTTCCACGCCAGGGTCTCCCCCCTGTCCCGGCTCTTCAGGCTCTTCTCGAGGTAGCAGAAGAACTTGACGATACGGCTCGAGTTCCTGGGTCCGGTGGTAGCGGCATTCGCCAGCTCGAGAGATTCGTCATATTGGGCCCGGCGAAACGCATCCATTCCCAGGACCAGCCACTCCTCCTTCGCCGCCGGAGCCGTCCCTGGCGCCGGACAGGCGAGCAGGACGACCATCCCGAGTGCCATCCACATCGCGGCTCCCCCCTTCTTTCTCGATAATGTTCCGGGAGTGATCATTGAATTCCAACGGAGTATAGCAAACCGGAACCGGACACCCAATTCGGCCTTGCCCCGCGCTCCTGGGGATCTAGAATAAACGGGTCGCGCATGCGCGGGATCTGTCCGGACTCGTCCACGTGGGTTCATCTTTGGGCAAACCTCATCTCAGCATCGTCATCCCGGCCTACAACGAAGAGAATCGTCTGGGCGAAACATTGCGCCGCGTTGCGGAATACCTGGATGACCAGAGCTTTCGGGCAGAGGTGATCGTCGTCGACGATGGCAGCACCGATGCGACAGTCGAGGTGGCGCGGGCGAGCCGGGGGGAGCACAGAGTCCTGGTCAACGATGGAAACCGTGGCAAGGGATACTCCGTGCGACGGGGCGCCCTGGAGGCGCAGGGTGATCTGATCCTCTTCAGCGACGCGGATCTCTCCGCCCCGATCGATCAGTTCGACAAGCTACGAAGAGCGATCGAGGACGGCGCCGACGTTGCGATCGGATCGCGCGCCATGCCGGACTCGGACATCCAGATTCACCAGCCGTGGTACAGGGAAACGATGGGCAGGACGTTCAACTTCCTGGTGCGCGCCCTCGTCATTCCTGGCATCTCGGATACGCAGTGCGGCTTCAAGGCCTTCACCGGCGCCTCGGCGCGGGAGATCTTCCGGAGGCAGACGCTCCCGGGCTTCGCCTTCGACGTGGAGATCCTCTACATCGCCCAACGACTGGGCTACAGGGTGCGAGAAGTCCCCGTCGTCTGGAGGGATTCCCCCGACACCCGCGTGGGCGCCATGTCCGACTCGCTGGCCATGTTTTCCGACATCATCAGAATAAGGGCGATCCACAGCCGCCTGCGGCCGCTCCGGTAGCCACCGGATGAGCTACCGTTTCTCCCCCGAGGCCTCCTCCTGCAGACGGAGCGCCTCCGCGTCATCCGGCGTCGATTCCAGGTAGGTTTGCAGGATTCTCAGGGCGCTCTCGGGTCTGGACGCCGAGATGTAGGTCCTCGCCCGATGGAGTATCGCCTCACGGGGTCGACTCAGCTCCGGGAGGATCTGCATCGCTCGAAACTGGGCCTGCATCTCGGCGACCGGCTCCCTCCCCAGCCGAGCGACCTCTCCTCGAAGGCTCCACGCGGCCGCCTCCCGGATGGTCCCGAACGGGTCAACCCCTACCCCACCAGTGGGACGCTCGAGGAGGTCGATCATCGCCTGCAGGTTCGGCCGGAGGAGAACGATGGGATCAGCGAAGAAGTTCGATGGGGAATCGAACTCGATCACGGGGCGGTCGTCGGTGTGGAGAACGGCCCCTCTCCCGAGGGTTCGCACGCCGTCGGTGCCGCAGATTCGAAGGGCAAGGACATCCACCTCGGCCGAGAGGCCGACCCCCTCGAGGTCTGTCCCGGCGAATCGAGAGATCCCTTCCGCGACCTCCAGGTCGAGGGGTCGCTCCATTCCGACGAGCCCGGCCACGGGCACTTCGCCCGAGATCTCGGCGATCCATAGCTCCACCTCCGGGAAGACGGAGCCGAAGGTCCTGCAGAGGATGCGGACCTGCCCCAGCGTGAGCTGGTGGAGCGCGAACCACTGCCAGTAAATGCCTCCCGGCTTCAGGCGCCCCCGCGCCGCCTCGAAGTGCTCCCGGGCGTAGAGAGGCCCGACGCCTGGACGCCAGGGGAAGAACAGATCCGAGATGATGAGGTCCCACTTCTCGGAGGACTCGCGCAGATAGGTACGGCCATCCGCCTGAATCAGCCGGATGCGCGGGTGGGATGCCACGCCGCCGTGATCGTCGCGAAACAGATCCGAGAGGGCGATGACCTCCGGGAGTATCTCGACGCACACAAGGTCCAGATCCGGATCCCCGGCGGCGGCCCCGAGCGTCACTCCTGTGCCCAGACCGATCACGAGGGCGCGCCGCGGCCCTGGATGGATAAGGACGGGCAGGATTCCCTGCCGCTTCTCGACTCGCACGCCAAGATCCCCACCCATCGAGTACGATCGATTCACCTTCAGGCGCCGGAATCCATCCGCGTCTCTTATCACGGAGGCGTGGGCCGACCGACCTTCCCGATATTCGATGATGGTCTCGCCCGGCAGAAGGGCCGCCTCGCCGGGGCTCGGGATGACCTCGAGGATCAAGGCGAGAGATGGAAATACCGCCAGGATCAGGATCGTCGCGGCGGGACGGCGCCGTCCGGCGGGCGCTCGCGCGATACCCCAGGTTCCGATGATCCATCCGAGCGCGGCGAGGAACTGGATCGTCCGGACGATCCCCAGAGTGGGGATCAGAAGGAAGCCCGCGAGAGGACCGCCGAGTACGGACCCGAACGTCCCCGCCGCGTAGATTCTGCCCACCGGGGCGCCGAGGGAGGAGCGACCCTGCCCAACGATTCGACCCACCAGAGGAAAGAGGTAGCCCATCGCGATCGTCGCGGGGAGGACGAGGATAGCCACCATTCCTACGTCCGCGCCGAGGGCGGGGCCGTGAGAGTCGAACGTGGGGATTTCCCGCAGCGCCTTCTGCAGCCGGAGGAGTGGACCGAACGCGAGGAAAGGGATCATTCCCAGGGAGCTGGCGAGGATGATGATGATCCCCGCCAGCCGCGCCGGCCGCTCGATCCGATCGGCGGAGCGCGTGGCCATGGCGGCGCCGACCGCCGCGCCGATCAAATAGACGGCGAGCACGGCGGCGAAGCTGTAAACGGTATTCTGGAAGAAGAGCGAGAAGAGTCGAGTCCAGACTATCTCGATCCCCAGAAAGAGAAGTCCGGCCAGCCCGTAGGCGATCACCCAGCGCCCCATGATGACCGGGACAACCGGCGTCTCCGCCGGCACTCGAAGCTCGGGTCTTCGAACCGTGAGCTGGGTCTCGGGTCGCAGAAACAGGAGTCCCGCCGATGCGCCCAGGATCAGGCATCCCCCCGACGCGATGAGTCCGGTCGAGATGCCCCACGCCGGCATCAGAAGGAAGCCTACGGACAGCCCGCCTGCCGCGCCTCCGAGGTTGTGCGCGAGCGACAACGTCCCTGTCCCTGCCCCGGCGGCCCCGGAGGGAATAGTCGCCGCGAGTAGGGGCCAGGTCCCACCGAGGAGGAGGGCGGGGAGGAAGAGCAAGACCAGCCCGAGAGAACCACCTCCGCCGAGGGCCACAAAGAGCGAGGGCGAGGCGAGAAGGATGGCGCCCGCCACCCCCTGGAGCAGAACGAACCCGCGAGCGGGGCTCGAGATCCGACCGCTCCACAGGCCGAGGAGATAGGCGCCTGCCGCCAGCCCGGCGAGATGGACCGAGATGACGGCCGCCGTCGCCTCTGCCGTGCCGCCAAGGACGGGCTGGAGGAGCCGCACCCAGCAGACTTCGGAGGCGATCGCCGACATTCCGGTCAGGAAGAAGAGTGTCGGTATCCACATAGGACTCGTGCCACCCCTACCATATCCGGGCCCCGCATCCAGCGCGAAAGCGGCGCCGATCTCGCCCTGACCTGGCCAGGTTGACTGATCCTGGTATGCTATATAAGATGTAGGCTTCGAGGAGAGATACTACATCCCGATCACACCCCCTGAGAGGAGAGTTCGCATGAAACGGTGGGCCCTACCTATCCTGGCAGTGCTCTTGATTCCAGGCATCGTTCATGCCGATCCGACGAACACCCAGAAGAAGAGGAAGAAGAAGAGCTCGGAATCGGATTGGTACCAGAAGTTCAGGAAAGATTTCACCGACTACGACACGGATATCAGGATGAAGGCCGCCAGGGCCCTCGACGCGGAGGATCCGA
Organism: Planctomycetota bacterium; assembly: GCA_027296055.1. Classification (GTDB taxonomy): domain Bacteria; phylum Planctomycetota; class JAPUJT01; order JAPUJT01; family JAPUJT01; genus JAPUJT01. The sequence continues at coordinate 86,398 of JAPUJT010000049.1, read as the reverse complement.
AGCAGTTCGAGCAGATACTGAAACGGGTCCTCAAGGATCCCGACTGGTACGTTCGGCGCGCGGGGCAAACCCACATCGCGAAAGTGAGCAGCGAGGCACGGTTCGAGGAGGCCCTCGAGGCGCTGGAGAAGGACAAGTCTCTCCAGGTCCGCGAGGGAATCATCGTCGCCCTGGGTATCAAGAAGGACCCGGCTTACATCCCGCTCCTCGTCAATGCGCTCGAGAAGGACAAGACCCATGTCCGCATCTCGGCCGCCCGTGCCCTCGGGAGGATCGAGGACAAGGCCTGTATCGAGGCGCTCATCACCACGATGGAGAACGAAGACCTGAAGTACCGGGTCTTCCTCGCCGTCCGGCAGGGCCTGGAGAGGCTCACGGGGAAGTACCTCGGCGCCGCCGCGGTCGACTGGCGGAACTGGTGGGAGGGCCACAAAGAAAACTACGATTTCGAAGAAGAGATCGATGAGGAGGAGATCCGCAGGGCCGAGGAGGCTGGCCACAAGCTGAAGGATGAGCAGAAGACGGTGGCGGGTGTTCGCCTCGACTTCAGGGTCAAGGGAATGGGGGCGCCGCTCGTCGTCCTCCCGGAATACGGCTTCACGGGCAAGTACATGGAGGATTACCTCGACCCCCTGGCCAAGACGGCCCGGATCTACTTCTGCAACCTGCCTCCCCTCTCGAACTTCGAGAAGCTGGAGCGAGACAAGAACGACTGGATCACCTATCCGGTGGATCAGCTTTGCGACGCCTTCGCCAAATGGATGAAGGATAATGGCCAGAGGAAAATCGGGATCCTCGCCGATCAGCAGTCCTGCTGGGTCGCGATGAGGTTTGCCAGCAAATACCCGCGTCACGTCGCGCAGATGATCCTCCTGTCGCCGAACTCCGGTGTGGGGGCCCTGAACAAGCAGACCCAGCAGGTGATCGATGACGCCAAGAGACGGAAGAACCCGGACCTGCAGCACCATGCCCAGTTCCACCAGTTCAATCAGCAAACTGGCGAAAAGGTCTACACCCCCAAGGACGATGAGGAGCGCCGCAAGTTCGAGCCGCGGCTGCACTTCACTCTCTGGTGGGCCGGGCAGTTCGACACCTCGATCGGGCTCCTGATCAACCAAGGCCTCAGAAAGGACACACGCGGCGGCGTTCAGGCCGCGGGCGTGGCCTTCGTCAATTTCGAGATGACCAGTCAGAATAGGGTGTCGGTGCCGACCCTCATCCTCTGGGGAAAGAGGACCCCGAGATACCAGAAGGGGGACGTGAGGAAGATCCAGAAATTCTATCGGAATTCCAAGGTCCACATCTTCGAGAAGTCCGCCAACGTCCCCTTCATCGAGGAGAACGAGGCGTTCATCTCCGTCGTCCGCAGCTTCATCAAATCGTCGAGGAAGGGCAAGTCCTGAGCGTGGGTAGTTCAACATCGAGCTCGGGCGGGCGGCGGGAGTTTCACACCGTCCTGCTGGCCTTCATCCTCTGCCTACCCTTTGCCGCCTGCTGTTCCCAGGACGCCTCCGCCGTCCTGGCGGGCCAACCCGTGGGCGACGAGAAGGGCCAAGAAGGAGAGAAGATGGGCGGCGAACAGGCCCCAAAGCACACGAATCGGCTGGCGAAGGAGAAGAGCCCGTATCTCCTCCAACATGCCCATAACCCCGTCGACTGGTATCCGTGGGGAGAGGAGGCCTTCGAGAGGGCCAAGGCCGAGGACAAGCCGGTCTTCCTGAGCATCGGGTACTCGACGTGCCACTGGTGCCACGTGATGGAGCATGAGTCGTTCGAGAACGAGGAGGTCGCCAAGTTCATGAACGACCACTTCATCTCGATCAAGGTGGACCGGGAGGAACGACCAGACGTCGACGGGATCTACATGTCCTATGTCCAGCTAAAGACGGGAAGGGGGGGCTGGCCCCTCAGCGTCTGGCTCACACCCGAGGAAATCCCGTTCTTCGGCGGCACCTACTACCCCATGCCACGCCGGATGGGGATGCCGAGCTTCCTGGACATGCTGACGAGGATCTCGGAGATCTGGAAGACCAAGCGGGAGGAGATCGAGAAAGACGCGCTGAAGATCGCCGAGGCCCTGGAGAAGCACACGGAACGGAGCGAGGCCGGGGAGGTGAACGCCGCCGTCCTGGACATCGCCTACGCCGACCTGAAGGCCAGCTTCGATCCCGCCTACGGAGGATTCGGACGTGCTCCGAAATTCCCCCGCAGCATGGAACTCTCCTTCATGATGCGCTACTACCGGAGGACGAGTAACGCCGAGGCGCTTCCGATGATCGAGAAGACCCTGGAGATGATGTACCGGGGAGGGATGTACGATCATCTCGGAGGAGGCTTCCATCGCTACTCGACGGATGCCCGCTGGCTCGTCCCCCATTTCGAGAAGATGCTCTATGACAACGCCCTCCTGGCGCGAGCATACCTCGAGGCGTACCAGCTCACGGGGAAGGAGCTTTACGCCCGGATCGCCCGCGAGATTCTCGACTATGTCCTGCGCGACATGCTGGCTCCCTCGGGAGGTTTCTACTCGGCGGAGGACGCGGACAGCGCGGAGGACGTGGACAGCAAGAAGGAGGAGGGGGTCTTCTACGTCTGGACTCCGGCAGAGCTGGTCGAAATCCTCGGGAAGAAGGACGGCGAGCTGATCAAAAGCTACTACGGCGTGACGAAGACGGGAAACTTCGAGACCACGGGAAAGAGCATTCTCCACCTGCCCCTCCCTCCGGAGGAATTCCCGGCGAAGGCGGGCATGGAGGAGGGAGCCTGGCTAGAGATCCTGGAGCGTTCGAAGAAGAAGCTCTTCGAGGTCCGGGGCAAGAGAATCCGCCCCTATCTCGACGACAAGATCATCACAGCCTGGAACGGCCTGATGATCTCCTCGATGGCCTTCGCCTACGAGGTGCTCGGGGACGACCGGTATCTCGACGCCGGCAAGAGGGCGGCCGATTTCGCCCTGGAGCGGCTCGTGAAGGATGGTCGCTTGCTCCGGCGGCATCGGGACGGTGAGTCCGGCATCCACGGCTTCATCGACGACTACGCCTTCTTCTCCGCGGCCCTCCTCGACCTGTATCAGGCCACGTGGGATGATCGGTACTTCCGCGAAGCGATCCGCCTCACCGATGAGATGGTCCGTCTCTTCTGGGACGACAAGGGGGGGGGATTCTACTTCGCCGGTTCGGATGCCGAGGAGCTCATCGCCCGTCCGAAGGAGGTGTACGACGGGGCGCTCCCCTCGGGCAACTCCGTCGCCGCCTTGAACCTGCTGAGGCTTGGGGAGTGGACGTCGGACAAGAAGTGGATCGAGAGAGGCGAGAACACGATAAAGGCCTTCGGTGCGCAGATTGCCCAGCACCCGCGCGGCTATCCTCAATCCCTCTGTGCGGTAGATTTTCTGCTGGGCAAGCCCAAGGAGATCGTGCTCGCTGGGCCGCCAGGCGACCCTGGCCTCGCCGCCCTCCTCGACACGATCCACAAGCGGTTCATACCCAACAAGGTGATAGCTCTCGTCCCCACCGGCGAGGGAGCCGCGTCCCTCCTGACCCTGATGCCCATGCTGAAGGACCGGGGCATGTTGGGGGGCAAGGCGACCGCATACGTCTGCGAGAATTATGCCTGCAAGCTCCCCACCAGCGACCCTGCCGAGCTCGCGAAGCAACTAGATGAGTAACTCGGAATGTGCATTCAGTAGAATCTCCGCGATCGCGTGGGGAGCCCGCGGGTCCTGGCCACGACCACTTCGATAGCCCGCTCGAGGATCCGATCCTCTCCCCCGGCGTAGGCGATCCGGTCCTCGATCCAGACATCCGGCTCGACGCCGAGTCCCTCGAGAGTCACGCCGTCCGTTAGCCTGCTCACATCCTCGACGGCGATCAGCAGGACGGAGCCGTCCGACAGGCGATGGAAATTGCCCGCCAGGACGGCCCCCTGAGTCCGCTCACCGACCAGGGTTCCGATCCCGTCCTTCCGGAGACGGTAGGCGACGATCTCCTTGGCGCTCCGTGTCATCTCGTCGATCACCCCCACAACGGGCAGATCCAGATCGCCCAGCACCTTCAAGATCCTTTTCGCCACCCCGGCAGATCCTCCCCTTCCCCGCAGGTCAACCACGAGCCCGTCCAGATCGCGCCACTCGTCCTCCATGGCCTCCTCGAGTATCCGGGCTACCCGGGGAGACATGAGATGTCGAAGGTGGATCATCCCGATCCGGATTCCTTCCCGCTCGAGTACACGCACGCTCTTCCGCATCGCCTCGATCTGATTCGTCCTTTCCGGAAGCACTTCTCGGACCTCCACGGTGGAGGAATTATTTGATCGTCGGATTCCCAACCGTACCGGAGCTCCGCGGCCAGCCGAGATCCGGAAGAGGTGAGGGACCGAGAGGCCCGGATCACTTCCCGCGGGAAGGAGTCGATCCGACCGCTCGAGCGGCGTCTCGTTCACCGAGACGATCCTGTCTCCCCGCCGGATCCCCGCTCTCTCCGCCGGACCGCCTTGCAACACCGAGATGACGAAGTAACTCTCCTCCAGGAGGACCAGCTCGAGCCCGATCAGGATCGCCTTGCGATCGTCGTGCTCGGTCCGCACGTGATTCCGATACAGTTCGCTCTCGATCAGCACCATGTGTGAAGCCCTCAGCTCACCCAGCATCCGGTTGATCAGGTCGTGGACGGGACGGCCCCCCGACGTCTCGCGCGCCAGGGCGCGATACCTCCTGCCCACCTCGGTCCAATCCAGGCCGGAGAAGCTCGCGTCGTAGAAATGCCGGCCCACGACCCGCCAGGCCTCATCGAGGACCTCCTCGGCGCCCTCGTCCGTCGGAAGGGCTGTTTCCGCCCTTCCGGCGGTGGAGAGCAGGCAGAGAAGCGCCGCCACGGCCGTGACGGCTATCGACCCCCGAAATGAACGATTTGGCGCGATCTGAGACATCCTTGGTTTCCATGATACCGGCAATTTATAATGACGTCTCGCTATGAGGAGCTGGAAAGAGGAGGAGCTATCGATGAGATCCGTCCGCGCACTGACGATCGCCGTCCTGATACTGCCCATCGGCATCGCATCCTCGCACGCCACGTTTTCGATCGTGGCGGTGGACCCCGTGACCGGGGAGATTGGCGGCGCCGGAGCCTCCTGCATCTCCGGCGCATTCATCATCAACGACATCATCGAAGGGGTCGGGGCGATTCACACGCAGGCCTGGTACACGGCCTCGAACCAGAACCTCGCTCGCAATCGAATGCTGGCCGGCGACACCCCGCAGGAAATCCTCGACTACGTGATCATGTGGGATTCGGGGGGGAACCCGGGCCTCCGACAATACGGCGTCGTCGATCTTCGCCTTGGGCTCCCGACCAGCGCGGCCTACACCGGCTCGAGCACGTCCGCCCACGCGGATCACATCACGGGACAGACCTACGCGATCCAGGGGAACATACTCCTCGATCCGGCGACTTACGACGTCCTCGTCGAGATGGAGACCGCCTTCCTCGCCTCGACGGGCCCGCTGGCGGACCGCCTGATGGCTGCCCTTCAGGCGGCGAACGTGGCGGGCGCCGACAGACGTTGTCTCCCTGACAGCAAACCCTCCATATCGGCCTTCGTGAAGGTCGTTCGCCTCGGGGACGGGCCCACCCCCTATCTCGAGCTGAATGTGAGCAATACGATCCCGACCGAGAACCCTATCGACCTCCTGCAGGGCCTGTACGACAACTGGAAGGCTGGTCTGGCCGGGGAGCCCGACCCTTTCACTTCTTCCGTGACGGTAGCCAGCACAACCCTGAAAGGCGACGGGCAGGACCAGACGACCGTAACGGTCATCCCTCGCAACAACGCAGTCATGGACCTCGGCCCGGGCGAGCTGGTCACCATAGCCCTGGCGGGAGGAGGCGTCCTCGACCCCGTCGTCGACAATCTGGACGGGACGTACACGGCCGTCTTCACCGCCGGCCAGGGCTCCGGCTCCGGCCAATTCACCGGACTGGTCCAGGGACAGGGCGGGCCCGTCACCCTGATGGATCAGCCGATCGTACAGTTCCTCCCGGTCAGCGTGAAGAAGAGATCGAGCGGTGGAGGAGGTTGCGCGCTGGTGGCAGGCCCGCCGATGGACATCTACACGCTATGGGGGACATTGCTCCCCTTCCTGGCTCTCGCAGGCATCCTGCACCTGATGCGGCGGTCCTCTCCCAGGCCAAAAACCGCCTGAGATGCCCCCCACCTGGCCAAGACCCCCCCGGGCGTGATATACAGTCCTTGCCGGTCCTTGGACAATTGATACGAGATGAAGCCGACCAGTATCCCGAAGGACCTCGGGACCGCGCGGCCGGGTGGAGACCCGGTGATCTCCGAGGTGCTGACCCGCTTCCTCGAATCCCCTGATGTGGCTCGCCTCATCCGGGAGCTCGAGTCCGGAAGGGGTGCGCGCGTCGGCGGTCTCCTCGGCGGATCGCCGGCCCTCCTGCTCGGCGCGGTGGCTACCGCTCGCCCGTCCCCTATCCTCGCGATCACCGCTGACCCGGACTCCGCGGCCGATCTCGCTCTGGATCTCCGCCTCTTTCTCCCGCGTCCCACTCGCCTCTTCCCTGTCAGCGAGGGTCGCCCCTCTCCGACGGAGCCGGACCCACTGAGTGCGGAACGTCTCCTCGTCCTCGAGGGGCTCGGCCGCGGGACGATCCAGGTCGTGGTCGCACCGGTGCACGCCCTCCTTCAACCCGTCCCCTCCCCCGCGGAGATGCGAGATGGGGGTCTGCGGCTCGAGGTCGGACAGGTGTACGCCCCCGATGCCCTCTCGGGCAAGCTGGACGAGGCCGGGCTGGAGCGCGTGCCCCTCGTCGAGTTTCCCGGTCAGTTCGCCCGGAGGGGCGGCATCATCGATTTCTGTCCTCCCACGGGAGAGGGTCCCTACCGTATCGAGTTCGCCGACGATGTCGTCGATTCGATACGGTGCTTCGAGACGGGCAGCCAGCGGTCCGTCGAAAAGGTCGTCGAGCTGCAAGCGACCTTGACCGCGCCCGCCGGCGGAGGGACGGCGACCCTGGCCGACTACCTGTCCGGAGGGGCTGTCGTCGCCTTGCTCGAGCCGGGCTCCATCGGGGCCAGGGCGGAGGAGGCTCAGACTCTCCTGGGACAGGAAGGGATCTCCCAACCGATCGCCGAGCTCATCGAGCCGATCCAGGAGAGAGATGGTGTGCTCCTGGAGATGACCTCCCTCCCTCCGCCACCCGGGAAAAGATCTTTTCAACTGAGGGTCGAGTCCGTTCAGAGGGTCGCGGGCGATATCTCCGAGATCGCCCGGGAAGTGCGGGCGCTCCTGGAGCGAGGGGATCAGGTCCGCGTCTATTGCACCACCAAGGCGGAGCGGGAGCGCTTCGAGCAAATACTCGATGACCAGAAGCTTTCCGGGGTGATCTGTAGCACGGCCCCGCTCTCGCGCGGATTCTCCCTTCCCGACCTACGGTGCTCGATCCTGACCAACCGGGAGATGTTCCATCGATACCGAGAGCGTCGGGAGCCCCGCCGCCTGCCCGCCGGCCGGCCGGTGGACGCGTTCTGGGACCTGAAGCCTGGGGACTGGGTCGTCCACCTCACCAAAGGAATCGGCCGGTTCCTCCAGATCATCCGGATGAAGAAGAGAGGAAAGTGGCAGGAGTTCCTCGTCATCGAGTACCGGGATAGCGCGAAGCTCTATGTCCCTGCCGCCCGGATCGACCTGGTGCAGAAATACATCGGGGCAAAGGGACTACGCCCGAAGCTCTCCCCCCTCGGGGGCCGCGCCTGGGAGAAGCGCAAGTCGGAGGTCGCTGCGGCGGTGGAGGACTTTGCCTCCGAGCTCCTCGAGGTCCAGGCAATACGGGGCGCCCAGGAGGGGATCCGCTATCCGGAGGACGATGAGTGGCAGAGGGAATTCGAGTCATCCTTCCCCTTTCCCGACACCCCGGACCAGGCGCAGACGATCATCGCGATCAAGGAGGACATGACGAGGCTCCGTCCCATGGATCGATTGATCTGTGGGGACGTCGGGTACGGCAAGACCGAACTGGCGATCCGCGCGGCATTCAAGGCGGCGACGGCCGGCTACCAGGTGGCGGTTCTCGTCCCTACCACAGTGCTCGCCGAGCAGCACTTTCACACCTTCACCGAGCGGATGGCCGACTATCCGATCCACGTCGAGGTCCTGTCCCGGTTCCGGAAACGGTCCGAGCAGAAGGCGATCCTCGAGAGGATGGCGCGCGGTGACGTGGAGATTCTCATCGGGACCCATCGGATCCTCTCCAAGGACGTGATCTTTCGCAATCTGGGAATGGTCATCATCGATGAAGAGCAGCGCTTCGGCGTTCGGCACAAGGAGATCCTCAAGCAGCTTCGGCGGACCGTCGACGTGCTCACGCTCACCGCCACCCCGATCCCACGCACCCTCCACATGGCTCTCCTCGGCATACGCGACATATCGTCACTCTCGACGCCGCCCCGTGACCGCTTGTCGATCCAGACCCGGGTCACCCGCTTCGATGAACACCTGATCCGGGAGGCGATCCTCCTGGAGAAGGCTCGAGGAGGACAGATCTTCTTCGTTCACAATCGGGTCAAATCGATCGATCGTATGGCGGCCCGTCTCCGACGACTCATCCCCGAGGCAACCTTCGACGTCGTGCACGGGCAGATGAACGAATCGCTTCTCGAGAAGCGCATGGTCCGGTTCGTCGCGGGAGAGACCGACGTCCTGGTCACCACGACGATCATAGAATCGGGCCTCGATCTGCCCAATGTAAACACGATGATCATTAACATGGCGCATCGCTTCGGCCTGGCGGATCTTCACCAGCTGAGGGGGCGAGTGGGGCGCTACCGCAACCGCGCCTTCGCCTACATGTTGCTGCCCGAGAGGGGACCGATCCTCCCACCGGCGGAGAAGCGCCTGAGAGCCATCGAGGAGTTCAGCGAGCTGGGCGCGGGCTTCCAGATAGCCATGCGGGACCTGGAGATCCGGGGGGCGGGCAACATACTGGGTCCACAGCAGACGGGCCACATTGCGAGCGTGGGATACGACCTCTATTGCCGGTTACTCGGCCAGGCAGTCGCCCGCCGGAGAGAGCAGCCGGTCATCGAGCCGCCGGAAGTGGACATCCTGCTCGATCTCGATGCCTTCATTCCCGAGGAATACATCCCGCATGCGGGTGTCCGGTTCCAGGTCTACCGCAAGTTCGCTTCGGCCGCGGAGCGAGACGATCTGGTCGAGATCCGCGAGGAGCTTCGGGATCGATTCGGCGAGCCGCCGGAATCCGTGGAGGGGCTCTTCGTCCTGGCCCGCCTGCGGCTGGGCGCAGGGGCCCGGGGCGTTACCGGCCTGATCCGGCAGGATGAGGGCCTCGAGATCCGCCATCGGGACCCGGCAGGACTGGATTCGCTGGATGCGATCCTTCCGTTCCGGCTCGCCCGCCTGGATGAAAGGACATCTCTGATACCGTACTCGGAGCCAGGCCTGGGGACGTCCGAGGCCGTCCGCGCTCTCGTCCTCGCGTTCGAGCAGGACCGTTGACTCCTCTACACTCGGGAGATACGATCCCGCTCCAGTTTCCGTAACCGACAAGGGTTTTCCCATTCACCGATTTCACCGATCTCCATCGGAAAGGACGCAACGATGAGAGTCTTTCTCAGGCTGACCCTGGCCATCTCTCTCCTCTTCCTGGCCCTTTCTCCACGCGGCGTACTCGCGGACGGTTTCGAGGAAGTGGAGGGGAAAGTGGTGACGCACACCCTGGACAACGGCCTGCGCGTGATCATCCTCGAACGGCACATCGCCCCCGTCGCCTCCTTCCTGACCGTGGTCCGGGTCGGCTCCGTGGACGAGCGTCCCGGGATCACGGGCATCGCCCATCTCTTCGAGCACATGGCCTTCAAGGGCACCGACACGATCGGGACCACCGACTACGAAAAGGAGATGGTGGCGATCCAGAAAGTCGACGAGGCCTACGCGGCCCTGATCAAGGCCAAGGACCGAGGGGAAGATGAGGAGAAGATCGAGGCCCTGCAGGCGGAATTCAAGAAACTGCAAGACGAGGCGAGTGAATTCGTCGTCGGTGAATTTGACGAGGTTCTCCAGGTCAACGGGGGGGCGGGACTCAACGCCAGCACCTCCTCCGATCGCACGATGTACGTGGTGAGCCTTCCCTCCAACCGGGTGGAGCTGTGGGCGGCCCTCGAGTCGGAGCGCTTCCTCAATCCGGTACTCCGTGAATTCTACAAGGAACGCGACGTCGTACAGGAGGAGCGGAGGCTCCGGACCGACTCCAGCCCGTTCGGTCGGTTCCGCGAGGAGTTCATCGCGGCCGCATTCCGCGCCCATCCGTACGGTTGGCCCGTCGTCGGACACATGTCGGACATCCAGACGGTAACCCGAGAGGAAGGGCTGGAGTTCTACAGCAAGTATTACGTGGCGAGCAACATGATCGTGGCGATCGTGGGCGACGTGAACCCCCAGGAAGTCATACCGATCGTCGAGAAGTACTTCGGTCGGCTCCCGAAGAGGCCGCCGCCGGGACGCGTTGAGACCGTCGAGCCGCCGCAAAGGGGGGAGCGCACCGTGATCCTCGAGGATCCGGCTCAGCCCCTCTACGCGGTGGGCTACCACAAACCCGACGCGAAGCATCCGGATGACATCGTCTTCGATGTCATGTCCGAAATTCTCTCTTCCGGCCGGACCTCCAGGCTCTACAAGAGCCTTGTCAAGGAGCAGAAGATCGCCGTCCAGGTCTTCTCCTTCTCCGGCAGCCCCGGAAATCGATATCCGAATCTCTTCGGTGCCTACGGCGTTCCCGCATCCGGATTCACGGCGGATGACGTGGAGAAGGGGATCCTGGCGGAGATCGAACGACTGAAGAACGAACCGGTCACAGCGGAAGAGTTGCAGAAGGTCAAGACCCGCTCTCGCGCATCCGTCATCCGGGGGCTGCGTTCGAACATGGGAATGGCGCGCAACCTTGCCTTCTTCGAGGATGTCACCGGGGACTGGAAGAACTTGTTCCGGCAGGTGGAGAAGATCGACCAGCTAACCCCCGAGGACATCCAGAGGGTCGCCCGGAAATATCTCGTTCGAAAGAACAGGACCACAGCCAAGCTGGTAACGACTCGCGAGGACCAACCTTCCGAGTAGGCAAATCAAAGATCGAGTGATGAAGGAGGAGTGGAGATGAAGGTCTGGAAGAAGATTTATCTTGGAATCGGAGGGGCGCTCCTGGCCCTTCTCATGGGGTGTGCGAGCCCGACCGCGACCGAGAATGAGGGCTCGACGGGGGGCGACGGCGACGGGAGGCCGAAGCCCGGCGGATCGGCCACCGAGATCGCCGAAATGGGACATGCGAAGATTTATGAGGGGATCGAGTCGCCGCCCCTCTCCGAGTTCACCCTGCCGGATATCCGTCGGGAGGTCCTTTCCAACGGCATGATCCTGTTCACTCTGGAGGACCACGAACTGCCGCTGATCCAGGCGAGCGCCGTGATACGCACCGGGTCCGTCTACGAGCCTGCGGAAAAGGTCGGGCTGGCGTCGATCACGGGGACCGTGATGCGAACCGGTGGCACCGCGACCCGATCCGGGGATGAGATTGACCTGGCCCTGGAGGAGATTGCCGCCTCCGTGAGCACGTCCATCGGTTCCGCTTCCGGTTCCGCTTCGCTCTTCTGCCTGACGGAGAACCTGGACCAGGTGCTCGAGATCTACGCCGACGTCCTGATGAACCCTGCCTTTCCGCAGGAGAAGATCGATCTGGCCAAGGTTCAGAGGAAGTCCGGAATCGCCCGACGCAACGACTCTCCCGGGGGAATCACGTCCCGGGAGTTCAACAAGCTGATCTACGGGGCCGATAGCCCTTACGCCCGGACGATCGAATATTCGACCATCGACGCGATCCAGCGGGATGACCTCCTCGAGTTCCACAAGACCTACTTCCACCCGAATCGGATGATTCTCGGGGTCTGGGGCGACATTGATGCCGATGAGGTGCGCGCGAAGGTGGAGGCGGCGTTCGCCGGTTGGGAGAAGTCCAGCCTACCTCCCCCTCCGGCGCCACCGGACATCACCTCGGCATCCCCCCCCAAGGTCAACTACATCCGGAAGACCGACGTGAACCAGACGAACATCCGGATCGGCCATCAGGGGGAGATTCTCAGGAACGATCCGAACTATTACGCGGTAGTAGTGATGAACCGGATCCTGGGCAGGGGCTTCTCATCTCGCCTCTTCCAGGAGGTTCGTTCCAAGAAGGGCCTGGCCTATTCGGTAGGCGCCAGTTACCAGGCACCCTTCTATCGCCGCGGGGCGTTCTATCTCTTCTGCCAGACGAAATCTGGCACGACGTTGGGGGCGATCAACTCGATCATTCACGAAGTCAACAAGATACGGGACGGAGGCGCCGGCCAAGATGAGGTGGATGTGGCCAAGGACGCTATCCTCAACTCGTTCGTCTTCAACTTCGACTCGACCAGCGAGATCATCGGACGCAGGATCGACTACGAGTTTTACGATTATCCGACGGACCTTCTGGAGCAGTACAAGAGGGGCATCGAAGCCGTCAAGCGGGACGACATCCAGCGAGTGGCTCGAAAGTATCTCCATCCCGATCAGTTCATCGTGCTTGCCGTCGGAAGATCGGAAGACTTCGACCAGCCCCTCGACACTCTCGGCGAGGTCTCCCTGATCGACATCGAGACGCCACCACCGTCGGACGGGGCCGATATCCCGGCCGCAACGGCGGAGGCGGTGGAGCAGGGTCTGGCCCTGCTGGCCGCGGCGGCCACGGCGCACGGGGGAAAGGAGAACCTCTCGCAGATCAAGTCGTATATCGCTACCGGAAGCTTCCATCGCGCGATGGTTCCCGGCGGACCCTTGGCGGAGCAGGCGGGCAAGACCACGATCCAGTTCCCCGACAAGCTCCGGATGGATCGGCAGTCCCCCCGGGGCGACATGAGTTTCGTCCTCGTCGGCGGGGAGGGTTGGTTTCAGACTGCGGAGCGGATCGGACCGCTCCCCGGAGCGATTCAAAAGGAGCTGGCAGCGGGGATATTCCGTGACGCGATCGGAATCCTAGCGAGATATCGGGAGCTCGGCGTGACGGTCCAGCTCATCGAGGACGAGTCGAGTGAGACCGCCACGGTCCTGTTGCGGAATGAACGGGGTACCACCGTCAAGGCCAGGCTCCACAAGGAGACGAAACGTCTCGTAGGGCTCTCGTACATGGCCGTCACGCCACAGCGGGGTCCCGAGGAGCGAGAAGACGTCCTCTCGGACTTCCAGGAGGTCGGGGGCGTCCTGCTTCCGTTCAAGCGCCAGTCAATGCTGAAGGCATCCGGTGAGGTCGTGATGGAGGTGGTGCTCACGGGCTACGAGATCAACCCGGAACTCTCCGATGACGTATTCGGAAAGCCGGGACAGGCGGCCGCGGGCAACGGAGATACACCACCGAGGCCCTCGACGAACGAGGAGGAGTAACCCTGACTGCGATCCTCTGTCTCACCCTCCTCGTCGCTCCCGCCGGATGGGCCCAGGAGAAGACCGGCGTGATCGCCGAGGTCAACGGCGAAGTGATCACGCACCACGACCTCCTGGTCATGCTGCGGAAAGAACCGCGTTACGTACAGATAGCGCGCTCCTACCAGGGCAAGGCCCTTCAAGACAGAACAGTGCAAATCAGGCGGGACACCCTGGTCTACCTGATCGAGATGAAGCTGGTCGTGCAGGAGGCCAGGAAGCTTCAGATCACCCTCGACGAGGACGATGAGGCCAGAATCGATCAGGAGTGGCGCGAACAGATCGAGAGAGCGGGGTCCGAGGAGAACTTCCGGAGGCTCCTCGAGGGCTGGGATACAACCGAAGAGGAGTGGCGAGAGCACAGGCGCATCTCGTATCTCGGCGAAAGGGTGCGAGGTCGGATGATGGGAGGGGATCGCTTCATACGACCCCAGGACATTCGCGACCAGTATAAGCGAATGCAGGATGAGTTCGAGAGGAACGGCGACCTGAAGGACATTGAATCGGAGTTCTTTACGAAGGGATCTCTCCGCGTCCGCCAGATTCGAATTCCCGGCAGCGAGAAGGAACGGGCCGAGAAGATCAGGCAGCAGGCCGCTTCGGGAGAAGACTTCGCTGAGCTGGCGCGGTCACATTCGAACGGTCCACATCGAGACGATGGGGGTCTCTGGACCTTCGAGGGCACCGAAGCTCCATTCACTTCGAGGAGATCCTCGGTCATCGACGCGATGAAAGAGGGTGAAGTAAGCCAGGTGATCGAGGACCGAAGCTATCTCTACATCCTGATTCTCGAGAGCCGCGTATCGGCGCGCTTGATGCCGTTCCTCGAAGTTCGAGAGAGGATTCACAGAATTCTCCAGTACAGGCAGCGCGTCGAGCAGCGCAAAGTCTGGGTCCAGAAACTCAAGGAAAAGGCTCACATCGTTTACCACGGGATGGAGACGGAGGATGCCAAATAGGGGCCTCCAGGGGGTCTCAGCGGCATAATTGCGAAAATCGAAAGTCCAGGATTGACAATTTCTCAATTCCTGCCTAGAATGGGTATTGTTCGGAGGGGGTGGACCCCGGGCAGGTCGCGGGGAAATCCCGAGCGGTTTGGAACTTGGCTCACACGAGGAGCAGGAAGATGAGCGCCTACGAAAGGGAAGTCGAGGAAGACCAGGGGCAAGCCGACGAGGAAATCATCCTCGCACAGGACGCCATGCCGATCTGGGTTCGCAAGGCACCTCCCTGGATCATGAGCGGCGTGATTCACGCGGGCTTGATTCTCATCTTCACGCAAATCACCTTTGCCGAATACAGCCATGGACCCAAGGATATCCTGATCGCGGCCCGGGAGAAGAAGGAGCAGGACTACGATCCGACTCTCAAGCGTGCCTTCACGAAGACCCCCAAGATCGAGTTTGAACGTCAAGTGGAGCATCCGATCATCATGCTCGAGGAGGAGGTCGAGATCACGAAGGACATCCCCAAGGGCACGGATCTGAACAACCTGTCCAACAAGAACCTCGACGGGCAGTCGGTCGTCGACGCCTTCGGCGTAGGCGGTGGGGCCGCCGGGGCCTATGGTCAACGGTGGGGACGAGGCAGCTTCACCCACGAGGGAGGCTCGGCGGGTACGGAGAGGGCGGTGCTAGCCGGTCTCCAGTGGCTCGTGCGTCACCAGGATGAGGACGGGAGATGGAATTCCGATGATTTCAATGAGAACTGCTCGAAGAGCAAGTGCGGCGATGCGGGTTTCGCATACTGGGACGGCGGCGTGACGGGTCTCGCCCTTCTCGCCTTCCTCGGCGCCGGGCACACACACCGGCATGGAAAGTTCCGACAGACCGTGCGGAAGGGTCTCAACTGGCTGAAGAAGAATCAGAAGCAAGGAGGAGCCCTGGATGGTGCCTTCGGCTATGTAGAGGACGAGCCGGGACGCCCCAAGGAGGAATGGATTTACAACCATGCCATCTGCACGATGGCGATCTGCGAGGCATACGCCGTCTCTCGCGACTTCACCTTGAAGAAACACGCCCAGAGGGCCGTCGATTTTTGCCTGAGAGCTCAAAACCCCAATTTCGGCTGGCGATATGGAGTACGTTCCGGCGACAACGACACCTCGGTGACCGGCTGGATGGTCCTTGCCCTCAAGGCCGCCAAGACGGCCGAGCTGAACGTCCCCAAGACCGCCTTCATGGGGGCCCGCTCCTGGTTCGACCGGGCGACCTCCCAGAGCGGAGTGACCGGTTACCGGGCGCCCGACGGCTCGTCCTCCTATCTCCCGATGCAGCAGGGGAAGTTCGAGGCTGTCCCCTGTATGACCGCGGTCGCCGTCCTCTGCCGGATCTTCACCGGCCAGAAGAAATCCGATGAGGTGATCAAGAAGGGTGAGCGGGAGCTGATGAAGTACCTTCCGTCCTGGCCGAAGGACTCCACGAAGCCCGTCAATATGTACTACTGGTATTACGGGACTTACGCGATGTTCCAACTCGGCGGTCGCAGCTGGAGGGAGTGGAACAAGGCGATGAAGCCGGCCCTGCTGCCGACCCAGCGGCAGGGCGGAGATGAGGACGGCTCCTGGGACGCCGTCGGTGAGTGGGGGATCGCCGGTGGACGCGTCTATTCGACGGCAATCAACGTTCTTACGCTGGAGATCTACTACCGGTACGAACGCGCTCAGAAGTAAGAGCGACAAGAATAACGAACCGCTAACCGCACGCCGATCGGCGTGCGGTTTTTTCATGTCCGACCTCCCCTACTGCCGTCTTGGAACCTACCGGGAAGCTATGTTAGGATCAGCGCTCTCTCGGAGGTAGGTCGATGTGGCGAAGAATCCTGTTGCTGATGGCGGCGATGGCACCCTTTCTCGCGCCATCCCTGCTCAGGACGTACCTCTTGATGCCCTTTCCCGGAAGTCAGGAGCTGGATTCGATCGACGTCTCTTACGCTCTCGGACCCTGGATCTGGCCTTCGCGACTCCTCGGAGCCCCCCTCTTTCTCTGGGCGGTGGTCGCCATCTGGCGCGCGAGCGTTACCAAGAAGGGACAGGCGGCGCTGATCCTGGTCGTGATCATCTCCGTCGGCCTCCTCTACCTCAGCCAGGCGATGACTGCCCCGGTCTGGTTCCTGCAGCCGAAGTCCATGCGATTCGCCCGGGGCGCCACAAAGGAGATTCCCCCCGAAGCCCTGGTCGTCGGCGTGGCCCTGGCGGGCGAGGCGAAGGCCTACCCTCTCGATCTGATAGCGTATCATCACGTCCTGATGGACAACCTGGACGGCCAGCCGATCCTTCCCACTTACTGATCCATGTGCCGGACGGGGCGCGTGTTTCGCCCTGAGGTGGAAGGGAGGCGGCTATCGTTCTCTCTCGTCGGAGTCCAGTACTACAACGCCATCTTCGAGGATGATGCGACGAGATCCTGGTGGTACCAGGCGACAGGCGTGGCGATCACCGGTCCGATGAAGGGCCAGAAGATGCCCGAGATTCCGTCCGAGATCATGCCTCTCCGCCAGTGGCTGATCCTTCATCCGGATAGTCTCATCTTCCTGCCGGACCCTGCCTCGGAGGAGGGGTACGCGCACTTAGATGGGTACAGCGAGCGTCGGTGGGATGGGGAGGAACCCCGCCGGGCGGATGGGGAGATGTGGGAGTGGGTCGTGGGGGTGACGGCGGGAAGTCGCTCACGCGCTTACCCCTGGTCGGCCATCGACGCGGAGCGTCCCCTCCAGGACGAACTGGGAGACGTGCCCCTGGTGATCCATCTGCGAGAGGATGGAATCTCGTTCCGGTGCTGGGATCGAAGGCTTCAGGGAAAGACCCTCGAGTTCCGGCTCGACGAGGAACAGGACCTCCTCGTCGACGTGGAGACCGGGTCTGCCTTCGGCTTCGACGGGGTTGCCGTGAACGGGCCTCTGGAAGGAAGCCGGTTGCGCCGCCTGGAGGGGGCCCTGGAGTTCGGGCATTCCTATCGGCGCTTCCAGCCGGACGCGGATCGCTACGAAGCCGAACCCACCGAGCAGCCCGAACCAGTAACGCCCCCTCCCGAGCTTGAAAATCCTGACGACTAAAGTAAGCTGCCCATGGTAACCCTCCAGGGGACTCGTCGATGAAGAATCAGGAACGTATCTCTGTCAAGCTGAGCAAGTTTCACACATCCCTGACGCTCTCACTGAAAGCCCTGGTCGATGAGAGGCGAGCATCCGGACTGCCTGTCTACGACTTCGGCCTCGGGGAGACGAAGGGCGAACTGGCCCCCTACATCCGCGAAGCGGGGCGCCAGGCCTTCGACGAGGGTCAGACGATGTATTCTGACCCTGCGGGCCTTCCCGAGCTGCGTGCGGAGGTCCTGAAGTGGTTGGGAATCGAGGAGGAGTATCCTGCGGATAGTGTCGTGATCACCGCCGGGGCCAAGCAAGCCCTGTTCAACGTCTTCCTCGCGATCTGCAATCCCGCCGACGCGGTCCTTCTCGACGCGGCCCCCTGGGTGAGCTACCAGCCGCTGGCCACGGCGGCCTACGGTTTTCCCGTCATGGTGATTCCGGCGCGAGGCGACGCCAACCGGCTCAAATGCGATCCGGCGGACCTGAAGCGCAACCTCCGGATGCGGCCGCACGCCAAGATCTTCGTCCTGAACAACCCGGTCAACCCGACGGCTCAGCTCTACAGCCTCCCGGAGATCGAAGAGCTCCTGCACATCTGTGTGGAGCACGAGGTGTTCTTCGTTCTCGACCGTCTCTACTGGCGCATCATCTTCGACGGCGCCGCCTATCCGAGCCCGATCGTCAACCCCGATACGCGCCGCTGGTTGATCCAGATCGATGGGATGTCGAAAAACTTTCGTCGCACGGGAGGGATTCGCATCGGATGGTCGGTCGCCCCCGGGGATGTGGCGCGCGCCATGGTCAATCTCCAGAGTCACTACACGGCGGGTCCCGCCCGACCGGCCCAATGCGCCGCCCTCGCCGCCATTCGACATTCGTACGAGCCTGGCCTCCCCGGTGAGCTGCAGGACAAAAGGGATCTTCTGCACAAGGAGGCCGAGGGGATGCCCTGGGTGAAGATATGGCCATCCCCGGCCACCTTCTATTCCTTCTGGGATGTCCGGTCGACGTTCGGGAAGAAGACGCCCAAGGGGGAGCGAATCGAAGGCAGCACCGATCTCTCCGAGTATCTGATCAAAGAGGGAGGGGTCATCACCGCCTCCGGCGCCGCCTTCATGCAGGAAGGCTACCTGAGACTCAGCTTCGCCACCGAGGTTGAGACGATCCGGGACGGGATGGCCGCAATGAGGCGGGGCCTGGAGGCGCTGGTCTGATTCCGGTCTCAGCAGATGGCATTCTATACTCATCCCAAATCATGGCAGAGCGCCCCCTATGCGTTGAGCCACGCCTTGATGATGCTCGGGGTGTTCACCGACGAGGACAAGACAGCAAGGCTCAGCCAGGAGCGAAGGCGGAAGGCTTTCGATGAGCACCGGCTCCGGAAGTCCGCCCGCGAGTACGATTGCGACTTTCGGAAGATCCGGCGTCTCCAGCCGGAAGGGGCCCGTCGGGCTCTCCTGCCTTACCTGCGACGGCGCACGCCTGTGCTTCTGCGCATCGATCGACCGGATCACTGGGTGGCTTTGGTCGGCGCAGAGCGCGGCAAGATCCTCCTCCTCGATAGCATCGAACCCTCCGCTCTCTGCGTCGCGAGCTGGAACCAGCTGAGAAGGAGATGGGTCGTCGAGGAGACGAGGACGGCGAACGCCCGATACGACTTCTTTCCCGTGATCCCCCGATTTCGTGTCCTCACCCGTCCGAACCTGTCGCTCGGGCACGTACGCCAGCTTCGTCGCCGCGAGAACAGGGACATAGCCCATTTCTGGAATGACTATGTGGCCGATCTTCTCGACATCGGCCGTGTCCGATCCGCGCAAAGCGAGAAGGTCCGATCTCTGGGGGAGTTCCTCGCCCGTCACGAGGGGATGATCCTGGATCAGGTCGAGCACTGGCATGGAGGCCTCGACCGTCGAAGGGCGGAAAGGGTGATTCGCCACCTCCGCTTCGTGGCCGACACGCTCGGGATGGTGATCTCGAGGAAGGAGCTCAACCGGGCGATCGCCTCGACCGCGGTTCTCCTCACCCTGTGGGCGGAGGGAGAGCGGAAAGGGAAGCCGATCTACAGGAAGTCGAAGCCGAGAAGCCGAAGTTGAAGAATGTTGTTGTACAAGACAAAGGGCGGGCTAGATGCCCGCCCTTTGTTCGCGTACCCGGATCAGTCTCTAGATCTCGTAGATGTAGCCGTCCTCGAGACGGCAGTCGCAGGCCCTTGCCGGAGTCCTCACGACATAGGTCACATCGACAGCGCCCTTCCGAAGTCCTGCCGGAACGGTGCAGGAGAGCTCGGTCGGGCTGATGATCATGACATCCGTCGCCGAGACGCCGCCGAACTTGACCTCGACATCTCCGTCGAATGGGCAGTTGCCCAGGGCCGTTATGTGGACGGTGTTGCCGCCCCTCAACGGTCCCCGATTCGGGTCGACCGACATGCACGCGAGGGGCGCGGGGCCCTCGTAGGCGAAGCCGTCCGGGAAGACACACTCCTCCCCGTTCCGGGCATCGACGAGGACATCGACCACGTGATCGCCGCCCGGCGTCGGGTTCGGGTCCGGCGGGGTTTCCGCCACGACGGTGCTGGCATCGATTGCCGTGACCGAAGTAGCTTCCACCCCACCGAAGAAGACGCGGGGCAGATCGACGGTGAAGTCATCCGAGAACCCACCGGTCTCCACCCTGACCGGCGTGCCGCCGGTGTGGGGCCCGCGGTTCGGATCAAGATGAATACAGTCCGAGCCTTGCGGGCACTCGTAGACGAACCCGTCGTTGAAGTGACACTCCTGACCGTTCTGCGCTTCGACGAAGACGTCGACGACGATTCTCCCCAGGGCTGTCGTGCCCGGCGAGACCGCCTCCAGCGCGGCGGAGCTGATCGCCGACACCGAAAGAGCCTCCGTCGTCCCGAAGAAGACTCGCGGCAGGTCCACGGTGAAATCGTCCGAGAACCCTGCCGTCTCGATCGTCACGACGGTCCCACCCGCGCAGGACCCGCCTCGAGGATCGATGCTGATGCAGTCCGGGCCTTGCGGGCACTCGTAGACGAACCCGTCGTTGAAGTGGCACTCCTGGCCGTTCTGCGCTTCGACGAAGACGTCGACGACGGACCGGCCCAGGATCGTGGTGCCCGGCGAGACCGCCTCCAGAGAGGAGGAGTTGATCGCCGCCACCGAAAGGGCCTCCGTCGTCCCGAAGAAGACTCGCGGCAGGTCTACGGTGAAATCGTCAGAGAACCCCGCCGTCTCGATATGGACGGCCGTCCCACCTGCGCAGGGCCCGCCTCGGGGATTGATGCTGAGGCAGTCCGGCCGCGGTGCACCTTCGTACGTGAAGCCATCGTTGAAAACGCACCTCTGGCCGTTTTGCGCCTCGACGGTGACATCGACGACATGCTCCCCCGGCTGGGGGTTGGCATCCGGCGGAGAGACCGCTTCCACGGTGCTGGAATCGATCGCCGTCACCGATGTCGCCGGCGTATCTCCGAAGAAGACCTGCGGGATATCCACGAGAAAGTCATCGGAGAAACCTTTCGTCTCGACGAAGACCGATGTTCCGCCCGTGTTGGGGCCACGGTTCGGATCGAGGGTCAGGCACTGCGGCTCGTGGTGCCGCCGATGGTGCCTGTGGGGGTGGTCGCAGGACGCAATCAGCAGCCCCGCCACAAGGAAACTGGATAAGAACCCTAAGCGCCAGATCATAGGAGCGCCTCCTCGGAGCAGCGAAATGTGAGAAGTGTAAGTGGGCTGAACGCCCGACGTTATCAGGCCCTCCCCCACAAGGGCCGCCTACCTTCTCTGACGGCGCACATGCCCGCCATGTTGCAGGGAATTAGATCTGATAGGGCGCGGAGTCCTGTCAGTAGCTGGAGTGTCGCAGACTCTGGAACTCTTCCTTCAGCTCGTCGATGGCCCTTTGTAGCTCGTGGAGACTCTTCTGCAGGCGCTCCAGGCGATGACCGCGGGACTTCCGGCCCCGATCACGCTCTCCACCCTCACGGTCCCTCCTCTTCCGATCATGGGCCCACATCCCCTCGGCAAGCTGCCCCACCATCTTGGCCTTCTCCTTCTTGCCGCGCTCCCTGAGCAGCCTCGATGCGAAGCCGAGGATCTCCACCTCCTGCTCGAGATGGGGGGCCCTCTTTCGCACGATCTCCGCCTCTTCTCCTCGGTGCCCCTCGAGGTTTACTTTTCGTACCTGTATCGCTCGCTTCATGACGTGGGCGGCGTCTTCCTTACTCGACTCGAGGAGCGCGGCCCGCGCGACCTGCATCACCTCGATCTGGTGGACGACACGTTCCCGATCCTCCCCGCGGCGACGCGGTCCGTCCCTCTCCCCCCGCGCCCTGTCTCTCTCGCGCCGCTCGCCTGCCGGCCTCTCCCTGCTTTCCCACATCCACTTGGCCAGCTCCTCGATATTTCCCGCCTTGTCCGGATGTCCGAATTCCCGCCAGAGGCCCGCCGCGTACCTCAAGATCTCCACCTGCTGTCCCCTGTTCGGGGCGGTCTCTCTGATCCGGTGCGCCTCATCATCCCGGCGGCCCTCCAGGGCCAGCTCGCGAGCGTGTATCGCATGCTCCAGGAGCTTTGCGGTGTCCTTTCGTCCCTTCTCGAGAAGGGCAGGCATGGCCTCCTTCATGATCTGGATGTGCCTTCGGGCCACTTCCCTCTCCCGGCCTCCGCGCTCCCTCTCGACCCGTTCCCGTTCTGTCCTCTGGCCGTGCCTGCGACGCCCCTCCCGTTCCTGGGCCAGTTCCCGGCGAACCCCGTTGGCGATGCGGTGGAGGATCTCCATCTCTTCCCGCTTTCCCAGGATCTCGAGGGCGTGCAATCCCCTCTCCAGGCCCTCGAGGACTTCGTGCAACTCCTCGATACTCGTCCGCTTCTTCCTGTCCTGGGCCGCCACGGGGACTGTCCCCAGGATCGAGATGGCGAAAATCAGCGTGAGGAAAGCGCCGAGAGAGGCGACCGACCGCGAACCGACAGGCAGACCGTTCATCCTTCTTCTCCTTCGAGGGATGGGGGAATCGTCCTGGAATATTCGGAGCCGCGCCATTTTAGGTCCCGCAGGTCCGGGCCGTCAACGATATAGGTGAGATGCACCTTTTGCCCCTGGCTGCCGATTCGGATAAACTCCATGTCTTCCCCTGCCACCGAGAGCCTGAAAGGGAGAAACCTATGCCCGAGCAGCAAGCCCCCGAGAAGATCCGGCCGAAAGACCTCGGTGATTACCTGGAGGTGATGAGCAAGTCCGTATTCCAGAGTGGGATGTCCTGGAAGGTTGTGGAGGTGAAATGGCCCGGGACCCAGAAGGCCTTCCGGAACTTCAACGCCAAGAAGGTTGCGTCGATGACGACACGGGACATCGACAAATTGGTGAAGGACATGCGCGTGATCCGGAACCGAAGGAAGCTCGAGGCGGTGGTGGGGAACGCCCGACAGATCATCGAGCTAGATGCAGATCACGGCTCCTTCAAGAAGTATCTCCGGTCCAAATCCGGGTTCGAAGACAGGATCAAGATGCTTCGGAAAGATTTCAAGTTCCTGGGCATCACGGGTGCCTACCACTTCCTCTACGTCGTCGGCGAGAAGGTGCCTTCGCACTCCGAGTGCCAGAAGCGTCTGGAAAAGCTCTAAAAGCGGAATGTGATCTATTCGGTAGCTACGGGGAGGTCACCCATTTCAAATGGAAAAGGTGACTGTCCCCTTTTATGGAGACTGAAGCGATGCGTATTGTCGATTCCATTCTCGCCGAGCTGGATCAAGAAGCCGTCACGACGAAGAGAGTCCTGGAGCGAGTGCCCGAGGACAAGCTCGACTGGAAGCCCCACGAGAAGTCCATGACCTTTGGCCAGCTTGCCCTCCATGTGGCAACGACTCCCGGCGGTGTGGCGGAGCATCTCACGAAGGACGAGATGGAGATGCCCGATCTCGGCAACTACGACCAGCCGAAGACCACGGAGGAGATCCTCTCCGCCCTCGATGGCAGCCTGAGCAAGGCCAGGCAGATCCTGAACGACATGGATGACAAGGCGGCGATGTCGGACTTGAAGATCACCAAGGGGGGCCAGGAGGTGATGTCCATGCCCAAAATCGGCATGGCCCGAGCGATCCTCCTCAACCACTGGTACCATCACCGTGGCCAGCTCTGCGTCTACCTCAGGCTACAAAACCTACCTGTCCCGTCCGTCTACGGCCCCAGCGCCGACGAGAATCCTTTCGGAGGATAGGCCTCAGGGGACGCAGAAGACGTAGGCCTTACCAACGCGGCCGTTCGATGTGTCGAATCCGGGGGCTCCGACGAGGATCTCGGACCTGAGGTCGCCGTCAGTGTCCCCGGCCGTGGCGACGGAGAGCCCGAACTGGGCCGAAACCTTGTCGTCGCCGGACGTGCTCCAGTACGAGCTGGCGGAGAGTCCCCCCGTCGCGCCGAGGTAGATGTAGATCCGACCCGCGCCGGTCTTTCGTGTGTCCTGGCCGAACGCCCCGACGATCACGTCGGGGATCATGTCGCCGTCGACGTCTCCTGCCGAGGCTACGGATCGACCGAACCCCGCATTGGCCACGTCTGCGCCGCTCGAGGACCACGGCCAGGTCGTTGTCAGCCCGCCGGACTGGCCGTGGAAGACGTATGCCTTTCCCGCCTCGTTATTGAACCCGGGGGCGCCCACGATCACATCATCCCGTGTGTCGTCGCTCACGTCGCCGGCTGACGCCACGGCGGTGCCGAATCTGGCGTCGGCCTGGCCATCCCCGGAAGAGGTCCAATCGGCAAATGGCGAAGGGGCGCCGCCGATGCTGAGGAACAGATAGGCCTTCCCCTGATTCTCCTGGACCCCATCGAAGCCGGGGGCCCCGACGATAAGATCGTCGAGCCCGTTGTTGTCCACGTCTCCGGCGGAAGCCACCGACCCCCCGAAGAAGGCAAACGTCTGATCGTCTCCGATCGATGTCCAGAGGGGGGTCGTCCCGACACCGCCAGACTCCCCAAGGTAGAGGTAAGCCTTGCCCGCCTCCGCGTTGGGGGTGTCGTATTGCCGCGCGCCGATCACCAGATCCGCATAAACATCTCCGTTGACGTTTCCTGCCAAGGCGACGGAGTGGCCGAATGCAGCTCCCGCCTGGTCCTCGCCCAGAGACGTCCAGACGGGGACCGTGGCCAGTCCGCCCGGCCCTCCGAGGTACACGTAGACCTTGCCGGTCCCGGGACCGCCACCGTCGAACCCCGGCGCTCCCACGATGATGTCGGAGTAGGTGTCGTTGTTGACATCCCCGACCGAGGCGACGGAGAATCCGTAGCGCGCGCCGGCCTGGCCGTCCCCCACGGAGGTCCACGCCGGCGTCGTCGAGAGGCCGCCAGGACCGCCGAGATAGAGGTAGGCCTTTCCGTGATCTATGGATACTCCGGTAAAACGCGGGGCTCCTACGATGATGTCCGGATAGGTGTTCCCGTCGACATCTCCCGCCCAGGCGACGCTCCAGCCGAAGTCGGCGTCCATCCAGTCATCACCCACCGACTCCCAGAGGGGCGCATCCGTGACATCGATCGCCGCCGTCGCGTTCGGGAGGGCGCTGATGCCGGCATACTGCGCGTCCACCACAACGCCGGCGATCGCCGTGACATCCAACCCGCTCGGTGAGCCGGCAGAGAGAGACACCGGGTCGAAGGCGCCGGTCGAAGTCAGCACCGATCCCGCGCCCAGGACGATAGACACTTTCATCACATTGGTAGGCGCCCCTCCCCCGATAAACCGAGGAGCCGTACCGAAGGCATCGCCGGAGACGGGCAGAACGAACGCCTGGTCGGGATCGGCCGTCATCACCGTCACCGTCGTGGTAAACGTGACGTCCAGGGTGTCTCCCGCATCGACGACGCAGTTTCCGTTCACGTCCGAGATGCCTGCCAGGACCACACGAGGGCGCAGATCTCCAGTGAGATCAATTTCCGAGGTCGCCGGCAGAACGGGCAGGCCCTGGCAGTCGAGCAGCTCCGTCTGCCCGAGCCACACATTCATTCCCGAAGAACCCGGGTCGATCCCGGCGGTGCCGTGGGGTGCAATGTCGTGCGCGGATTCGAGGACGATCTCCAGCTCCCGGAGAGACGGCCCGGTTCCGATTCTCGCCCTCCCCAGGGTCCCCGGCAGAACGCTGAAGATGTCATCGGCAAACCGGGGGTTTTGCAGCATCACATCATGGCTCATCGTCACGAGGATTCGATCTCCCTGGTCGGCGATCCCGCTGGCGTTGGTGTCCTCGAACCGGGCGGACAGGATGCGAATCTGATCCATCGAAACCAGTCCCCCGTCCACAGGGGTCCCCAGGACAGCGAGAGAGTTTCCGCTCGAGTCCCCGATCGCCACCACGTCGGAAGGACCGCCGACGCTCGCGGCGAACGAATCGCCCATGCTGAAGGGCCAGATGAGATCGTAAACGAGAATCCAGCGCTCCGCCGAACCAGCCGGCAGGAGCCGGTTCAGGGAAGGAAAGATGATGGTTCCGTCGTCCGCGGGGTATCCCGATGTGGACGCGATGGGGATGTCGAATCCGTCGAAAATCCCGTTGTCGTTGGCGTCGACGGCCAGCGTGACCCCGTCGATGCTCGCCGCATCGTCCCCCGATCCCGAGGCGGTAAACGCGATCGAGTCCACACGGACCCCCTCGATCGGCGAGGCAGCCAGGTCGATCTGCAGGATCACCTCGGAAGCCACGCAGGGTCCGAGCGTCCTGGGCGGTGAGTTATCCGGTCCCGGAGACAGCGTCAACTCACCGGGAGAGGCCTCCATGCAGCCAACGATCCCCGGAGAGACGTAAATGTCATCCGTGGGCCGGCCGCTCCGCTCCGCCTGAACATCGAATCTGTCGATGACACTCGGGCAGAACGTCTCGCCGGCCGAGACACCCGGAGCGAGGTCGTAGACGATCAGCCAGTAGACGGGTGCCGTTCTCGAGATCGCTTCCCGGAAGCCGGACAGCAGCACGGTGCCGTCATCCGATGAGAATCCGCCGGCGGCCACGAGCAGGGTATCTCCAGCGTCGAGGATCCCGTTCCCGCTTTGATCCCGGAAGAGGCGGACCTGACCGATTCCGAGGGCGTCGTCCCCTGTGCCGGAAGCGTGCAGCCGGAGACCGGTGACATCGATCGAGGCCTCACCCGCCAGAAGGAGAATCTGCAGGACAGCCACATCGGTATGTCCGACCGGACCGGGTGCGGCGCCAGGGTTCTGGCTCCCCGCCCGAACGATCAGGTTCACGCGATCGCCCCCACTCCTGCAGCCCGACAGAAGCACGGCGAGGAACAGCACGAGCCCGACCTCACTCGCCCTCGACAGGGCTTGAAGGATCCGTGCGTCTTTCACGAGCATCGCTCCGATTCGCGCGTCACGAAACATCCGAGTGATTATACGATGGCTCGCACTCGGATTTCTCTTGCATCAAAGCCGATACTCCCTTAGATAATCTCGTTCCACGGTACCGAACCCAACGGAGCCCCTAGCGCCAGCGGAGCCCATCGCGATGGACGCACCCATCATCTCATCTTCGATCACGCACGTCGCACTGTACCGGTCGAGGGCCCTGGTAACCCGCAAGGCGAAGATCGAGACGGCATCGACGCTCGGGGCGACGTCCCTCATCCTGGGGGGACTGCCGCTCAAGCTCGACGACAACTCCTTGCAGGTCCGCCTCCTGAACGGGAGGAGTGCGCGGATCGCGGACCTCCACGTCGAGCTGGACCTGTCCGAGCGCAAGGGCCCCGTCCGTACCGAGGCAGAGGAGTCCCTTCGAGAGCTGCGGCGAGAGCATCTGGCCCTCGTCGTGTCGAGGGAGAGGGAGCGTGACCGCATCGCGTACGTCGCAACCATTACACCGACCCTCCAGCGGGAGAGGGACCTCCCGGAGAGCATCGCCTTCGACGAGGAACGGGATGTGGGACCGTGGCTGAAGATGGCGGCGTTCGTGCGCGATGAGGTGATCGCCTCCAGGAATCGTCTCAGACCTCTCGAGAAGCAGATGCGAGATCTGACCGACAGTATCGCCAGAGCTGAGCATCGGCTCGAGCAAGAAGGCCGCCCCGCCGCCGAGAAGCTGCTTGTCCATCACAAGAGAGTGCGGCTCCTCATCGAGGGGGAAGCGGCGGACACGGAGCTGGAGCTCTCCTACTTGCTGCCCGACGCCTGCTGGTTTCCGCAGTACGAGCTTCGCGTGGACGAGGATGGTGAACGCGCGGAGCTGGGCGTCTCGGCCCTCATCGCGCAGCTCACCGGAGACGACTGGGAAGGGGTGAAGCTCCAGCTCTCCACGGCGGACCTGCGAAGATCGACGGCGCTCCCCGAGGTGGATTCCTGGCGCATAGGGAAGGCTCAGCCGCCCAGGCCGACGGGGTGGCGCGATCTTCCAGGCACCACGAAGGAGCTGTTCGACGGCTATGACGCGGGTGTTCGAACCGGGGCGCCACCGGAGGTCCCTCCGGCGGCTCAGCTCCCGGAGATGCCGCCCGTCCAGGCCGAATCGCCCACCCGGAGAAGGAAGCGGCGCGCCGAGGCCCGCTCCGAGATCACGACGCTGCGCTCCAGGAGTTCCGGGGCCTCAGGTGGGGAGGACCTGGCCGAGGAAGTCTTCGGGGCAGAAGAGGAGGTCGCTCTAGCGCTGGATGACCTCGCTCTCGATGAGCAGCCGCCGTCGCCGGTGGGAACGGCCGGGGGCCTTGGGGGAGCGAAGGCCGGCCCCCCGATGGTGATGGCGATGGCCCTGTCGACTGCAGGAGCGGCGGCGCCGAGGCCCGCGGCCGCAGCGGAGCCACCCCCTCCAGGGGAGGCGATCACGGAGGGAATTACTGCAGGGGAGGATGCGTTGGCCTATCACTCCCTCAGGATGGCGGGGCCGGACGACAGAACGGCTCGAGGGGAATTGCGCGCGGCAGGAGCGCAGGATCAGATCGCCGAAACCCTGGGGGCGGACCGAAGAGTTCTTCGAGGGCTCGTGGCGGCGGCCAGCGGTCCAGGACTGGACGTCGGCAATCTGAAGCTGCCCAGGCACACGGTCCCCGTGGCGAAACTGGCCGGCCATTTCGCCGTCCGGTACGACGCGGAGCACCCCGTCACGGTTCCCGCCGATGGCTCCGTGCACGGCGTCGCCCTGATGTGGAAAGAGTCCCCGATCCGCCGCACCTATCGCTGCTGGCCCGGCATCGAGTCCAACGTCTACGAGATGATCACCTTCGAGAATCCTCTGGGGGTGCCCCTCCTCGCCGGACCCGCGCGCATCTACCGCGGAGGAGAGTTCATCGTCAACGCGCCCCTCGTGACCACGGCGCCCGGCGAGCCGATCGAGATCAGCTTGGGAGTGGAGCCCTCCATCGCCGTGGCGCGTAACACATTCTACGACGAAACGACGAGCGGGCTGATGGGAGGTTCCACCGATCTGACCCACAAGATCGAGATCGAGGTGCGTTCGAAGCTCGCTCGACCCACTCGAGTGGAGGTCTTCGAGCGGGTGCCCACCTCCGACGACGAGGAGATCACGATCAAGGTCCTCCGCACCGAGCCGAGGGCCGAGAAGTATGACCAGGGGGGCCGGGGTCCGATGCTGCAGGGAGGGTATCGGTTCGCCCTGGACCTCGGCCCGCAAGAGGCGAAGACCTGCACCCTGGAATACCGGATCACGATTCCGACCAAGACCGTCCTCGAGGGGGGTAATCGCCGTGACTGACGCGGTCGGGAGCCAGACCGAACTGATGGGCATGGAGGTCGCCGCTCCGCTGGACGCCGTCCTCGTGCTGGAGGACCGTGCTCAGATCACGCGACGGGGCAAGGTGATCCTGAAATCCGGAGAACATACCCTCCTGGTCCGAGACGTCACCCCACTCATCGTCGACCGCTCCGTTCGGATCCGGTTCGCCGAAAAATCGGCGGGGAGCTTCCGGGACCAGCAGGTACGTCGTAGTTATGTCGTTCGCGCGGAGAGGCCGGAAAAGGAAAAGGAGATCACCGCGGCGATCGAGGCCAAGGTGGAGGAGTTCAGAGCCGAGAACGACCGCGCCTGGGCGATCTTCCGCGAGCGAGAGATGGTCGGCCATGCGAACGATGTCCTCAAGTCAAACGTCGGGGACCTGCTCGGAGTCGGCCGCTTCGAGTCGAGATGGAAGAGCGATCTGGATCAGCTATGGTCGCGACGCGAATCGGTAGAGACGGAACTGCTCGATTCCGGATGGGCGCAGGACAACAGGGCGCTCGAGATCAGGAGGCTGGAGGAGGAGCGACTGGGTGTGCTTCAACCGGCGACGGAGTACCGGGCCTCCATCGTGACGAAGATTGCGGTGCCCGAGGACGGCGAATACACCTTGATCTGGGACTACCAGGTGCCCTGCGCCCTCTGGCGGCCCCAGTACACGGCGGAGCTGGGCGAAGGAGACAAGCCTGTTGTCAGGTGGCAGTCTACCGGGTGTGTCTGGCAGAGGACCGGGGAGGACTGGGAAGGGGTCGAGCTGACCTTTTCGACGGCCCGGCCTACCCTGGGGGCGACGCCTCCGGTCCTGAGAGATGAAGTGCTCGAGAAACGGACGAAGACCGAGGAGGAGAAGAAGACGATCGATGTAGTCAGCCGGGATGTGGAGATCGCCGACACGCGAAGCGCGACCGCGGCAGCGTCGATCGACACCCCTCCGGGGCTGGATGACGGCGGCGAGGTGCGTAGTTACACCGCGTCGCGCCGCGTCGACGTCCCCTCCGACGGTCGACCCCATCGGATCGAGTTCGAGGCCTGGGAGGCGGACACGGATCCGGAGTATGCCTGCGTCCCGGATCAAGCCCCGTTCGTCTTCCTCCGTTCGATGCAGACCAACCCATCGGCCCTGCCCCTCCTTGCCGGACCGGTGACGCTGATCCGTGGAGGGGGTTTCACCGGCCGCTCACGCATCGGTTACGTCGCCCCCCAGGAGGCCTTCGCCCTCTCCTGGGGCTCGGAGGATGGGATCAACGTGCGTGGTGAGGTCACACGACAGCACAGGAAGGAAGGGCTGCGCAAGCAGAGGGTGCACAGCTGTACGACTCGCGTCCATCTGAGCAACCAGACGGATCACCGCCGTCGGATCCGGCTCGTCCTGCGGGTGCCGGTCTCCGAGATCAAGCATGTCGAGATCGAGATCGACCGCCCCAATTCCACCAGCGGGTTCGAGGTGGATGACCAGGGTCGTGTCACCTGGACGATGGACCTCGACAAGGCCGAGAACAAACGGATCAAACTCCTCTTCACCGTCCGGATGCCCAACCACATTCGCTGGCGCGACTGAGGTCCAGGTCTAGCCTTTCCCCGACCCCGGAAAATGGCGGGACCCAACGCAATCTCGCGCTCATCTGGCAGGCCAGGGACGCCAGGACCCCTTTCAGGGAGTTGGATCGCCTTTTGCTCCCAGTAAGGTCGTGAAGTTGGATAAGACTGGACCAAGAAAGGAGCAACCCGATATGCCGTCCAAGGAACAGTCGATAGTCGTGAACTCCGATACGTTCGAAAGCGAGGTCCTCGAATCGCGCACTCCCGTCCTCGTGGATTTCTGGGCAGACTGGTGTGGGCCCTGTCACATGATAGAGCCTGTCCTCGAAGAGCTCGCGGCGGACTACGCGGGTAAGGCGACAGTCGCCCGCGTCAACGTAGATGAAAACTCCGCTCTGGCCGAGAAATACCAGATCCGGTCGATTCCAGCGCTCCTGTTTTTCCAGGACGGGAAAGTGGTCGATAGCGTGATCGGGGCGGTGCAGAAGGAGGACCTCTCCGTCAAGCTGGATGGACTGCTCGCCAGCGACAAGACGGTTTCCTAGGAGCCTCGGGAATGCCGGACAAGAATCGATCTCGAGGGCCTAGAGCCGCGATCGTTGCCGGCGCTCGCACGCCCTTCGTGAAATCAGGAAAGGCCTTCAAGGACCTGAGGCCGCTCGAGATGGCCGGGG
The DNA here is from genome assembly GCA_027296055.1 of Planctomycetota bacterium. Classification (GTDB taxonomy): domain Bacteria; phylum Planctomycetota; class JAPUJT01; order JAPUJT01; family JAPUJT01; genus JAPUJT01. The sequence continues at coordinate 54,866 of JAPUJT010000049.1, read as the reverse complement.
CCGCGGTGCGGGGTCTGATCGACAGGCACCACGTCGATCCCGAGATGATCCAGGCGCTCGCCTTCGGAGTGACCTTCGGCGAGCGGGGCCGACCGAATCTAGCGCGAGAGATCGTCTTCGCGAACAAGCTCCCACCCGAGATCGAAGCCCAGACCGTATCCTCTTACTGCATCACGGGGCTTCGCACCGTCACGACGATCGAGGAAGCGATCACGGCCGGCCGGATCGAGGTGGGCCTTGCCGGCGGCGTCGAATCCCTGAGCGGGGCCGATCCCGATTCGTTTCGAGAACCGTCGACCGGACTCTCGATGGGTGAGCACGCCGAGATCACGCGAAAAGCTTGGGATGTCTCCAGGGAGCGCCAGGACGAGATCGCCCTGGCCAGTCATCGCAACGCGGTGGATGCCCGCGATCGTGTGGCGCACGAAATCGTCCCGGTCGCGGGAGTCACCCAGGACTCGGGCCCGCGCCCCGACACCTCGCTGGAGAAGCTGGCCACCCTCAAACCTGCTTTCGATCCGGAAGGCACGATCACGGCGGGGACCGCCTCGCCGGTCACCGACGGCGCCTCGGCAGTCCTGTTGATGAGCGAAGATCGAGCCCGAGCAGAGGGGCGCGAGCCCCTGGCCTACATCCGGACAACGGAGTACGGGGCGATCGACATTGCCGACGGGTTGCTGATGGCGCCTGGCATCGTCGTCCCGAGAGTCCTGGCCCGGGCGGGACTCCGGCTGGCGGATATGGATCTGATCGAGATCCACGAGGCGTTCGGTGCTCAGGTCCTGGCCAACGCGATGGCGTGGGAGAAGGGCTGGAAGGGGGAGCCGACAGAGGCGGTCGACTGGAGCCGGGTGAACGTCTCGGGCAGCTCGATTGCCATAGGGCATCCCTGGGCGGCGACCGGCGGGCGAATCGTCACCACGCTCGCCAATGAGATGAAGCGTCGCGACGCCAAGCTGGGGCTCGTTAGCATCTGTGCCGCCGGCGCCATGGCCGGCGCGATGATCCTGGAACGAGATTGACCCGGTCTCTAGCACTGGTGAATCTAGATGATTCTCCGATACGCCTGTTCATGTCTGCTGGGTATCTTCTGCATCTTGGGGTGCTCCATAACACAAGAGAAAGACGAGAGGCCGTCGAGCATCCCATCAAGCATTGATGACCTCTGGGACTTCGACGATCCCGCCGAGTCACGAGCTCGCTTCGAGAAGGCGCTCCATGAGATCGGAGACGACGGGCCGCTCGGTGACCGCCTGGAGATTCTCACCCAGATCGCTCGTACCTACGGCCTGGAGGGGAACTTCGCCGAATCCTTGCGTATCCTCGATGGAGTCGAGGGAAAGCTAGGCGGTGCATCGCCGCTGATCCGCATCCGCACCCTCCTGGAGAAGGGGCGTACGTTCAACTCCTCGAAAAAGTCGGATCGAGCTCGACCCCTGTTCCTGAAGGCCTGGGACCTCGCACGAGAGAGCGGAGAGCACGGATACGCCGTCGACGCTGCCCATATGATGGGGATCATCGAGCAGGGAGACGAATCACTCCTCTGGAACGAGAGGGCGATCGCCTACGCGGAGGAATCGAGAGATGCGCGTGCGCTCCGGTGGCTCGGCTCCCTCTACAACAACACCGGATGGACTTACCACGACTCCGGGCGCTACGAGGAGGCCCTGGCCCTCTGGCGCAAGGCCCTCGCCTGGCACGAAGAGAGAGACCCGGGCAAACGGACCTTGATCGCGAAGTACATGGTGGGACGAGGTCTGCGATCGCTCGAGCGATTCGATGAGGCCCTTCGCGTCCAGCAGGACCTGCTCGCCGAGATGGAGGCAAAGGGAGCGCGGAGCGACGGCTTCGTTTTCGAGGAGATCGGAGAGTGTCTACTCGCCCTGGGTCGGGCCGAGGAGTCGAAGGGGAACTTTTCGCAGGCCTATGACCTCCTGTCGAAAGATTCCCACCTCGCCAGGGAGGAACCGAAACGTCTCAAGCGACTCGAGAAGCTCGCCGGAACGAGGCCGGAGGACCGCTAGCGGATTCGCCAGAGGGCCATGTCCTGGGATGTGGTACTCACGGAAGAGCCCGCCACGAGGATGCGTCCCGAGCCGTCGACGATCACGTCAGAGCCCTGATCCCATCCGCTGCCGCCTGCGGCGCTGTCGTGCACGAGTAGCCCGCCGACCCCGAAGGTGGGATCCAGCTGGCCATTCATGTCGTAGGCCCAGGTGACCATGTCGTTGTCGCCGAGTACATTTTCGCTCCTGCCGGTGACGATGATCTGTGAGTTCGAGAAGAGGGCGATCCCTCCCACGATGTCATCAGTGACGCCTCCACCAGCAGCCCCGTTGTGTGTGACGATCCCCCCGCTGCCAAAAGAAGGATCCAGCGTGCCATCGGGATTGTAGACGAGAATCGCTATGTCCCAGTCGCCGGGAAATGCATGGCTGGTGCCGGCGAGAATGAGACGGCCCCCCGGGCCCTCGACGAGAGCATCGCCGTAGTCCTCCCCGGAGCCGCCCGCAGCACTATGATGGAAGACGAACCCGACTGTCCCGAAAGAGGTGTCGAGGGCGCCCGTGTCGTCGTAGCGCCATATCACCATGTCCGGCCCGGACGTGGGGCCGAAACTGTAACCGTTAACGAGAACTCGGTTGGATGAGTCCAGCATGACATCGAATCCCTCGTCGTCGAACCCTCCGCCTGCGGCGCTGTCGTGCACCGCAACCCCTCCGAAGCCCCAGCTTGGATCGATAACGCCCGTCGAATCCCATCGCCAGACCACCATGTCGTAGTCCCCGTTGGGTCCGAGGCTCGATCCGGCCACGAGGATCCGACCGATACCGTCTTCGAGGATTGAATATCCGAAATCGTCCCCCCCGCCGCCTGCCGCGTTATGGTGTGTCACCCATCCCTGACTGTTGAAGGTCGTGTCGAGCGTACCGTCCTGGTTGAGCCGCCAGATCACCATGTCGTAGTCGATGAGATTCTCGCTGTCCCCTCCGACGAGGATCCTCCCGGACGAATCGACCGTGATCCCCCATCCGTCCTCCCAGCCGCCTCCTCCGGCCGCGCCGTGGTGGTTGACCCAGCCGCGACCGTTAAAAGTGGTATCCAGAGTCCCGTCACTGTTGTACCGCCAGACGATCATGTCGAAATCGACCGTCGAGCTGATGCTGCTCCCCGAGACGAGAATCCTCCCGACACTGTCCGTCGTCACCGCCCAGCCGTGATCCGCGCCCCCTCCGCCCGCCGCGTTGTCGTGCGTCACCCAGCCGAACCCATTGAAGGTCGTGTCCAGGATGCCCATCAGCGGAGGGGCGGCGAGGGCGAAGACCTCGTTCGACTCGAGGCCTTCCTGGATCCCCTGGACGGAGGTGACGACGTAGTAGTAGAGGACACCGTTCGTGAGACCGAGGTGATCGTAAGGTGGGGCGGCGACGGGGATGGGTGTACCGTTGACGCGCGTCACGCCCGGGGAGGTGGACCAGTAGATCACATAGGAGGTCGCCGTCGGTTCGAGCTGCCAGTCCAGCGTCACCTGCTGATCGCCCCCCGTGGCTGAGAGCCCGGCAGGCGCCGGTACTCCCGTCGGAGTGGCGAAGACCTCGATCGACTCCGCACCCTCGACCGAGTTGCGGACCGACGTGACGACATAATAGTGGGAAGTACCCGGCGGCCGATTCGAATGGATCTCCGGCGAGACGGCGCTGGCGATCTGCATACCCGTCGCCTTCGTCACGGCGGGATTGATGGCCCAGTAAATGTTGTAGGAGTCGGCGCCAGGGACGGGGGAGAACGTGATCGTGACGTCATCCACTCCTGCCGTCGCGCTCACCGAGGCCGGGGGACTCAGAGCCCCTTGCTTGCCGCCTCCGCTGCTGCTGCTGCTGTTGCATCCGCTGATGAGAATGGCGAGCGTCAGGACCAGGGCTCTGCGCGTCATCTTCTTCCTCCATGGCCGCTTGCTGCCCCCGTCCCCGAGATTCTATCGACAGAAAAGGGGACAGTCACCCTCCTGATGAGGAGTCGGTCAGGAGAGGAGGCCGATCATGAGCCCTCAGGCGCCCGGGCGCTCCCAGATCTCGACGCCCGTCATCGTGTCCTGGATGAGCGTACCACGTCTGTGACGGATGATCTTGGAGACGATCCAGAGGTCACCCGTCGCCCCGATGGTATTGATCGAGAAGGCGAGGATCGAGAAGAGCTTGAGGACGCCTAGAGAATAGGAGAGGACGAACACGAGGTCGAGGATCAGCAACGGCGCCAGAGCGATGAGGATCAGGTGGTTCCGGGTGACCTTCTCTTGAAATGTGGTGTAGACCAGCGGGATCTTGAGACCGAATATCGGGCGGTAGCCGAAGAGCCTTCCCGCCGCGCCGTGAAGGCCCTCGTGGAGGAAGACGACGACAACGACCGCCAGGGCGAACCACCCGAAGAGAGCCGGGCGGATCGAGAAATCGACGTCCCGATAGGCATTGATCCCGACGATCCCGAGGCCGACCAGGAGGGCATAGAACATGGCCAGACGCCGCGAGATCTGATAGTCCGCCACACGGATCAGGTTAGTGTCGTCTGGAGGGTTTCGGGGTCCTCCATCTATGATGTTGACCACCTTCTCCAACGGAATCGCAACGGGCAGGACCTCCACGAGACCCTGGAGCGCCTCCTGCAGGACGCCTTCGCGCTCCGCATCCGGTACGCCTCGGCACAGCTGCGTGAGGGCCTGGGCCTTGGCGTGCGAATGGACCTGCACCGCTTGATTCCAATCATTATCCTCCTGGTCAATTCCGAGCTGTCGCTGGTCCGCCTCCGAATCTTTGGCGAGCAGATCGCAAGCGAGAGAGATCTCCGACTCTGAGCGCGGCTCGTTCCCCGCGTAGCGCCTGCCGGCGATCTCTTCCCGCTGCATCCCCGACCACCGCCCCTCCAGGTAGCTGGCCATCTTCGGCGCCCAGAGGATAGCGATCGGAAGAGATCCCTTGAGCTCGGGCCGGTCGGGCGCCTCCTCCTCGGAACCCAGCCAGTCCTTCCAGAAGCCCTTCACATCCACCGGGGGAAGGCGGCAACTTCCGACCCAGTGGGCTTCGTGATAATCGTTCGAGTCCAGGATCGCCCTCTTCCAGATCTCTCCGCAACGACCGAGACAGAACGCGCACCGGATCTCCATGGCGCCGCCACCGCAGGTCCGGCAACCCGGCTTGTGCTCCCCCTTCGCCCAATCCGACTGACAATCAACACATTCGTAAATGCTTGGCATCGATCACTCGGAACAGAGGGCGAACTTCCGGAATCCTGGAAGATGGGCGAACCTCACATCGCAATCCAGTATGGTAACGCTCACACCGTCACCGGTGAGTTGTTTCCCCAGCATCGGCGCGCAAAGACAGCAGGGGCCTCTGACCAAGACGCCGAGACGTTCCAGCGTCTCCGCATCGAAGAAGCGCCGCTCTTTCTCGTGAAGCTCGTGCATCTCGCGGTAATGTACCATCTGCAGGTGAGTGCCCGGCGAGGGGCCAGCTCGGGGGCTAGTCCGGTGAGGGATTCTCGATCTCCCGCCCCAGCTCCTCGAGCAGATCCTTGGGAACCTCGAGTCGCTGTGAAGGGTGACGCTGATTGAATTTCTTGATCACCAGCTCGACGAATCTCTTCCCGTCCTTGCCCATGCTGGTGAAGCGGATCCCGATCCCGCGGGGATCGCCGTTCTCCTCTCCTTCGGAGATCGATCGAACGACCTCTCCACCGGCGTGGATCGTCTTGTCCACGGGCTTGAGGTAGAACTCCACGGCGACCGTCGAGCCCACGGGTGGAGGGTAGTTCATCTCGATGAAGAGCCCGCCCTCGCTGAGGTTCAAGGTGTGCTTCTCCACGAAGTCGTCGATGTCTTCGACGCGGATCCGGATGGGGAAGGCGACAGGGACCCGCTCGTGGCTCCTCTTCTCCATCTGCTCTCCGTCGTCAGGCAGGAAACTCTCCTCTCCACCTCAAGAATAAGTTACTGGCCCAGTATCGTCAAAGTCTGTGTCCCCGCCCGTCGCGGCGAAACGGCCCAGGGCCTGTCTCAGCAGCCTCATCTCGCGGGGTTTCGACGCGAGGCGTTGCGGATGGCGGCGAACAAAAATGTGTGCTACTGAGAGCCCCGTACAGGTTGGCACCGGGCCCCGATGAGAACCACCGTCCCAGACGGGGTGGCTTTCGTTTCTGTCGATTGCGAGCCCGTTGGGCATCGAGGCCGAGACGGCGGAGTATCTGGCCCGCCCAGGCCCGAAACAGGAGAAACGTCTCGTCGTCGTTCTTCGCCATCTCGAAGCGACCCAGGGTCTGCCAGGCGCGGAGACAGCTCTCCTGAAGAAGATCGGAGGCGCTCTGGATGGGCCGCTTAGAATTCGAGTAGGTTCTGGCCAGAGGTTCCAGGTGAGGGCGAAGAAGGATGAGGAGATCATCCATCGCGCGGCGGTCCCCATCCCGCGCCGCTTGGATCAGGGTTCGAATGCCTCGGGAGACGGAATCGCGACAGATCTGCTCGGAGCCAGGTCCCTTTTTCATATGGCCCAGCGAGATAGGCACCACCGGTCCGATATCTAGGCGGTGTCCCGGGCGCCTATGCTTCACGAAATGTGGCCGGGCAGAGGCCCATCGTTCCACGCCGCGTGAGTGGGTCGAAGTGGACTCCGGGGCATCCAGTAGTTATCCTGTGCACCCTGAAGGAGAATGAATCTGACGATGCAAGCGCTGGCACTGAGCGAGGGGGTCCTTGGAAGACCGATCGTGACTCGCGTCGAGGCGCGGCTGGCGATCGGGGTTGCCAGCTTCACTCTACTCACCGCCCTCGGGGCATTCGTGCGAATCCCTCTCCCCTTCACCCCTGTACCCATCACGCTCCAGACATTCTTCGTTCTCTCGGCCGGCGTCGCGTTGGGTCGCGGCCCGGGCGCCCTCAGCCAGATGCTATACGTCCTCTGCGGGCTTCTCGGGGCGCCGTTCTTCGAAGGCGGAGGTAGCGGTTTGGCCCACATTTACGGCCCTACCGGAGGCTATCTCCTCGCCTTCCCCATCGCCGCCTGGACGGCCGGTAGCATCTGCCGGGGGGAGCATGGGGTCGGCGGCCTTCGTACGACCCTGGCCCTTGTCGTCGGGGCGGCGTTGATCTTCACCGGCGGGGCGGTCTGGTTCGCCTTCTCGCGAAACATCTCTGTCATGCAGGCCCTGCCTCTGACGGTGATCCCGTTCCTGCCAGGCCTCATCATCAAGGTTGCGGTGGGGACGGGCGGCCTTGGCATGCTCCGGGGCAGGCTGGACGTCCTCTTCCCGGGGCGTCGCTAGACACGGCGTCTATCCCGTTGTCTTGCGCTCGCACAACGTCTAGATTACTCTCCCGGTAGTAAAGTCTCACTTCCATCATCACAGTCCATCTGCAGGGAGGGGTCCCGTGGCTTACATTGATCCGGTCCAATCTTCCCCCAACAATTACAAATCCTTGCTGGATGAAGGCGGTGTGCGCGTCCTGAAAATGACCGTCCCGCCCGGCACCAGTGATATCGAGCATTCGCATCCCTCCGAGACAGTTTACTTCGTCAAGGGGGGCAAGGTTCGAATCCATGTCGAAGGGGGCGATCCGATGGAGCTCGAGATCCCGGACGGCCATACGATGAACCATGGGCCCTGGACTCACCGGGTCGAGAACATCGGCGAGACCGAAATCCAGGCGATCATCTTCGAACGGAAATAGCGGCCGGAACAACCCCTCGCTCGGAGGGTTGTGTGCGCGCCAAGCTAGCCGAGCTGGAAAATCAGGGCCCAGCTCCGGAAGAGAACCGAGAAGCTATCGTACGCTCCGTCGTCCAGAAGCCTGGCGAGATCGGTGTGAAACCGGTCGACCTCCTTCGGAGACATCTGTCCCCACACTCCGGTCCAGGTGTGGGCGTACCCCATCCAGCTCTCCCGGGTGAAGGGCATCGGCTCATCGATCCTGAAGAACCCGCTGAGCACGAGCCGATCGAGAGACCACTCCGGAAGGATGGTGATTTCCCCATCCCAGCCGGCGCGCTCCCACTTCGGGTTGTGTCGAACGAGTAGCTCCTCCGTGTTCGTTACTATCCGATCGATCCTTGGCACAGCTCGGTAGCTGGCGGACAGAAAGAGCCCGCCCGGAGCGAGGAGGCGCTTTACTTCGGAGACGGTTCCCTCGTGGTCGACGAAGTTCCAGGCATGACTGATCGTGATCGCATCGAAAGAGCCATCCGGACAGGGCACCGCCTCGGTCGGACCGTCTCGGTAGTCGATCTCCACACCGGCGCTTTCGGCCAGCGTTCTGGCCACGTCGATCTGCTGCGGTGAGATGTCGATGGCGGTAACCTTGGCCCCCTGCCCGGCGAAGGTGCGCGCAAGAGTGCCTGGGCCGGTGGCCAGATCGAGGACCCTCTGCTCGGGCAGACCGATCCCGAAGGCTCGAAGGCGTTCGAAGAACCTGACAGGGAATCCGGGGCGGTACTTCGCATACAGCTGGGAGATCTCCCCCCAATCGTACTTCCGATCGTCCTCCGCAGGGGTGATCTTGGGCTGATCCTTCATGGTCTAGCTCGCTTCCACTTCAGCAGTGCGGTCCCAAGCATTACAAGCTGCTCGCAAACCTGTCAATCGCTGGTCGATGGCCTCCTTGTAGCTAAATCGATAAGCCCGTAGACATTGACGCCCAGGCCCCCTATCATTCCGGCCCCAATGCGTTGGTCGGGCGGGACTCTGCCCGAAATGCTCGAAACTCGGGAGACGGAGACGAGGGAGCGATGAGATGGCGCATCACTACATGACCATCGAAGAAGTCATCAGTGAACTACACCTCGAACATGGAGAGCTGGAGGAGATCATCGACGCCGGCGACCTGAAACGGATCGAGACGCCAGAGGGCACCCGATTCCCGAGAGACCAGGTCGAAGAGGTCAGGGATGATATCGTGGGCAAGAAGACGGCGGTCCTCCAGAAGCTCCCGGACGGGAGCAGCCCGCTCCTGAGATCCATGTCCCCAGGGGGGGCGACCAGCCAGGCGATCTGATCTCACTCAGCCAGGCTGGAGTCACGGATTCTCCTGTCGGTAGGCCGAATCCTCGGTCGAATTTGTTCACAGGTTTTTGTTGATTCGAAGCCGGTCATACTGTAGTTTCTCACCCTACCCTCGTGGCCGGCCGCTGCAATAGCGGTCCGGTATGGTGAGGGTTATTTTTTTGGCCAGGTGCCCGCCTACCTCGCCGTCCGGCGCCGCAGGCATCCAGGGAGTGAATCTCGGAGATGACCCAACCTAGCGCAACCTCCGTTCCTCCAGCGATACCCCTCAAAAGGGGCTCACGGCGCAAGCCCTACGTGCGCACGCCTTACGAACGCCGACCTGCCCAGACCGAAACTTACGCCAAGCTGAAAAAGCTCGTCAAGGAGGCGAAACTCCTCGAGAAGCAACCCCGGTACTTTGCCTGGAAGATCCCGTTCACCTTTGCCCTCATGATCCCGAGTGTCGTCTGTGTAGTTCTGTTCGATAATCTCCTCCTACAGATTCTCAACGCCGTCTATCTCGCTTTCGTCTTCGGGCAGATCACGTTCATCGGTCACGACGCGGGCCATCGGCAGATCTGCAGCACGCCGCCGAGGAACGACCGGGTGGGGTTGTTCGGCATCCCGTTCGTCGGTATCGGCTTCTCGTGGTGGATGCAGACCCACAACGCTCATCACACCTGGCCGAACCAGACAGGCAAGGACCCGGCCGTCACCTATTCGATGTTCGCCTTCTCGGGTGAGCAGGCCCGCCAGAAGACCGGTTTCGCGCGCTGGCTGATCCGCTACCAGGCGTTCTACTTCCTTCCGCTGGCAATGCTCTATCCGGTGAACATGAGGAAGGACCAGTTCCGCTTCTTCCTCGCGAGGGGAGGGAAGAGGCCCTGGACCGAATTGATGCTCATTGTCCTGCATAACGTGATTTACCTGACTCTGCTCTTCACGTGCCTTCCCGTGATGACGGCGGTGATCTTCATCCTGGTCCACCAGATGGTGTTCAGCATCTTCATGGTGTCGGCGTTCGCTCCGAACCACAAGGGAATGCCCGTCCTGAGCGAGGATACGAAACTCACCTACTTCGAGCATCAGGTGATCACTGCGCAAAACGTTCGAGGAGGGTTCCTCACGGACATCTGGTACGGCGGGCTCAACTATCAGATCGAGCACCACCTCTTTCCGAACCTGCCTCGAAACCGCCTGCGGGCTTCGAGCCGGATCATCCGACCGTTCATCAAGGAACACGGCCTACCCTACACCGAGACGACCACGCGCCAGTTCTGGTTTGACCTCCTCGGCTTCATGCATCGCGCGGGCTCGGGCGCGAAGGAGGAAGGCCTCCACGACACCAGATCGAGCCCGAGAGAGCTCGCGGCCTCCTAGCATTCCTGTCGCCGCGCCGCGGCGAAACCACACTTCAGTTTCGATCTACGGAAAAAGTCTTGCGCTAATCATCGGCGCGAGGCCCGGCGCGTCGTCGTCCTCCTCGAGGCGGATCTGCCAGGTCTGTATCTCTCCCTCGTCGTCACGATCAGGCCCAACCTGCACTTCCCAAACGGATAGCTCGGTGAGTTTGGTGCGCGTCATGAAACTCTTATTACATGATGGGTACATACGGGGATACATACGGCGAATTGGCTGAAATCATGCGCCTCAGGACTTGCCCGGAGGGCCGCTTTCCAAACGAGCGATGTTTCTGCTTGATGACTATCGAGGAGCCGGTTAGCGTACCGAATTCGCCTTTGCAATATTCTCACCCAACCGCCAGGAGGGTTTCGATGAAACCAAGACACTGGACGATCCTTTTCATCGCCGGGCTCTTGTTGCCCACCTTGTCCGCAGGTGCAGAGGAGGAGAGCGCCCTTCTGAAGGCGCTGCAGGTGGAGATGAACCGCTCCTTCGAGAAGCTCGGCGACGCGGAAGAGGCCCCTCTCTACTACATCATGTATGGCGTCAGCGAGCAGATCAGACACTCCATCTCGGCCACCCTGGGAACGATCCAGGGGGAATCGAGCGGCCACACGAGAGTCCTTGATATCGACCTCAGGGTCGGTTCGCACGAACTTGACAACACGCACCAGATACGCGGGCGCAGAGGATTCTTCGGGCGGGGCAGAGGAGCTAGCAGACTCTCCATCGACGACGACCCTCTCTCGATTCGCGCGACCGTCTGGCTAGCGACGGATCGGGCGTTCAAGACGGCGCAGGAGCGACTTGTCCGGGTCACGACGGACCGGGCAGTGAAGGTGGAAGAGGAGGACCTGTCGGACGACTTCTCCAAGGAGTCTCCCATCGTCCATCTCGAATCTCCGGCATCGATCGAGGTAGACAAGAAAGCCTGGGCGGCAAAGCTGAAGGAATACTCCTCCAAATTCGGAGAGCATCCCTTCGTGTATAGTTCCGGAGCCAGCCTGTCGGCCGGCGTGACCAATCAATACATGGTCAGCACCGAGGGGACGAAGATCCAGTTCGGAGACACGCACATCCGACTGAGTCTTGCCTGCTCATCGATGGCGGACGATGGGATGAGGCTTCGGCGCTTCCGCTCATTCGATGCCCGGAGCTGGGACAAGCTACCCTCCGATGACGACGTGATGGCAGCGATCGACCTGCTCGTCGAGGAGTTGGCAGCCCTGAGGGAGGCCCCCCTTGCCGAGCCGTACACCGGCCCGGCGATCCTGATGAACCGAGCGAGCGGCGTCTTCTTCCATGAGATCTTCGGCCACCGCATCGAAGGTCACCGGCAAAAGTCCGAATCTTTCGGGCAGACCTTTACGAAGATGGTCGGCGAGCTGGTCCTTCCGGATTTCATCTCGGTTGTCGACGATCCCACGATGCGGGAATTTGGAGGCACAGACCTCAACGGCCACTATCCCTTCGATGAAGAGGGCGTCCGTGCCGAGAGGGTGATCGTCGTTGAAAAGGGTGTACTCAAGAACTTCCTGATGTCGCGATCTCCGGTTGCAGGCTTCACCAAGTCCAACGGCCACGGCCGGAGAGAGGCGGGCCGGAAGGCGGTGTCGCGTCAGGGTAACCTCACCGTCATATCCGACAAGGCCGTCCCTTTCGAGGAGCTCCGTGAGATGCTGATCGAGCAGGTCAAGTCTCAGGGAAAGGAATACGGTCTGATATTCGATGACATCTCGGGAGGCCAGACGAACACGGGACGAGGCAGACCTCAAGCCTTCCAGGTAAACCCCCTTCTCGTCCGGCGCGTCTACGCGGATGGACGACCCGACGAGCTGGTCCGAGGCGTGGACATCGTCGGCACGCCCTTAACGTCGTTCAACAAGATCATCGCCACGGGCGACGACTCGGGCATCTTCAATGGTCGCTGTGGCGCCGAGTCGGGCTGGGTGCCGGTCTCGGCCATCTCCCCGAGCATCCTGGTGACGGAGATCGAGATCGAGAAGAGTGTGAAGGGTCAGGACAGGCCTCCGATCCTCCCGCCGCCAGGCCACGATCCGGTTGCGGAGGAGTAGAGATCGGGAAGCGAAATGCAGACAAAACCCTTTAGGAGCGAGATCCGTGCTAGAAAACAATCGTGATCGTGCCAGGGGCTGGAGACGGACGGCGAGATCTCTCGGGCGATTCGCCTGCTCCGGCCTGGCCTTGGTCCTCGTGGGTACAGGGTCGGTCGCCTCGGCCCAGACGCTGGATGAAGAACCAATCTACAAGGCAATGAACGATGAGATGATCCGGAGTATGGCGCGTCTGAAGATGGAGAACCTCGAGGGGCCCTACTATCTCGAGTACATCGTGCGAGATACAGAGAGCGCCGCCGCCGCCGCGTCCTTCGGCGGGCTGACGTCGTCTCGGCAGACTCGCGGGCGGGCCCTCTATACCGACCTCCGTGTCGGCGACTACGAGTTCGACAACACGAACTACGTCTCCGGAGGCGGCATGTTCTCCTTCTTCATGGGGGCAGCCGGTCGAGGCGGCAGAGGCCGACCCCTCCCGCTGGACGACGACTATGAGGCCACCCGACACGCGATCTGGCTCGACACCGACCGAGCCTACAAGACTGCGCTGGAGGTCCTGGCAGACAAGCAGGCCGTCGTGAAGACTTCCAATCTTACCGATCGCCCGGCGGACTTCTCCGTGGCCGAACCGAACGAGCACATCGGCAAGACGCTGAAGCTCTCGGCCGACACGAAGGCGTGGGAGGATACGGTTCGTAGACTGTCTGCCATCTTCCGGGAGTTTCCTCTCATCCAGACATCCAGCGTTACCTGGGGCGCCGGGGTCACGAACCAGTACTTCGTGAACAACGAAGGATCCCGACATCGCTGGGGACGGGGAGTCGCGTCGATCACGGTGGCAGCTACGGCACAGGCCGATGACGGGATGCGGCTCGCCGACACCCTGACCATCCGGCGCCCCATCGACAGCGGCCTTCCCGCTGAGGAGAAGATCGCTGAGGAGATTCGTTCGTTCGCCAATGATCTCGCCGCGCGCGCAAAGGCTTCGAGCCCCGAGGACTACACAGGGCCCGTCCTTTTCGAGGGAGGCGCCGCGACGGAGCTATTCGATCGGCTCTTCGTCCAGAACGTCTCGAATCCTCGCATCCCGCTTTTCGAGAACTCGGGTGGGTTTCGAGATTTCGGAGGGGCATCCCTCGCTCAAAGGGTCGGCTCCAGGGTCCTGCCCAAGGAGTTCGATGTCTTCGACGACCCCGGCCTGACCGCGTGGGAGGGCGAGCCGCTTCTGGGTTCCTATCCCGTGGATGATGACGGGCTGGCTCCGCAAAAGGTCTCCCTTGTCGAGGGCGGCAAGCTCAAGACACTCCTCATGAGCAGGGTCCCGACGGACAAAGTCCAAGGTTCCAACGGTCACGGTCGAGGGATCGGACGGGCCACTGGCGCCCCAGGCAACGTTGTCATCAAGTCCAGCGCCCCCAAGTCGGACAAGGAGCTGCGAGAATCACTCATCGAGATGTGTAGAGAGATGGACCTCGAGTACGGGATCATCGTGCGCAAGAACATCTCGGGCGCTGCCGCCCGTGGCTTCGGTGGCGGCGGTCGCCGGCGACGTGGAGGCAGGGGCTTCGGAGGCGGATTCCGCGGGGGGAACATGGAATCTCGTCTCGTCGCCTACCGGGTCTACGTGGAGGATGGCAGGGAGGAGCCGACCCGTGGCCTGATGATCCAGGAGCTGTCCGACGCGACCTTGAGGGACATCGTCGCCGCCGGGGAGACACAGGCCGTCTCCCATGTCTCCAGGGCGGGCGCCATGGCGTCCATCGTGGCCCCGGCCGTGCTCGTCGAGGAGATAGACCTCCGCAAACCACCGCGCCAGAGAGCGAAGAAGCCCTATATAGAACACCCCGCTTTCTAGCCCGGGGGCATCCATCCGAACGCTTACAGATCATCCCCATCGGCAAGATGTGGATGATCGCCTACCTCATCGCTCCTGTGGCTAACCGCCTCCACGCAGAATCTTGCTAACAGTCACCGACGCCGTACGTCAATCCGGACGAGGTCTGGGAATACGCACGCGACCCGGCGAACCGAAAGGAGAGCGATATGTGGGCGAACCGGCACTGGAAGTTAGCACTGGCGGCAATAGTACTGGCCGCGCCGTTCTTGCACGGGACGGCGACGGCGAACGGTGGGGGCGACGGCTGCAGACAGGAAGGTCTCGTCGTTCACGAGTGGGGGACCTTTACATCCGTCTCGGGCGCCGACGGTGTCGCCCTCGACTGGCGGCCTTTCGCCGGGAAAGACGACCTGCCGGGCTTCGTCTATCGTGTTGGCGTCGACGGGAGAGTCATCAATGGCCTGCGGAATCTCTCTCCCGAGGAAATCGATAGCTTCAACGAGCGCAAGAAGGAGAGAGTGGCCGAGATTCGCATGGAAACGCCGGTGATCTATTTCTATGCCGACCGGGAGACAACGGTCTCCGTGAAGGTCGAATTTCCCAAGGGGGAGGTGACCGAGTGGTACCCTCACGCTCGCGTCGTCGAGGGCGGAATCGATTGGGGCAAGCTAACCATCTTGCCCGGAGCAGACCCGAGCTACCCCATCGAAAGCGGAGAGAGCCACTATTATCCCGCCCGCAAGACGGACGCAGCTCCGGTTCGTGTCTGCAGTGAGTTCGGCAATCAGGTGGAGAAATTTCTCTTCTATCGAGGGATCGGGACATTCGACCTCCCCATCTCAGCGGAGCTCTCCGGGAACGAGATTCGTGTACGCCCCTCGTTTCGTCAGGCCGTATCCAAGGTCATCCTCTTCGAGAATCGCGGTGGAAAGATCGGCTTCGCCGTCAGAAACAATCTGAACGCCCCCATCTCGACGCAGCTTCCGCTTCCTTCCGGCACGCAGGCCGAGGTCGAGAGGGAGCTGGAGCGCGCACTCATTTCCGAGGGCCTTTTCGCCAAGGAAGCCAAGGCGATGATCGAGACCTGGCGGGACCAGTGGTTCGAAGAGGGACTACGTTGCTTCTATCTTGTGCCGCGGCCCGCCACGGATGAGATCCTGCCCCTCACCATCGCTCCGGCGCCGGCCAAGATCGTCCGGGTCCTTGTCGGACGCCTCGAGATCATCACGCCGGAAATGGAGCGTAAGATCCTGAGCCTGGTCGAACACCTTGATGACAACTCGTTCGATGTGAGAGAGGCGACATCGCGGGCCATCGAGGTGTACGGGCGCTTCTCGGAGCCTGTCCTGAGGCGGGCGCTGAAGCGGGCCACGGATCCGGAGACCCGGAGTCGTATCGAGCAAATCCTGGCCTCCCAGCAGAGCTCGTAGCGCCACTCTCTCTCCCGATCTGCATGCAAATGGTCGTCTCCATCCTGCACGGTCCCTTTACAATGTAAACTCGTCCAGCCCCGCTGCCTCGGCTGCGGGGCTGGTAGCTGTCGGGTACGGCCTTTGCGCCCGGACGCAGGCGTTCTGTAAGGGGATGCCCATGCGAAAACCCACACTCATTGCTCCATTCGTATTCGCTGCCCTCCTCCTTGTTCCGTCCGCCTCCGCGGACCTCGTCATCATGGACGACGACTGCTACGTGATCGGTCACATCCTCGAGCAAGACGGGGAATCGGTCCTCATCGAGACGCCCGCGGGTGAGCGCCGGATTCCGTGGACCGAAGTCCGATCGCTACGGACGCGGGACACACTCCTTGAAGAGCATCGTGAGAAGCACGCGGAGATCGGGGAGAGGGTCGCGGATTCCCACTTCGAGCTGGCGACATGGCTGGATAAGGTGGGGCTCCCCGTCGAGGCCCAGGCACGGTTACGCGCCGTGATCTCCATCGACCCGGATCACGAGGGGGCGAGGGATCGGCTCGGGTATGTCCGCAAGAAGGATCGCTGGGTCTTCCAGAAATTGGAGGGAAGGGCTGCCCACAAGAGCCTCGTGGGTCTTCCCCGCGTCGTGAGAGGCTTGATCGCGCTGGCTGAGCAGGACGACCCTGCCGGGAGTTCGGCGGGACTGTGGCGGCTGAAGGATTGGATCGCCTCCAAGAAGGAGTGGCTGGTCCGAGGTCTGAGAGATGCCACCGATCCGGATCGCGACATGGTCCTCGCCGAGATCGGACTCGGCCCCGACGCGGCCGACCGGGGCGATCTCCAGGGCGTGGTTGATAATTACATGGCCGACAGGATCGGAGCCCCCCTGTCAGAGCACTTCCAGATGCGGCTGCAGGATACGCGCTCCAAGCTCATGTCCAACTACAAGAAGGTCCGTGCCTTCCTTCCCAACTTTCGCTCTCGGCGCGGATCGAAGGAGAGGGGGCGACTGCTCCGTGCAACCCACAGGGCTCAGGAGGCCGCCCTCGCTGCCATCGAGAGCGAGAAGATGATCAAGACCAGCGTCATAGGCGAACGGACTAAGGAGCTGAACAAGATCTGGAAGCTCTACGATGCAAAGGTACAGGCGGATCTCGACGGCCTCCTCGCGTTCACGCCGGATACGGCAGACAAGATCCTGGAAAGGCTACGGGTCCGTGAGGATGCCCAGGCGGAGATCGAATCCCTTCTGTCCGAGTTAGGGACTCCCCCCGAGGAGGTGGGGCCAACCCTGGGAAAGGCGATCCGGTGTCTGCTCACCTACCGCGCAGGAAGGATCGATGAGGCCAACGAGATGATGAAGGAAGGCCTGGGCGAATGGGAACTGGCCCTCCTTCTGCGAATGAAGAACCTCCGGGTCATGGAGGCGAACAACGCGATGCCGTTCGGCGACCCGAAGTCCGGCAAGGCTCCCAAACCCGAAGAGCTGGAGCAGAGCATCTTCCTTAACCGGTACCGGATGATGCTGGGCCGCGGGGCCCTCGAGATCGATCCCCTGCTCACCGAGTGTGCGCGCGGCCACTCCGAGGAGATGTTCCGCCTCGGATACTTCGGGCACGATTCCCCGGTTCCGGAGCGAAAGACGCCATCGATGCGGGCCAGGTTGGTCGGATACAAGGGACCTGTCTCCGAAAACATCGTCAGTACCGGCCGCTTTCCAGCGGCCAAGACGGCCCACATCGCCTGGAAGGGCAGTATCCGTCACCACCGGAACATGATCTCGAAGATGTGGCGCTGCGTCGGCGTGGGCCAGCACGTCGGCAACTTCACCCAGAATTTCGGCACTACATCCCAGGTAAAGAGATAGACGGGGCATCCGGCCGAGGATATCCTTCGGATTCAACCCGGCAGCATGGGAGGTCAAGGATCGCCATGGCTGAGAAAAAGAAGAGTCACCTGACATTATACATCGGCGCGGCGATCGTCCTCGCCGTGGCTGTGGCTCTTCTCTTCCCTCATTTTGCCATGAAGCTCCACATAGGCGGCGAGATCTTCCTTCGGCTGCTCAAGATGATGGTCGTGCCGCTCGTGATGTCGAGCGTCATGAGCGGGATCATCGGCCTGGGGGACATTCGCAAGCTGGGTCGGCCCGGTGGGTATGCGGTCCTCTACTACCTGACCACGACAGTGGTGGCCGTCGCGATCGGCCTCATCGTCGTCAACATCATCCAGCCTGGCATCGGGACGGTCGATAAGGAGACGCTGGAGAAGTACGCTCCCGAGAGCGAGCCGACCTCAGAGACGGATGAGTCGCCCGAGATCGGGACAGTCGATAAGGAGACGCTGGAGAAGGTCGCTCCCGAAAGCGAGCCGACTTCAGAGACGGAGGAGTCGCTCGGCGTCGGGACCATCCTCAAGAACTTGGCTCTGATGCTCTTCACGGACAACCTCATATCCTCTGCCGCGATGGGCAATCTCCTGCCCCTTATTGTCTTCTCCCTCGTCTTTGCCGGCATGCTGACCACGATGGGAGAGAAGGTCAAGGCCCTCACGCAGATGATCACACAGATCAACGACGCCTTCATGTCGTTCATCCTTCTGCTGATGAAGGTGGCCCCTCTGGGCATCTTCTGTCTCGTGGCGGCCCGGTTCGGGGAGGCGCAGGCGGAAGGAAAGATCGGCGAGGTTTTGCGCCAGACAGGATGGTACAGCCTGTCCGTTCTCGTCGGGCTGGCGATTCACGCCTTCGGCGTCCTGCCGTTGATCTTCTGGATCCTCACCCGGAAGAACCCCTACCGCTTCATGATCCAGATGTCGGAGGCCCTGCTGACGGCATTCTCCACCGCCAGTTCGTCCGCGACCTTGCCGGTCACGATGAAGTGCGCCTCCCTGAAGGGCGGGGTGTCGAAACGATCCACGGACCTCGTCCTTCCCC
This sequence comes from Planctomycetota bacterium, assembly GCA_027296055.1. GTDB lineage: Bacteria > Planctomycetota > JAPUJT01 > JAPUJT01 > JAPUJT01 > JAPUJT01. The sequence goes on along the minus strand of JAPUJT010000049.1, from coordinate 36,176 downwards.
TCGGCGCCACGGTCAATATGGACGGAACGGCGCTCTACGAGGCGGTCGCTGCGATATTCATCGCTCAAGCGATCGGGAGGGACCTCTCCATGATGGATCAACTGGTTGTCGCGGTCACGGCGACGCTGGCGGCCATTGGCGCCGCCGGGATCCCGGAGGCTGGCCTGGTCACGATGATCATCGTCCTGAACGCGGTCGGCCTGCCCATCGAGTACATCGGCCTGATCCTCTCTGTCGATTGGCTTCTCGACCGGTTCCGAACGGCCGTGAACGTCTTCGGCGACACCGTCGGCGCGGCCGTCGTCGACAAGGCGTTTGATCCCTGATAGGAACGCCGCTGCCCCGACTACTGCCAGTAGAGGACCGAGACGTAGCGCCCGCCGTTCTGCTGGGAGAGCCGATTCAGGAAGGTCGACTGGCCGCTGAGGTCGATCGTGTTGATCTCGATCTTCCGGCTAGCATTCAACTTCTGAACCTGCCGAAGGATCTCATCCGGATCCGTGATGGCTCCGCTGGAGGGATCGCCGTCGGAGAGGAGGTAGATCGTCTCTACCTTCTTGTCCCTCAGGGCCTGGACGAGGGTGTCGAAGATGTTCGTTCCGCCCAGGGCAGTGAGGCCCTCGATGAACGGGATGGCCTTCTTCGTGGTGCCCCGGGTCGCCTTGCGCAGCCGACCCCATAGGGGAGTGATTTCGTCAGCAAAGATCAGAACGTTGTAGGAGGTGTCCTTCCGGAACGTCTTCAGAACCTTGATCAGCTCGCGCTTTGCGATGTTGATCTTCTTGTCCCGGATGCGACCCGTGGACATCGGTCCCTCGGAGATGGTGACCTTGGCGGCCATGCTGCCGGAAGTGTCGAGGAGAAAGATGACCTTCTTGCTCGTCACCACCAGGCTAAAGTAGCGGGTCACTGTCTTTTGACCCCCACCTCTCTTCCGGGTGGACACGAGCCGCACCGAGGATGGATCGTAAGAGTCTTTCGCCTTCTCCCACCACTTGGCCCAATCTGCGGGATCGGGTCCGAGCCGCGCCCCCGTCATCCGATTGAGATACTTGAGCATCTGATAGATGAGCTTGTGATCTTTCTCGTTGGGCAGCCTCGAGATGAATGCGGATACACTCTCCGCGGATGGGGCCTCCTGACCGAGGCCGCGGATCGCGTGCCACCTCATGTGCTTGTCCTTGTCATGAAGCGCGGCGAGGATTCTGGATCGGCCGGCGGCCCCTTGCGTCTGCCGGAGCATCGCGTGTCCCAGGACGCGCGCGTCATGCTCACCGGTCCGGGCATGGGGCATGAGGAACTCCTCCGTATCTTCGGACGGACCGAGGCGATCCAGCGCGCCAAGAAGAGCAAGAATGAACGCCGGGTCTTCCGGCGCCGCCTGCAGGCTCTTCGCCAGGGCGGCCGTGGCGCGGGAGTCCCCCGTACTTCCCAGGGCCTCCGCCGCCTTCCTGGCCATCAGGCCGGACGGATCATCAAGGAGAGGGATCAGCTCTTCCACGGCCCGGGGGACTCCCACGAGTCCGAGGGCCTCGATGAGCACGACCCTCTCCCATCGAGCCCGGCCCTTGGCCCGGGCCTTCTCGCCGAAGACCTTCACGGCCTTGTCGGTCACGAGCAGCGCCAGAGCGTCCCGGATCCCCTCGTTCAGCTTTCGGGCCTCGGTCTGCGGGTTCCGGCCCGGCTTGGCCCCTCCTTCGGGAGGGGGCGGCACCTCGGTGATCTCATCATAGAGGAGCGTGATGGCCGCTCGTGGATCCCAGCGGGCGATGACCCTTGCCGCGGCCGATCGCACCTCGGAGTAGTCCTTCTCATCGCGAAGGATTTGCAGGACGATGGACAGGTCGAGCTCGATCTTCCTTTCAGCCAGGGCCTCGAGGATCGCTATCCGGCGCGTGATCTGTCGCAGCCCCAGCTCACGGATGACGGGATCGAGGGCATCCCTGGATCCAATCTCGACCAGCTCCCGAGCCGCCTCGACCCCGAACGGGTTTCTCGTATCGGCGATCATCCTCTTGAGGGTGTAGAGGACTTTCGGATGACCCAAGCCGTTCCAGTCATCGACATTGATCCGGATTCCATCGGCCAGCGCGTTTTTTCGGAGCTGCAGAACGCGCCGCTCATCGACGGGAGTCCCCTTCTTGATCCTCGCCGACATTTTCCGATACTCCGCATAGACCTTCTCGTACCAGCGGATCGCCTCGGTGGCCCCGAGCCTCTTTCCCCGCCGGGGCGGGTAATCAAGATACACCGTCGCGTCGATGCGTAGGTTTTCCAGCTGCCTGTCGGGAGTGTCTCCCGGGATCTCTTTCGCGAGAGCGGTCAGGACTCGCTTGGCCTCGGCCCCCTTGCCCAGGATGGCGAGACACTTCCCCGTCTCGAGGCGGCACCGCAATCTCTCATCGACATCCAGAGAGTCGGACGCGCCTGCCTGGAAGTGTGGAAGGGCCTTCTCGAATTCCTTCCTGCCGATATGGTGATCGGCGAGTCGGACACGGGCCTGGGCGGCCAGTTGCTTGTCCTCGGCCTGCGCCGCCTGCTCCCACAACTCGAGCGCCTTCTCGGGCTCGTCGAGGCGCCAGAGGCTCTCCCCGAGGTGATAGCGGGCCGCGTCGGCCGTCGGCGCCTGGGGATGTCTCTCCAGATGCTCTCGGAACCCTTCCGCCGCCCTCCGGTACATCCATAGATGATCCCAGAGACCACCTTCCGCCGCCGTCCGGCTCCGGAGGTCGCGGCACGAGGAGCATTTCTTTACGTGTTCGTTGATATCGATGTGGCTGGCCCCCCTCGGGAGGTCACCGTGCTTGCGGATCTCCCGATCCGACCGCTCCCGGCGGGTCGCCCTGCTCTCCGCCTCCTCTTCGGGGATGTCGAGCCAGAAGAACTCGAGGCGCGCGTACTCCTCCCGCGCAGCCTCGTCTTCGTCCACGCGGGACGAGTCGACCATCAGGGGAGCGGCGGCCAGCAACAGGGCCGCCATGAGGAGTGATTTCGGATGCACGGTAGTAAGAGCCTCTCTATCGATAAAGGGACAGTCACCCCTTCGCAGGCCCGGGCTGACCTGTGGGAAAACATTACTTCATCGGGGTGGATCGGCACAAGGGCAGACATCCTCTTCGAAAACAATTAGAATCCACCATGAAACCTTCGAATGTCCCACGATAAGAGGGCTACGGTAATGGATTCTTCGGGTCCGGCCACCAGTCGAGACTTCGTCCGCGAGATTATCGACGAACACGCCGAGTCGAACAGGTTCGAGGGGCGGGTGCGTACCCGGTTTCCCCCCGAGCCCAACGGATACCTGCACATCGGACACGCCAAGGCCGTCTGCCTGAACTTCGGGATCGCCGAGGACTACGGGGGCCGGTGCAATCTCAGGTTTGACGATACGAACCCCACCAAGGAGGAGTCGAAGTACGTCGAGGGCATCATCGACGATGTTCGCTGGCTGGGATTCGACTGGGGGGACAAGGCCTTGTTCGCCTCGGACTACTTCGATCAGATGTACACCTACGCGCTCCAGCTCGTACGGGCGGGGAAGGCCTACGTCGATGACTTGACGATGGACGAGATCCGCGAGTACAGGGGCACCTTGACCACCCCCGGCAAGAATAGCCCCCATCGGGACCGCTCCGCAGAGGAAAATCTCGATCTGTTCGATCGGATGAAGGCGGGCGAGTTCGACGACGGCGCCAGGGTGCTCCGGGCGAAGATCGACATGGCCAACCCGAACATCCTCATGCGGGACCCGGTCATGTACCGCATCCTGAAGGCGAGTCATCACCGCACCGGTGATTCGTGGTGCATCTATCCGCTGTACGACTGGGCCCATGGTCTGGGAGACTCCATCGAAGGTGTGACCCACTCGGTCTGCTCACTGGAGTTCGAGGTCCACCGCCCTCTCTACGATTGGTTCCTCGATGCGCTCGACATCTTCCACCCCCAGCAGATCGAGTTCGCCCGGCTGAACATCTCCTACACCGTTCTGAGCAAGCGAAGACTTCTCGAGCTGGTGCAGGGAAAACATGTCGACGACTGGGATGACCCGAGAATGCCGACGCTCACCGGTCTTCGCCGGAGAGGATTCTCCGCCCGTTCGATTCGAAATTTCTGCAAGCGCATCGGCGTGGCCAAGTTCAACAGCATCATCGCCCTCGAGCTACTGGAGCACTGTGTCCGGGACGACCTGAACAAGACATCCCCTCGGTTCATGGGGGTTCTTCGCCCCCTCAGGGTAGTCATCGAGAACTACCCGGAAGGAAAGACGGAGGAGCTTGAGGCGGTGAACAATCCGGAGGACCCCGACGCCGGCACGCGGAAGGTCCCTTTCTCCAAGGTGCTCTATATCGAGCGGGATGACTTCATGGAGGATCCGCCCAGGAAATTCTACCGCCTGTCGCCGGGCCGGGAGGTGCGCTTGCGGTACGCCTACTTCATCACCTGCAAGGAGGTGGTGAAGGACGATAGCGGCGAGGTCATCGAAGTCGTCTGCACCTACGATCCGGCCACGCGAGGCGGCGACTCCCCGGACGGAAGGAAGGTCAAATCGACCCTGCACTGGGTCTCGGCCGAGCACGCCTTCGACGCCGAGGTACGTCTCTACGACAAGCTCTTCACGGTGGAGAATCCCGACGGCCAGAAAGATGTCGACTTCAAGGACTTCCTCAACCCGAACTCGCTGGAGATCCTGCCGGCCTGCAAAGTGGAACCGGCTGCAAGGGCTCTTCAGCCCTTCGACAGGATCCAGTTCGAGCGTCAGGGTTACTTCTGTGTCGATCCGAACACGACCGACGCCAAGACCATCTTCAACCGCACCGTCAGCCTCCGCGACACCTGGGCCAAGATTCAGAAGAAGCAGCAGTCCAAGAAGTGACCCGGCCTCCTACGAGCTCCGGTGCGGGTGAACCACGATGGTCCTCCTACGCTTCCAGTCGGGCCACCATGAGAGACTGACGCGGACCACCACGGACCAGACAATGGAGGTTCGTGCTGTTTGGATCGTTATCGGAGACCCTCGAGGGATCTCGAAGGAACGGCTCCATCGCAGACTCTCCCCCGGAGCCACCTCCGTCGCCCTGGAGAGCGGAAGCCGTTTCTCGAAGCGCACCCTCCTCCCCTTCGGAGTGTAATGGCTCACCCTATCCGAGTCCTCTTCCTCCGCCCTGATGGTGGCGAACACGCCCCCGATGCGACCCCAGAATTTCGGTTCGAACGTCACGGTAACGGTCAGCTCTTCGCCGATGCGCAGATCCTCCGGCGAGACCTCCACGCCGATATCCCCGAATATCCAGTCCGTGAGGATCGCGAAGGCGGCAAAGGCGAGAATACCCAGCCCTGGAACGGCGAGGAGGCTTGCGACCAGGATGATCCCAACCAGATCCTCCGTGGTGACAATCGGTCCCCAGAAACGGCTCACGTAGGTTCCCAGGGCCACCCCAGCGGCGATGAGGAGCAATCCTATCAGGACAACCTTGCGCCTTGCGGGCAGGTCGAGGATGTCCCCCCCTCCAAACCGTCCGAAAACTCCGGCCTTCACTAATTGCTCCGTCATGATGTCTCGATCGTTCCAGCTCGCCCTTGGACTCCTGCTCGCCTCCCTCATGACAAGGCCGCTTTATGTTCGCGTTCCAGGATAGCGGAACACGTGTCCTGTAGCGACCCGACACAATCGGCAAGCCAGGGGCAGTTGATAACTTCATGATCGTGACCTGTTCTTGATGAGACCTTCCTCTCCACAAGACTCAATCGGAGGCCACAGAGTTGGGATGGTGTCCCGGTCGAGACCAGACCCCCGGCATCGTACCACGATCTATCTCGTGCTCATGACCACGGCGGTCTGGTGTAGGAGCGTAGCCCCGGAGCCAGGCGGCCATGGTTCCAATGCCTCGGGTGCCGGTGGCCGGTAACCCAAGGAACTGTGGGGACGCGCCGTGTTGTAGTGCCTCCGCCAGCCCTCCCTCGGTAGCCTTGAGTGCCAAAGAACCGCTGTATATACTCATAAGCACAGTGAAACCCTTGCCCATCAACATGCAAGCGGCCTCGGGGCTGCCCTTCTACCGGCAGATCACGGATCAGCTGACCGACCTGATCCGGGTGGGTTGGGTCGAGAGAGGACAGAGACTTCCATCCGTCCGTGACCTGGCCGGGCAGCTTCTGGTCTCTGTCATCACCGTCCGCCGCGCCTACGCGGAGATGGAACGGACCGGACTGATCGAATGCCGTCAGGGCAGCGGAACCTTCGTGGCCGACGATGTGACTCCCGCAACCCGGGCGAGGGCCTTGAGGGATGCCAGACGTATCCTCAAAGAGGCCGTCGTCGTGGCTCGCCGACTTGGAATGGACGATGGCATGCAGCTGGCCCTCATGAAGAGGCTGCTGGCGGATGGGGAGTACCGGGGATGAGGATGATCTTCCGGCACTCGTACACGATGCTCCGGTATCTTGTCTTCTGGCGCCGGGGGGCAGGGATTGTGGCGATGATCCCGGCACTCTGGATTCACTTATTATGCGTGATCCTCTACGACGTGCGCCTGTTTTGGCCCCGGACGGAGGAAGGCCTTGGGGTCTCGTATTTCCCGGGCAAGTTCGAGATGGGGGTCGTGCTGGGGGCGGCCGTCGTGGGTCTGCTCATGGCGCTGGGCTCGCAGGTCGACATCAAGACGTGGGTCCCTCACGCCACGCTCCCTTTGACCGTTCGTGGCCGGGCCATGGGAGAGTCTCTTTCCCTGCTCGTGGCCTGGCTGACGGGCGGCCTGGCGACGATCTGGCTCCTGGCCTTCTTCGGAATATCCCCGGGCCTGCTGGGTGATTCCTTGGGCTTGATCCACGGCCCGGCAGACATGGCACGCTTCTCGATTTCCTGCGCCCTGTGGCTGCCGCTCGTCACGGTCCTGGCGCTACACTTCCACGCGGGTCAATTCGGAACGGGCATTCTCATGGCGGCGGTCCTCGCTGCCGTCGAAATGCTGACAGACAACCTCGGCTTCCTCGACACTCGCCCGGGCACTCTTGCCGTCTCTCTGGCACTGATGGCTGCGGTCTTGCTCCTGGGCTCTCGCCCCCGGATCCGCAGTATTGTGGGCGAGGTTCCGGACCCATCATTGGATGACGGGGATGACGGGAGTGCGGACGACTGGGTGGCAGCCCACCCGATCCTGGCGTGGCCAGGTGGCCACGGTGACTCGTCCCCCCGATGGGCAGCTGACCCCGATGACTTCGAAGTCGCTCTCCTTGACACCGGCGACAGGGCCCCTTCCCCTGGATCGCTACTGCTTACGACGCTCACAGAGGAATCCATTCACCGACCGGCGATGGACCCTGTGACCCAACTGCGCCGCGATACGTGGATTGTCACCGAGCAATTCTTGAAGCTCTTCTTCCTGTTGAACATCATGATGGGCCCCGTCGTCCTGGTTCTATGGTACTTCGGGCTATGGAACGACTGGGGCTACGCGGCGCTACTCCCCGCTGGCTTCGTGCTCGCCATTATCGCCGAGCTCACGAAGAGCGAGGCGGGGATTCCCCTGGAGACGGTCGGAGCGAACCCCGGCGGCGACTGGGGCACGAGGTTTCGCCGCGCCAGCGCGATGCTGGCGTTGCCTCGCGAAGCCTTGGGTCGGGCCTGGCTTCGTCAAGCGGCGACGCTGGCCGGGGTCGTCGCGGCGGTCTTCCTCGCCTGGGGCGGGGTCGCCGCCATCTTGAAGGGCCCCCTGGCATCTCGTTCGTTTTTCGGGGTCGCCATCGCCATTGTCATCCTGACGCCGGGCATCTGCGGAATGATGATCGCTTCTGCCATGGGGGAGTTCAAGGATAGGGCGATCGTCGGGCTCGCCCTCACGGTCGCGGGCTTCGCAATGATGTTCATGATCACATCGCTGGTGCTGAAGTTCGGAGGACAGACCTACTGCGTCTTGCTGGCCGCGCCCGTCTCCGTCTTCGGAGGTCTCCTGCCGGTGCGCAGGTTTCTCGTGGCGCCCTCGCCGGAGGTCACGCATGGAAGGGTCTGACCTTGTAACCATCAATAATCTGATCGTCGATCAGGGATCTTTCAGACTCGAGGTCCCCGACTGGCGGGTGCAGGAGGGGACCGTGGTGGGTGTGGTCGGTCCCAACGGTGCGGGGAAGACGACGCTCCTGGAGCTGTTGCCTGGCCTTCGCCGCGCGAAGGAAGGCCAGGTCCGCGTCTTCGGTCTGGACCCGATTGCAGATCCGGCGGGGGTGCGTTCCCAACTTGGATTCATGACGGACAACATGCCCGTGTTCGCTCTCCGTGTCGGGAGGCTTCTTCACCTCCTCTCCGGCTACTACTCCACCTGGGACGCGGCTCTGGTCGAAACTCTCCTGGAGAGGTTCAAGCTCGACCGATCGAGCCAGGTGGGTGATCTCTCCAGGGGTGAGGGGACTCGCCTCCGCCTGATCACGGCGATGGCCTTCTGTCCGAAGGTCCTGGTACTCGACGAGCCGGCCAGCGGTCTGGATCTGGGAGGTCGACGCGCCCTGCTGGAGACCGTGCTCGAGATCGTTCGCAACTCCCTTCGAAGCGTCATCATCAGCTCCCACATGCTGACGGATCTCGAGCGAATCACCGATGAGCTCCTGGTGCTCCACCGCGGGCGAGTCGTGAAGCAGGGCATCACCAGCGATCTGGTCGGCGAGGGACGCACCCTGGAGGAGGCCCTCATCGCATGGGGGGCCGCAGGCTGAATCAAGGGGATTTCAGGGAATCCTTCCCCCCTCGACCCCTCCAGCCGTGTCTATTAGTATGAACCCGTCCCCAGTCACCTGGAGGTCCGATGAAAGGGCTAGAGCCAGCGAACAACCCGGAGGATCTGGGCCTCGAATCCAAGCTCGACCAGATCGGCGAGGTCTATCTGGAGCAGCTTCAGAAGGGGAAGCAGCCGGGCAAGAGGGCGCTCCTGGCGACCCATCAGGAATTCGCCGAAGTCCTGGACCGCCACCTGGCTCTCGTGGAGATGCTGCACCTTGCCAGGATCCGTGAAGTCAGGGAGCGATCGGCGGATTCCCCCTCGGCCCTTCAAGATGCCCCGGATCGCGTCGGTCGCTATCGAATCGTCGGACTCCTCGGCGTGGGAGGAATGGCCGAGGTCTATCTCGCGGAGCAGGAAGAACCCATTCGCAGGCGCGTCGCTCTCAAGCTCATCAAGCTCGGCATGGATACTCGCGAAGTGGTGGCCCGGTTTCAGACGGAGCGGCAGGCCCTGGCCCTCATGGACCACCCCCACATTGCGAGTGTCTACGATGCGGGGACGTCGGAGACCGGCCGCCCGTACTTCGTGATGGAGCACGTGGCCGGCGAGAGGATCACCGATCTCTGCGATCGGGAGCGCTTGAGTACGCGCCAGCGTCTCGAGCTCTTCGTCCAGGTCTGCGACGCCGTACAGCACGCCCATCAGAAGGGGGTGATCCATAGGGATCTGAAGCCCTCGAACATCCTCGTCGCGCGCGCCAACGGGAGCTACTCCCCGAAGGTCATCGATTTCGGCGTTGCGAAGGCAACCCATCGGCGACTCGCGGAGAAGACAGTCTTCACCGAGCAAGGACGTGTCCTCGGCACGCCGGAGTACATGAGTCCCGAGCAGGCGGAAGCTGACTCGCATGACGTGGACACTCGTTCAGATATTTACTCCCTCGGGGTAGTCCTCTACGAGCTTCTCGTCGGCAAGCTCCCCTTCGAATCCGCCGAGCTCAGGAGTCTCGGGTATGAGGAGATCCGGCGGAGGATCCGGGAGCAGGAGCACCCCACACCGAGCACACGCCTCAGCACTCTGGGAGAGGAGGGCGCCTCCGTCGCTCGGCGGAGGCAGACAGACTCGGCATCACTCGTACGCCTGCTCCAGGGAGACCTCGACTGGATCACCATGAAGGCCATGGAGAAGGACCCCTCCCGCCGGTATTCCACGGCGTCGGAGCTCTCGGCGGAAGTCCTCAGGCACCTCCACGATGAGCCCGTCCTGGCCCGGCCGCCCAGCGTCACCTACCGCCTCGGCAAGTTCGCTCGGAAGCACAGGGGACCGGTGCTGGCAGCACTCGCAGTCTCCCTGGCGCTGATCAGTGGCCTGGCCTTTGGCACGGTGATGTACCTTCGGGCGATCTCGGAGCGCGAGGCCGCCTTCCGTTCCAGCCAGGCGGAGGCCGATCAACGCGCCGAGGCGGAGCGCCAGGAGGAGATCGCCGTATCTGCCCGCGCCAGGGCCGAGAAGGATGCGATGGCCGCAAAGGCTATCAAGGATTTCCTGGTCAACATGCTGTCCGCCGCCATGCCCGACGAGAAGGGTTCCGAGATCAAGGTGGTCGACGTCGTGGTATCGGCGGAGGCCCGGATCGAAATAGACTTCGCCGATCAACCCCTCTTGCGAGCCGAGCTCTACATGGCGACGGGAGCCACGTACAACTCCCTGGCCATGTTCGAGGAAGCCGAACGGACACGACGCCTGGCGTTGGAGACTCGCCGGAGCGAGCTCGGAGAGGACGACCCGTCGACCCTCGAATCAGTCTACCTTTTGGCCATCACCCTCAGGGATCAGGCCAAGTACGCAGAGGCGGAAACGGCTGCCAGGCTGGCCCTCGAGGGGAGGCGCCGGGTCCTGGGCGAGGATGATCCCGGCACCCTGAATGCCCAGTGGCTTCTCAGCGGAGTGCTTACCTCGCTGGCCCGGTATGAAGAGGCATCGGTTCTCTGTAGCGATACCCTCGATCGACAGAGAGCGGTGCTGGGGGACAAGGACCAGGATACCCTCCGTACACTTGGATCGCTTGGCAGAATCCGCCGCGAGCAGGGGCACTTGGAGGAGGCGAAGGCCCTCGTATGGGAATCTTTCCAGGGAAAGACGGCTGTCTTCGAGCCGGATCATCCCCGGATAATCAGTACCCTGAGCTACTACGTGACCATCCTAATGGAGCTAGGAGATTACTCAGGCGCAGAAGAGCGGCAACGCCAGTTGTTGGAGGCGCACCGTCGAATCTACGGAGAATCTCATGCTTCCACACTGAATGCGACCCAAGCCCTCGCTGTAGCACTCAAAAATTTGGGGAAGTTCGACGAGGCAGAGAGTCTCTTTCGGCATACCCTCGAGCAAGCGCAAGAACGGCTTGGAGGAGACGATTCCTTGTTGAGTAGCACCATGCACAATCTCGCGTCTCTGCTGTACTCACGCGCAGAGTCAGGTGATCTCCCGGAAGGAGAGCAACTTCTGCATGCTGCCTTGAAGATTGCCCGCAGGATTCATGGCCCAGAGCACCCTGACTCACTCACCGTTCTGAGTACCCTTGCCCTCACGATCAGCCAGCAAGGCCGGACCAAGGAAGCGGAGCCTCTTTTCCGGAAAGTTCTGGTGGGTCGCCGGCGCGTACACGGTGAGGAACACTTTGAGGTCTTCCGCGCCATGGGAAACCTGGCGGGTTGCTTCCATGAACTCGGCCAGCTAGAAAAGTCCGAGGCGCTTTCTCGCCGGGCGCTGGGTGGCCTGGCTCGTACCGTTGGAAAAGATCACACGCTGGCACTGGTTCACATGAATGGCCTGGCGGCCGTGTTAGATGACCGTGGGGAGATCCAAGAGGCTCTGGATATCTGGCGGCGGATCCGATCCCTCAGCAGGACCGCTATGACTGAGACCGATCCAATGAGGACTCTCTACGAGAAGCACCTCGTGCTGGCGCTCCTGAAAGCGAAAGAATACACCGAGGCGGAGGAGGTTGCTCGAGAGGCCTTCGAGCGCCTCGAGGCATCTGTCGGATTGTCCGCTGACGACACCCAGGGAATGATCCGGCTCCTCAAGCGCATCTATATACACTTGGAGATGCCCGCGAGGACCCGGGAAATCGATGCCCTTCTGAAAGCTAAGAGCGGTTCCAAGGAAGAATCCACACCAACCGGCGAACGTTCCAAGCCGTAAGGTGCAGGCAGCCGTTAGCCACCGCGTTCTGATTCTCTGGGAAGGGACCTGCCAGTGGCTCGCCATGCATCGTGCAGGTACAAACCGAAGGGTATCCACCAGACGATGTCATTGGCAAAGATCAAGAACAGAGAACTGACGGGCCACTTTCCCTGTACCACCAGATATGCGCATCCGATCGGCCCCAGGATCTTCCCGATCAACCCGATGAGAGCTACCCAGACGCCAGATTCTGGCTCGAGGGCAACGCGGATGTACAAGACACCATAGAGTCCGATCACCATCCCCAAGCAGGCGAACACCTCCGGATACGTTGGCTCCTCCATCCTGGCAAGCTGAAAGAACCATACCGGATACACTGCCGATAAAAGTCCCCACAGGAGGTTGTAGCCACCGGCTGCAAAGAACGTGAAGCGGTGTAGCCGCATCCTCTTCAGGTCGCTCACGGCTTTCTCTCGATCAGTCTCATAGATCACAAAGCCTTGATAGCAGAACTCCCGATGCCATCATAGAGAGTGAATCAAGGAATCACGGGGACACACACTCGATTCGGGATAGCCAGGTGTGTCTCCCCCGATCTCCCCCACGATCTCTTAGTATCGAATCAGGGATGCGTAGATGGAAAAGAGAAGATGCGACTGGGCCCTTGGCCACTCTCTGATGCAAGCGTATCACGACAAGGAATGGGGTGTCCCGATCCATGACGATCGGAAGCTCTTCGAGCTCCTCATCCTGGAAGGGATGCAGGCGGGGCTGAGCTGGCTGACGATCCTGAAGAAGCGTGACACCTTCCGACAGGCGTTCGACGGCTTCGATCCCGGCAAGATTGCGCGCTACCGCCAGGCGCGGGTTGAGAGGCTTATGAAGGACAAGGGCATCATCCGCAACCGGCTGAAGATCGAGTCGACGATAAGCAATGCGAGATCATGCCTGTCGGTCCAGAAGGAACTGGGCGGCTTCAGCGACTATCTCTGGGGACTCCTGGAGGGTCACACGACGGATACGATTTACCGGCGCATGAGGGACATTCCCGCCCAGACGCCGGCTGCCGTCTCGATGAGCAAAGCCCTCAAGAAGCGCGGCTTCCGATTCGTCGGTCCGACGATCTGCTACGCCTTCATGCAGGCCACCGGTATGGTCAACGACCACCTGCCGACCTGCTTTCGCTATAAGGAAGTCCGGCGTACGCGCGGTCGACGGAAATGACCTGCATCGGAAACGGACCCTCATGAATGTGAACGAATATCTCGAGGACGCGGCGAGGTCGTTTCAGAAGTACAAGCTTCTGGCCGAGAAGGCTATCGACCAGATCTCGACGACCGACTTCTTCGCCACCCTGGGCGCGGAGGAGAACAGCGTCGCGATAATCATGAAACACATGGCGGGGAACATGAAGTCCCGCTGGACCGACTTCCTCACGACGGACGGGGAGAAGCCGGACCGGGAACGGGACAGCGAGTTCGAGATCACTGCCGCCGACTCGAGGGAAAGGCTCCTGGATCGATGGGAGAAGGGCTGGCGTCTCCTCTGGAAGACCTTGGAAGGTCTAGGCGCCGAAGATATCGGCCGGACTGTGACGATCCGGGGGGAACCCCACACGGTCCTCGAAGCGATCCAGAGGCAGCTCTCCCACTACGCCTACCACGCCGGCCAGATCGTATTCCTGGCCCGGCACCATGCCGGCGAGAGGTGGCGGTCTCTGAGTATTCCCCGGGGGCAATCCCGAGACATCGAAGTAAGCAAGGGGGGGGAGCCTTACGGAACGGGCACGTGAGGAATCAAAGGAATTTAGGGGACACTCACTTAATTCGGATTAGTTAAGTGTGTGTCCCCCGATCTACAAATGAAGATCGCCTGGGCAACGGACATCCATCTCCACTTCGTCAAAGAGACTCGTGTGGCTGAGTTCTGCAGCCGAGTACTCGAATCAAGAGCCGAAGCCCTGCTCATAGGGGGGGACATCGCAGAGGCCATCGACCTGGAAGAATGGCTGCGTTTCCTCGACCAGCATCTCGAGCGGCCTATCTACTTCGTTCTCGGCAACCACGACTACTATCGCGGCGACATATCCACGGTTCGAAATCGAATGCGTGGGCTGAAGTCACGTCGATTGCACTGGTTGCCCCATACGGGTCTCGTGCGGCTGACACCGAGCACTGCATTGGTCGGTCACGGAGGATGGGGGGACGCACGCCTTGGAGAATTTCTTGGTTCTCCCGTTATCCTCAACGACTACCTTCGTATCGAGGACTTGCGCGGGTCGACTCAGGAGAAGAGGCTACCGGATGTGCATGGGAACAAGGAACGTCTTCAGAAGCGCTTAGGAAAACTGGGCGACGACGCAGCAGCTACTCTTCGCCCAGTGCTTTCAGAAGCCGCTCGAGACTTCTCGGACGTGATCGTTCTCACCCATGTGCCGCCCTTCCGCGAGGCTTGCTGGCACGAAGGCAAGATCTCTGACGAGAACTGGCTGCCGGGCTTCACGTGCAAGGCGATGGGGGACATGCTCCTCGAGGTGGTCAGTGCACACCCCAACTGCAACGTCAGGGTACTCTGCGGACATACTCACGGCAGCGGAGAGGCTCGCATTCTGCCCAACTTGCACGTGAGAACAGGAGGGGCGGAGTACGGTGACCCGCGATTCGAGCTGCTGGACTTGTAGTCAGGGGGAGCTCACTTCGTATACTTGCGCTGGATCCTCTCGATCGAGTCCTCCATTTCTTTGAGGTATCCGTTGGTCGTCTTCAACTGCGCGCCAATGTTGCGCAGCTCTTTGCTGATGACCTCCAGGTAATCCGGAGCGCTGGCCCTCGCCTCCTGCCGGGGAAGGCTGGCCCCTATCCAGACACACAGCGAGCAGACCAACACCATAACAGTCAAGCGGGGGATTCCCCGGCTGGTTCGTGCGAAAGAACCTTTCTCGTCCATGACAATCTCCTTTCGGATGTTCACAAACCTGTTGAATGGAGGGGACGCTCACTTCATTCGGGATAATCAGGTGTGGGCCGCGCTCTCTGGATTGTGAAACCTGGAATCGTCGTCGTCACCGCCGACCCTTGCGGTCCATCCAGTCCGGTCGCCCGGGAATCACCTCCGACTTGCAGCCCGGAATTCTCCCCTTGGGAGCGAAGCGCACCTCACCATCGGCGCAGATGATGAAGGAGTGGAGATCCGAAGTCACGCCCGCGGGCATGGCAACGCACCTCCAGTCGTATCTCCCCCCGACCAGCGTGAAGGTGTATGCCCCCTTGGCCCCTTCCGCTACCTCCTCGTCGATCAGACGGGACAGCTTTAGCTGAGAGAGGTTCGGGGCGAAGGCGAGTACCCCGTCCTTGTCCTTGTCCCCCTCCCTGAAGATCGCCTGAGCCCGAGTCAAGGTCCGAAGGCTGCGGATAGCGTCGATCTCCTCGTCCGTGAATGCGGGGAGCTTGGGGACGAAGCCCTGCTCCTGCATCTGCGTTCTCGCCCGGACGGCCAGCTTCTGGGCCCATAACTTCCCTCCCCAGATGAGGCTGTGCAGCAGCTTCCGCTCCGCACGGACCTTTTTTCCTGCCGGGCTCTTGACGAACTTCAGGATCTCGTCGATCTCCTCCTCGTTGTAATGCAGGCCGTAGATCTGCCTCCAGGATTCCTCGATTTGCCCGGTGTCGACCTCTTCCATGAACTTCTTCCAGAACCTCGCCGGGATGTCCTCCCCGTCCTTCGGCGAGAGCATGAGGAACTCTTGGAGCAGCGCGGAGATCACCTCCTTTTGATTTGTCAGTTCCATGAACTCTTTGAGCTTGGCCTTCTTGGAGTCCGCCTCACGATCCTGAGTATCGGTGGGCGTCGCGTATTGCATGGGGCCATTCGGCCTCCCCTGGGAGTGCGCAACCGCTATGTGCAGCCATGCCGCCATGGCCAGACCGATTAAGATTTTTCCTCTGGGCATGGGTCCTCTCTCCAATCTGCTCCCACATCCACGGCGGGAACCGGCCATTCCGAAGCGATAGCGGGGTTCGGGCTTCCCCAGAGCGATGTTCGAGATGCTACATCTTCTAAGACACGCAATCGAGGCGAGAGGGGGGGATGTTGCCCAGAAATCACTTTTCGAAGAGCCGGGAGGTCGTGAAGGAATTCGAAGTGCTGGGGCTCAGCGATCCGGCGAGTAGGAGCGGCCGAGAACCCAGAGAGGCAGGGCCCCTGGTGGAACCCTGCCTCGGAACGGTTTCCAGATGGTTGTGATTCGACCCCCTAAGGGCGGAAGGTGTACTCGTCCGCCGTGGTCGACTCACCGGCCGAGCTCTGCTCGCCCCCGACGAGGAGGACGGTGTCATCCGGCGTATCCAGGAGGCCGTCGGATCCAGGCAGCAAGGCGCCCGCGTGCCATGAGCGGAGATCGCCCATCGCGCCCATGCTCGTCGCGATCACGGGGCCGCACGCCACGCAACCATTGGGCGTGTCAATCGTGATGTAATCTGTCGTGTCCCTGGTCATCGTGATGACCATTCCATTCCGGTTGTAGCCTACCCGGGCCGGAGGGGGAGATGCGAACGTGTTTCCTCCGGAGTAGATGATCGCCAGGCGCGCCGGTGAAAATACCGCGCTCGCCCCGATGCCACCGACGAAGGCCTGGCAGCAGGTCGGATCACCGACCGGGTAGACCTGGTTGATCGATCCCTGCGGGGGCGTCGTCAACCCGATCAGCGTCGTGTTGTCGATATCGAGAACGGCCATCGTGAGGTTGGCCGCGGGGCTGTCCTCAATCGCGCTGAAGCCGGGGGCGTTGGCGGCGATCCCGCCGATTTGGGTACCGACAGAGCCGCTGAGCCCGCCAATGATGGCGACCTGGCTGATATCGGTTGTCGTGTTTCCGATGAAGAACGTCTTATGTCCGAGCCGGGCCGGCTCGGCGCTAGCGCCGAGGACACCCAGCGATCTCCAGGCCCCCGGAAGGCTCTGGCCGCTGCTCAACTGGGTCGTCTCGTTCGGGTAGTAGACTAGGACGCTGTTCGTGATGCTCGTGATGTTCTTGGTGCCGCGATCCCCCAGGATGCCGCCCGTGATGATGACGAGGTCGTCCCCGTCCCCAAGCGTCCCATTCCGTCCGGGGATGAGCGTGGAGGTGTGGAAGGCCCGCGGGGTCCCGTCAATGCTAGAAGTGGCCTGCATGGGCGTATGCTTCCGCCAGAGACCATTCGAAAGGTTCAGGGTCTCGACCGATTCCGTCACTTTCTGGCCCATATTGTCGGTAAAGCCTCCGGCCACCAGAATTTCGCCGCTGGCGAGCGACGTCGCCGTGTGGCCCACCCGCGGCTCGGTCATCTGCTGGACGACGGAGTAGATTCCCGTCGAGGAGTGCCAGACCTCGGCGGACTGCAGCGGCTGAGCGTTGAAGCTGCCACCGGTCACGCCGCCAATCACCACGATGGTACCCGCGGAAGTGAGAGTGGCCGTGTGGTGCCTCCTCCCGTTTCCGAGGAGACCGCTCTGGGAGAACTCCGCGGAGCGCTGGTCGTAGATCTCCGTGTCCTGTAGCGCCGTGCTGCCTCCCGAGGTTCCACCGATGATCACCACGAGCCCGGTCTTCAGTGTCGTGGCCGTCATCGTGTCTTTGGGCTGGAACAGGTACGGTGTCTGGAGGGTAGGGTTCCGGGTATACAGCGTATCAACCCTCGTGAACGTATCGGCCGGCAACGCGGGGACCTGAAATGTCTGGCTCCCCGGAATCCCGGGCACGCCATCCCGGCTGCCGCTACCGCCGCTACTGCCCCCGCAGGCTGTCATGGCAAGAGCCACAGCCGCCACAGTTCCGAGCCCGATCCACGAGTTCCTCATCACATCTCTCCTAGCATGGCCTCGAAAGGTTTACAAAACTGCACTGCTCAGAATGGCAATTACAGTGCCAGCTTGCTAATTCGATAAGACCCACTCGCAGGGCCCTCCAGGACCGATCTCACGCCCGCCCGGGCCCCGCGTCGAAGAATGCGAGATTAACGATGCAAAGCTGGCTTTACACTTCTGCAAATCGTGGAAAGGCATGCTTTTCCGCTTCGAGCGGTGTTCGAAGGCGGGCGCGATCGAAGACGTAGCGGTCGCCTATCACGGGCGCTAGCTTGGGGCCTGCCTTGGTCTACCCAGGGAGGGTCTCGGCGATGGTCGTCGGCGGCGGGAGCTCTCTGAAGAAGGGGCTCAGGAGAAAGTAATGGGTTGCGGGGTCCATCTCCTCCTCTCGATCTTCTTCACCTTTGGCAGTGTGACTGCCCTCGCCCTCGTGGAACTTGTCCGCGAATACTCGAGGGACAGGCTCGTCGAGGCAGCGATCTGGCTCCCGATTCTCCACATCCTTCCGGCGGGGATCTACGTCGGGATCCTCATCAGTATTCGTCGTCAAGAGGTGAAGGGACTCAACAAGGATGCGGGCGGGCTATCGACGGGAGTCTGGCGGTTTCTTCCCGCAGTCGTGTACATCGTCGGCGTGGCCAGTGTCATCGTGCTCGCGCTGATCGGTGTCTTCTGAGGGACGTCTCCCCGTCCGGCCTCGGCCGGGAAATCCTTCGGGGCCCGCTATTCTTGCTCTTCAGAAGGGGACGTCTCCTGCGTTTCCAGAAGTCGTTTCAGGAGATGCCAACCGACCCTTCCGTACTCGCGGAGTTCGACAGCAATTCCCGCGGGGCCCTCGGTCTCCGTCGAAGTGCGGTTGGAGCGGACGACGGTTCCGCTCGCCCGAACATTCGCATTCAGAGTGCTCAGGAAAAAGACCAGAGTGACTTCGGTGGATACGGGAAGGGGGGAATCGGTCGCAATGAAGACGCCTCCCTCGCTGATGTTCAAGGTCTCGAATGGAATCGGCTCGAGATTTCTCCTGGTCACCAACTGGACCGGGAGTGAGAACTTCTGACGTGGGCTCTTCCGTAGTTCCTTGGTCCGTGTCTCCGCCATGAGACGTCTCCCTCCATTGCCTCCCCGGAAAAGTTTATCCCGCTACGCGGATTTCCGCCAATCACTCCGTGGCGGGGGCCCGGTGCGCGGCAGCTTGTTCGGGAGTTCGAGTTCCATCGAGAGTCCGACGCAGGGGGCGCCCGTCTCGGATAGAGACGCCACGTCTCGAACCGAGGAGTACACCCCCTCCGATAGTTGGCGGGAAGGGCGCAGGATCATTGGAGACACAACACCTGACCCGAACGTAAGAATTTTCATTCCAAGGACTTAAGCACTCGCCGGCTGCTGCCTTCCCAGGCAGTGCGGCTCCCTTGGGCACGAGCATTGCTCTGATTCTGGGTGGCATGGAGGGCTACAGCGAAGGACCAAGGGTTGGGGACGAACTCCCCTTCATTGCGGGCTTCCTTCCCTTGGCTCTCGCTCGGGCGCATAGATACCCGTGCGTCCTGGCAAGCGCGACCGTCGACGAGGGGGGAACAGAGATACGTTCGGGAGGATACCCATGAGTGGAACACGCGTCATCGAGAAGCGGACTGATCGTCGAGCCACTTTGGACTTTCCTGTAAGGATCGAAGTGGAGGGAGTGGTGGGAGCCAATGATTTCACCGCGATCAACATCAGTGCCGGGGGAGTCTTTATCTCAACCGAACACCCCTACCCTGTAGGGACAAGGCTCACTCTCGAGATGAGCGTGCCGGCCCTCGAGGTTCCGTTCCAGGCCAATGGGACCGTCGTCCGCTGCCTTCCGATCCATGATGCGGGCGAGGGGGCCGCCGGGATGGGCATCCAGTTCAGCGATGAGGGCAGATTCGATTGGGACTTCCTGGATAAACTCATGGAGAGTTAACGCACAGCCTTCAGGTAGTCCCCCCCCCGCAGGAGGTGGCCCTCCGAAATTCCACCCGGTTCGCGTCAAGTTTCCGGGTTGACAAATACGACAACTGTATCCATACTGCTGACAGTTATCCGTGGCGCCCGATTCGAGTGCACCAAGATGCTGTCCAACACGCACTTTTCCATCGCCGTTCACATTCTCAGCGCGCTGGCCTATCGTGATGGAGACATCTTCCCCTCAGAGGCCCTGGCGAAAACGGTCGGGACGAATCCGTCCTTTCTACGCCGTCTCATCGGACAGCTGCGTGAAGCGGGTCTCGTGGAAACACGCTTGGGCAAGGGGGGTGGCGCATATCTGTCGCGTCCGGCGGCCAAGATCACGCTTCACGATGTCTACCTGGCGATGGAGTCTCGCCCCGTTCTTACGACCCACGCATGTAATGACAAATCCGTCTGCGAGGTCGCGAAGAGCATGGGGCGATTCTTTACGGATCTGAACACCCGTCTCGAAGCGGTACTGGAGTCGGAACTGAAAGGAATGACGTTGGACGATCTTGTGTCCGAGTATGTTACTGGCAAGAAATAGGGTCCTTTTTTTTGACTATTAGTGTCTGTGTGTCGGTGACACATGCACATATGGAGGCCGAAAATGGCTGGCAGGTTGAAGGACAAGGTTGCGGTGATTACGGGCGGAACGACCGGAATTGGTTTCGCTGCGGCGAAGCGATTCATCGACGAGGGGGCGAAAGTCGTCCTTACGGGCACCAACCCCAAGACCCTGGAAGCGGCGCGATCCGAGCTGGGCGAACGGGCGGACGTCATTCCTTCGGACGCCTCCTCCGAAACGGATATCAAGTCGCTCTTCGATACAGTCGTCAAGAAGCACGGAAAGATCGATGTCCTGTTTCTCAACGCGGGTATCGCACTGTTTGCCCCCTGGGAATCGCACAGTGTAGAGGACTTTGACAAGCAATTCGCGATAAACGTAAGGGGTCCCTGGTTGGCCATCAAGAACGCCATTCCCGTCCTGAACGACGGCGCCTCGATCATCGCCACCACATCGGTCGCAAATCGGACGGGGATGGCAGGCACCAGCGCGTACGCGGCGACCAAGGCGGCACTACAGCAATTGGTGCGGACGGCGGCTACAGAGCTTTCGCCGCGCGGCATCCGGGTAAACGGGGTAAGCCCCGGACCGATCGAAACGCCGATTTTCCAGAAGATGGGAATGCCCGAAGAAGAGATCGAGCAGATGGCAGCCGGTATAAAGAGCCAGGTACCCTTGGGCCGATTCGGTACATCCGAGGAGGTCGCGAACGTGGTGACGTTCCTCGCCAGCGACGAGTCCTCGTACATTCATGGGCAGGAGATTGTGGTGGATGGCGGCATGACGATGTAGCCGTCGCTCCGAAGTACGTGGTCCATTCGATTGGAGACGAAGGCCAGATAAGGGGGGAGCGGGGTGAGCAAGAAGAACAAAGTCATCTACTGGATTTCTACCGGGCTACTGGTGGCGATGATGCTGATGTCCGTGGGAATGTACTTCTTCAAGCATGAAATGGTTAGCGGAGTATTCACCAGCTTGGGATATCCCATTTACATGGTGTACCCGCTGGCGATCGCCAAATTCTTGGGCGTAGTGGCCATCGCGACGAGGAAATCTGCATTCTTGAAGGGGTGGGCTTACGCCGGATTCTCATTTGTTTTCATGCTCGCGTTATCCGCGCACCTGAACGCGAAGGACGGAGGCTATGTTCCGCCAATCGTCGCAATGATATTGCTGGCTACTTCCTACATGTTTGACAGAAAAGTATCTGCCGCGTCTCGCGTCGAGGCCTAGCCTGGTGCGGTCCGAGGACCCGATTGCGCCGAGCCACTCGGAGATTGCGAATCCCGTCCTCCCTGCGCCGCTGGTCGGGTGCAGCTTGTTAGCCCACCGCGAGAAAGCGTATCCCTACTACCAATCGGGATAATCGGTGAGATACACGACGTGGGTGCTAATCTCTCCACAGCCAAAAACGCCACCTCGGGAGCGCTTTCGGAGAGTGTCGAAAGTGGAAGCATCGACTGGAATACTCATTAATCGTGGTCCCGGCGACCACCACCTTTTCTTGCGCCGGACGAGGGTGTATGAGTTTTGATTGGGTCCCGTAACATGGCTCGCGGCGTTGTCCTCGTATGCCGCGGTAAGTGCTCGCCTCTTCATGCGGTCGAATGTAGCCGTACTGATCGGAACGTGGACTTCGTCCTGGCGAGGCATCCAGGGGAATCTCTGCCGCCTGACCAGAAAACAAGAACTCGAGCTTTCAGGTCCACCGTGATACGCGCGGTAGTCTTCATACTCGATGTAGTGGAAGTAAACGGAGGAGGCTATTGCGAAGAGACAGGATATCACAAGCAGCTGCTTGAGAGTTCGGGGCCTCAGGTATCGGATGATCCTACGCATGCGGCTCGTCGACCGGACGGACCAGGCCCTCAGCTGTGAGCGGTGCAGATCAGATTCCACGCACTACATTCTATCCCTTTTTCGCGGGTCGGGGGGCAGGAGGACTCAGACCTCGGGCGATAGCCGCTTCAAGTCCTTGGTGACGAGCAGGACCAGTTCGCTACTCCTACGAATACGAACGGGTTGCTGTAAGTAGATTTCTTGCAGATCACCCGTAGAGATAGGAACCCCCTCTTTGTTGAGCGATATGTAGGCCTCGATAATCAGAACGGGCGGTACTCTGCGTAGTCGCAATCTGATGATTTCCAAGATTGGAACATGAAGGATAGCCAAGTAAGCCCGGAGCCAGATCCTTCCATACAATATGAAGAAGGCGCCGATCACGACGCAGATGAGACAGATGAAGGCGAAGAATGCGAATTCCAGAATGACACCACCGTCAGTCATTGAGGTCTTGCCGGAAGCTGGACAAACAGGCCGCTCACCTGCCAGCGGTGCCAAGCGAATTTGGCTCTCCGGTTGACGCCCCATCCCATAAGACACGGAATCGGGCAACCAGGGGGGGATGCTTGCTGGCGCAATCTGGAGAAAGGGCGCGAGTTAGCTGGCGGGGCCAACACGGATGTCCCCGAGATCCACTACCTCCGTCGCAGGAGGCCCTTGACAGCCGCGGGGAGGGCGGGCCCTCTTGGGTTCGTGCTGGCGATGTTTCCCCGCTGGTCGATGAGGAACGTGGCGGGGATGCCACTGACCCCGTAGTACTTCGAGATCAGGTTATCCCAACCCTTTCCGTCGTAGTACTGGGGCCAGATCATCTTGTTCTCGGCGATGTACTTCTCCAGGCTCTCCTTGCTCTGGTCCAGGCTGATCCCGACGATCTCGAAGCCCTGGCCCTTGAACTCCTCGTACGTCTTGATGACGTTGGGCATCTCCACCTTGCAGGGGCCGCACCATGTGGCCCAGAAATCGATCAGGACGACCCTTCCGCGGAGCTGAGAGAGGTTCACCATCTTCCCGTCAACGCCCTTGAAGTTGATGTCCGGGGCAGGCTTGCCGACCACCGGCTTGATCTGCCGGACCCTCTGGAGCACGCTGAGGGCCTTCTTCGCATCCTTCTTGTTGGGACCGTCCTTGAGCGCTTCGAGGGTCTCCGCCGCTTCGTCGAAGCGGATCATCCGGATCAGGCTCTGTCCCTTGATGAGGAGATACTGGGCCTGCCGGTCCTCGGGAATCTCCTCCTCCAGGGCCCCATCCACTGCCTCGATCACGTCGGCGTATTCTCCCACCGCGAACCCCGACTCCACGTAGAGATCCAGGGCCTCCGCGGCCATCCCCTCGGCAAGGTCGCTCCCGAGCAGCTCCTTGAGCTGGCCGAGGGCTTTCCGGTACTTCTTCCTCTTCTTCGCCGACTTCAGGTTCGACTTCTTGAGATCCTTCCGGATCGATTTCATCTCGCGCTCTCCGGAATTGTCCGCTGCCGTCCCGGGGGTGCCCGGGAGAGCGACGAGGAGCGCAAGGGCCAAGGCCACCGTCAAGAAGTACTTCATCGGATTTCCTCCTGTTCGCTGATAGTGAGAGAGGTCAGTCTGAGGGCAGGCGAGGTCGCTGTCAAGAGCGGCAGACAGCGACGAAAGCGGTCCCGCATGGAGGGGCGAAGAGCCGGGAATCTCCCTCGGAAGTTCCGAGCCTCCAGGCGGCCTCCGGATCAGTCCCTGAAGTAGAAGGGCAAGACGACCAGGATGAGGGAGACGATAACCAGCACGAGGAGATTGGGTACCACGTACGGGCAAACCCACAGACCTGCGCCGCAGAGCAGGAAAAGCCCCCTCTTCTGCTTCCTCCCGAAGACAACGTAGCCCATCCCCACGCAGCCGAACAAGAGGTGGAGAAACAGGCTTTCGGTCGACACGCTCTCCTCCTGCTCCTCTAGTGCGCGGCCCCCTGATGATAGGGCAGCCCTCCGCAGAGGCCAGAGATCCTGCCGGCAAAATGCTCCGAGGATCCGTGCACGGTGATGATATGACTCGACTCCGCACCGCGCTTCAAGGAATCATGTGGACACTCAATCAATTGGGGATAGTCCGGTGTATGTCCCCCGATCTCTCCTTGATCACGTTCTATCGTCCGTCGAGGATCGGCTCGAACGACGGGTCGTCCAGAAGCGAGGAGAAACCGAATTGATCGGCCGGTGAGACCTCCATGTCCTCGAGAAGAGGATCACGAGAGCGGAACACCTTATCTCCGACGAACCAGTGATAGAGAGTCACAGGCAACGAACCGTTGCGAGCGGTCTGTATCGTGGCCTTCTTCAACCCGGCGCCAAAGTAGAGTTGCGTCGTGTTCCTCTCGCCGAACGATTCTCCCGCGTGTCGCCCGGGCACTCCGGAGTTCATTCCCACGTGGGGTAACGGGAAGACGTTGATCGTCCCCGCCCGATCCGTGTCGTACAGGTGAGAGAACTGATAGATCACGTCGGGTCGCAATGTCCGAGAGAGCAACTCGGACCACTCGTGATCCGGACGGCCCTCGGTGGAGTTCAGGCAGCGGGTCAAGGCCTCGCGTGTTTCCTCGATGGTGGCCCCAGGGGGCAGGAGGTAATCGCGAATGGAGCCGATGAGATCGAGCGGATCTTCACTCCCGAGAACCTGGTATCGGTAGCGAAGTTCTTTGCCGCTGCGGATGCGATAGATCCGCGCGTCTCCACGGTCTGGTGTGAAAACGCGCACCACCGATTCGACGTCCGGTGGCCAGGTCTTTCCCGGCGCCGAGACGTACTCCCTCACCAGGGCCACGTCCATGATGCCCTTCAGCCGCTTCCTCAACTCCACGATCCAGTCGGTCTCGGTCTTGCCGCTCCCTAGCTTCTGGCTCCGCAATTCGTGGAAGCCGGGATGACGCCACCATGAATCCTCGATCCCCTCCAGACTGTCGCTGTCAAACAGATCTATGACGTAGGACCCACCGGCCGTCGACCCCACCACCACGTCAAACGGTCGGGTGTCCGTGAGTCCTTTGCGGCCCAGGATCACGGGCATGCCTCCTTCATCCATGGACAGTTTCTGCATCTTGATATCGATCCCGTCCCGACGCATCGCCTCGAAGAGCTCCTCGTCGAGCGACACCAGCCTCGGCGTGTAAATAAGTCCATGATCGCTCACGACGCCAAACAGGGTCCTGTCAGCATACGAGCCTGTCCCGTCGACCGTCGTGACCGATTCGTAAATCTCGATCATCTTACCGAGGTAGAAATCCAGCCGGTCATACTCGCCCCGATATCCGATGATCGGATCGGAGTACGGTCCCTCGAGGTGAGCAAAATGGTCCGGCCACGGGTTGTACCAGAGAACGTAGTCGGGCAGCCCCTCGTCCTCGTGCTCCGCGAGAAAGCGCGCGTTGTCGTGGAAAGTCATCAGGTCGGCCGACTTCGTCAGTAGCGCTCCGAGGAAGCTGTCGCTGAGATCTCGGTGCTCCATCAACCAGCGACGACGCTTGTTGAGCTCCCGTTCCATCTCGGCGCGCTGTCGGAATCGGATGACGATGGCCTTTTCGATGAAGTTGCGTTTCATCTCCCCCACCGCCATGCCGATCTCGGACGAGATCTTCTCGAGGGCGCCCATGTCAATCGACGCCATGCAGCTGACCGTGTTGTAGCGCCACAGTCGCTCGAAGAGGGTCTGAGCGCCTGGACCCTGGGGACGCTTCACGCCGCCCGGGATTTCATCCTCCCTGTTGCCGAAAATCTTGCGCATGTACAGCGCGTCGCTGCCCCAGAAATACCACCCGCGTCCCGTCCGACGATCCAGGTAGGAGAAGTTCGGGATACCCATCCCGAACGGCCCTGCGACTTTGTGACCGGAGAAGATGATCGGCAGGTTCCGCACCGAGATGCTCGGCGTGTCCGACGTCGCCACGTTGACGGTGACCGCTCGAGCATTCTTCGAAAAGAAGTACTTCTTGAAGTTCTTCAGATACTCGGGACGCTTCGGTGCCTGGTCGGCGAGCTCCTGAACGACCTTACCGAGCCCAGGGGGCAGTTCATTTGGAAGATTCGATTCGTACCGCTTCGGGTCCATGATGTCCGATCGATGTTTCTCGACGAGCTCCGTCACGTAGCGCGCCCCGGAACCGGCGCGGTCCCCCATCGACAGCTGCGCAAGCCCCTCGAGCAGCTTCCCCTGGAGGCCGTCGACTGCAAGGTGAAAGATCATCTTCCTTCGGGCACGGGCTGCGGCGTAGTCGGCGATCTCGTGGTAGCGATTGCCCTCGAAGCATTCCTCGACCCATTGCAGACGTCTGTCTTTCCGCTGTTCTCTCTGAACAAACGAATCCAGCCAGCTCTTCGAGAGGCCTCGAATGGCGTCCGTGAAGCACTCCACGAAGGCCTGGAGTCGCTCATCGTCGTCGAAGATCTCGTTGATCAGGACAAGGTAGTCGTTCTCGTCCACGTCCTCGCTCAAGGCATCGTCCGACTCGGAGAGCATGTCGTCCGCAACTTCAGCGAAGAGCTTCTTCACATCTTCCAGGGCCTTGCCCTCAAGCCGCCCGCCCGCGAGCGCCTTTCGAAGAAAGAGAGCGTCGTAGAGCCGAAGCGCTGTGCGAACATGTTGCCTCACGGCACTCGATGTTCGCAGCAGAGCAGAGATATTCGGGGCCGTGGCAGCCGGTTCCTCCTCCGCAGGCGGCTCGTCGTACCCAAGTTCCGCAAGGACGTCGCCGTCCGCGTCGAGCTGGCTGCCGTAGAGGGAGTAGAGGTAGAAGAGGAACGGCACGGTTTCGTCCTTGAACTGATCGCCACGAAGCGTGCCGACCAGGCGACCCTCGACGTCGTCCTCCAGGTCGGATGAACGGATGAAGAGAACCATGCCTTCCCGCGCGACACGCTTGAACACGAACTTCGCCGGGTCCTTGACCATTCTGACTGGAGCCGTGAAGAGATCTCGAAGAAGCTCGAGACTGGACTTCGGCGACGCGATCAAACCGGGAAACTGATGGGTAATCCACACGCCGAGAAGCACAAAGAGGAACATTCCGACGAGAAGGAATCGAAGAATCCGTCTGAAGCGTCCAGGTTTCTTCTGCATGCCTTTCAGCTTTCTACCGACGATACGGGTTCACTTGAACCGGATTTGTTGGGTGTCTGTCCCCCGATTCCTTCACCGGTCACGCTCCAGTGGAACGATCTCTTCGCCGAGGCGAACGGCCGCCGGAACATCTTCGCCGGACCAGAAGAAGAGGACGAGTCGATCAGCGGTCGGGTCGAGGGCGCTCCGGGCCAGGACCCTGCCTTTGTCGTCGAGGACCTCGACGGAGGACCGCAGGCTCCTCTGGGGTTCAATTTGAATACACTGGCTCCCGGCCCACCGAACCTCCGAGACGTGCTCCGGGTTCGTGACGAAGATGGAGAAGAGTACGACGTAGCACGCGAGGAGACACACGCGCCACCTCCGGGGATGCTCCGTCTCCAGGGTGAAGGCGGACAGGACCAGGGCGATCAGGGCAACAGCGAGGTATGCCCAGAAGATCGGCCCGACCCAGGTCCTTGCGCCGAGAAAAAAGAGGACGAGATGGCCGATGTTCGCGAGGACCGGGTAAGAGCCCTTGCGAGCCATGGGGCTGAAGGTCCACAAAAGGACGAGGACGGCGAAGCAGGAATACACCACGATCCCCGCTCCCAACATGAACCCCCTTTGATCAAGACGGGCCGGTCCCTCCAGCCCGTCCGCACGGGAGATCTCTTTGGTCCACCCCCCCGACTCGGAGATCAAAGCGATCTCCTTCCAGCCCTCGGGCAAGTTGTGAAGCTCGATCACATTCTTCAGGACGCCGACCCTGCGGAGGCCCCCGACATCCAGAACGGCTCGGGCGAGGACCTTTTCACCCCGTACCTCGACCGTCGCGCCCTTGAGCACACCTCCCCGTGCGTCGATCACCACCGTGCGGTCGCCCACCTCTCCCAGAATCTCTTTGGGTTCTACCGGCTTGACGCAGGAGAGAAGCGCTACGCAGGCGAGGAGGGCGAATACTCCCGGAACCATCCTCTTTCCCGTGTGTTGCCAAGCACTACCGACCTGTAGGAATCGGCTCATGAGCGGAGACAATAGCCCGTGCCACCGGAATTAGCTACCCGGGATGCTCGAGGCGAACAACCTGAGTTCCAGGTTCCCAAAGCGAGTGGACCGCTTCAGTTGGACTCGTTCTCAGATCTGATCGGGGTCGGACATCACCTCTACAAGGCTGGGGCCTTCGTGTGCGAGCGACTCCACGAGCGCTTCGTCGAGTTCGTCTTTCGCCGTCACGCGAATCCCCTTGGCCCCGCAGATGCGAGCGTACTCGGCAAAGTTGGGGTTTTGAAGCGAGGTCTGCCAGACTGGCCAGTTGCCGGATCGCTGTTCCTTGCTGATCTTCCCCAGTTCGTTGTTATTGAGGAGCACCAGCGTAATCTTCATCTGGTACTTCACCGCTGTGGTCAGCTCAGCCATGTACTGAGCAAAGCCGCCATCGCCCGTGACGGCCACGACCGGGCGATTCGCAAACATGGGATCACCCTCTTGCGAAGCAGCCCACGCTCCGATCGCGGCAGGATAGCCGAAACCGATCGAGCCGAGGTACCCCGACATCAACACCGCTTGCCCCGTGCATTCGAAGTAGCGGCCGAAGGAGTAGGTGTTGTTTCCCACATCGACGGCGATGAGTGCGTCATCGGGAACATGCCGTGTCATGGCAGCGAAGATAGTGGCCGAGTTCAGCCCTTTCTCACCGGTGACCGCCTCGCGCCGCTTCTTCTCTTCTCGCCAGAGACGCCATCGCTCGGCAAGCTCCGGCCTCTGATCTACCCACTCACCAGAATCGAGTCTGCTCTTGAGAAGCTTCACCGTCCTCCCTATCTCACCCCAGACCGGGACATCCACGGCGTGAAACTTACCGAGCGTCATCGGATCGAAATCCACCTGAATCGTCGGTTTGGTGGGTGAGATCCCTGTGTGGTCGCTGAAGCTGGCCCCGAGGACAAGCAAACAGTCGGACTCACTCATGAGCCAGCTTGCCACAGGGGTTCCGCTACGCCCTATCACGCCCCCCCCGAGGGGATGGCGATCGGAAATCTGCCCTTTCGCCTTGAAGGTCGTGATGACGGGCGAGTTGAGCTCCTCCGCAAGATCCAAGATGGCCGGCATATGTGTGCGGGCCCCGTGACCGATGATCATCAAGGGTCGCTTGACATCCCGCAGCAACTTCAGCGCTCCCTCCACGGCCTCCTCCGGAGGCGAGATCTCGCGCGAGGAGATGCGTCCGTCCGGCTTCCCCGCCGTCTCGCCCTCCGGGAGGGGCAAGACCTGAATCTCATCGGGAAGTATCAGCTGTGAAACCCCTCGATTCAGCAGTGCGCTCTTGCAGGCGAGGTTCGCCAACTCTGCAAATCTGCTGCGGTGGAGGACCGGCTGACTCCACTGCGCGACCTTGCCGAACGCCGCCTGCAGGTCAAGTTCTTGGAATGCGCCAGGCCCGAGCACCTGCGCATCGACCTGGCCGGTGAGCGCGATGACGGGGGAACGATCCACGTTGGCGTCCCAGAGACCTGTCAGCATGTTGGTTGCGCCCGGTCCGGCGATGCTCAGGCACGCCGCCGGCCGACCCGTGAGCTTTCCGTACGCCGAGGCGGCGAACGATGCCGCTCCTTCATGTCGGATCCCGATGAACCGCAGCGTTTTAGCCTTCTCTTGCCTGCGCAGGGCATCCGCCATTCCAAGATTGGAGCTGCCCACCATGCCGAAGACCCAGCGGACGCCCCAGTTGACCAGGGTCTCAGCGATGACGTCGGAGACGTTCGGTACATGCGTGGCCTCTTCGGGAAGCGCGACGTAAACGCCGTCCGTCCGCACCTCGACAGGGAAGGCCTCCACATCGACGCCTGTACGGCCTTGCGCCTTCCCCGTGAGCGGATCGAAACTCCATCCATGCCAGGGGCATCGAAGGAGACCGTTCTCGATAGTCCCCTCTCCCAAGGGGCCCCCCTGATGAGTGCAAAGATTGTCCATGGCTGCGTACTGGCCATCGTAATGTGTGAGACAGACCGCCTTCTGGCCGCACATGACGGCCTTTGCGGAACCATCCGGCAATTCACCCTCGGTGAGCACCTTGACCCAGCTCCGACCCTCGAGTTCTTGATGGTTGTCGGTCATGCCTCAGTTCCTTCCGTTCTAGATGCATATCGGACCGCGCAACGGCGTTTTTTTCGCACGGCCCTCTCCAAGCAACATTCGCTCCAGGAATTGGCGGAGCGCTGACGGCAATGACCGACCTTGCCCTTTGCTGTCCTGGGAGGCGTGATATTAGGTACCGGATGGGAACCGGTCAAGTCGCGCAGGGTTCGGCGGGACAAGCGGTGGCCCTCACGCCTACCAGCGACAAGTCCGCACCCGCTCGGCTCCAAGGGGCGGCAGAGTATCCGGAACCCACCGCTTACATCCAAGAGTGGCCGATGTTCATGCATGATACGGTTGTGAGAGACACAACTGTCCTGCTAGCTCCGAAACCGCCCACTCCTCCGCAATCTTCTCGCCGTCGAAACGAGAGACCATGCATGTCTCTCCATTCCACCTTCTTCCCGGTCGGTGGAATACCCATCATGTCTGCCTTATGCGTACCGCTTAACGTGCGCTGCCAGGCGATAGTATCGCCTGCTTGGATCAGGAGCTCGACCTCCACATCCACGACATCCAGGTTGCCTTTCCCCAGGATCTCGTCATTTGCGAACCGGACTCGTTCTTCGTTGCTCTTGGCCATGAGAATCCTCCGAGTGGGGTTCTGCCACTCGACGGCCGTGGCGAGGTCGTCGGTTACTGGGGTGCTCAGATTCGAGTCGATCAGGTTCGTCGCGTGGAGAACATCGCTGCCTCCGGTTGAAGGGGATCGGATCAGGGTCGGACGCAGTACAGGAAGTCCTTGCCAGCGTCGCCGTTCGTGGGCGTATCGAACCGGTTGGCCCCGACAAGGAGCTCGGGAAAACCATCGCCGTTCACGTCCCCCGCGGTCGTGCCTGAGAGTCCGAACCAGGCATCCGCCTGATCGTCCCCGGAGGATGTCCATGAGGCGATCGTGTCTGGACCGGTCATTCCACCGAGGAAGATGTAGGCCTTGCCCGCATCGTTGAAGGTCGTGCTGAACTCGAAGGCCCCCACAAAGATGTCGTCGAATCCGTCCTGATTCACATCCCCTGCCCGGGAGACGTGGGTCCCGAACCAGGCGTCAGGTTGGTTGTCCCCGACGGAGGACCAGACGAAGTTCGCCGCAGGACCGCTCACGCCTCCCAGGTAGACGTAGGCCTTTCCCGTGTTGGCGCCGAAGACGTTGGCCCCGACGATGACATCGTCGAAGCTATCATTGTTCACATCCCCCGCCGAGCCGACGGAGTAACCGACCTGCGACCCGCCAATGTCCTCCGCGCTCGTGGTCCAAAGGGGAGTGTTACCGAGGCCCGTCAGGCTGCCCGAGTAGACGTAGATCTTGCCGGCATTGCCGTTGGTCGTGTCATACCCCGGGGCGCCGACGATGATGTCGTCGAAGGAATCGTTGTTCACATCCCCGGCCCCCGCGCATCCGAACCCGAAATTGGCCTGCCTCTGATCGTCCCCGATGGACCACCAGTCCTCCGTGAGCGATGGCCCACTGCTGCTGCCGTGGTAGACGTAGACCTTGCCCACGAACGAGGTCGTCGAAGGGTAATGGGAGGCGGAGACGACGATATCCCCGAAGCCGTCGAAGTTGACGTCTCCTGCGGAGTCGACCTTCACTCCGTACCGGTCTGCCCCGAGCTGGTCCCCCGATGACGTCCAGATCGGCGTTGTGTCCGGGCCGTTTATCCCTCCCAGGTAGACATAGGCCTTCCCTGCGCCCGGCCCGAAGGATTCGGCGCCCACGATGATGTCGTCGAAGCCATCGCCGTTGACGTCCCCTGCCGTCGAGACAGAGGAACCGAACCCCGCCCCGGCCTGCCCGTCGCCGGTGGATGTCCAGACGGGCTGTGTCGCGAGGCCTGCCGAGTCTCCCAGGTAGACGAAGGCCTTCCCGGGTCCACCACTTCCCACGGGCCAGCCCGGAGCGCCGACGATCACGTCGCCGAATCCGTCGCCGTTCACGTCGCCCGCGGAGGCTAGAGAATGACCGTAGCCTGCCCCGACCTGGTCATCTCCGACAGAGATCCACAGGAGGTCCGTGATGTTCGCATCGGGAATGTCCAGCCCCGGAGGAGTGGCCTGACGAGCGGAGACCGTGGCATTCGCCGCGTCAACCACGATGCCGAGAGTGCCCGTCACGTCGATACCGCTCGGTGAGCCTGGCAGGAGGTTGAGCGGGTCGAAGGTGCCGACCGGCTCGAAAACTGATCCCGTACCGAGGACGATGATCACGGAGGAGACGTTCGCCGGAGCGATCCCTCCCGGATACTGGGAGCCAGTTCCCAAGGAGTCTCCGGTAACGGGCAGGACGAAGGCCTGCGCCGGATCCGGCGTGGTCACGGTCACGTTGGCGGAAAAGATCGCCTCGATGGCATCTCCATCGTCGAGACGACAGTTTCCGTTGAAGTCGAGGAGGCGGACCGTGGTGATGCGTGGCCTGGCATCTCCCTGGATGTCCACGGGGACAGTACGTGGAGAGATAGGGGTCCCCAGGGGATCCAGTACGACAGTCTGGGCCGTGGCAAGGTTTACGCCCGAGGCCCCGGGCTGGACGGCGTACAGGCCGTTCGGTTGCAGGCTAGCCCCGATCTGAATCACGATCTGGAGCTCTGTCGGACTCAGAGAAGTGACCACGGCGCCGGCGCCGAAGCTGCCGACCGGATCCAGGGTAAAGGCGGAATCGGCGGCCGGGGTTCCCTGCAGGCCCACGCCGTTGGGGAAGACCAGGGTGACGAGGTCCCCGAGATCCACCTGACCGTTGTCGTTCGTGTCGGTGTAGATCGCCTGGCTAAGCTCGTAGACGGGTGTGGCGCGCTTGCTGCTCTTTCGGTTGCAACCGACCACAATGAGCGAAGCCAGTATCCACCCCTGGAGAAGCAGGGCCGGGACGTTGTGCCTCTTCATGTCAGTCCTCGTAGATTGATGATGTTACTCCCCCCATCCTATGGATCTCCTGGTCCATGTCCATGGGGGAGTCTCCCCTCAGAAATATCAACAGATCCAGCGCGAGCGGCTCCGGGCGGCCCACCCACGGACAGAGATGAGGGTGTACCAGGAAAGGGAGAGGATCTTCCGAACCGACTTCCTGAAATGGCGATTCCAGTTGGCCCTCCAGAATCCCTGCGGCCTGGATGACCGCAGGCTCCCTGCTTGGACTACTCTCACCTTGGCCAATCCGAATATTCATTCCGGCCGCGTCGCGGAGGGTCCGCTCAACGGAGGAGGAGGTGATCTTCCGGATCCTGAAGCACCTCGACCTCTTCGAACCGGACCCGCCGGCGAGGGGTCCGCCGGTGGGGGAGAGGAGCCAGGAGGCGGCGCTTGGCTGTCAAGAAGTGAGTCCGTTGACTCTCTCCACGGGTCCCTGTAGCTTGTTGTGGTCGTAGAATCAGAGTTGAAACCGCTCAGCTCGTACCCATCCGAGATCGGTTGCGCTGCATGAGTTTCCTGGCGGGGCACCCTGACCCGAGGAGGAGTTTCATGTTTCGAGTCTTGACCGTGCTCACCGCCGTTGTCTTGACGCTGGCCCCGACCATGGGAGCCGCAGTCACAACCGAGCAATCAAAAACCGGCTGGCGGAAGCCCCCTCGGGAAGTGCTGGAGGTTCTCCACGCTCCCCGGCTGCCCGCGGTGTGGACCGCGCCAACGGGAGAGTACCTGCTGCTTGCCGATCCCGTCCTCTATCCTCCACTCTCCGAGATGGCGGCACCCATGCACGTGCTCGCCGGCATGAAGGTCGATCCGACGACCAACAATACTCACGGTCGCCACGGGGCGACATCCCCGAGGCTCGTCAAGGTGCAGGGCCGCGCGGAGACACCGCTCGAACTGCCCAAGGGTATAGAAGTGCTTGGAGTGAGGTGGACCGTTGACGGCCAACGATTCGCGCTCACCACCCGACACGCCGACCACTTGGGTCTATGGGTGGGCTCGGTCAAAGGCGACCTGAAGAAGATCGAGAACGTGGCGGTCAACCAGCTGCTGGGCACCGGAGTGCGCTGGATGCCTGATCAGCAGCGCCTCCTGGTTCGCCGTGTTCCAAAACGCGGACCTCCGCCCCAGCCGCCTGCCATTCCCGCGGGACCGGAGATTCTCGAGGGGAAGGGCGCCACGGCTCGCTCCACATACGAGGCGCGCAACCTGCTCGAGACCGCTCACGACGATGCCCTCTTTTCCTACTACACCACCTGTGAGCTCGTCGTGGTGGACTCCGCGAATGGCGCAGTGAAGCCTCTGGGTGAGCCCGCGGTCTACACGACCTCCAGCTTCTCTCCGGACGGCAAGTATCTTCTCGTGGGACGCTTGGTGGGACCGTGGTCCCACGCGGTGGCGTGGTGGCGCTTTGCCAGAGAGATTGAAGTGTGGGATGAGAATGCCAAGCCCGTGGCGACCATAGCTTCTTT
The DNA here is from genome assembly GCA_027296055.1 of Planctomycetota bacterium. Taxonomy (GTDB): domain Bacteria; phylum Planctomycetota; class JAPUJT01; order JAPUJT01; family JAPUJT01; genus JAPUJT01. Next base: position 1,489 of record JAPUJT010000049.1, on the reverse strand, counting down.
GCCACTCGCCGACGAGGTCCCCACCCATGGAGTACCGCTGGGATCGCGTGGCGTTTCGTGGCGAGCCACGGCCCCGCACACACTGTTCTGGGGCGAGGCGCTGGACGGCGGCAATCCCGTCGCCAAGGCGCCTCATCGCGACCGACTGATGCGTCTGGAGGAGCCTTTTTCCGGAGAGCCTGAGGAGGTCTTCAAGGCTGAGCACCGCATCGTGAGCTGGCAGGGTGGCTGGGGCGCAGAAGGCGGCACGCTCTTGCTCGGCCAACGCGAGCGCATGCGCCGCTGGAGGTACTCCTGGCTTCTCGACGTGGACAAGGGCACCTCGCGCCTGTGGTTCGACCGCAACGAGAGAGACCGCTACACATCGCCTGGCTTCCCGCGGCGACGACCGCTGCCCAATGGGCGGTGGGTGCTGCATCAGAAAGGAGACTCAGTCTATTTCGCCGGCAGCGGCGGTACCAAAGAGGGGGATCGACCGTTCCTCGATCTGCGCAGCATGACGACCGGCGAGGTCAAGCGTCTCTTCCGCTGCAAACCGGATCGCTACGAGTCTTTCGTTGCGTTCGTCGGCAATGAGGACCATTTTGTGCTGCGCTCCGAGTCCGCGGTTGACGTGCCCAACTACTACCTCGCTACGCTGGGCGACACCGTGGAAGCTGCCGAGGGCGAAGCCACCCGTACATACACCAAGAAGCCCATCACTCGCTTCGAGGACCCGACTCCTCAGCTTCGAAAGATCGAGAAGCGCCTCGTTCGCTACAAGCGAGACGATGGCATGCCAATGAGCTTCGAGCTGCAGCTTCCTCCGGGCTACCAGGAGGGTACGCGCCTACCGACCGTGCTCTACGCCTATCCCCTGGAGTACTCCGACCCGTCCACCGCAGGCCAGGTTCGGGGTTCCACCCAGCGCTTCAGCCGCATCTATGGCCCCTCCCACCTCTTCTTCCTGCTCCAGGGATACGCGGTGCTCCACAACACCGCCATGCCCATGATCGGAGACCCCGAAACCACCTACGACACCTTCGTGCCCCAGCTCGTGGCTGCCGCCGAGGCGGCGGTGGCCAAGGCCGTCGAGATTGGCGTGGCCGATCCGGATCGCATCGGAATCATCGGCCACAGCCACGGCGGGCTCATGGTGGCGAATCTCCTGGCTCACAGCGACCTGTTCAGGGCCGGTATCGCGCGCAGCGGCTCCCACAACAAGACCATGCAGCCGTTCGGCTTCCAGTCCGAGCGACGCTCGCTGTTCAAGGCCCGTGATGCCTACATTCAGCTTTCGCCAACCTTTTTCGCCGATAAGGTCAACGAGCCCGTGCTCGTCATCCACGGCAAGGAGGACTCCAACCCCGGCACCATGACTATCCAGTCCGAGGTCTTTTTTGAGGCTGTGCGGGGCTCCGGCGGCACCGCCCGCCTCGTCCTGCTGCCCTTCGAGGACCACGGTTACCGGGCCATCGAGAGCATCGAGCATGTGCTCTGGGAGCAGATC
>JAPUJT010000048.1 GCA_027296055.1 Planctomycetota bacterium | reverse complement strand
GGATGGGATTCCCGAAGATCGGGAGGAGCCGCTCAGCCTCTATCTTGTCCGTACGGGCAAGCTCACCGAGGCTCAGGCTCGCCGGCTCCGCGGGGAGGCGATGCAGCTTCCCCTGGTCTGCCTCGAGTGCGAGCGCGAATCGATCCTCCTCCGATGCGTCGCCGGTGAGGGACTCGCCTGCCCGAGCTGCGCAGGCGCCGTTCTCTTCCGCCCCGCCCCGGTTCGCGCCTTGCTCGAGAAGAGGCGGCTGCTCCTTCACGGCTCGCTCGCGGCGGCGCTAGCCCAAGTTCCGCAGTTAGCACCTTAGATCGCCGCCATTCGGCCGATGGAGGCCGTCTGACTCGAAAGTTTTGACTACATCTTGGCGCGTGGATCCTCCCTGCGGGGCTCCCCGAGGCGCTCGGGGAGCTTCAGCCCGAGCCTCTGCAGCAGAGCCTGAAGGGGACCGTCGGGGCGGGTCACGCATCGGATGCGGATCTCCCGCCCCGCCGAGGTGGCCAGGATCACATCGTTGGTCTTGAGCCGCGAGATCTCCTCGAGCAGCGGCCGCGGGCTGTTCCCGAGGCCCGACTTCTCCATCCAGAGCTCGAGGGTCTTCCACATGGCGTACGCCAGGAACGAAAAGAGGATGTGCGTCTGGACGCGGTCCTCGAGCTGGTGCCAGATCGGTCGCAGGTTCAGGTCGCTCTTCGTCGTCCGGAAGGCCGCCTCGGCCTGCGTCAGCTGGATGTACGTCCGCCAGAGGTCCTCCGCCTTCCAGTCCACCAGGTTCGTCCGGAGCAGGTAACAGCCCTCGCTCAAGCTCGCCCAGTCGCTCCACGCCCGGCGCTTCTTCCAGGTCACCTTCAGGTGCCCCTTCTTGCCGTCCCGTTCCACCTCGGTGACCCGGATGTCGAAGAGCCCCGCCGACCGCGAGTTGCGCTCCAGAATCCGGCCGATCTGCCGTTCCACCTGCACCCGGTCGGGTCGCTTCTTCGCCTTGTCCAGCCGCCGCGACAGGCGACCGAGCGCCTTCTCGATCCGCGCCTCGAAGCGCTCGTGCATCGCCTCCTCTTTCTTCCCTCGCTCCCGGCTGCGACACAGTACGAAGACCTCATCCCCGTCGGGTCCCGGGCAGCGCTTCACCTCGACGCCCCTCTGCACCTCCGTCCAGCCCTTCTCGAGAAGAGCCTGCTCGAAGCGCTTCAGCATCCCCTTGGGCGTCCCGACGACGTACCGGCCCTGCCGTCCCCGCAGGTATTCGAGGTTCTCCGGCGACACCACCCCCCGGTCGAAGACCCAGATCCGCCGGGCCCGGCCGTACTTCTCTTCCATCGCCTCGACCATGTCCTCCAGGGTCCTCACGTCGTTCCGGTTGCCATCGAAGACCTCGTAGGCGATCGGCAGGCCTTGGCCGTTGACGACCAGGCCAATACAGACCTGCTTGCAGTCAGGACGATGGTCGCGGCTGTGTCCCCGGCGGGCCTGGGGGTTTCGCTCGGCCTCCCCCTCGAAGTACGTCGAGGTGACGTCGTAGAAAAGAAGATCGAACCCGCTGTCGAAGAGGGTCTCGAATCGCTCCTTCAGGTGCTTCTCGATCGCCGCCTTGTGAGGAAGGATCCGGTCGTGCACCCGGTACAGACGGTCCGGAAGGACCGCCTCCGCCGGGACCCCGAGCAGGTCGGGGAGCGCTGTCCGTCCGTACCACCGCTCGGCGATGTGAAGCTCACTCGATGCTTCGAACTAACAATTCTTTGGCGTACAGATCGGCGTAAGGTCATCTCTCCGTCGTAGATGTCGACGATCTCGGGGATGTGCGGGAAGACGATCCGCTCCCCCTCCTCGAAGGTCGAGCCGTGGGCGCGCCGATGTGTCCCGATCTCCGCGACCAAGTACTCGGCCCCCACCTCTTGAGTGGATTCGCTGATGTCGATCACCTTGTACGAAATGGCGCCCTCTCCTACTTGAGGTTTCGATTTCGCCAGTAATCAAAGTCCCCGTTTTTGAAGTGGAATGGGTTCCAGAACGGGCTGAACGACCTCCTCCGACCGTTCCGGGCGAAGAAGGTCATTCCCGTGCTCCGCGAGAGTGGGATCGCGGTCAAGGAGCTTCTCCAGGCCGTCAAGGGGGCGCTCCCCGACGGGAGCCCGTCTGGGAAGCACGTTCAGGCAGAGCTGGAGGAGGCCTTCAGCATTGAGGATGAGCGCCCTTGGGAAGCTGCTCGATCTCTTCCTGTTCCGAGAAATCCGGTCGGCGATCAAGGAGGTCCTGGGGATCGAGGTGAGTAACGGGAATGGGCGGCAGACTGCTGTTAGGGCCTGCTGGGAGGTTGACGAGCCCGAGGCGGGCCTTGGTCGAAGAAAGGGTCGTCTACCGGGCGGCCTATTTTTTAGATCCTGGGTTGCCGACCTATAGCTATCTCCTTCAGGGCGTAGTCGATCTTCTCCTCGAAGTACCGCCTCTTCCTCATGGATTCGGCCCTCCGTGCTGAAGGCTCAGAACGGAAAAGACTCGCCTTCGGGTTGGCACCAAGATGGGGATACCTTTACGTAAGGGGTACACGGAACTATCTACCTGAGACAGATTCTTTATGGGGAGTCGCTCCTACTGGAACACGACTACCTTCCCTGCGCTGGTGAACGGCGGAAAAAAGTTCGCCCTGGGCAGACCAACCACGACCTCGGCGCCTGGACAGAATGGGTCCAGCTCCCCTACGGCAACAGCCCAGCCAGTGCGGCCTGAAAGTGGTCCATATCCGTCTATGCTATCAAACCAGTAACGGGTCTCAACCGGACCAACGGTTATGTTTAGAAAAGCAAATACTTCGCCGGCACCATCAACCCCGCACGGTTGGCCATAAGGGATACCCACAACAATGTCCGCAAGGTTATTGCCGTCGAGATCAATGTCCCCCATGGCCAAGCTCGGCCAGGTCGTCACCCCCAGGTTTGGACCCTGAAGCTGAGTCCAAAGTGCTCCAGACTCGTCGTAGACGAACACCGTCCATGGGATCTGGCCCACCGGTGGGCCCGGATCGACAACAGCGATATCGGCAAAGCCGTTTCCATCGGCGTCACCAACAGCAACGTCCCAGCCGAAATTACCACAGAACGGTGTGCACGCCACAGGGTTTGGATGATCAAGGGTCATTGGTGGATTGCCGGAAGTTGGATCGAGGTAAACGTGGGCACGTCCGGCGGCGCCGTCGTTGATAGCCCCGACCACCAGGCTATCCCTAGTGAGGGATTCTATGTTGCCGGCTGCCAGAGACCAGCCGAATGCATCCTGATTCTCGGTGCTCGGACTTGGAATTACATATTCCGTGAATCCACCCATCCCATCAGTACCCGTCCCATCAGAAAGGAAGAGGACCACCTCCCCTGGCCAATTACTCGAACCTGGCGCATAAGCAAAAGGATTCCCCACCGCGATGTCTTCGCCGTGCATGCCGTCAAAGTTCCCTGTAGCAAGGGAACGGCCGAATCTGCCAACCACCGTGGGGTGCGCCGGAGCTATTAGTACATCGTAGTTTGCAAAACTTGGCGCGTAGAAAACGATCACCTTGCCGGCGCCGAATGTACCAGCCACCTCGGCATTCTCTACTGAAATTATGATGTCATCGTCGCCGTCCCCGTCTACATCTGCGGCCGCAACCTTTTCGCCGAAACGGGCGTTACTCTGAGGAACAGGGTCAAGGAAATAATCAGAATCAAATACATAGTATTGAACGGTGGGACAGGGTATCCCCCCGGTTAGATCTCCGTAGAATACCGCCGCCGCTCCAACGGATGCGATGTAAGTGGGGGCGAACAGATCAGACATGTTAGCCGAGGCCAAAATGTCTCCGCCAGATAGACTATTTCCATCTATATTCCCGGTGGCTACGGCGTAGCCAAAATTTTGACTTCGAACTGGGGTGAGGGGAGGCCAGGCCAGATTCCATATGTGGTCCTTTATTGGCCGCATGAGGATCCAAGAATCGGTCGCGTCGGCATTGAAATCGGCAGCGCCCGAGCATGATGGCGCGTTTGTGCCAATCTGCCCGTTGATGGTAATCGTGCCCAGCGTCACCGCGGTCGGGCTAACGTCCACCCAAAAGTCGAGTACTACTGGAGTGCCATTCATATCCATGGTCGAAGGGTTACTGAGAGATGCTACAACGACGTACTCAGAACTCACGTCATTCCCGAGCCCATCACGGAACTTTGGGAAGGCGGCCAGAATGTCAGCGGACGCGCTGGGACAGCTTGCGTTTTCGATGTGCGCCGTAAGGACGACCTTCAATCCCCTGACGCCTACAAAGGCCTTTTCGCACTCGCTCGAAACCGAGTCAAGAACGACATCAAAATACTGAAATGGATCCCCTTCTTGAGCTGACGCCTCTCTCGAATAGGAAGCAGACAATCCAGACACCACCAGCAGGAATAAAAACACCCGTCGTGCCACCATCGTCAATCCTCCCCCCGCAACGGCGGGAACCAAGCGGCCAGGATACTCCTTCTACCCCCGAAACCAATGTGCCAGAAAACGTCTACAGTCCCTAGTAGCAGTCGAGCAGGCAGACGCGAGGCTCCGGCTTTCCCCAGATACCCCTGATGGCGCTCCTCGGCCTGCCCCCCCGAGGCCGTCCTTAGCGTCGCCGCGGAGCTTTCCGCGTCGGGAGGAACCCGCCCTTTCGACGACTCCGGGACCTCCTCGAGTTCGTGGGACGTCCTCGCCGTGGACCGAGGCATCCGCTCCCCCCGAGCATCACCTCTTTCGTCACAAAAGGAATCGAAACGGTCTTCCGTCTAGCCGGAATCCCCTGGTGCGGAGTTCTGGAACCGCAACCGCCTCGGTTCAGACGACTGGCTGGTCATCCGAGAGAGGCCGCTCGTCTGTCCGAAAAGGCTATCCGCATTCTGATGAGGAACGCCGCCCAGCGCTATGGTGTTGTTGCCTGTCGGATTATAGAAGCATCAGATCCAATCCCAGTCAAGCTTGAAAATCGCATACCTTTCGTTCAGACCCATCTTTGACAGTTGCCCCGGGCCTGGGGGATGCCGCTGGCCGCGAATCGCCGAATAGAGCCTGAATTGGTAGGGCCGGGGTCCGTAGCGTGGTGCAAAGTATCTCGTTCTGTTGCCTTATTTTCGCTGATTTCCAATGAGTAGGGTATGATCGGCTATTTTTGGCGGTGGAATGTTTGTCCGCCTCAAGACCGTCCACGCCAACCGCCGCACCTACCATTACATCCACGATTGTCGAGAACCGTCGGGAGAACGGGAGGACACGGCAGCGGATCGCCGTAGAGGTCGAGGCGGGGCTTGGGGGGCTGGTCCTCGGGCGTTTGCTTCTCGGCGGGAGGTGGCTCTTGCGAGAGGGCGAGAAGGGGTAGGAAGATCGTCAGGATAATCGTCAGATAGAAAAAGGCGTACCGCATGCTACCTGCCTGTCCCGGGTGCTGCTAAGAGAGATTATGGCAGGTGGGGGAGAGGAAGGCTAGGAGTCCTTCTCCGCACCAGACCCTTCGCACCACACCACCTCGACATGCCCGAATTCTCCTCGCTAGAATGAGGGGTGTCAGAGGCTCCGTAGTATCATGACCTCCGCAGACTTTCCAAAGTGACACTACCAGCAGATCAGCCGAGAGTGCGCCCAAGCCTCTGGGCCGTCATGCTCGTACTCGGTGGGTTCGGCCTTCTGTTCCTTGGTCACGAGCACGAGTGGTTTCTAGGCGCTCTGGTAACAGGAACGCTGCATAACCAGACCTACTTCCTTGCGTGGGCGATTGTCGGGGGGGTGTACAGCCTCCTGGCCTCATTTGTCTGGCTTCGAGGGACGCGTCAGTCTGGCCGGATGAGACGAGTTCTGGGGCTGATCTTTCTCGTAGGTCTGATGATGTCAGGCAGCCTGGTGGTAGCTCGAAGGGGCACGCGCATGCTTGGCGTGAGCTTCGTCGGCTTCATGTGGGACCCGGCCTTTCAGGAGTTCGCTGTCGACCTCGCATCCCCAAACGCTGCCGTTGCCGAATCGCGCATCCGCGGGGATATTCAGGCCATCGTTTCAGTCGAGGGGCTTTGGTGGAGTTCATCGTGGCCGGAAGCATCGCGAACGCTAGTGGCAAGTGAGGTGGAAGAGTTCGCTGTCGGCGCTCCCGATCTTCTGGGTCACCGCCAAGGAACCCACGTGCCGCCGCTGTATCCTTTCGTCGGCCCGCCAAGGGGTTGGGATAGAGTCCGCGTCCCTTGGAAAGCAGGAAGGGTGGGGTCTCCCACAGCCTACGTTGTTCGGGTGAACGCCGCGCTTGTGAATCGAGAGGGAAGGAGAGTCGGTGGGGAATCAAGCTATCAAGTCTCGTCGGGGGGATACCTTCGAGCTGTATGGAGTCCAACTGATCCCCGCTCTATCCGCATGGAAGCGGTCATGCTGGAAGGGTGGAATTGGTTGTCGGACCCTGAACGAAACCAGGCTCCATTTCGGGTCCGGCCACCGCCGCTGCCGGGTGTCGTCAGCGAGGACGTTCGCCTTGTCCCGGTAAAGTAGTGGCTACGTAGCGGTGGGCTCGGTGAGAGAATCCCGCGACCCCGAGCCAGCTCTAAGCAGCCAGGCTCCTCGGAGGGAGGAAGCCTACGTCTTCTTCCGTCTCCTCCCCGATCGCCTCTTGCCCTTCGTCTTCGGGTGCTTCTCCCCCGGCCCCGCTGCTGCAAGCAGCTTCCTCGCCTCCCTCGCCCTTAGCTTTCGTAGCCCGACGAGGACCCCGCGGCTCTTCTCTC
>JAPUJT010000047.1 GCA_027296055.1 Planctomycetota bacterium | reverse complement strand
AATAAACTCAACCTGCGGTTCGTCCTCTCCCAACATCAACAGGTCAAAGTAAATCTTGGGCAAGGGAAGATCCCCTTGGCCAAAGCTCACTCCGATGCACCCTTGGCCACGACCCTCGGGAACAACGATGACGTCCTTGCTGTGGGCACCTCGGATGACCTCTCGCAACTCGTAGAGATCCGCCAACGGATCGCGATCGGCTGGGATTGGATTGCCGAAGTCGAACAGTGCACCGATCGAGGGGCCTGCACCCACGCCGTCGATGATCTCCAGGATCTCAGGGCCCGTAAGACGCTCATGTTGCTCCAGAAGGAAGCAAAGGTCGAAGCGGGATCCCAGCTCCGCTGCATACTTGAGCTGTTCGATTGCGGTCCCGATGATTTCCTTGATCGTTCCCCCGGTTCGTGAGTAGCAGCGAATTGTTCGCACCCCCATGGCTCTCGCGACCCGGCTGGCGTCGTTCAAATCCCCCCGGTCGAGGGTGCTCACATCGAGCGTAATGTCGAGCTTGCGCGTTCCCGTTTGCGCCGCCAGGTCGGCCAGGTATCGATCTGACTCCGCTGTCAGTCCCATTCTTGGCCCACTCCGCGTGATGTGGAGCTGGACTCCATCGAAACCCCAGTCTCGGGCAAACAAGAAAAACGCTTCGATGCCCCAAGATCCGTGAAGGAAGTTGAGCTCCAGGCTGTAACGATTGAGAAGCCACGTCAGCTCCTCGGTCCGCGAAAGTAGCTTGCGGCCCAACGCTGCATCCAGCTGCGGGATGGGGAGCCCGGCAGCTGTCGGTCCGCCCAAAAATCTCTCAAATCTGGATTGGAGAGTCATCCCGTTGCCCTCTGGATCCGAGTAATTCATCTGCCTCGTCCCCCAACGGGTTACGAAGGCCTTGATTCTGTACCACACGCGGCTGTTCTTCAGCAATGAATCCGACGATAATGTCTGTTTCACGGGCCCTGGGAACCCTGATTCTCACCGGCCGGCTCGGTCGCTGCCTCATCACCTGCACCTGACAATCCCGAAACAAGTGTGTGTCCCCATAATTCCCAGTCGCTTCCGCATGGCTTGGCTCAATAGAGTTGCGCTTTCCGCACCGGCGCACCTAAGGCGATGACGACATCCTCAGCAGCGGCAGCATCTCGAGGCAGATGTCGTCCGGAAGTCTCCTGTTCTCCAGGCACTTCTCGAGGGAGCGGGAGTCTCCCAATTGGGCCGCCACATCGAGAACTTCCTTCATGAAGGAAGTTCTCGGCCCGACTATTTGTAAAGCAGGACGGGGTTCACTTGGCCCGCAAGCCGATGTCCTTGCCCTTACCCCGGGGCTGGTCGACTTGTCCGCCATCGTCGGTGAGGTCCCTGCCTACGCTGTAGATCACGAAGCCATCCCCTTCACGCCGATACAGATACGGCTTGCCCGAGAACGGATCGATCCGGTCATCTTGCAGGCTCTCGGGGTACTCTCCCGCCTCTCCTCTGGATGCGTTCAGGCGAAGCGCGATTCCCAGCGTCTCCATGGAGGTCTGCATCACCACGTGTGACTTGAAAACCTCAACGATGTTCGGCATGGCGATGCGAATGACCCTCACATAGAAGGGGAAGTCCTCTCCTTCCGCCAACGTCCGCATCTCGGCCCCGACCTCGTAGAAAGGCCGTCGGGCAAAGCCGACAAGGCGCGCCATCGATCGAAGATAGTGCACCCCCTCCATCCGGGCGTAGCCGGCAAGCCACGACTTCGCTGACGCCCCCCCCGTCTCCCCAGAGCCGTGTGGGTCCTGTCCATCCTCATGAAGAAAGCGGAACTTCCGCAGCCACTCGCTCCGCTCCCCGAGCAGGCATCGCTCCAGGGCTCCGCGGCCGACCCATCGACTGATCTCACCGGAGAGCCGCCTGCAGGCCTCCGGGTCGAGACGCGGGTCGCCGATGACCCAGCGCAGGATGCGATCGGCCTGATGCGCTACACCGACCCGTCTCAGGCAGGACAGCAGCGTCGGCGCGCCGAGGACCGAGTCCGACAGTTTGAGGCACGCGACGATGTCCTCTTCCACCCGCCGCATCTCCCCATCCCGGAGGGCGATCAGGGCGTCGAGGAAGAGGAGCTGAGAGGCCCCCCTGAACCCATCGAAAGACATCGCGCCCGGTCTCAGGGGATTGGAAGATTCGTTCGGGAAGCGGCACGCGGGCCTCGAGGAAGCCTCCCGCAGCAAGATGACGGCCTCCCGGGTCCTGGCCAGGAAGTCCCGGCACGCGGCCTCCTCATCCTTTCCGAGCAGTGTCGGATCGATTGCCTCGAGCGCGGCAGAAACTTGGTCTCCCGCCGGTTCGACCTCGTTGAGGATCTCGAAGGCGCGTAGGTAGAGAGGCGCTGCGTTTCTATTCTCCGGAACGGGCGGGGGCGCCATGTCCGAGAGCCGGAGAGGCTCTCCCGCCTTCCGGATCGCCTCGATCTCCGCGGCCAGGAGCCGCTGTGGCCCCCGAACGAACAGAAGATAGGCGATCAGGATCACCACGAGGGGAAGGGCGACGAGGACGAGTACGATCAGGATCGACCTCGGACGCAGCCAACGGGAGCGGGCATCAGAATCTCGGTCTTCCGGCAAGGTGGCCCACCTTCACGTCTCTTACGCAGTTACCTGGCTCCCCCAGCCGACATCCCGTCTGCGCACAGCACCGTCCAGGGATGAGAAGCAAACGGGGGGGGGGCACGACTGTCGTGTCTCACGATAAATGGTACGGTCGTCCCACGCTCGGTGGGACAGGAACCCATGTCCATTCAAATGATTCCATCCACATGATGGAGAGGCGCTCCTTCGGCGTCCAGCGATCCGGTCGGCCGTCTGCGCGCTCTGCCGGCGTCGGAGCCAGGTGCTCGGGGAGCGGCTTATTGGAGGCGAGATCTCCAGGTGGGTGCGGAACCCTGTGGGAGGTGAAGCAGGGAACCCGACCGCGAATCAGGCAGCGACGCGCTCGTAACGAGGGTGGAGTCCACCCAAGACGGCCTGGGCGGACGGGTTATTCGGATCCGCTACCGGTGGAGGAGCGATCGTCCGATGCCATCGGCTCGACAGCCTCCGACCGGGCTTTCGCGAACTCGCCCCCGTGGCGGAGGGAGGCGGCGGGGCGGGGCAGGATCAAGTCCACGACACGTCCCCCCTCTTCGGACGGATAACGGACATCTAGAACCTCTAAGTACCCTTCGCTGTACTCCTTGAGGATGCCCGCGAACTCCTCGCGCCCGTCCGGGCCATCCATCTCCACCACCACCCGCCGGCCTATGTGGCGCTCCAGGATCGGGTCGTAGGCACGGGCCACCTGCCCCAGAAGATCCTTTCCCATGCCGCCGACGTATTTCTTTTGCTGTGCGATGGCCGCACCGGCCCCCCCTGCGGCCTTCGCCTTTCCCATCACCAGTCCCAGGGCCTCCATGACCGCGTCGCGGACGCTGTTGATGGTGTTCCAGAGAGACCGCCTCAGTCGCCTCGCCAGGGTCGGCCGATGGGTGCGGCGGATACTCGCCGCCCGGCGCTCCTGCTTCGACGGGCTCAGTTCGTCATGGGCGCGCATAATGAATCGAGCCTTCTGGATCTGATCCCCATAGTAGACCACCGATGTCTCCACGTGTCCCTGGGCATCCTGTTGCGGCTCCTGATAGATGAGCTCCACACCGTTGGGATAGACGACCAGACGACCCCATGCCCGCTTCTCGGGAGTCTCCTGGATGTTCACCTGGTAGCCCTCGAAGTCCTTCAGGCAGCGGTCCCGGGTCCGAGACCGGAGAAAGACCCCCAGAAGGGCGCTCCCGATGAGGAATACGAGACTCAGGGTGAAGATGTCGCCCATCATGGCAGCACTCCGAGCCGGCATAAGGGTTCCGTTGGACCTCGCCCCCGGCGGGCTTGCACCGAATCAAGTTACCTGTCCGGCGCGGTCTTTGCAATCCACGTCCCGGTATGACTCCCACGTCGTTATCTGCTATGCGTCGACCACGTCGCGCCACTCCGTTTCGAGGAACCCCTCGCTGAATCGATGCCCCTCACCCGGATCATCCTCGAGCCTACGAATCCGGAGCTCGAAGCGATCAACCTGGAGAACGTTGGGGGGGGCGAGGTGCAGATGGTCGCCGAGCTCCTTGGGGTGCTCTCTGGATCGTGACCTGGGAGCCCCCGGGCCTCGAACTCATTCCCCATCAAGGCCCCAGCTTCTCGCTGTCCGCGTGGAGGCTCTCGGGCACGAGACCGGCATAGTGCTTCTCCGTCGTGGTCGCCGACGAGTGCCCCAGGAACTTCGAGATCTTGTGGAGGGAGACCCCCTTCATGGTGAGCCAGCTCGCGAAGGTGTGCCGCAGGGTGGTGAAGTTGCAGCCACCGGGGATCTTGGCCCTTTCGGCGGCGAGCTCGAGCTCACGGAGGAGATTCCGGTTGTCGAACGGCTGCCCTCCCGCGGTGCGGAACACAAGGTCCTCCTCGTCCGCCGTCTTCCTCTGGTAGGCCGCCAGGATCTTCCCTAGACGCGAGTGGAGGGGGATGCGACGGTCCTCCTTCGAGCCGCAGTTTACACAGGCCGCCAGAATGACAATCGAGTTCGCTAAGTGCGAAAGGGTCTTCATCAATGCTCAGTTCGAGACGGGTGCGCGCCGCCTCCCGAGGAGGAGGAGCGCGGCCACGAGGGTGTAGCAGACCGCCACGATGATCGCGAGGGCGTTGTAACCGATGGCCATGCTTCCGTACTCCACGAGCCCCCCGACGCTCGCCCCGAGCAGGTTCCAGCCGAAGATGTGCTCCGCCACCTTCTGATGCCGGAAGCTCAGGCTGAAGAGCATGTTCGCGAAGAAGATGGGAGAGAACGTCATCAGCGAAGCAAGGCAGAACCGGATGGGGACGCTCTCCACGGCGAGGAGGTTCGCCACGGGCCACAAGAAGCCGATCAAGCAGGATGAGATGAGGAGGAGATAGACCGCGGGGGGGACCCATCTCTGGCGCAACAGGGTCGCAGCCCAGTTCGCGGCGAGGACGAGAAGGAGGATGGCAAGGAAGACCAGTGAGGTGTTGAGCCAGGTCGTCCCGAAGAGGAGGCTGAACTGGACGATGGACTTCGTCTCCAGCAGGAGGAAGGCGGCGCCCATGAAGGCGAAGGCGAGCTTTGTCGGGAGAGATCCCCGGCCGGCGCCGTCGGCCCCCCCTCTCCTCTCCATGCGATGCAGAAGCAGGGCCATCGCCAGGACGAACGTGGCGAGGAAGAGCATCGCCGTGAAGTAGATCGTCGGGATGCCCCTGGACTTCAGGTAGGGAAAGGGCCAGTCATCCGTGGCGATGTCCAGGGGATCCCCCGTGGGGGGCGGGGCATCCTCGGGATCCTGCCAGCGACCGACGAGCAGAGTGTGGGCCGTCTCCATCTGCCATACCGTCCGGGGGAGCCGGCCCGTGGCGGCGTGGATCGTCCGGCGATACTTCTCGATCAGCCAGTCCCTCCGGTAGACATTGTAGAGGGCCACGTCTCCCGTCTCCGTCAGGAGGTCGAAGGCTCGGCGGAAGGAGTCCTCGGTGAAGAGATAGTTCTCCAGGCGGAGCTGCGCCATCGAGCTGACCTTCACCACCGAGTCCGTCACCGCGAAGATCACCAGGTCATAGCCGGGTCTGGCTCGGGTCATGAAGGCGCGACCGTCGTCCACCACCAGGTTGACCCTCGGGTCGGAGTAGGGTTGCAGGGGATGATGTCTCTTGCCGAGCTCCGCGATCACCGGATCGATCTCGACGGCGTCGATCTCCTCGACCCCGTTCAGGAGGGCGCAGGCCACGTCGTTTCCCGCCCCCGCGCCGATGATGAGGACCCTCCGGTAGGGGGGCCGGCCCGACTCCTTTCGATCGTCGTAGGGCCCCTGGTACTGCCCGCCGAGTATCTGCGGGGCAAGTCCCATCGCCTGATGGGCGATCCCGTTGACGTAGATCCTCTTCGGGACGACCTCCCTCGGGGCATTGACGTACTCGATCTTCTGGTAGGGAGACCAATAGACCTGCATGGGTCCCTGATACAGGGGGGAGCTCATGAGGCGCAGGTCCTGCTCGTAGGCGATACCCCCCGCCACCAGGAAGGGGATCATTCCGAGGATATGCACGGGCCCGTACTCTTCCCGCACTGCCGCCAGGAAAGGGGGGATGACGAAGAAGAACCAGAGGTACGCGGGTACACGAAACCCGCTGAGCAGCATGAAGGCCAGGATGCCGCAGCAGGATCCGGCAATATCCAGGGTGTACGCCTTCAGCGGGGCGAAGTTGCGGAAGAGCTTTGCCGTGCGCTGTGAAATCAGGAGGAAGGTGATCAGGACCAGGGTGAACCAGAGGGCAAAGGTGAGCACGGTCCCGGAAGCTGCCGCCTTCGGACCGGCGCTGAAGAAGAGCTCACCGCCGATCTCCCCGCCAAACTCTCCCAGTCCGGGGAAGCCGAGGTCCATGATGCGTGTGAGGGCCACCAGCGTGAGCAGGGATAAGGCCGACCCCTGGTAGAGCCAGCCGGAGAGGCGATCGGAGATCCGATGATGGAGGAGGAATCCGAACCCCATCCCCAGGAAGACGGCGAGAAGGACCAGATTCGGAAAGTACCCCAGGTTCCAGATGTTGCCGGCCAGGTACCGGATGAGGACGAGCTCGAGGAAGAGGGTCAGGAATCCTAGCAGGAAGAGCTTCGTTGCATCAAGGGGAGATGGCAGGGGAGTCGGCAAGGGAGATGAGGTGTGCTCAGGGGGGCCTTCGCCGGTCACTCGAGGTGCCTCTTCTCTCGTCTCCCCGGGAAAGATCTCCCATCCGTCCGGCGCGACCTTCCAATACGCGTCGAATTTTAAGCCAGAGCTCCGACGCCGGGTCGATCTGCCGATCCGATTATGGTATCAATCCGTCGCCATGAGCACGGGAGACCCTCCTGCCATCTCTCCGGGACGGTTTGACGCCCCACGGCTGTTTCTCCTCGGGTTTCTCACGCTCTTCCTCGAGCTCGTCCTCATCCGGTACCTGGCCGGCAACATCTGGAACCTCGGCTACTTCCCCAATCTCGTTCTCCTCGCCGTCTTCCTCGGGATGGGATTCGGGTTTCTCCTCCATCATCTCGTCCCCGCGGAAAGCTCTCCTCGGCTCTACCATGGAGCCGCCCTCACCCTCCTCCTCCTCATCCTCTTCGTCAGATTTTTTAGCCCCAGCTTCCCGAGCTTCGGGACCAGCGGCGGTGAGATCGGAGGCGAGGTCTATTTCACCGGCACGCCCGAGGCCAGTGGTGTGGCGAGCTACTTCATGTTCGGATTCTGGTTCCTGTCCGTGGCGGTGATCTTCGCGCTGATCTCGCAGCGAACGGCAAAGCTCTTTCGACTCTTTCCGCCCCTGGTTTCCTATACTCTCGATATCTCGGGCTCGGTTTGCGGCATCCTCACGTTCATGCTCCTTTCCTGGTATCAGGTCCCCGCCCCCTACTGGTTCCTGATCGCCGTTCCGTTCTTCATGGGCGCCATGGAGCGAGGACCGGTGAAGCTGCTCCTCTACATCCCTCTCTCCTTTGCCGTGATCTTCCTCCTGGCCCTGAACCAAGATTCACGGCTCCTCTGGGAGCCTTACTATCAAGGATCGGTCGAGGTTCACTGGTCGCCCTATCAGAAGATCGAGTACACGGACGGTCTGAGCAACCCTTCGTGGAAGAAGGTCTACGTGAACGGCATCCAGCATCAAGACCTCTATCGACTGGAGGAGCTCCGGAGACCCATTTACATGAGACCCCACGAATATCGGAAGGAGGTGGGGCTCGAGCCCTACCGGACCGTCCTCATCATCGGCGCCGGGACAGGCAACGACGTGGCCGTTGCCCTCGCGAACGGAGCGGAGATCGTTGATGCCGTCGAGATCGATCCGGTCATCGCCGAGCTGGGACGGCGATACCATCCCGAACAACCCTATTCCGATTCGAGGGTGAACCTGATCGTCGACGACGGACGCGCCTTCATGGCTCGAACGGAGCGTCGCTATGACCTCATCATCTTTGCCCTCACCGATTCGCTCATACGGGTCAGCGCAATGAGTCAGTTACGCCTCGAGAACTACCTCTTCACGGAGGACTCGATCCGAAGGGCGTACGGGCTGCTAAGCGAGACGGGAGACATCTCTCTCTACAACGAATACCGTCGAGCTTGGCTCGTGGAGAAGTACCAGAAGATGATCCACGTCGCGACAGGGAAGTATCCTCGCGTCATCTTCCAGAGGCGGACGATAGCGTCCCTCCTCGTCGGCCGCCTGACGTCGGCGGAGGCTCCCCCCGCTCTCTTCGATCCCGACATTGATATCCCGACCGATGACTGGCCGTTTCCCTACCTGAAGAAGCGGGGGATGCCGGGCGTATACATGATGGCGCTGGTCGGAGTGGGGCTGATCGTCCTCGCCATGGCACTCCTCCAGCGCCGGTTGAGCCGCATTAGAGGGGAGGCCCGCGTTGCCCCTGCGACCAAGATCGCGTTCTTCCTGATGGGGGTGGCCTTCCTGCTCCTCGAGACGAAGTCTATCGTGCAGTTCAGCCTCCTCTTCGGGACCACGTGGATCAACACATCCCTGGTCTTCGTGGCCGTCCTCGTGCTCGTGCTGGCCGCCAACTGGTGTGCGTCTCTCCTCCGACATCCTTCCGTCCTGCCCGTGGTCTCCGCCTTGCTCATCGCGTCATGCCTGGCCGTCTTCTTTTATCCGGTGAGCAACCTGCTCTACATCGAGAGTGGCCTGCTGCGATTCGTCCTCGCCAGCCTGATGACCTTCTCGCCGATCTTCTTCGCCAACATGATCTTCAGCGTGAGCTTCCGGGACCAGCCTGTGGCGGAGCACATCTTCGGCTGGAACCTCCTCGGCGCCAGTGTCGGGGGCCTCCTCGAGTACGCCAGCATGGCGATCGGTTACAACGCCCTGGCGGTCGTCGTGGCCATCTGCTACGCCTTGGTGGTCCTGCTGATTGCCTCTGGGCGCCGATCGGGCCTCGGGCCCCATTTCCGGCAGGAATTACCTTCGCGGTAAGAATTCCCTCCAAGATCACTACAGGCATATCGACTCACAATATTGGGGGACAAGCACTTAGGAATAGACCTCTTCCTTAGACGTGGGCATATTGTTTGCGTCTCATGCCTTTTGTGCGACTCTCGGAGAGGACACCATGGGTGGTCATGAACAGAGAGGACAGGACTTCTGGACGCAGGGCAGAGGGGCCGCGTATTCCGGTGGGCGCTGGGAGGTGGTCGCCTCAGCGCGCTGGAGCCGATCGGAGCGAGGGGTCCGGGTCGCTACCCGTTCTCTTCGTTCCACGACGGCGTTCTTTCGTCGAGTCATCTCGTCTCTTTTCGCCAGACGCTTGTGGGCAGGTCAAGATGGTAAGCTATGAGCGGGGGCCGGAGAGTTAGCTTCAGTCGAATCGAAGTGGGAGGCAAGATCAGATGATCGGAAAACGGATGGGAAACATGACGTCACGGTTCGCCTGGTTGTTCGTCCTTGCTCTCGCGACCCCTTCGTGCGGGCAGCTATTCGAGGTGTTTGAATGGGAGGATGACAACTACTACGGCGATACCGTTTACGATCCCCCCCCCCAGCCGGCCGCCGCGATCGTCACCGTAGCGCCCCAGAGCGGACGCACGGAAGGGGGACAGATTGTCACCATCATCACGGGGAACTTTGGAGATAACTTCACGGTCAATCTGCCCGAGGTCTACTTCGGCACGACCTCGGCGGTGGTCTACCCGGTCGATCATGATACGATCCGGGTTCTCACCCCGGCGAATCCCGTAGGGACGACTCCTCTCTCGGTGATGGGCACCGCGAACGTCGAGACCGCTGTCGCTCCTGACGACTTCCTCTTCACGAGCGGGCCGGAGGTCCTTCGCATCTTTCCTCCGGCAGGCGGCTCCGAGGGAGGAGACTCGGTCACGATCGCCACGCAAGGATACCTGGATGACTTTCTGTTCAGCCTACCGGAGGTTTACTTCGGGAACCAACCCGCGGTGTTGACCGCCATCGACTCCAACACCCTCAGGGTACAGACGCCTGCCTGTCCGGCGGGTCCGGCGGACGTGACCGTCTCGGCCACGGTCGTGGTGGAAGGCGCCGTTCTGGCGGGCGGGTTCACTTACGTGGCACCGGGTTCCGCTCAGATCGTCTCCCTGAGTCCGGATGGTGGAGAGGGTGGCCGCCGCGTCACGATCACCACCACCGGGTTCCAGGACGACTTCGCCACGATCGCGCCTCGCGTTTTCTTCCGCGGTATCGAGGCCACATTCGTCTCGGCGACGACGACGACGATCGTCGTCATCGTTCCTTACCTCTCCCAAGGGTATGTCGACGTCAGGGTGATCTCGGCCGGCAACTCGGAGACGGCCGTTCTCGTGCGCGGGTTCTACTACTGCTGAGATTGGCCACGGAGCAATACCTCGCCTGGTTTTTCATTTGGGCCGACAGATTGGACCCGGATCCTCCGTCTAGCGTACCAGGAAGGTCGGCGGCGTTCGCCGACCCACCGAGCGCGGGAGAGGAGGCACGGCATGAGGGGAAAAACCGATAGGCTGTCCGCCGGAATTCTAGGCCTGACCATCGCCTTGGTGGCAGGATGTAACTCTGGATACAGTTCTGGAAATGGTGGAGACGCGGAGGGAGATGACCCCGACCAGCTCGACCGTCCCGGGATAGCATGGATAGATCCGGCCTCCGGGAACTACGTCGGAGGTGAAGTAGTGACGCTGTACACAGCGGGGTTTCAAGACGATTTCCTCATGCACTGGCCGACGGTGTTCTTCGGATCCGAGCAGGCCGCCATAACCTCCGTCAGTTCATTCACGGTCGAAGCCGTAACCCCCACCAACGTGCGGGGGGCCGTGGACGTCGAGGTGCGGGCGACTGGTGTGAGTGAATCAGCCATCCTCGAGCAGGGATATACCTATTACGATTACGGAGATCCTCCGCCGTTCGGGGGGCCCTGCAGCTCTCCGCCAGCCTTCAAGATAGTCTTCTGCGTCGACCGCTCCGAGGGGATGGGTGCCTGGGCAGGGGCCTTCGTGGGGCCCGATGGCCAGGTGCGTGAGGGAACCTGGTGGGATCGAGCCGTGGCGGAGGTATCGATCAGCCTGACACAGCTCACTCCCAATGTGGAGTTCGGGATCGTGACGTACGGCTGCGATATCGACCTCTTCCGCCCTGACCTCGTGGCCGCGGATGTATCAGAGATCATCGCGGCGCTTGACTGGCTGCAGAATCAGTCGCCTGCAGGGGACACCGGAACGGGCCCGGCCCAGGCGGCGGCATTCCGCCTCGCAGACGGTGGTGAGGTTGGGATCGGGGTCTGCTACCTCCTCTCGCACGGCCTGCCCGAGTGCGGGGCCGATGGTTGGCAGGCGCACAAAGCTCTGGCCCTCAGTGCCAACACCATGGGTCATCCGCTCCACGCCGTAGGGCTCGGGGATGAAAGCGACGCGGCGGTGTTCCTGAGGGAGATGGCCGCGGCGACGGGGGGCACCTACCTGCACGTCCAGTAGCGACCCTTCGCCCTGTCCCATCGATGGGGGTGGTCGGTCGGCTCATGCCTCGGCATAATGGACGGCTTCTCCGGGAGGCCGAGGCGATGAAGGGCGATGTGAACCGGTCGGATTTCTGGGCGGACATCTACCGGGCCAAAGATGACGGCTGGGATCTCGGTGGGGCGGCCCCGCCGCTGGAATCCCTGCTGAAAAGTGATCCGCCGACACCGAGCGGAGGAAAAGTCGCCGTCGTGGGTTGCGGTCGCGGGCACGATGCTCGACTCTTTGCCCGAGCCGGATACGCAACCTGGGGCTTCGATTTCGTGCCTTACGCGATCGACGAGGGCCGCCGTCTCGCGGCGGAAGAGGGCCTCGACATCAACTACGAGGTGAGGGACGTCTTCGCCCTCCCCGACGCCTACCCGGACCATTTCGACGTAGTCTGGGAGTACACTTGTTACTGCGCCATCGATCCTTCCCGGCGTGACGAGTACCTGTCCGTCCTCCATCGGATCATCGCGCCAGGCGGGATGCTCCTGGGTCTCTTCTACCCCATCCAGGAAGGGACGGATGGCCCCCCGTTTCCCAGCACGGACGAGGATCTCCGGCGACGACTGGAAGGCAAGTTTCGGATCCTGTCTTACGAGACGCCGTCCGGATCGATCACTCCCCGCCAGGACAAGGAGAGACTCGTGCGGGCGAGCCCCCGATAATTATGGGGACACACACTTATCTCGATCCAATTAAGTGAGTGTCCCCTTAATTCTTAATTAATAATCAGTCGGATTCGGGTTCCTTTTTCGGGCGCTTACCGAGGAGGGCCTGGATCTCCATCTCCTCGTCGCCCCGCCGGATCAGCAGTGTGATCACGTCACCCGCAATGCCCCGTCCGATTTCCCGTTGCAGCTCGAAGGATGTGCGGACGGGCCGGCCACCGACACGTAGAATCTTGTCGTTCTCCTCGATCCCCGCCCCCTCGGCCGAAGTGCCGGGCAAGACACGCTTGACGTCGAGCCCGCCCATGGTGCGAGGGGCATCGAACTCCACCCCGAGGAAGCCCGGGTGAAGGTCATCGCCCCCGCGCAGGCGATCCAGCACCCGCTCGATGTCCCACCGGGGAACGGCGAACCCGATGCCGGAGTCGTACGTGCTGATCGCTGCCTCCTCTCCCCGAGGGGACAGCGGAACGATGATCCCCAGGACGGCCCCTTCGATATCGATCAGGGGACCCCCGTAGTTGGCCGGGGAGGTCGGGGCGTCCGTCTGGATCGCCCGGCCCGAGATTCGATCCAGGGCGCTCACAATCCCCATCTGCGGCGCCGGCCGGTCGCCGGCGAAGGACCGGCCCAGCGCGAGCGCCCACTGGCCCACGCGAACGGATCCCTTCGCAGCGAAGCGAGCGGCCGGAAGCCCGGTCGCCTCGATCTTCAGTAGAGCGATCCCTCGTGAGAAGTCACGGGCAACAAGCGTCGCCGTGTGCCTCTTCCCATCGGCGAGCGTGACGATGATCGCTGCCGGGTCGGTGGGGAACGCGAACGATGAGGTGAGGATCTCCCCGTCCTCGGTCAGGATCACGCCGGTGGTTGGGCCCGTTCCCGGAGAGAGCCCCTGGTGACGGATCGGATTGACACCGCGGCGCTGGGGGATCGGATCGGGGACCTTCCCTATGGCTCCGAAGGACTCGATCATCACCACCGACGGCGCTGCCCGGTCCACCGCCTCGATGAAGACCTCTTGCATTAGAAGCCCTTCGTCGTCGATCGGCGGGGCATCTCCGGGAAGGACGAGCGAGGCGAGGAGAAGAGCGATCAGGCTCATAGCGACTATCCCTCCTCGAGCGTGATGACGACCTGATGGATCTCTTCTTTTCTCTTGAACGTGATGGCGATCTCTTCTCCTGGACCGAACTGGCCTGCGACCTCGTAGAAGTCTTTGCAGTTTCGCACCGGAGTTTGCTGGCACCGGATGATCAGGTCGTCCCTGCGGAGCCCGGCGCGTGCAGCGGGGGATTCCTTTGCCACGGCCCGTAAGTAGGCGGGCGGAGACTTCCGCGTTCCCAGATCGAACAGGCGAATCCCGTGAAAGCCCGCGACCTTCTCCTCCGTTTCATCCTTTCGGAGGATGATCGAGCCATCGATGAGGGGGATCAAGGTCTGGATGGGGACGGCGTAAGAGATCTGGGTGTTCGTCTCCTTGCTCTCGACGATCTTGCCGTTGATCCCTATCAGCCGGCCCTCCAGATCCAGCAGCGCTCCGCCGAATCCGCCGGGATTGTTGTTGGCGTCCGTCACGATCACCTTGCCCCGATAAGGGAAGTCGTTCACGCCGAGCCGAAGGTCCAGCCTCGTGACCGCGGAGACGATACCGAGATTCACGCTGGGCCACTCGTCTCCCTGAGCCAGGTTGAACGGGTTCGCCACCGACAAGACCCACTGGCCGACCCGCAACGGGCCCGGGTTCTCCGGCGGGAAGAAGGGAAGAGGCTCGCCGGCGTCGACTTTCAGCAGAGCGATCGAACGGTACTTGTCGCGCCGCAAGATCTTCGCCTTCAGGGTCCGACCGTCGGAGAGGACGACACGGAGCCTGTCGGTCTTGAGCAGGACCGAGTCGATCGTGAGGATGTGGCCATCGCGTGAGATGATCGTTCCGGAGGCATTCCCGGGGATGTTCCGTATCCCGCTCGCTCCAACGATCTTGACGACGCGCGGAATGGCCTTCTCGATGGCGGAGTGGACCTTGCCTCGTTCTTCTCTTCCGGAGGGCTCCTGGGCTACGGTCGGGCTCCACGCCATCAGGGCGAGAACAAGGGTCGAAACGGCGACTCGCCTCCGTCCTCCGGCTCGCTCCATCCCCATCAGTACCCCTCTCCCGACGGCCGCGGCGGCTGGAACTCCTCGGGGATCTCGTCCCTGCCCAGATAGCGCTGGATCCGATCGATCACGCCGGGCGTCCCCTGCACGCCGCGCTCGATGCGGTAGGGAAGGAGCCGACCCTTCGTCTCCCGGTAGTCGGAAAGGTGAACGAAAACTTCCCTGTCCTGCGCCCGGTAGCGATAGCCGGTCAAGAGGTTCGTCTCCGTGTCGATGAGCCACTGGAACCTCGCCCCTCCGTCGGATCGGGTATCGATCACGTCCACCGTCCGCCCGTCGATCTTGTCGCCGCCAATGAACAGGGCTTTCTTGAATCGATCCGGGTCGCCGCTCTCGAAGGCTGCGAGGGCTTCGATCTCGGCGTGGAGATGGGACGCGATGTTCTTATCGATAGGGGACCATAGGCCCTCCCTATTCCGGGTCCTGGCCCCTTCCTCATTCAGTTCGATCACCTTCGGCGCGGGGCCGTCCTCCAGGTTTTCCCGGGAATAGCGTCCATTGCCGCGGAACTGACGCACTCCCACCTTGTTCCCGCCTGGCCAGGATCGCATCGATTCCCAGCCCAGCGCTCCCGCGGGAGCGGATCCCGAGGCCTTCCGGTTGCGGCTGAGTATCCGCCTCGTCTCCCAGGTGACGTGTCCTTCATCCGGCAGGTGACTCATCAGCGCATCGTCGGCCGCGTAGGGAAGGGGAGCCAGGGTCACGCGCACCCGCCGCACTCCAGCCTCCTCTCCGTCCCGCCTCCGGTAGGCGATCTCGACGGTCCTCCCCGCGGGAAGGACCCCGATCAGCGTCATGTAGTGGTTCTGGGACCGGATCGGTGTCCCGTCGAACTCGAGGATCTCGTCCCCGAGTTTCAGTCCGGCGTCCAACGCCACGCTGGGGTCGTACATCTGGTTGATCACGACCCGGAAACCGCGGTCGGCGCCGGCGTCCGGTCTGTCCTGGACCGTCGCGTCCAGCGTGCCGTGCTGCACGAGCTTGCCCGCCCGCAGATCGGAAATGACCTCACTTATCTGGTTGGCAGAGACGGCGAAGCCGACCCCGACGTTGACCCGCCCTCGATCCCGTCCCGAGATTCGGCCGTTGATACCGACGATCTCACCTTTCATGTTGAAGAGGGGGCCGCCGCTGTTTCCCGGGTTGATCGGCGTGTCGACCTGTACGCTGTCGTGATAGACGAGTTGCTTTCCGCCTGGCTGGAAGCGATGGAGACCGCTGACGATCCCGAGCGTCACGGTGGGTCGAAAGTCCGTGGCGAGCAGGAAAGGATTCCCCATGGCCAGCGCCCAGTCGCCGATCGAGAGGGCGTTCGAGTCGCCGATCGGCGCGTAGGGGAACGGGCCGACGCCTTGCAGACGCACCAGCGCCAGATCGGCGTATGGATCCAGACCGATGACCTGGCCTCTCAGGATCCTCCCGCCGGGAAGGCCCGCCCGCATCTCCTTGGCGTTCCCGACGACATGGTAGTTGGTCAAAACGTATCCGGCGGGGTCGAATATGACTCCCGAGCCACCCCCCTGCCCTTCCGAGCGAAACATGGCGACAACGCAGGGGGAGAGCCTCTCGACGAGGCGGACGCGGATCTCCTCGAGCTCTCGCGCCTTGCGGATCAGTTCATCGTCTCGCAGCCCGCCGGGCGCGGCGGACATCATCAGGAGAGCGACGAGGGGAACTATCCTTTTCATCATTCCGTTTTCGGTCATCGGTTCAGGACTTCCTGACGAGGTGGGCATCCGCCCAATCGGCGTGATCGCCGATGTCCAGATCCTCGCCGAAGTCCACCTCGAGGACGAGGCGCTGTTTTCCCTTCAGGTCGAGCTGGATCCGCCTCGGCTTGTCGACCCCGCTGATCCCACCGCTCTCGAAGACGACCTCGCCGTCTGCTCGGACCCGAAAGATCACGTGGCCCAGGTCCTCCGTCTCGTCGTCGATCCCGATCACGGCGGAGAATGATTCGTATTCCCCGTCGAGCTCGTAGGTGAGGAGACACCGGGAGTGAACTCCGAGCCCCTTCTCGTAGACTTCTCCCCCCAGGCGGATCGGATTTCCATCGAGGCTCCTGTCCTTCCGGTAGGGCCAGATGGTGTTGAAGTAGGGCACTTCCCGCACCTTGATCGGCTCGAGGTCCGAGAGATAGACGAGCCGATCGCTGAGGATCTCGATCCGGACGACGCTCCCCCGGGCGATCACGAGCCTGGAGGAGTCCATGAGGCGCATCGTCAGGGCCGCTCGATCCATCGCGACCGGCTCCCCCTCGAATCGACTCCCGTCGGTGAGCAAGACCCGCGCCGTTCGTGCGCCACGACCGACGGACCCTCCCGACAGAACGATTCCGTGGATCTTCTCCCGGGGGAGGGTTTTTTCCTGTCCCTCCCAGACGAACGAGAGCTTCTCCCGATTCAGGAAGCGAAAACCGCCCGGCACGCGGAGGAGCTTCTTCTCCTGGATCACGAAGACGGTATCGTTCGGCTTCTTCTTCTCCATCTGCCGCTGAAATGCGGTCGTGTCGATCGAGACGGGCGTGATCCGGATCGCACGGATGCTCGCCAGGGAGATCGACGTCTCGTCGATCAGCGGGGATCCGAACTTGATCTTCTCTCCATCTGCGGAAAGGACCTCCCCGGCCAGGACGCCCCCCCCGGCGAGAAAAAGGGCGGTTCCTGCGAGCGGGGACGCCTCCCTGCCCGTGAAGGTGATCGAGCGGAGGTTCTCCAGCGGGATTTCCGTCCTACCCTCTCCATCCGTCAGGGCCACGACCCCGGGAGAAAGGATTTCGATAAAGGAAGGACTCACCTCTTCACCCGAGAGACGCACGATGTCGATCTTCTCCTCCGTCGGGCTCGGGGGGCCTGCCCCGAGGGGACTCGAGGGGATCAGCCAGGAGAGGAGCAAGAGGAGGGTGGATGGATTCACAGTCACCTCGTTCCAGGTTTACTTCGAACCTCCATCATTATCCTGACCTTGCTGGCAGTGGGCAAGGGGGGGATTCAGCGGACTATCCGGAGCATGAACGACAGGATCTTCTTCGCCAGCGGCGTCAGCTTCCGTTTTCGCCAGACGGAAGCCGCGCGACGGAAGACATCGGCCTGAGTCGGGTAAGGGTGGATCGTCGATCCGATCCGGGAGAGGCCGAGCCCCGCCGTCATGGCGAGGGAGATTTCGCTGATCATCTCACCCGCGTGCTCCGTGATCAGAGTGGCCCCGAGGATCTTGTCCTTTCCCGCCTCGAGATGGACCCGGAAAAATCCAGCATCTTCCCCATCGAGGAGGGCGCGATCGTTTTCGTCGAGGGAGACCGTGATCGTGTCCACGGCGTACCCCATCTCCTTCGCATCCTTCTCGTACATCCCGACGTGCGCGATCTCCGGGCTCGTGTATGTACACCATGGAATCACGAGCCGGCTGGCCCGGGCCCGTCCGAAGAAAAGGGCGTTGCGGATCACGATCTGCGCGTGGGCGTCCGCTACGTGGGTGAACTTGTAGCGGCCGGCGATATCCCCGGCGGCATAGATCCGCGGGTTGGAGGTTCGAAGTCTGTCGTCTACCGTCACGCCATGACGGTCGTACTCGACCCCGGCCACCTCCAGGTCCAGCCCCTCCACATTCGGGGCGCGGCCCACGCTCACAAGGATCTGATCGACCGTGATCGACTTCGGGTGGCCTCCGCACTGGTACCGCAGAACCTTCTCATCTCCCTTCCGCTCGACTCCCGTGATCTCGCTGGCGCACTCCAGCCGGACTCCGTCCCGCAGCATCGCCTGCTCGACGATCCTGGCGGCGTCCTGATCCTCCCTCGGTAGGATGTGGTCCGTCTTCTCCAGGAGGTGCACCTCGCTGCCCAGGCGAGCGAAGGCCTGGCCCATCTCGCAGCCGATCGGACCGGCCCCGATCACCGCGAATCGTCCGGGGCGTTCCTCCAGAGAGAAGATCGTCTCGTTGGTCAGGTACCCCGCCTCCTCCAGACCCGGGATGGGCGGCGCGGAAGCCCGCGCCCCTGTGGCGATCACGGCGCGACGGAATTCGAGTCGAGCGCCCCCCACCTCCATCGCATCGGGTCCGACGAAACGTCCCTCCCCGAGGAAGACGTCGACCCCGAGGTCCCGATACCTCGCGGCGGAATCGACCTGGCTGATCTTCGCCCGGAGCCGGCGCATCCGTCGCATGGCTGCGGCGAAGTCCCCGTCTCCCGCCGCCACCGGCGCTCCGTAGGCTGGGCCCTCCGCGACGGCCTGCCAGGCGCGGGCCGCCCGGATCACGCCCTTGGAGGGAACACACCCGACATTCAAGCAATCGCCTCCCATCAGGTGACGTTCGACGAGGGCCACCCTGGCGCCGAGCGATGCGGATCCTATGGCGCTGACCAGCCCGGCGGTGCCGGCGCCGATCACGACGAGGTGATACCGATCCGCCGGCTCGGGGTTTTTCCAGTTCTCCGGATGGACGTTCGCGATCCATTCTTGATCATGATCATCCACCGGGAGAATCCGCGGTATCTCCGTCACCGGTTGCCTCCTTCAAAGCATTCCGCGCGAGGCGCGTCACCCACGTGGTCACGACGAGAGTGGCCACGAGACCCAAAATCAGCAGGGCGTAATCGTAGATTGTCTTCTCCCTCTCGCTCTGGCCGGAGAGGGCAGTGGCGATGTCCCCCGCCGCATATCCGATGTAGACGTACAGCAACGTTCCGGGAAGCATCCCGATCGACGCCAGCGCGAAATGGTCGAACCGCACCTTCGTGAGTCCCAGGCCGACGTTGATCAGGTTGAACGGAAAGACGGGGGAGAGTCTGAGAAGCAGGACGAGGAAGAACCCCCGGGAGCGGATGGCTCTGTCGATGTTATTGAATTTCGCGTTCCCCTCCAGCCGACGCTCGATAGCGCCGCGGGCCACATAGCGAGCGACGAGGAAGGCGGAGCATGCGCCGGCCGTGGCCCCGAGAAAGGCGTAGAGGGTGCCCTGGAGAATACCGAAAAGAGGCCCCGCGGAGATCGTGAGCGGCGATCCCGGAACCATGACGACGGTGAGAGTAGCGTAGCCCAGTATGTAGATGACCGGAGCCCAGAACCCGAGACCCTCCACCCACTCGGCGAACGTCCGGAGGTAGGGAAGGGCCTTCGGGCCGAGGATCGCGATAGCAGCCAGGAACGCCGCAAGTCCGGCCAGTATCAGCGACAGTCGGAGCCACTTCCGGCTTCTCGATTTGGTCTTCTCTGGCATTTCGCCTTCGAGGGGTCTGTTCCCCGTCGTCCGGGTGTTCTGGATGAAATTGTCTCGGAAGCGTGAAATCTTCATTCGGAGGGCAGGACAAGTCAAGTGCGCCTGTTACCGGAAGTCCCGGGGGGGTCTAATGTGATGCGATTCGAGACTCGTTTTGCCCATTCGATTTTCTGGAGGTGTGGCCGTGCGAATATCGATGGCGCTCTTTCTCCTTCCCCTCATCCTCCCCGATGGGATCTCGTGGAGACACGAAGGTCTGGATGGCCTGGACTCCGCGATAGCCGTGGCGAAGAAACGGAACGGGCGGGTCCTTGTCGGGCTCGCCGGCTCCAAGGCTTGATGACCCCAGTTTCGATTCGAGAGCCGTGCGCTCTCGACGATCCTCGATGACCCCCGGGTTCGGAAGATGTCCCAAAGATTCCAGACGGCCCTCGTGAAGGTCCCAGCCGCGTACAGTCTGGTGCGAAGGCACGGCATCACGCGGCCGGGCATGCTCATCCTGGACGGAGACGGCAAGAAGGTAGCCTTCACGAAATTGAAGGTCGGGGGGGGAGCGCAGGAAGCCCTCCGCCTGGCGAAGTTCCTGAAGAAGTATGCTCCAGCGAAGTCCGTGCGGAAGAAAAAGGCCAAGGCCCAGCGGAAGAGATCGGGCAAGCGTCTCGAGCCTGCGGGGACGTCGAAGAGGGGATGGTATTGAGGAGGCTATCGGCTGCTCAGCCTGGCGCTCAAGCGATCCAGCGCCGCCTCGATCAAAGCCTTCTCCGCCTTGGAAGGTGACGTCACCAGGATCGACTGCAGGACATCGGCCGCGTCCTGGTTTGCCATGCGCTCCAGCGCACGGATAGCTCTTCGACGGCGGACCGTCTCGTTGGGGAACTGTCGGTAGGGTGGAGACAGCTCCGAGACCAGGGTCTCGATTTTCTTGCGGATCGAGGGGGACGGAAACCGGGCGACGACTTCTCTCAGCACGGGCTCGACCAGGACGCCCAGCGTCCGAAACTCCCTGATCGCGATGAGCGCCTTGTCGGGGTCGTCCTGCTCGAGCTGCTTCGCCAGGACTCGCGCCCGCTCTAGCTCCTCGTCGCTGAGGCTCTTCATCCGCTCCTGAAGAAACTCCGCTCCCATGGGGCCGGCGCCAGAGATCGCACAGATCGCCTGATAGGCCGCCTGTCCGTCCTTTTCTGCCAGAGCGGCCCAGAGGCCATCCTTCCGCTCGTCGTCCAACCCCAGGTCGAGAAAGGTCTCTCCCCAGCCTCCCGGATCCGTCTCCCAGAGCAGGGTGGCGGTGTCGTCTCCACCGGAGGCGATCGTCAACCCGTCCGGGGAATAGGCGACAGACCGGATCGGTCCGCTCACGCCTTCGTACCGGATGAGGCTCCGTCCCGTTGCGATCTCGAAGAGGTCGATCGACTCGTTCCACCCACCCATCGCCAGAGTGCTGCCGTCTGGCGACAGGGAGAACCCCGTGTCGGACCCCCCCTTCGCCTTGAACGTGTAGAGCCGCTCGCCGCCGGGGATGGCCCAGATCCTCACCGTGGAGTCGCGGCCCCAGGTGATGAGGCGCTGGCCGTCCGGGGTGAAGATCGCCTTCTCGTCCCTGTCGTTCTTCCAGGGAATCCGACAGACCTCCCTGGCTTCCTCCACATCCCACACCCGGATCGTGCTATCCACTTTTTTTGAGTCAATCCAGGTCGCGGCGGCGAAGTGATCCCCGTCGGGGGAATAGAGCACCTGTCCGACGGTTCCTTTCTGACCGGTGATCTGGTTGAGCTCCTTGCCCGTCGAGGCCTTCCAGAAGCGAATGGTCCCGTCGGAGCTGCCCGATGCGAGCCTCTTTCCATCGGGGGAGTAGGCAATCGAATAGACCCCGCGCAGGTGGCCGGAAAGTTTGTTCGTCCTCTTCCCCCTCGCAGGATCCCAGATGCAGATCGTCTTGTCCCAGCTTCCCGACGCCAGTCTCTTGCCGTCGGGAGAGAAGACGAGAGTCTCGACCGAATCGTCGTGACCTGCAAAGGCGTACTTCTGCTCTCGCGTCGCCACGTCCCAGAGTCTGACCGTCCCGTCCCTTCCCGCGGTCGCCACGGTCTTTCCGTCCGGGGAGAAGACGACATGGTTGACCGCCTCTGCGTGGCCGCGCCGCTTCACGATCTCTCCCCTCGAGCCGGGATTCCAGAGCCGGATCGTTCCGTCCCATCCCGCGGAGGCGAGGATCTTTCCATCGGGAGAAAAGGCCACGGCGGTGATTCCCTGCGAGTGCCCTTCCAGCCGGACGAGCTTCTTGCTCCGAGTCAGCCGCCACAGGAAGAGCGTCGGATCGCCTCCCAGGGCGAGCATCTTGCCGTCGGGGGAAAAGGTGGCGGAGAGGAAGTTGGCCCTCCGTTCACGGTGGACGAGGGCTTGCTTCCCGGAGGCGGCCTTCCAGATCCGGACCTCTCCATCGCCATCCGCTGAGGCAAGCAGCTTCCCATCGGGGGAGAACGCCAGGGCGCGGATGTTAGCTTGATGGCCCTCCAGGACGGCTCGCTCGGTCCCGCCCGGTAGTTCCCAGAGGGTGATCGCCTGGGTGGCGGTGGCGAGAGTCTGGCCGTCGGGAGAGATGGCGATGACCGGCCCCGCGCCTCGCGACCAATCCAGCTCCAGTAGCTTCTCTCCGGATTCTAGCGAGGTGAGGCGAACGGTGGATCCTCGGTCCGCCGTCGCGATCCATTTGCCGTCGGGGGAGAAGAGTATCGAGGTCAGCTCTTCGGGGTGGCTCTCGTGCTTGCGGATCCGCTTCGTGGTCTCCCTATCCCAGATCTCGATCGTCTTCATGTCGATTGCGGAAGCGATCGTCCTCCCGTCCGGGGAGATGGCGACGAGCCAGAGCTCCTCGCCGCCTCTGGATTCCCTGGCGAGGAGGCGGCCCGTCGGAATCTCCCAGAAGTGGACGCTCGCGGACCGGCCGGCGCTGGCCAGGGTCTTCCCATCAGGAGAGAAGGAAATGGAGTAGACGGAACCACCTGGCCTGAGGCGATTCGAGCCGAGGCGGCCGATCGCTCCCGAAGGGAGGAGATCCCCGTGGGCGTCGACCCGGCGAGGCCGCTTGCCCTGCTGGGCGAACCCGAGTGCGACCAGCGCGAGGACGACGAGAAGGACTCCCCGCCGTTGGGTCTTGCGTTCGATTGTGCGTCGGCCAGGAATCGGGAACATTCGCGATCTCATTCGAAGCATGTTAGATCAGGGAGCGGGGAGCTTACCAGCTTTGAACCATCTCCATCCGGAGCCGAGCGCCGATAGCGTTGTTTCTCTCGTGACGCGAAGAGGTATCTTCGGCGATCTTCTTCAGCAGCTCCCGAGCGGGTAGGTCTCCGATGGCTTCCAGGACGCGAATGGCCCTCCCGGTTCGCAGGGCCTCACTCGGAAACTCGGTGATGGGAAACTGCCAGACGGCGATCGCCTGTTTCACCCTTATCTTGACCTCCGGCGAGATGCTCCCCTCTTGAAGGGTCTTCCGCAGGAACGACTCCGCGCCGCGGCCGAGACCTCGCAGATCCCGAGAAGCTCCCTCCCGGACGTCGAAATCGCCGTCGTCCAGCAGAGCGATCAGTGAACGCACCTTCTCGTCATCCACGGCCGACTGCGGCCGAATCTGCTCCTGCAGAAAGGGCAAGCTCGATTCCGGCTCGCCCGCGAGGGTGGCGATCGCCCGGTGTGCCCGGACGGGATCGGCGGCGGCAAGCTTTGACCAGAGGGCCTCCAGCGCTTTGTCGGACAGTCCCTCCCCGGAGGATGCTCTGGCAGGCGCCAACTCCCGGATGTCCCAGAGAAGGATCGTCCCGTCGGTTCCCCCGGACGCGAGATAGCTCCCCCGCGGCGTAAAAGCGAGGCAGAAGACCAGATCTCCATGGCCGGAGAACTTGGCGACCTTCTTGAGACCGTTACCTGCGATCAAAGAATCCCAGAGGGTTATACCATCGTCGAGGGCAGACGTAGCTACGAGCCGTCCATCGGGGCTGTACAACAGCGAGGTGATCGACTTTTGATGGGCGCGCCATTCGAGAATACTCTTGCCGGTGGCGATCTCCCATGCCTGGACGGCGCCGTTCGACAGGCCCGTCATCGCCGTGAGGCCATCGGGAGAGAGGGTCAGATACGAGATGTCCCGGGTCTCATTGCCTCTTCCAGAATGAAGGACCTCCCAATCGTTTCCAACGGACTCCTTCCCGATGCGGTACCTGCTCTCACCGGAGCCGACCCCCATGGCGCGCAAGCCGGTCCAACCGCTCCGGAAGACAACCGCTTCTCCATCAGGGGTCACGGCAGCCGTCTTCTGCCAGGGCTCGAACATCAGATCCGATCGCAGAAAATTCGGGTTCCTGTTCCGCTGAAAGACGCGCATGAAATTGCTCTCTTCTCTCCGCCCTCGCCAGATCGTCCGACGAATCCCGGAGTCGGGATCGAGGTAGTAGACCGAATCGTCCCCCGCGGCGGCCACGATCCCCTTCCCGTCACTCCCGAACTGCAGGAAGGTTACGGGGCGAACGGGATAGCTGGGAGCGGCTAACTTTCCCGGCCAGCCTGGCCAGCTCTTCCTGGCTTTCCCCAGTTCCCATAGCCGCATCTCCTTGCCCGTGGAGATCTCCCAGAGTCGGATGCTGGAGTCGTCACCCCCGGAGGCGAGAACCCCGCCGTCCGGCGAGAACGCTACCGAACGGACCGGCTCCGTATGGCCGGACAGGGTTCGGATCTCATCCGCCGTCGAGACTTTCCAGAGTCGCACGCGGAGATCTCCGCCCGCGGATGCCATCATGGCCCCGTCCGGAGAGAAGGCGATGGCGGAGACGTGGCCTTCGTGCCCCGGAGAGGCCCGGACCTCCTTCCCCGTCGCAAGGTCCCAGAACAGGATGGTCGCCGCCTCTCCGCCGACGGCCAGGGTCCCCCCATCCGGGGAGAACTCGAGGGCGAAGGACGGCAGGCTCGAGGTATTCGGCGCCGTGTTGGCCCGGTCGAGGCGCTGCTCGATGTCTCCGCTCGAAGCGCTCCAGATCCGAACCGCCCCGGCTTCGCCCGCCGCGGCGATCCTCTTGCCGTCGGGAGAGAAGGCGATGGAGGAAGTTTCGAATTCCTCGTCTCCGAAGGACAACTCCTCGTTTCCGGTCGACATGCTCCACAACCGAATTTTCCCGGAGCCGGATACGGACGCGAGGGTTTTCCCATCCGGCGACATGGCGAGATCGAGGGCCGTCTCGGACAGCCCCGCGAGATCGATCTTCCGGATATCCTTGCCCGTGGCCACGTCCCACAGGCGTATTGTCTGGTCGTCGGACGCGGTGACGAGTGTCTTGCTGTCCGGAGAGTAGACGAGGGTGGAGGTCCAACCTCGAGCCTCCAGATTCTGGAGCCTCTGGAGGCGATTCCCCGATGTGGCGTCCCAGATGAACGTCGCCCCCCCCTGACTCTGCTGGCCCATCGCCGCCGAGATCGTGGCGCCGTCGGGCGAGAAGGCGATCGACTGGGTGGGGCCACTATCTCCCCTGAAGCGTCTCGACCTCTTTCCCGTCTCGACGCTCCAGAGTCGTACAGCGTTTCGCTTGCTGCCCCGGTTCACCCAGTCGGCGCCCCCGCCCGCGGCTATCTGCTTGCCGTCAGGGGAGAAGGTCACCGAATTTGCCTGTACTCCCAGCTCGAGACGTTGCAGTTCCCTTCCGGTCAAGACATCCCAGATCCGCACCGTCCCATCCCGGCTTCCCGAGGCTATCGTGCTGCCGTCCGAGGAATAGTCGAGCGAGAGGATCGGCCCCTCGTGGCGGAATCGGACGGAGCCGAACCGTCGGATCGCGCCCTTCGGCATCCGGTCGCCGAACCGATCCGTTGGCGCGGAGGAGGGACGTACGGGCCGATCCTGGGCGTTCGCCGGCGCGGCGAGGAGGGGGAGAATGGAGAGGAGGGGGACGGCCAGCCGTACTAACCGCATATTTCATCAGCCTGGTGTTGGAGCCGCGTGATGTCGCGGACGGTGTCGATTTCCGCGGCCCGGAGGTGTTACGGTTGCTCGGAGAGGGCCTTGTAGTACTGCTCGAGGAGGGCGCGGTAGCGGGCGGGGAATTTCCCCTTCATCGCCTGGAGGACCTCTTCCCGCTCCTTCCCCTTCAGATCGCCCCATGCTTCTCCCGACTTGCCACGGGAGATCCGGCGAAGGGGACCCACCCTGCCAGGACCCTGGGGGAGGGCCGAGTTCTGTGCGGGGGAGTTCGACTGGCGGTTGCCGCTGGGACGTCCTCCCCGGCCTCTTCCGCTGCCGCTGCCCGAGCCGCTTCCTTGCTTCTCCATCTCCTCGAGTAGCTTGATCAGCTCATCGAGGATGGAGATCACCTGGCCCTGTTTGTCCTGGGTTGGCCGGCCGGTATTCTCCTTGCGAAGCATCGTCTTGATCTCGCCCATGCGCCCTGCCACATCCAGAAGGGGGTTGACTCCCTCCATCAGCAGGGCTCGTAGCTCCTGGCGGGCCATCGTACGGTACCGCTCCGGGGCGTCAGGGAACTCCGCGAGGAACGCCTGAAAGGCTTCGATCGCCTTGTCCCGCTCGTAGATCCGCGAACGAGCGAAGGCGATGTAGAACTTGACCTCGTGGTCGGCAGAGATCCGCTCCAGGGATTTTGCCCACAGGTCGTCGAGAATCTTCAGGGCCGGCTCCATCTGCTCGGTGACGAGAAGGAGTTTCGCCTGAAGTATCTGCGCGTACGCCGTGACGTACGGGTTGGCCCCGCTCTCGACGATGCGATCCGCGGCCTTCTGGGCTTCCTCGTCCTGCCCGGCCTCGAAGGCGTCCATCGCTGCCCGATAGGCGGGGTCGAGCGCTCTCAGAGCATCCTGGATAGCGTCCTCGGAGCCTCGGGGATCCCAGACGCTCTTCAACTGGATGATGCTCTTCTCCGGGTAGGGCCTCTCCCTCTCGAGGTATCGGAGGAAGACATCCGCATCGGTCGGAGTCGTCTCCTGGGCGGAGACAGGGAGGACAGCGATCAGCCCGGCCAATAGACCGGAGA
Source organism: Planctomycetota bacterium (assembly GCA_027296055.1). Lineage (GTDB taxonomy): Bacteria > Planctomycetota > JAPUJT01 > JAPUJT01 > JAPUJT01 > JAPUJT01. Next base: position 44,094 of record JAPUJT010000047.1, on the reverse strand, counting down.
GGATGGGTACGGGTTTCATCGGGGCTATTCCTCGCGGTTCAGCTTTTCCGCCATCGTGCGGGTCAGATTCTCGACGGACTCCTGCTTCTTCGCGATCCGGTCGACCTGCTCCTTCTTGATCTTCGGAAGGGCATCTTCGACCTTCGGGTCGCGGTCCAGATCGAAGGCGGTCGTTCGCTTGTTCACACGGATCTGTAGCGAGCGGATCATCTTGACCTCGGCGGACGCGGGAAGGAGAGGGGCGTCTCCGCTGCAGCAGCCGCCTCCTTCGCAGTTCCCCGCGTGCTCCTGCTTCTTGCGTACCGCCTCGATCAGCTCCTCGAGGGTCTCCTCGATTTCCTTCTGGATCGCCTGGGTCAGCTCATCCGTCCGGGTGGATGCGAGAAGTCCGGCGACATTGAAGAGGTCTTGCTTCATGCCCTTGACCACTTCGGGGAAAACCACCGTGGACCCCTCTTCCACGAGCAACTCCAGGGCCTCGTCGGACTGATCGGCCAGATCCGTCTCTCCCTTCGACAGCTCCGAGATGGCCTGCTTCTGGGCGCGGTCCGGCGCATTCCCTCCCAGCGCCGTGTCCATCGCGATGGTCTTCCGAGAAATCTCCTTCTGCTGCGCCAGCATGTGGCGGAATCTCTCTTCGAGGAGGGCCAGGACCTCCTCCTGAAGCTCGCGGCGCGCTTGCTCCAGGGCGTCCTCCACTTCATCCTTCGCCTGCTGGAGCTGGTCGAGGGCCTCCTGTTGGTTTCGAGATGCCTTCTTCGGGCTCTTCTTGCTGAGATTCCCCGAGGCCTTGCCCATCGAGCCGCCCGCCTTCTGGACGCTTCCCTGGCCCGGCGTGCCCTGCTCTCCGCCTTCCTCCTCCATCTTCTTGGCGAGGGCGTCCGTGTCGCCCTTTGTGCTGTCCTGTGTCTCTTCGAGCTCCTCGAAGTCGGGGAGCGAGAGGAGCTTTCGGGCCTCCTTCTCCTCCGCCGCCAGCGCTTTCTTCGCTTCCTTCAGCTGGTCCAGGGCTTTCTGCTCCTTGCTCAGCGCGGACTCCTGCTCCTGCTCGCTCAGACTTCCCTCTGCCTTCGCCATCGATTCGGCGGATTGGCCGAGGGCCTCGCCCGTCTTGGATTCCGTGGGCTCACCGTCTCCCCCTTTGCCGAGTACCTCATCCACCTTGAAGGCTAGCTCCTCGGTTGCCTCGCGGATGTCTTCCTGGCTCGCGCGCAGGCTCTCGAACGCCTCGGCAGTCTTGGGCGCGACCGCGCCGCCGAGCGCCTCGGTGGAGGCAACCTGCTTTTCCTGTCTCTGGATCAGGTCGTCGAGAGCTTTCTTCGCCTCCGCAATATCCTTGAGCTTGTCGGTCGTGGAACTGGCATCATCGGAGTCCTTCTTCTCCGCAGTCTCCTCCTTGATCAGTCGCTCGAGCTCCTTCTGGTAGCTCTCCAGCCGCTTGATCTTCTTGATCAGGTCCTCGAGATCGTCCTCCTTGTCCAGGAGGAGCAGGAGGAGTTTCTGCAGGGATTCCTCCACGTCCTTTTGCTTCTGGACGGCCTCGTCCAGCTTCTCTGTCTCCAGGAATTTCAGGATCGCGTCCATATCCTTTAGGATGAAATCCTCCTTGGCTTGCTGGTAGGCGCGACGGAGGAGGACGGCGTTCTCCGGCTCGGTCTTCGCCAGGAGAGTGGCGAGCCGGTTCATCTTCTCTTCCAGCTCTTGCAGTTTCTGTCGTGCGAGTTGTTGTTTGGCTGCGGTGTCTTGAGGCGACGACTTCTCGTCGTCGCGGGCGGGGGGTTCGCCTGCCAGGACGGGGACAGCAAGAAGTCCAAGAAAGAGAAGTCCGATGACAAAATGACCGGATTTCACAGGGTGACCTGACTTCACGGGAAGGTCCTCCGATGGCAAGCAGTTCGGGGGGAAGTGTGGTTCCCCCTCAGAACTCCTTGAAGATGTCTTCAATCTTCTTCTTGTAGGCTTTCTCGGTCTCCTTGGTCGCGGCGCTATGGGATTCGATGATCGTCCTCAGGATGGCGACGACCTCTGTGAACTTTTCGATCCTATCCATGTAGCTGAGGATTCGATTCAATTGTGAGATAATTCTATCGTACGATTGCGCCGTCTTCAATATGGTGTCGGCCGAAGGGGCCTCCAGAGCCCCCAAGTGGTCTGCCAGGTCCTGGATGGCCCCCGTCGAGATGTCCCGGAGGGGATGGATCACCCTGGACCGTATGCGTCGGGCGTGCCGGAGCTCGGCAACCCGGTTGTTCAGCATCTCGGCCAGGATCTGCTCCATCCGGTCGCCGATCCCCTCTGTCTGCCGGCTCGCGAGCCTCTGGGACCTCTCGAGGCCCTCCAGGGCCCTCTCCCGTCCCGTCCTCGCATCCTCCGGGTCGGCCCCGAGGGTCGTCAGAGAATCCCGGTCCTTCTCCTCCCTCTCGATCAGGCGCTTCAGCTCCCGCCTCTGCTCCTCCTGGCGTCGGATCATCTCGACAGAGAACTCCTGGATCGTCACCACCTTGAGGGTGTACGTCTCCGAGGAGCCGAGGTTGGGGCCCGCCACGTCGTCCAGGTCGAGGGCCTCCACGAGGAACGTGAGGAACTCTCCCGGGGGGGGATGGTGCGTGGACAGCTCCCATCGATAGGCGATGGGAGGATCGGTGACCCTCATCCCTTTCTCGATGCCGTCCAGAGGTATCGAGGAATGGGCATCGGCCGATGAGAGCCGCCAGCGGAGATCGGCGGAGCTGATCCCGTAGTCGTCCGTGATATGGACGCTCATCGGTATCACAGCCTGAGGTGTCACCATGTCGCCGATCCCGGAGAGCCGGAGCTTGAGCCGCGGAGGCCGGTCCTTGATCAGCCGCACGTGCAACCGAACGGGCCGGTCATCCTCCAGGCGATCGTCTCTCAAGATGATCTCGAGAGCGGCGCTCTCTTCAGGTTCGAGCTGGAGCAGAAAATTCCGATCGCCAGTGAGCTCGGCGATGTGCTCCTGCTCCCCGAAGATCACCTTCGCCTCGACGATACTCTTCGTCGCCTCCCCCGCAATCTTCAGGGTGCTCCCCGCCGGGAGACGGGCTTCCTGTCCGCCCTCGACGACTATGGTGGACTTGTTCGTGTAGGCGGGGGGAATGCCGGTCAAGACCAGATTCTTCACGCGTGGACGATCCACGACATGGATCGTGTAGGGAGCGGTCCGGCGGTCGCCGCCCACCAGGTAGAACTCGATCGGTTCAAGAACTCGCTGGAAGTCGTGCTTGAACTCGCTCCGCCCCAGTCCGTGCATCACGGCTTTCTGACGGCGGCCTTCTCCGTAGCGGTAACGCAGGACGACCCGGCGCGGGATCACTCCCTTTGCCTGGGCGACCACGCTGTAGTCGCGACCCTTCGCCACCCAGGCCGTCCGGCTCTCATCGAAGCCGTGCAGGACGAACTCCGTCTTGCTGGGCCAGGGCGCCTCGGAGAGGAGGATCGCACGCTGAAACCAGAGGCTTGCCTCGTCGGGAAACCGGAACGCCAGGATCCCCAGGGTCAAGATGCAGAGGACGCCAAGCGTCGCGCGGCGTCGCAGGCGAGAGGAGTCGAGAGTGCCGCGGAAGTCCAACCGCGAAGTGGCTTCCCGGGCCTGGTCCTCCACCGCCTCCATCAGATCGGTGGAAACCTGGTGTCGGGCGTCGAAGCGGTAACGGGAGAACTGGACCGCGTTGATCAGAGATTCCTTGAGTTCGGGATTCTCCCGCTCGACGGCGAGGGCGAGGTCATCGTCCGATAGAGTGATTCGCAGCGGGAGCAGCAGCCATCGGACGGCGACGCCCAGCAGAACCGCTGCGGCGGCCCCCAGCAGGATGGTCCGGGTGGAACGTTCCAGGTCGAGGGTCCAGTAGTCGATCGAGAAGGAGAGCAGGAAGAAGAGCGCAGTGGTGATCACCATGTAGGAGAGCCCCACGATCAAGATATGCTGGCGCGCGCCGCTTCGCAGAGCTTCCAGCTTTTCTCTCAGGGGGGCTGCCTTGTTTCTCAGGATTTCGCTCGTCGGGTTCATCATGCCATCTGATTCCGCTTCCGGAAGAACCATTCGAGGATCAACAACCCCGCCAGAGCGGCCAGGATCGCCGGCGAGTCCCAGAGGGCCGTCGGGGCCGAGCTGACGAGGACCGTCTCCCTCCGGTCGGGGATCGCATCCGGAATCTCTCCGACCTCCGATAGCGTGTAATACCGACCGCCGGTGCTCTCGGCTAGCTCCCGCAATTCCCCCTCGGCCATTCGCGGCTCCTGGAACTCCAGATTGGGCAGCTCGACGGTGATCGTTTCGACAGCAACCTCGCCGCTCCCCTCCCCGATCCGGATCTCGTATACCCCCGGCACGGAAGGGATCACGATCCCTGAATAGTCTCCGGGCCTGCCCTTCTGCAGGCGGAGAGGGAACGGCCGCTCGTCGCCCGAGGGGCCGCGAAGAGTCGCTGCCACCTCCGGGCTCTCCAGGGGTGCGTAGTTCCGATCCAGGATCTTGGCGGGAACGACAATCGGCCTGCCCAGAGGATAGGAATCACTGTCGAGCAGAACCGTCACCCTTCGCTTGCCGCCGAGGAGCCGGCCACCGACCAGGTAGCGGATGCTCTGCATCCAGAATCGATTGTAGACCTCCTCCGCGACGGACCTCCATCGCCAGAGCTCGTCCGTGGCGGAGAAGACGACACGGCCTGCCCCGTACCGCTGGCTCGCAAGGACCGGCCGGAGGCCGTCGCTTCCTCGCTGGCGCGGGTCCGAATGTCGAGCAAGAACGGTGGCGGCCGGGCTCCCCTTGGCGATGGGGAAGTGCCAGTAGATCCCGGGGAGACTCCTCCAGATCGCCTCGGCCTTTCCCCGATCCTTGTCGAGCATGCCCACCGCGTGGTCCAGTCCCTCCGGCGTCACGTGTATCGGCCATGGATCCGGATAGGTCTTCCCGAATCCACCGGCCCGTTCCGCCGCTACCAGGTCCGGCCTCACGGGAAGGAGCGGTTTCCAGTCTTCCCCCGCGGAGCTCCTCAGGAGGTTGAGGGTGTTCTTCTCTCCTGCGATGAAGAGGAGTCCCCCTCCATGATCGGAGACGAAGGCGCGCAAGTGCCTTACCCAGGTGACATCGATCTCGAGGGGGTCCGGATCGATCATGACGATCACATCGTAGGCCCGAAACTCTTCCTCCTTGATGGGAAGTCGATGGATGCGGGCATTCCCCTCCTGAAGCCAGTCGACGTCCGCGCTCTGGAGCCAGGCGGAGACCTGCACCGTCGGATCGCGAACCAGCAAGTTCTTCAGGAACCGGTACTCGAACGAAGGGCCTCCGGCGATGAAGAGGATCTTGATCACGTCATCGACCACGACGATCCGCATGCTTCGATTGTTGTCCTCTTCGATCACCTCGCCTTCCTCGGTGGGGATGCGAAACGAGTAACGGAACCGTCCCGCTCGATCCGGGATGGATCGAAACCTCAGGGACTGCTCCCCTCCCCCGAGTTCGATCTCGACGCTCTCGAGCACCTCCTCGGTGTCCTGGCCCTCCTCCACACGTGTCAGCTCTCCAATGACGCGCTGTCCTTCCAGCCCCTGGCTGGAGACGTGCACCTCGAAGATGACCGGATCCTTGGCGAAGACCCGTTCGCTGGCCAGGATCGCGTCCACCCGGATGTTCTTGGGCGGAAGGGGATTCCCGATACCGATCACGTGGGCGGGGATGCCCCGATTCTGCAACGCGCCCACGATGTCAGGGATCGGCTCCCCCTCGTTCAGCTTCCCGTCGGTCAGGATCAGGATTCCGGAAGCGGTCCGTCCGCCGAGGTCCTCGAGCGCCCGGCGGACGCCACGAGCGAGGTTTGTGACCTGCCCTCGAGGCGGGGCGAAATCCCCGGATGACGGTTCGCCCGGGCTCTTGCCCGGCGCGTCAGCGTCAGCAGGAGGGGACGGCTCCCACTCGATCGGAGCGATCACCTCGGAGAAGGAATAGATCCTGAGGCGGTTCTTCTCGGCGAGGCGATCCAGGATCTTCAGCTCGTCATTCCGCAAGATGCCGGTGATGACTCGAGACCGGGGGACCCGGTCTCCACCCGCCTGGATCCCCGTGGCGGCCTGGAGCCCGACGGCGCTCTCGGCGTCGTACCGATCGCGAATCGACATGCTCTGGGAGTCGTCGACGAGGACGACCGTCGTCGCCTCCAGGGTTCTCTCCACGTCGAAGACGAGGTTGGGCTCGAGGAGCACGAGGGCGAGGGTCAGGATGACGAGGCACCTGACGACGGCCAGGGACATTCTTTTCCACGCGGGGGCCTCTCCCTCGCGTCGGTAGATCCAGAAGACTACGCCCAGGAGGATGGTGATGAGAACCACCGCCCCCAGGGCCCAGGTCGAGCTGGGGAGCCCCCCCAGCTCGAGGCGGGTATGCGCCCCTTCCGGGACCACGAGGTCCTCGATTCCCAGGAATCTTCGCCAGAACTCCGTCATAGGGTTTGCTCGCTCATGTCAGAAGGTTCGGTTCTCTCCGTCCTCGAAGACGGTCTTGAATTTCATGGACCAGACGATCTCGCTCTCTTCGACGAAGTACGCTCTCACGTGAGTCTTGATGGCCGATCCCTCACCTTCGGTGCATCGCACGGCGAGGTACGTGCCGGACTCCAGAGCCTTCACCTTATCCAGATCCGGTTCCACCTCCCCCGTCAACGAGCTGGCGTCGAAGAGCGACGTGGTCACGGACGTCAGCGTGATCGTCGCCCACTGTCCCGAGTGCATCACCACGCGGGGGGCCTGCAAGACGGTCTCTCCCTGCCTGAACTTCGCCTCGAACTGATACAGCACCTCCTGGTTCTCCTGATCCTGGGTCGCGAACCTCTTGACCGTGCAGATCATGGAGTCGGGGACCATGAATTGATGGGCAGGCCCCGCGCAACCCGCCATGCAGATGACCAGGCCAGCGAGAAAGAGTCGCGTATTCATCCCATGACATCCTCTCATGTTCTCCTTCCGGACGGCGTTCGGAATCACTCGTGGTGGCTGAATCGCCAGGCAAGGAACAGCTCGATGAAGAGCAGGATCCCCATGGCGATGGCGATGACCTTCCACAGTTCCGCATCCCCCTCCCCCCGCTCCGAGCCCAGCGTGCTCAGGTCTCTCACGAAGGCGATCTTAGCCGTCGGGACCAACGTCAAGACCTCCGCCTCCTCGATCCTTCGGAGGTCTCCCTCACGTGGGGCGGGGTTCACCGCGAACCACTGGTCAGCCTCTCCTCCGCCCCGGGTCCTCTGGATCAATCGATACGGGCCGGCGCGCCGCGTCTCTCTCCAGGCAAACCACAGCGACTCCCCGTCCGAGCGAGGTGTCGCCCTCACCAGGACCGGCTCCTCGTCGGGATAGCCAGGCGTGCGGAGCATCGCCTCCGGCTCCGCTTTCGTCGGGTCGAGGGGGAGCTCGATCGGGCTCCCCGGCCGGAGATTTCTGGCCGTCCCGGGTGTGCGGGCCACATAATCGATCATCTTCAGCATCGTGAGAGGGTACGACGGGTCGGTCGGCCACGCTGACCATTCCCGGTCACAGGCTGTCATGAAGAGGATCACTCTTCCCAGACCGAACGGCATCTCGATCACCGCAGGGGTCCGCTCCGGATCGTCGTAGGCGAGGATGACGCGACCGTCTCCCGATGGGGGCGACGTGGCGAGCACCGTCTTCCGGACGCGAACCCGTCCGAGCAGCGAGATGTTAGTCCCCGCGAAACCCTCGAAGATCGGGTGACCGAGAGCTTCCCCGGAGAACCGCGCGTCCTCTTCCCGGATATCGCCGATCGAGACGGGGAGGAGCCCCTCGCCGTCCCGGTAGAGGTGTCGATTGTAGAGCTGAGGATCGCACTGGTCGCCCAGGAAGATCACGAGCCCCCCCCCGGACCGCGTGAAATCCTCGAGCCGGTCTCGCGTCTTTTCGGGCAGGGCGTAGACGTTCGCCAGAATGACGACGTCGGCGAATTCGAGCCGCTCCTCTCCCAGGACGCGCTCGATGATCGCGCGCGGATTGACACCCGATAGTATGTCGCCCGCCGGAGCGAGGGCCTGCATGAGAAAATAGACTTCATCTTCTCCCCGATCGGCTGCGGGCTCGCCATCGACCACGATGACTTCGAGATGCTCACGGACCTCGAGAGCAAAGAGTCGGTGATTGTCCGCCTCGAGGGGATCGGCCCCGATCTCCGCGCGGACGATCGAAGATCCGGCCTCGGCGAAGGTGTACGGGAACGGGACCACCTTCGACTCACCGGGACCGAGCTTGCCGACGGGGTAAGGGGGAGGGGATGCATCGCCCACGGTGAAGGAGAGAGAGATGTCGTCCGTGGGGTCCGTTCCGAAGTTCGTGACCTTGGCCTGCAGCTGCGCCGGGATCCCTGCAATCGTATGCGGATCCATCGATACGAGCTCGGTGACCGCGACATTCCTTTCGTCCGAGTGTCCGACGTCTGCGATGAAGAAGCTGACCGGCAAATTCTCGAAGGCGGCAAACGCATCCTGCACCGCGGCGTCCGGCCGCCCCGTCTCGTCGAAGAAATCGACTCGTCTCAGATCGGTTATGATGGTGATCGATCGAGAAAGCTCTCTCTCCTCTTCCGGAATCGCCTCCAGGATCGAATCGAGCGCCGCCCCGAGGGAGAGCGATCCGTCGGTCACCTCGAGTTGCGCGAGCCGCTGACCTAGCTCGGCGAGCTTCGCCTCCCTTGGGTACTCTCCCGTCCACAGCGGGACCTCGGGCTTCGAAGCTCGGATGATCGTGACCGGATCTCTCGGTCGCTCCTGCCGGAGAACTTCGAGGTGGGCCTTCAGTCCTTCCTTGGCGCGCTCGAAGGCGGAGAGATCGTCCGGCTTGTGGCTCATGCTCATCGAATCGTCGAGCACGAGGATCCGCGCCTCCTTCTCCAGAGCCCCGACGAACGGAAGGGAGGAGCCCCCCTGGAGCGCCGGGCGACTCACGAGAAGGACGATCAGGACGATCAGTGCGCATCGGAGCAGCAGGAGGATGAGGTGCTCGAGGCGAATGCGCCTTCGGTTCCTCAGGTCGGCCTCCAGCAGGAATTCCATCGCCGCCCAGTCCACGATCCGGAATCGCCTCCGGTTGAGGAGGTGGATCAGGATCGGCGCCGCGACGAGCAAGGAGCCGATCAGCAGGCCAGGATTGAGGAACGAGATACCGAACATGGATGTCTCTCTCAGTTGCCCCTTCGCCCTCGGTTCCGACTTGCCAGGTAGGAAGAGAGGGCCGTCCCGAGCGATTCCGAGGTCTGGATCAGGTTGTAGTCGATCCGGAAAGCGGTCGAGCCGCGCCGCACGTCCGTGATGAACCTCTGCACGGCGGACCGGTACGCCTTCCGGAGGGAGCGTGGCTCGGCGAGGAGATCCGGGTATCCCTCCATTCCCTTGAAGAGGGTGTTCTCCTTGAAATCAAAATTGACCTCCATCGGATCCATCACATGAAAGAGGAGGACATCGTGGCGCCGATGCTTGAAATGCTGAAGTCCCTTGAGCAACTCGGGAACCGGCACGAAGAGATCCGAGATCAGGATGATCATCCCCCTGCGCTTGATCTCTTCCGCGAGCCGGTGGAAGACAGGGGCGACACGAGTCTTCTTGCCCGGCGCGACGGCATCGACCGCGTCGATGAGGTTTTTCAGCATCGATGGATGGGAACTGGGAGGGATCAGCTTCCGGATCTCGTTGTCGAAGAGAACGAGGCCGACGGCGTCCTGCTGTCGAGTGAGGAGAAACGTGAGGGCAGCGGCGATGTGGCAGCCGTACTCGTACTTGGACATCCCGTTCGAGGAGTACCGCATAGATTCGCTGCTATCGAGCAGGATGTAGCTCTTGAGGTTTGTCTCCTCCTCGTACCGCTTGATGTAGAACCGATCCGCCTTCGCGTAGACCTTCCAGTCGATGTGGCGGATGTCATCCCCGGGCACGTACTCCCTGTGCTCGGCGAACTCCACCGAGAAGCCGTGAAAGGGGCTCTTGTGGAGGCCGGAGATGAACCCCTCGACGATCAGGCGCGCCTTGAGATCCAGCCTCGAGATCCGGGAGAGGACCTCAGGACTTAAATACTTTCTGTAGTTTGGCATCCGAGAGGGCCCCCGCTTCCTTGGGATCGGTCTCTTCCAGCAGACGATCGATGATTCGATCGGCGGTCATGCCCTCCGACTCGGCATTGAAGTTCGTGATGATCCGATGTCGGAGCACCGGGTGCGCGACCGACTTGATGTCATCCGTCGTCACGGCATACCGGCCATCCAGGACGGCCCTCGCCTTTCCACCGAGCACGAGGTACTGGCTCGCTCTTGGCCCTGCGCCCCAGGTGATCCACTCCTTGGCGAAGTCGGCCGCCCCTTCCTCATCGATCCGGGTCTTTCGGACGAGACGCATCGCGTACTCGATCACGTGCTGGGAGGCTGGAACCTTGCGAACGACCGCCTGGAGATTGATGATCTCCTTGCCGGAGAGGATCTCCCCGACTTCGCCTAGCTGATCCGCCGTGGTGAGGCGGACCACGTCGTACTCCTCATCCCAGGTCGGATAGCCCACGTAGATCTTGAACATGAAGCGATCCTGCTGCGCCTCGGGGAGGGAGTAGGTGCCTTCCTGCTCGATCGGGTTCTGCGTCGCCAGGACGAAGAAGGGGGCAGGCAGCGCGTGTCGGACTCCGCCCACCGTCACCTGTCGCTCCTGCATCGACTCGAGGAGAGCCGCCTGGGTCTTCGGGGGAGTCCGGTTGATCTCATCCGCCAGGATCACGTTGGCGAAGATCGGGCCCTCGAGAAACTTGAACTCCCTCGTGCGGGTGGACCGGTCCTCCTGGATCACCTCCGTCCCTGTGATGTCGGAGGGCATGAGATCCGGCGTGAACTGGATCCGGTGGAAGGCGATGGAGAGGGTCTTGGCGAGGGTGCTGATCATCAGGGTCTTGGCAAGACCGGGGACCCCTTCCAGGATCGCGTGTCCCCGGCTGAAGATGGCGATCAATATCTCGTCCAGGACTCTCTCCTGGCCGACGATCACCTTCGCCAGCTCCTCCCGGAGCTTCCGGTACCCCTGGTTCAGCTTCTTGACTGCCAGGAGGTCCTTCTTGGAGAGCTGTTCCATCTCGACCGACTTTCGCTTTGCCATCCGGGCTCCTTCCTGGTGACGCCGACCACGCGTACTGCCTCCGCGCAGGCAACGTTCGGTTCCCCGATCCAGTCATCGCTGGCAGATCGGGAGGTTCTTGTAGGGAAGTTGGAGGATGATCAGGGCAATCGAAGTCCCGTACGTGGTACCTACCCCATCCCCCATCCAGGCCCCCCCATTCTGCTGGGCTTTGATCATCCAATCACGGATCGCCGGGTAGTAATCGTCCCAACGCTTCCCTCCCGCCTGGTAGTAGGCCTGGGCCAGGTAGAGGTGCGTGTAATAGTAGTGACCGCTCGCCCCCGCGCCGCTGACGGAAATGTTCTTGTCGCAATACGCCAGGGCCTTCTTCGCCACGGGGCTGTCGTAGGCGCCGGCGTTGTACAGGGTCGCGACGGCCGCCGCGGTGATAGGGGGCCGGCTCCCGCTCATCCCGGCCCGGTACGAGATGCCGCCGTCCGGGTTGGCCGACTTCTCGATGTACTTGACGGCCCGATCGATCGTTGCCTTGGGGACCTTGACGCCCACGTTGCGGCAGGCTCGCAGCGCCTGGATCTGGGTGACCGTGACCGAACCCTCGTCCCCGCCCATGTCCGGTGTATAGAGCCAGCCCCCCGCCGTGCTCTGCGAGCGGGCGGTGAGGTGAACGGCGGAGCTGAGCACCTTCTGGATCTCGTTCCGCCGCTCGGTGTCTTCCTCCATCCCGAGGACCTGAGCCAGGAAGAGCATCGAGAACCCGTGGCCGTACATCGACCTCGATTCCTCCTGGGGATCTGTGATCAATCCGTTTCTGCGCGCCGACATCAGGGTGAAATCCACCGCCTTTCGCAACTGGAGAGCGTACTTCCCGCGCGTGGGCGTGTTCCCGTCGGCGACGAAAGCGAGCCCGGCCAGGGCGGTCATCGCGGTCGGATACGATCCCCAGGATCCCTGATTGCGCCAGGATCCATCCTTCGCCTGCGACTTGGCGAGATACTCGAGGCCGTCTCGGATCGCCTTCTCGGCGGCGGTATTGACGCCCGGCGGACGCGCCGGGATATCGTCTGCCCCGAGCAGGCCGCCAAGAACCAGAATGATCAGGGTGGTCCTCATGTCAGAATCGTTCCTTATCTAGCGGAGCGTCACTCTTTTCCTCTTCGACCTTCGATTCTTCCTCCGAGGGCTTCTCCTCCTTCTCCCTCTTCTCCTCTATGGCGGGAGCTTTCTCGAACGGCCTGCCGCGAGGCGCCCCGACCGGCCTGCCGCGAGGCGACCCGACCGGCTCGTCGATAGTGAAGGCGTGAATGAAGTCCGTGTCCGCGGCGAGCAAGGTGCCTTCCACGAGGATGAGGTTTCCTATCTCGCCCGGGTCTTCTCGGTTGCCAGCCGCGTTCAGATGGACGAGGTCGTAGTCCACCTCTCGCTTCCCTCCGCCCAGTTCGATCCGGATGACCTTGCTCTTCAGCGGCACGTAAACGAACTTTTCGGAAGCGACTCCCCGACCATGATATTCCTCTCTCAGATCGCTCAGCCACTTCAGCTTACCCGTGGAGAGGTCGTAGGCGTATATCCAGTTGCCCCCGACGACCACCCGGTCCGATGTGACGCCGAGGAGGTACGAGCATCTCTTCTCCTTCTCGCGTCTCCACAACAGGTCTCCGGTCCTCCCATCGAGGCAGAGTAGGTGCTCCGAATCGCAGGGGCTCACGATGACCCGACCGTTCCTCGCCACCGGCGGGGTGGGGATCCAGAGGCGAGTCGCGTCCGTCAGGGACAATCCTGCTACCCCGACCCATTGTCTGCCGCCCCTGTTACGGAGGCGGACTCGCCCCCCCTGGACACGCATCATGGCCCCCATTCCATTCTTGGCGGAGCGTTTGTACCGGACTACCCATTCTAGCGCGCCATCGACCGCGTCCACCGCCGCCACCGCGCCCGAGCTGCTGAGGACGTAGACGAGACCGCCGTCGACCGTCACCGGCGTGAAGGCCTGAACGCGCTGATTTCCAGGACTGCCACAGATGAAGGTCTGCCAGAGGAATTCCCCATTCTGTGGGTCCATGGCAACGACAAGGAGCTGGCCCTGCTTTTCCACAGGGACGTAGAGCCGTCCCTCCCAGGCGGTCGGCGGAGCGGCGAAATAGAAACCTTCCCCTTCCTTCTTCCAGGCGACCGAGCCATCCTCGAGGTGATAGGCCGCCATGACGCTCTCTCCGGTGGGCAGGTTTTGCGGTCGAAATCCCATCCAGTTGTTGGGGTTGGGCATGGGTGGAGGGGGACCCTCCACGATGTAGACCCGACCGTAGGCAATCGTCATCGCGGATCGGCCGTAGGCCGAGTAGCCATCGTCGGTGGGGTTGGCCTGCCCCGTCAAGCTCCGCGCGGCGTCTCCGCCTCGCTCCACGTCGTCGTACCACTTCCGCTTTCCGCTCCAGAGGTCGACGGCTGTCAGTTTCTCCGGAGCCCGGGTCACGACAATCCCGTTCGAAATGACGATGGTCGTGGGCGGTATCCTCTTGAAGCCTTCATATTGTATGTAGGTCGGTCTGTTGTTCGAGGGGGTCAGAACCTCCCGTCGGGTCAGCGGAAGACTCCAGCGAGGCTTCGCGGTGATTCGCTCACGGATGGACGGAGGCGTCTTGTTGTGCGCTGCGTTTCCTCCCAGGGTAGGCCATTCCTTCGGGTTCCCGCTCGACGTCCTGTCCTCTCCCATGAGCAAACGATCCCGCAGGGCCTCCGGGGAGATCTTCTCTCCGCCGATCAGGAGAGGTTTCTCTCCGGTCAGTTTGATGATGAATCTTACGTAAGTCTCCGCCGCCTCATCGCGGCCCAGACGGCTCGCGGAGAAGGCCATTTTCGCCAGGACATAGATCGGATCGACATCGGAGTCCGATGGGTAGAGGTGGTCGAGGACGAGGTCCGTGCCATCTTCGTTCCCGGCGCGTGGGGCGCTCTCGTTCGGGTTGTCCCTCCCGGGGATCGCCTTGATACGGAAGAGCCGCATCCATGTGCGGAGAGCCCGTGCGTAATCCCGGCGATCGAGGAAGAGATCCCCGGCCATCTCCAGGGCGTCGTCCCCGACGGTCGAGCAGAAGTATCTGGAGGCCATCTTCATCAAGGCCTCCGGGTTGCGCTGGGCGGATGCCTCCTCGAAGAGACGTCTCGCCTGCACGTCGGTGGCCAGCCGATAGGCAGCGACGAGATCCGGTCCTTCCTCGAGAGACGACGCGATCAGCTTGTGACAGTGCGCCCGAACGGACTGGTAGAGCCGCCCGTCACTCGAGACCACCGCGTCCTCGCCCTCCTCGATCACACGCTGGAAGATCTCGACGCTCTTGGACCACTGGCCGGCCTCCTTGTACTCGAGCGCCTTGCTCACCCACTTGGCGATCTCGCGGTCTTCCTCCAGAAAGGCGCCCCCCCGATAGGGAGAGTCATCCTCTTGATGGGGGATGGGTGTGGAGATGGCGAGAAAGCCGAGAAGAACAGGAAGGATCAGGGAGACCGCGGGCATCCCGTTACCTCAATCCCGCGGGACGGGAAAAACGAGAAGCGGCCGAGCGGCCGCCAAAAAATTCCAGTCCCAGATTTGAGTGACTCCCAATGCACTTCAATCATACCTGCACGGGGAAAGGGGCGCAATCTCGCCTCCACGGCTGCTCAACGCTGGCAAATGGGAAGATTCTTGTAGGGGAGCTGAAGGATGATGATAGCGATCGCCGTGCCATAGGTCGTGCCGACGTTGTCGCCTTGCCAGGAACCGTCATCCCTCTGGCTGTTGAGGAGCCGCTTCTGGATTTCCGGGTAGTACTTCTCCCATCGCTCTCCTCCGGCCTGATAGTAAGCCTGGGCCAGGTAGAGTTGCGTGTAGTAGTAGTGGCCCCTCGGCCCGTCGGCCGAGAGGTGGGAGTCGCAGTATTTCAGGATCCTTTCCGCCAGCGGGCTGTCGTACTTTCCCGCGTTGTAGAGACACGCTGCCGCGGGGGCGGCAAGCGACGGCCGGCTCCCACCCTGGCCGACGCGATAGGAGATGCCACCATCCGAGGTGGTCGAATTCTCGATGTATCGGATCGCACCGTCGATGACCTCCTTGGGAACCTTGATCCCGACATTGCGGCATCCGCGCAGCCCCTGGACCTGCATGATCGTGACGGATCCCTCATCCCCGCCCGAGTCGGGGGTGTAGTTCCATCCTCCTTGTGCGCTCTGCGACCTGGCGATGAGCTCCACGCCGCGGCGGAGGACCTTCCGGATCTCATCGCGGCGTTGTCGGTCCTCCTCCATCCCGTAGACCTGGCTGAGAAAGAGCATCGAGAATCCATGCCCGTACATCGGGCGGGCCTCCGACTGGAAATCAGTGATCAAGCCGTTTCGTTGGGAGGAGCCCAGGATGAAACCGATGCCCCTACGAAGATGCAGGGCGTACTTCCCACGGGTGGGGGTGTTGCCGGCCGAGATCAGGGCGAGCCCGGCGAGAGAGGTCATCGCTGTCGGGTAGCTGCCGCGCCCCCCCATGTTCCGCCAGGAGCCGTCCTTCGCCTGGGCGTTGGCAAGGAATTCGATCCCCCGCGCCACGGCTCGCTCGGACTCCGTGGTTACCCCTGCAGGACGGGACGGAACGTCCTGCGCCATGGCGCAGACGAACACCGCCATGATCCCGATCGGCGCGAAGAGAAGTACGTTCTTCTTCATGGCCCCACGTTGTAGGCGACCAAGCGATCCGGGCGCGTGGCGAGAAGAGTTCCAGGGACGATCGTCAGGTTCCCCATTTCCTTGTAATGCATCGGGTATTCCCTGTCTCGCCGGCCGCTCCGTGCTACCAGACGGACCACTTTCTTTCTTCCGGGCAGGTATACATGTTCGGCCGACGCGATCCCCCTACCCGTCCACTCATCTTCTCCACGATAGCTCCAGATGCGACGTCCCGTGTCGAGCTCATAGGCCAGCACGCTCTTCCCTCCGACTATAACGAGGCCGGCCGTAACCCCCAGGAGGTATTGCCCCGACCGGTCCTTGTCACCCTGCCAGAGAAGCTCACCCGTTCTGGCGTTCAAGCAGAGCAGAAGATTCGTGTCCGATGGAGCCAGGAGGATTCGCCCGGCGTGAACGATGGGCGGGGCGGGGGCCCAGTTGCGAGAGTAATCAGGTCCGTTGCGGCGTCCGATCCGAGCAGAAAACTCGTTCCCTTCAAGCCGGATCAGGTAATGCTGGGCGATTCTCAGGGTATGCCTCCTGTACCGGTGGGCCCACTGGACGCTTCCGTCGATGGCATCGAGCGCACTGACGATTCCCATCCCCCCGAGGTGGTAGACAAGACCATCTTCGACGGCAACGGGGACACCCGGCTGGAAGCCCCAGGATCGCGCGATGCCGGATACGTAGGTCTTCCACAGAACCTTGCCCGTCCGGCCGTCGAAGCAGGCGACATACCGCGCTCCCCCCCTCTCGGCGGGCACGTAAAGGCGACCCTTCCAGGATGCCGGCGTGGACAGGAAATCGACGTCCGCGAGTCTGGCCGACCAGAGCCTCCTCCCGTCCCACAGGTCGTAGGCCACGAGATGGAACGGAGCGCTGGCGTCCGACAGCCTGTAGAACCGCGCGATCGGTGGAGTGGGAATGCCGCCGTTCTCGAGGACGTAGACCTTCCCGCCCGCGATCGTGATGCCGTGGCTCGCATGGTCTACGTACGCCATCCAGCGCCGAGTCTGGCGGACTTTCGGGGGGCCTGCGAGCGACCGTGGTCTCCTCTCGGGCCAGGAACCGGTCCACGCCTCCTCACCTGTGCCGAGGTCCGCGGCCATCAGGGTGGCCCCCCTCCGCCAGACGATCGTCCCCGCCGAGATGGCCACCGAGCTCATTGGCAGGTGGCGTGAGTAAGGAACGCCGGTGAACTCGAGCCCCGTGATCCGCCGGTTGGGTTCGAAGCTCTCCTCCAGTCGAATTTCCCAGCTGGGGACGGAGTCCAGCGCTCCCTCGATTCCCGGCGAGAGCCGGCTGCGAGACGCGTCGCCGCCCCAGGTCATCCATTCGACCGGGACCTCGGCGCGGGCGGTCCCCGCGGGCCTCTGCGGCAGCCATCGTGATCGGAGCTCCCCGAGGCGAACCTGCTCCCCCCCGATCCGGATGGGGCGATCCCCGGCGATCCGGGCAGCCTCGTCCAGCCATTCGCTCGCGTCGGCGCGGCGGCCGATCCTTGAAGCGGCGAACGACATCTTCACGAGCAGATGGGTGCGATCGACGTTCGTGTCGAGCGGGTAGCGGAAGCAGAGCGTTCGCCAGGCAGACAGGGCGCGGTCCGGGTCGTTGCGATCCAGGTAGATGTCCCCCGCCCGCTCGAGCGCGTCATCGCCGAACGAGGAGCAGAGGAAGCGTTCCGCCACCTCTTGGAGCTTGTCCGGGGCCGCCTCCGCTGTCTCGAAGAGCGGACCCGCCTTCGGGTCGGTGGCGTCGCGATATGCCCGTAGACCCTCCGCGGGAAACCGCGCGATCAGATCATGACACGTGGCTCGAGAGGGGCGAAAGAGTCTGCCATCCGTGGAGACGAGGGATGATTCGGATTGCTCGATGATCTTCTGCAGCAGATCGACCGAGCTCGCCCAGTCCCCCTCGGCGGCCAGGGCCAGGGCCCTCGAGATCCCGTGACGGACTTCGGGATCCTCGAGGTGAAAGTTCTTGCCCCCCGGAAGCCGATCGCGGTCCGCCTGCTGGGGCTGGCTCGCCGGCAAGGATGGGGAGAGACACAAGATAGCCGCGGAGACTAGCAGGGCGCGAGGGGACATACGGGATCATGATATCGGTGGGGCGGTAAATGCGCCATCGGGGGTGGTGTCTCCCCCGTCGCTGCAGGACTCGAAGTACCCGCACATCGGGCAGACCAACTTACAGCGATCCGAGCGGAGAATCTCTCCGCACTGCAGACAGTGATCCAGAGGAAGCAGTCTATTCATCCTCCTCCTTCCCCGCGGGCCTCATCCGATTGAAGAGGATCGCCTCCGGCCCGGCACGAGTGACGTGACGGGTCTGCGGCCGATATCCGTCGGCCGCTACGCGAATCGCGACCGTGTCCCACGGGCTCGGGTTTTCGCCGAAGTCGAGCGTCACCCACAGGGGGGTCTGCCCGACGGCTTTCCCTTCGACCCAGACCTCGGCCCCGGTGGGCACGCTGTCGACGAACGCCTCCTTGCGATGCGTCGACGCGCAACCACAGAGGGCGGCCACGGTGATCAAGATGAGTGGGGACGGTCCTTTCACGCCGCCCAATCTACCTGGAAATGGCAGGGTGCCCTACTAGAATTATTCTCCTGTCGCGCTATCGGAGATCCGTGTAGACTCGCCGAAGATGAAGACTGCCGCCGTTATCGTGATTGGAAACGAGATCCTTTCGGGGAAGGTCACCGAGAGCAACGCCGGCTATCTGTCGAAGGAGCTGAGGGACTTGGGAGTGGACCTCCGTCGGATCGAGATCGTTCCGGACGAGGTCGACAAGATCGCCCATGCCGTCTCGATCGCATCCGACGAGTTCGACTACGTCTTCACCAGCGGGGGCGTGGGCCCGACTCATGACGACGTGACGCTGAGGGGTATCGCCGAGGCCCTCGAGGTCGGCATCGAGCGGAACGGAGAGTTCGAAGAGACGATGAGGAAGTTCTACGGCGGCAGTATCAACGAATACATCCTCCGGATGGCGGATCTTCCGGCGGGATCATCTCTCCTCTGGGAGGACGACCTGCCGATACCGGTGATCTGCGCCCGTAACGTCTACGTATTTCCCGGGGAGCCGGGCCTGCTGAAGAAGAAGTTCCAGGCGATCCGCTCTCGTTTTCGTTCCGAGCCGTATTATCTGCACAAGATATTCACGACGCTCGATGAGGGGGACATCGCGAAGATCCTGGAGGAGGCGGCCGAGGCCCACCCTGCCGTTCAGATCGGGTCCTACCCTGTCTATTCCAGAAAGGTGGACTACCGCGTCCAGGTGACGATCGAGTCGAGGGATGAGAACGAGGCTCGAGAGGTCACCGATTTCCTGAAGGGGCGCATCCCGGCGGAGACAATCCTCAGGGTCGAGTAGGCCTCGGACTCCGATGAAAATCTGCTCGCTGCTGCCCTCCGCAACCGAAATCGTCTACGCCCTCGGACTCGGGGACAGCCTCCGCGCCGTCACTCACGAGTGCGACTTCCCACCGGAGGCGAAGGAGAGGCCCACCATAACATCGAGCATTCTCCCCGGCGGGGAGGCGCTGCCGGGCGTGGTCGATGGGGAGGTGAGGCGCCTCGTCGAATCGGGGGAAGGGATCTATCGGATCGATGGGGACCTTCTCCAAGCCATCCAACCAGACCTGATCCTGACTCAAAAACTCTGCGAGGTCTGCGCCGTCAACTATGACGATGTGATCTCTGCCGCCCGCCTTCTGCCGGATCCACCTCGAATCATTTCCCTGGAGCCCACTTCGATCGAGGAGATCCTGGAGACGATCCGCACCGTTGGCCGGCTGGCGGATTGCGAAGAGCGGGCGGAGGAGGTCGTCCAAGATCTCCGCGACCGGATCGAGCGGGTCAGCCAGGCCGTCGGCGACGTGTCGCATCGGCCCGGAACCCTCTGCCTGGAATGGCTGGACCCGCCGATGGTGGGTGGGCACTGGGTACCGGAGATGGTCCGGTGCGCCGGGGGGGACGACAGGCTGGGCGAGGAGGGCAAGCCGTCCCGAAGGATCGACTGGGAGGAGATAGGGGCGAGCGCCCCCGAGGTGGTCGTCCTGATGCCGTGCGGCTACGACGCGGAGCGGACCGTCGCCGAGTACCGGAGGGCGCCTTTCCCCGATCTCTGGAAGGGGGTTCCCGCCGTGAAGTCAGGAAGGGTCTCTGCGGTTGACGCCAATGCCTACTTCAGTCGCCCCGGCCCCCGGATCGTCGAAGGCATCGAGATCCTTGGCCGCATCCTCCACCCGGATCGCCTCTCCGGGGGCGGTTTCATGTGCCTGGATCCGTCCTGATCTTCCGCAAGAACGGGCCTTGTGGTACTCTATTTGCGGAACCCAATGGGATTGACGGTTCTTCGAGGACGAGGTGGACTCCATGCCAGCTTCGGACATTGGTCTATACAGCCTTCGCACCCGCCTTGCGTTGATGATGGGCCTGATCTTCGGGGCTACCCTGTCTCTCCTCTATCTCCTGAATCTGCAGGCTGAGCGCGATATCCTGGGCACGATCGAGAAGACGGTCAGTGATCTCGAGGACGATCTGAACGATGCCGAGGAGAAGCTGCAAAAGCAGAGAGAGGCGCGCGAGAGAATGGCGAACAGGCTCGCCAGGGACCGGAGGGAATTCTGGCCGGCGACCATGGGGCGGCAAATGCGGGAGATGCAGGGTTTCTTCCGGAACTTTCAGAAGTGGGAAAACATGATTGTGGCGGAGTTCAGACGCAAGAGTGGCAAGACGCCCCCTCGCATCATCAGGCTCAATGTCACGGGGAGAACCCGCGAGGTCGCCCGGCCATCGATCCCCGGGCCAAGAGTTGGGACGGTGGCAGCCAACGCCTTTGTCACGTCCCGTCCCAAGGCAATCACCGGGGGTGGCGAGACGCCCTCGACGGCCGAGACGGACGTCTCGGCGAGCCCCTACCTCCCGGCGTCCGTCTCCGGCGTGTCAGAGATTCCGGTGGATGTGGAGCCGGTCAAGGAGTTGATCGCGGCGCTTCGTCTCCGGAATATCCTGATCGTCGTGGGCGTCTTCGTCGTTGGTGTTCTCCTTGCGTGGCTCCTGGCGAGTCGCTTCACCGCGCCCCTACGCGAGATGAAGGTCGCCTTCGGCCGGGTGGCGGCGGGCGACCTGAGCGGAACGCCTCTCCCGCGTCGACGAGATGAGATCGGGCAGATCGGGGAGTCGTTCCGGGCGATGGTCGGGAAGCTGAAGGAGAACAGGGACCTGGAGAAGCAGATGTTCGACCAGGAGAGGTTCTCGGCGATGGGGCACCTGGCCGCAGGCGTCGCCCACGACGTTCGCAATCCCCTGAACGCCATCGGCTTGACGATCGATTACATGCAGGACGAGTTTTGTCCGGAGGATCCGGAGAAGATGGCGTCCTTCCTCCGGTTCACCGCTGCCATCCGCGGAGAGATCGCCAGGCTGAACAGTCTGGTCAACAACTTCCTTTCTCTCGCCAGGCCCGCCTCCCTCGACGTGAAGCCCAATGACCTGAACGGGATCGTGCGCGATCTGCTCGAGCTGGTCCAGACCGAGGCCGAGAGCCGCGGCATCGCCATCTCCGTGGATCTGCAATCCGACCTCCCCGCCGTCACGCTGGATGCCGAGAGGATCCGCGCGGCGCTCATGAACCTGATCCTCAACGCCATCCAGGCGACGGATCGGAAGGGGGAGATCCATGTCGGGACTCGCGCCGTCGGAAGGGACGCTCAGATCATCATCCGGGACACGGGGAGAGGGATTGATCCAAAGGACGTGGAGAGGGTCTTCATGCCCTACTACACGACCCGGGAGGAAGGTACGGGGTTGGGTCTCACCGTCAGTCGTGTCACCATGGAGGGCCATGGCGGTCGAATCGACATGATCAGCCAACTCGGCAAGGGCACCACGGTTACAGCCGTCCTTCCCCTGCTGGGCCCGGAATCGGACCTCTAGCCCAAGTCTATACCATGCCAGGGAAGCCCGAAGCGCTGCCATCCGTCCTCATCGTCGATGACGAGGAATCCCAGAGGAACATCATCGCTGATATTCTCCGCCGCGAGGGCTATCAGACCTTCCGGGCGGGAAGCGTCGAGGAGGGGGTCCGCAGTTTCCGTGAGAACGGGCCCGAGATCGTCCTCACCGACTTGAAGATGCCGGGTGGCAGCGGGATCGATCTGCTCGTGCAGGTGAAGAAGCTCGACCAGGAGGTGGAGGTGATCCTGATGACCGCCTACGGGACGATCCAGACGGCGGTCGAGGCGATGAAGAAGGGGGCGTGCGACTACCTCCAGAAGCCCTTCGAGAAGGATGAGCTGAAGATCGTCGTTGCCAAGGCCTGGGAAGGGAAGTGTCTCAAGAGCGAGACACGGGACTTGAAGAGGCAGCTTCAGGAGAGATTCCGGTTCCAGAATCTGATCGGATCATCCCCGGCGATGCAGGAGATCTACCACGTGATGGAGAGGGTCCTCTCCAACTCGATCACGGTCCTGATACGGGGGGCCAGCGGGACGGGAAAGGAGCTGGTTGCCCGGGCGATCCATTTCAATGGCATTCGCAAGGAAGGGTCTTTCGTGGCCGTCAATTGCGCCGCCATACCGGCAGAGCTGATCGAGAGTGAGCTCTTCGGGCACGAGAAGGGGGCATTCACGGGAGCCACCCGGATGAAGATCGGCAAGTTCGAGGAGGCGAACGGGGGGACCCTCTTCCTCGACGAGATCGGGTGCATGCGCGTCGATCTCCAGGTCAAGTTTCTCCGGGTGATCCAGGAGATGGAGTTCACCAGGGTCGGGGGCTCGGAGATGATTCGCAGTGACGCTCGAATCGTCGCAGCTACGAGCGAGGATCTGGAGAAGTCGATCTCCGACGGACGGTTCAGAGAGGACCTGTTCTTCCGACTCAACGTGCTGCCGATCCAGCTCCCGCTGTTGCGTGACAGAAAGGAGGATATCCCCCTCCTCGCCCGGCACTTCCTGGAACGATTTGGGAAGCAGTTCGAGCGGGAGCCTCCAGGGCTGTCCGGCGATGCCATCGACCTCATGGCCGAGTATCGCTGGCCTGGAAACGTTCGGGAGCTACAGAACACGATCCAGCGGATGATGGTGCTCTCCGACTCGAGCACTCTGGGTGTCGATGACCTGCCGGGCAACTTGCGAGAGCCACCGCCGGCGTCCGACGGCGCGGGGCTCCAGCTTCCGGAGTCGGGGGTCTCCCTCGAGTCGCTCGAGGAGGACTTCATCCGTCAGGCTCTCCTGAGAACCGGGGGCAAGCTCGACCCCGCCGCCCGCCTCCTCGGAATCTCCTACAAGACCCTCCAGTACCGCATCCGCAAGTACGGCATCCAGGGCAGTTCCTGACCCCATATCGGGTCACAGACCCCCCCCTTGCCCCAAAAGAGTTTCATGACGCGCACCAAACCCCCACCGTCCAACAAGAGTTTCATGATGCGCACCAAACTCCCAAATCTGCGTTAGGAAGGCCAGGAGGCCTCTGATGTGGTTCTGGGCATGGATCGTCCAGCTCTCGGCAGGGACAGCTTTACTCATCTTGTTCACGATATAAGCGGAATGCTTCCTGAGCGTAACTGTAGATTATATCGTCGTTTCCAGCGTGGCAGGCTTCGTGACGCGCACCGATCTTCGAGTTTCGTGCGCGTCACGAAACTCTCGGATGGGTGGCCTAGTTTGGTGCGCGTCACGAAACTCTCTATTTTGTGGAGAAGAGGTCGAGGCATTTCGGTTCGGGGAGGGGGGAAAGCTCGTGTATGACGAAGAGGCCGATGTCGCGGCGATAGAGTCGTAGATGTCCGCCCGCCTCGACTGCCGGCTGCGGATCGGCGGAGCGGGCGTCGATGAGGATCAGGATGGGTGTCTTTCCCGAGCGAGTCTTGAGGACGGTCAAGGTAGGCCACCCCTCGACCTCGAATGGCCCTGCGATGGGTAGCTCGGCGTCGATCCGAACGAAGAGCTCCTGTCCGTATTTCTCACTGAAGTGGGGCGCCAGCGATGCCTCGCTTTGACAGCCAACCAGCGAGGCAGGACCGGTAGGCGCCAGCTCGGCATAGACTCGCGTGATGTTCGGCGCGGCAACCTCGACTTCAGACGGCTCAGGTGCGGGCCGGCCCATCCACGATCCCTGGGCAATTCGGAGACCGATAATCAGGACGGCGGCCGCGGCGTTGGCTCCCAATGACGCCGGCTGCCGAGCGACTCTCCGGGCGATACCTCCCACTCGCGCCGGCGGGGAGAAGGTCTCCTTCAGACGGGAGTCGATCGCCCTCTGGGTTCGCAAGTCGGCCGCCAGGTCCGGGTCCGTGGCGAGACGCCGCTCGAAAGCGGCCCGCTCGGGGCCCGCCAGGAGACCATCGATGTAGCGGTCGAGAGAATCGCGCAGGCTCTGATCACTTTCGCTCATGATCCCTCCACCAGCCCCACGGATCCAGTTGCCAGGCGCTTTCGCAATAGCTGCCTCGCCCGGTGGACGTGGCTCATCGCTGTCCCCTCCGGAATGCCCAGGACCGCCCCGATCTGGCGGTATTCCAGTTCCACGACCGTCTTCAACAGGAGGCAAGCCCGGGCGGTCGGCTTGAGATCGGCCAGGGCCCGGCTCAGTTCGTCTCCCAGCCTGTCCCTGTCCAGCCGGACCTCTCCTCCCGGGCCCATCTGAACCGTCGGGACCGGTCGGGGTGCCTCTATACGGTCAAGGGTCTCAGGATCCGTCGGGTGGGTATTGCGGCGCCGAGTGAGCCTGAGCTGGTTCAGCGCCACAAACCTCACGACGCGTCCCATCCAGGCGCTGAAGCTTCCTGACGGATCGAAGTCCGTCACCTTCCGCCATCCGATCATGGCGGCCTCTTGCAGGACATCCTCCACATGGGTCCGGTTCCCGAGAATCCCCGCTGCAAGCGTCCAGAGCACGCGCGATGACTCGTCGAAGCGCTCGGCGAATTGATCCGCCGACAGGCCGGCGCCCTTTCCTCGGCCCGTTCCGGGGCCCTGTCTCGTATCGGTCTTCCGCATGCGGTCCTTGCTCGTCAACCCTATCAATGTCTCAATGCCCCTGCGCCATTGCACCTGCCGAAGAAAGCTGCCTCGCCAGGGAACTCCGCGCCCCGAAACCTAACGCATGCAATACGCGATCCGGTTGGCGACATCTACTGGCTAGCAGGTCGGCGCCGGACGCCGTCTGGGATGGGAGGCGAGTCCGTCTGGACGCTCGCTCCCGGTGCGGAAATAACCTCTTCCGAAAGGACGATCCGATGAAAGAACTCTCTGTCCTCCTTGTCGGTTCATTTCTTCTGGGCTCGATCGCTTCGCAGGACGTATCCGGTGCGACCACTTCGGATGTCGAGAAGACCCGCCCGATCGATCTCGTAGTCTGCCTGGACACATCCGGGAGCATGAAGAACCTCCTGGATTCGGCCAGGGGACAACTCTGGGACATCGTGACCGAGTTGTCCAGGGCGCGACCGTCCCCTCGATTGAGAGTGGGACTGCTTACTTATGGCACGCCCCAAGACACGACGGCCGAGGAGGGCTGGGTCATCCGACAGATGGAACTCACCGATGACTTCGACGCAGTCTACGCCAAGATGATGGCACTCGGGACAAACGGCGGGGACGAGTTCGTGGGCGAGGTACTCTGGGACGCCGTCCACTGGATCGACTGGTCCGACGATCCCGCTGCCTTGAGATTGATCTATGTGGCGGGAAACGAATCGGCAGACCAGGGGGTCGAGCGGCGAGACTTCCGGGATGCGGCGAGGGATGCTCTGCGGAGGGACATCGTGGTCAACACGATCTTCGCCGGCCCGCGCATCCAGGGAATCCAGCAGCAGTGGCAGGAAGTAGCTCGAGCGGGGCGGGGCGAATACGAAGCGATCGACATGGCCTACGGAACGCAGCAGATCGCCACGCCTTACGATGCGACGATGCTCCTTCTGAACGATGAGATGAACGCCACCTATATCCCCTATGGCGACAAGGGCGCCGAGGGGATGAAAAGACTGCTAGCGCAAGACCTCAACGCACTCCGGGTGGGCGCCCAGTGCGGCAGCAGCCGTGTGGCCGCCAAGGGGTGCGCGATCTACAGGACCTCCGCCTGGGATCTCGTCGACGCGGTAGGGCAGGACGGGTTCTCATTCGAGAAGCTGGAGACGGAGGATTTTCCGGAGGCGCTGAGGCCGCTCACGCCCCAACAGAGAAGGTCGTACGTGGATGGGATGTCCAAGGTCCGTGAATCGGTTCAGGCCGAGATCCTCGCAGTCGACCGTGACCGGAAGGCGTACATCAAGACCGAGCGGGCGAAAGAGAGGGATGGGAGGGTCGCCTTCGACGACGCGATACTGAAGTCCGTCCGAGCCCAGGCGATGAAGAAGAGATTCTCCTTTCCCGCCGAGCTCGAGCCAGCTTCACAGGCCCCGGATCCGATCCAGAATGGGTTCGGCCCGAATATCCAGGCGAACCTGGCCGCCTTCCAGGCGGCCGTCCCCGCGGTTCGGTATCGAGTCGGGACCTACGAGACGGGTCGCCTTCCATTCGCCACGATTCTTTCCGAGCGCACGGGCGAGACGATTCGCTACGCAGCGGCAGGCAGGGAGTTTCCATCGGTTGTAGAGTGCGAGGGCCATTTGATCGAGGTCCTGAGAGCCGAGATACGCAACCTCCGCATGGTTCGAGTGGATGCAGGCGACGGGGATCCGTTTCCCTACTCGTCCGCCCGGGGGGGCGTGTCCGGATTGCCACCTTTCTCGCCGAGAAACATCGTCGGGGGCTTCGCCTTCCCGGACCGGGCCACGGCGGATCGGGTTGCGGACAGACTGGGCGAAGAACCTCGTTCGAAGCAGGTGCCGGGATCGGGAACCGGCCAGAGTTCGGCCGAGATCCTGAAGGTGCTCCAGGACGAGATCCGGTCGATTGCCGAGAGCGCGGCCCGCGCCTTCCAGGACCTCGTCAAGAACTGCTAGCCAGGCGCGAGCCCTGAAAGGATCTTTGACAGTCTTCAATGCCTTGCCGGGGACCGGGTAAGAGCAGGGACCGCTCTCCGGTCCCCTCGACAAGAGAGTGTCCCCCCCATCTCAGCCTCATTTCGGGTGGCTCAGCCCTATATCCGGCCCCTTTCCGGGCGATGCGGCTCTTCGGCCGTCGCTCCGCCGTGCCATCGAAGCTCTCCCATGGCATAATGTTTGCGGTTGCCCGTACTCATTATGTTGAAGGAGATGTTATGACACGTCGACAGACCAAGGCCGCAACGCTGGCGGTCGCCCTGTTCATGGGGATTCCTGCGCTCGCCCTCGCCCAGGACAAGGGGGCAGAGAATCTGAAGGAAGCGAACCTGAAGGATAGGGATCTCATGAAGAGGGTCGAGGATCTCGGAAGCGATGTCTTCGAGGTCCGCGAGGGAGCGATGGAATACTTCCGCGAGGTGGGGAAGGGTGCGATCGCCGTCCTCGAAGAGGCAGCAAAGTCCAAGGACCCGGAGATTCGGTGGAGGGGCAAGGCCCTTCTGCGGGACATCCGTCGGGGAGGCCCCCTGAACCGGGATCGCGGTCAAGAGAGGGATCGGTCCGATGATGATAGAGACTCCCCGTTCGGCCGGCGATTCGAGTGGCCCGGGCCAAGGTTCCGATTCTTCGACAACGACCGCGGCTGGCAAAAACTCTTCGAAGCGCCCATGAACGTCGATGAGATGCGGAAGCGGTTCGAGAAGGAGATCGACGATATCCAGAAGGTGTTTCGATTCCGAAACAAGGGCGGGCAACTTGGCTTCAACTGGACACTCAAGGAGAACGACAAGGGGTTCCGGGTGAGAATCGATCCCAACGGGGGGACACAGATCGAGATCCTGAAAGACGGAGACTGGGTCTCCGTGAACCGAGCGGATGCCTCCGAGGCCGCCTTGTACGGCCTGAAGCTGAGGCCTGCCGGAGATGCGCTTCGCGCGCAGCTCTCCCTCGATGAAGGGAGAGGTCTGGTGGTTGCCGACCTCGACGAGGATGGCGCGGCGGCCGAGGTGGGTGTCGATAAATTCGATCTGATCCTCTCGGTCAACGGCCAGGAAGTAGGCTCCAGGGAGGAGTTCGACAAGGCCGTAGGGGCGACACCGAAGGACGGTAAGGTAAATCTCGTTATTCTGAGAAAAACGAAGCGTGTCGAGCTGGCCCTCCCGCTCGTCAAGACCCGCAAGTTCTAGAAAGGAGCCGACTGATGTGGAATGTTCTCCTCCTCACTTTACCGCTCGCCCTGGGCCTCCAGTCTGGCTCGGATGACGGCAAGAAGGCATCTGCGCGACTTCAGGGAGATGCGAATCGAGGCGGGGCCGTCTTCGGCGACTACGATAACGATGGAAAGTTGGACCTGTACGTCGTCAATGCGCTGGCCGCGACCGACGACGACGACGATATGAAGGCCCTTCGGAAGCAGCTACGCAAGCTGGCCAGACAGGCGATGTCCGTCGAGCGGGACCTGCGGAAGGTGACCGAGACCCTCGAAGGACTGCTGAAGGAGCACGGCGGAACGATGAAGAAGGCCGCCGTCGACTTCCTCGAATCGTACGCCTCGGACGGCGAGAATGACATCCGCTCCTTCCTCGTTCCTTCGCCGGAGATGGGCGAGCTGTTCCGTACCTACCGGAACAAGTTGTTCCGCCTCCCGGCCCCCGAGGAAGCGCCCAGCGCCAGGGCGTTCGACGTATTCACTTTCGGAGCATGTGAGAACTGCAAGCTCTGCAAGAAGCACCGCGCTGTCCGGGTCAAGATGAAGTCCGCGCCGAAGGCCACGAAGAGCAAGAAGGCGCGTAAGAAGGCCCGCATGAAGGTCAAGAAGGTACGCAGGATCATGAAGCTGGATGAGGGGCTGCACAAGAAACTGCGGAATGCCCATCGGATCCTCATCGACAAAGACGACCATTTCCAGATCCTGGACCCGAAGATCGGGGGAAAGGTCAAGATCATCATCGAGCACGACGGCGACCGGACCGTAAGGGAGTTCGATCTCGACGATTTCGACCTGGAAGACGTTCTGGAGGGTCTCCACGAAGAGATCGGCCTCGAGGATATGCTGAAGAACATCGAGGTCGAGATCCGGCGGGAGCTACACGATGCCCTCGGGGACGATGACGAGGCCCACCTGCAGATCCCGAAGAGATCTTTCAAGATCGAGATCCACAAGACGAACCAGACGGAGAATCCGGCCAAGGTGTCTATCCTGAGGACCCCGAAGAAATTGCACCTGGAGACGACGCGAATCAGGAGGTCCTTCTTCTAACGAGCCTTTCATCTGGACCGTCTTCCTCCGCAATGAGGAGGACGGCTGCCTTACCTCTGTGGAACGGGGCGGTGACCTAGCACCGCCCCTTTCCCTTTGGCAGTCCGCAGCGCCCCCTATCCTCTCCCCGTGGTTCCACGGGGAGGATCGCCCCTCGATTTCCCTGCAGGCGATCCATCAAACTTCCGATAAAAGAGCAGAAGCTCAGGAGGCCCGCTTCGGGGACCTCGAATACCATGGAAACAACAGTCGCCCGCACAGAAGATCTCACCGACCAGAAAGAATTCATGTCTCTGGCCGACGCCGTGGCCAACTGCCAGGTCAAGGCCAAGAAGACGATCGTGCGCTGGGCCAAGATGGATGGCATTCGCGAGCGCTATGGTCGGACCAGCACGTCTACCCTGGAGCGTGTGGTCCCGATCGACTGGGTCAAGTCCAAGCTGGAAGAGCGAGGGATCGAGGGAGAGCCGATCTACGAATCGGTCGAGCTGATCGAGAACGTATCGTTCACCCGGCAGGAATCGACCTCTGCCCTCGGCTCGAAGGTTCCCGCCCTCTTCCAGGAACAGGATCAGCCTCAGCTCCTCGTCTTCTTCGATCGGATGCGACGGTCCCAGGACGCACAAGCCATCGAGGTCCGCAAGCTCATCCACGAGTCCCGCAGCGGTCGGGACATGATCACGAGGGCGGTCCAGGAGGGACAGAACGAGGGCAGGAAGGAAATCGTTCGTTTCCGCCGGTTCCAGAATCTGGTCAACGTGGCGATCTGCATGGGTGTTGTCCTCCTGGGCGCGGGGCTCTCTTTCGTCATCCACCTTGGATTCGAGCTCAACGCGAGCCGGGCGGAGGATACCCGGTCGCTCCGGAGCGACCTGGCGGGAAAGATCAGCTCCCAGGAAAGAGCGCTCCGAGACGAGTTGATGGGGGTCAAGCAGTTCCAGCGGGAGAACCAGATCGCCGATGACCTCGAGGCGCGAGAGCTGAAAGGACTACGCGACGGGATTCGCATCCTTCGCGAAGACCTTTTTCGACGGGAGGACGCCCTGGTCGAGATGTTCCGCTCCAAGGACACCGAACTCACCGAGGTGAAGGCTCGCCTCGATACGCTGAAGAGCGAGAAGGACGAGCTGGCCCACCAGATCCAGTTCTTGTCGCAAACGCCCCCAAGCGCCGCGCCGGGGGAATAGCTCCGGACGGGCGCGCGGCAATCCGATGGACCATTCCCTAGGCCGAGGGAGGCTACGAAGCCAGTCTCCCTCGGCCCACTTCATTTCATGAAGTAGAGTGCGATGTCCTGGAGCGCTCCGGCGTGCCAATCCGTCGCCTGGACCCTTGTCAGGGCATGTCAGGGATGCCAGAATGTCGCCCCGCACAAGTCTATCCGGGAGACGACGATGCACCGAAGCGCCGCTGTTGCACATTCCGTCGGTTTGGCATTCTTCCTCTACATCCCGCACCCGGTCTTCGAGAAGTAGATGGGCTCTCTCGACCTATCCGGCCTCAGAGCCAGCCTCGTGGAGGTGGGCACCGCCTTCTTCACGGAGCTTGTGGAGGCGCTCGGACAAAACCTCATCTCGATCGCCGTCGTGGGGGACGCCGCCATCGGTGTCCCTCGAGGAGGTCGCCTCGACATTAACAGCGTCGCCATCCTGAAGGCGATCGAAGTGCGGCACCTGAGGGCGATTGCTCCCCTCGGCAAGAAGCACGGACGAAAGGGAATGGCGGCACCGTTCCTCCTTACCCCCGAGGTGATCGAGACATCGCGAGATGTCTTTGCCGTCGAATACCTCAACTTCCGTCTGGCGCACACGACGATCTACGGCCCGGACCTCCTCTCGGACATCGAGATCGAGCCGGATCACCTCCGCCTCCAGTGCGAAAGGGAGCTGAAGGGATTCCTGCTTCAGCTGCGACAAGGCTTCATCAAGACGGCGGGAGATTCGCGACTCCTCCAGGATGTCCTCACCGAGGCATCCCGGGACCTCTTCCCGGAGTTGCGGGCGGTTCTCCACCTCCTGGGGAAGCCGATCTCGCTCTCGAACGAAAAGGACCTTCAAGCCCTGTGCGAGGGGCTCGATATCGACGGGGAGGGAGTGCAGCAGGTCCTGCTCTCCGCCGATCTGCCGGCGAAGCCCTCTGCCGAAGAGCTCGAGGGCCGGTTCTCGGACCTTTACGGGTTCATACGATTCGTCTCGGAGAAGGTGGATGCCGGTCTGGGCTAGCTTTCTCTTCTTCTTCAGCCTCTACGGCCAGGATATACCTGAACCGACCGGGTTCATCGTGGACCAGGCCGGCGTCATCGACGCCCGGACCGAGGCCACCCTCATCGGTTACATCCAGGAGTTGAAACAGAAGACGGGGGCCGAGCTGGCCATCGTGACCATCGATTCTCTCGGCGGGCTTCCGAAAGAGGAGTACTCGATCCGACTGGCCGAGAAGTGGAAGGTGGGGAAGGCGGGAGAGGATACGGGGGTGATCATGCTGATCGCCGTCGGGGATCGGAAGTGGCGGATCGAGGTCGGCTACGGGAACGAGGGCGTCCTCCCTGACAGTCTAGCCGACAGGATCGGGCGAGAGCACCTCGTCCCGCACTTCAAGGCGAACCGTTACTCGGAGGGAATCTACAAGGCGAGCCTCGCCGTGATGAATGTCATCGCCGAGGAGCACGGCGTGCAGCTTCGCGGAGTGCCGGTGGTGCGTACAAGGAGGGGACGAGGCGGGCCGGGAAAAGCCTCTCTCTTCACCACCTGTTTCTTCATTCTCGTGATCCTGCTGGTGCTAGGAGGGGGCGCTTCCAGGGGATATCGCCGGCGCTCGGGGGCCTGGCCCTGGCTCTTTCTCCTGTTCATGGGGAGCGGAAGGTATCGGCGGGGTTGGGGGGGCCACCACCGAGGCGGCTTGTTCGGGGGAGGTGGCTTCGGTAGCGGTGGATTTGGCGGCGGCGGATTCGGAGGATTCGGAGGGGGATCGTTCGGGGGCGGAGGCGCCGGCGGCTCCTGGTAGTGGAATCGATAGAATAGAGCAGGCCTCAGGCATAGGGGAGATCGTCTGCATGAAACATGTCACCATAGCGTTCGGGGCACTCATCTTCTTTCTCGTGATCATGGTCGGTTACGTGATAGGGGGGATCAATCGCGCCCACGGGCTGGCCGAGGACGTCTCCGCGATGTGGGCGGAAGTCGAGAACAGCCTCCAGAGACGGTTCGATCTGATCCCGAACTTGGTGGAGACGGTGAAGGGGTACGCGAGCCACGAGAAGGAGGTATTCACCGCCCTGGCCGAGGCTCGGAAGGGGTACTCCGGGGCCGGCTCCCCGGGTCAGAAGGCGGAGGCGGCGCAGCGATACGAGAGCGCCCTGAGCCGACTTCTCGTGATCGTTGAGAATTATCCGGATCTGAAGGCGAACCAGTCGTTCCTGGGCCTGCAGGCCGAGCTTGCCGGGACCGAGAACCGGATCGCCGTGGCCCGACGGCGGTACAACCTGGAGGTGAAGGTCCTCAACGTCTTCTGCCGCAGGTTCCCGTCGCGCTTCTTCGCCGGCAGGGCCGGTGTGGAGCCGGCGGAGTACTTCGAGGTCGCCGAGGAAGCGAAGGCGGTGCCGAAGGTAAAGTTCAACGAATGAGTTCCGGGGACGATCGAGGATCAGACAGGTGTCCCCATATCTCGTGGGGAGTTGCGCCGGTGCTGGATCATCTCCGCGACCACAGAGACGGCGATCTCCTCGGACGTCTCGGCCCCGATCTTCAGGCCGATGGGTGAGTGGATCCGCTGCAGGTCTTCCTTGGAAAAGCCCTCTTCGATGAGGCGCGCAAAGATCTTCCTTATCTTCGTCTTCGAGCCGATCATACCTATGTAACCCGCTTCGGTGCGCAGGGCCTGACGCAGGCAGGCCTCGTCCTGCTGATGGGTGCGGGTCACCACGGCTACATACGAGGACCGGTTCACCGGGAGGGAATCCAGGACCTCATCGAACGGAGCGACGACGACCTTGGACGCCTCGGGGAACCGCTCCGCGCTGGCGTAATCCCCGCGATCGTCCGCCACGATGATCCCGAAGCCGGCGATCTTTCCGACGCGGGCGATCGCCTTGGCGACGTGCCCCGCCCCCAGGAGGATGATGTGGGGGGAGACGATCGGCTCGATATAGACCTCGACCTTCCCCCCGCAGATCAAGCCGTCCGGCCCCGTCTCCTTCTCGGAAAGTGTGAACGAGAGGAGGCTCGTCACCTCCCTGCGGATCACGTCCCTGGCGGCGGAGATCACATCTGCTTCCATGCAGCCGCCCCCCACGCTGCCGAAGGTGTCGCCTGACTCTGTCACGAGGAGCTTGAAGGCGGGCTTGCCCGGGGTGGAGCCTTTCGATGAGATCACCGTCGCCAGGGCGGCGCGTTCCCCTTCCCTCAGTAGCTCCACGATCTTCTCGTAAATTTGCATGGGGAAGAGGATAGCAAAAAGAAGGAGCCACGGCCAAAGGCCGTGGCTCCTTGTCAGTCGTCAAGACTACGGAACTACAGGACTATGGGCACGCCAGGAAGCCATTGTCCCCGACGCAGTCCACGAAGTTCTGATTGATGTTCGCAGCGCATTCGTTGATCTGCGAGGGAGTCATGGCCATGCTGTCCCCGCCAAGAATTGCGTTGGCGAGGTCCAGGACCTCTTGCACCGTCATCCCCTGGCAGCTACCCGAGACCACGACCAGCTCGCCGAGAGAGACACCGCCGCCGCAGCCGAGACCGCTCGGCCCGTCGAGGCCGAAGCCCGCTGCGTCAAATTCGACGTTGAGAGTCAGGGCCACGACCTGGCCGCCCAGGACGCCCGATTCGGTCACCAACGGGTTGACGTGACTTCCGGTCAACGCTGCCGGCGTGCCGCCCGCAGGGAGGTAGGCCTCCACCGCCGCTGCCGACGTGAGCGTGATCGTGTTGGTGCCGCCCACGACGAGACCGCCGGGGAAGACCGCGTCGAAATGGGCATCTCGCAGACAGCCGGGGTTCATCCCGGCGCAGCCGGTTCCCCATCCGCCCTGCGTCTGGGTGCAGAAGTCGCCCTGACCGCCACCACCACCGCCCATGCCGCACGTGATGACTATCTCGCAGATAGCGGGCGATCCGTCGATTCCCACCTGATCATCCGAGCCGGTGATCGTCGCGGTGTTCTCGATGGAGGTCCGGCCCTGTCGCAGACAGGCCACCGTCCCGTCCAGGATGAATTTGGTCACCGTCCCGGGTATCCCGGAGGCGTTCACGACGCAGCAGAAGTCCGCGCTGCCGTCCGCCGGGACGACACCGTTGGTGCACTCGGCGAACTGCGAGTTGGTGCTGATGTCGAATCCGACCACGTCCACGATTCCCGGATCGGCAGGACCCGAGATCACCTTGCAGAACTCGACCGACTGGTTTCTCTCCTCGATCGGCGGGACCTGTCCGCTGACCCGGGAAGCCACCGTCCGGATGAAGTCTCCCGGCTCTTGCGGGTTGGGACAGGAGGCGCCGCTGCCTCCGCGGGGACCGGCGTTGCTGAAGGTCACGAGCGCCTCGCAACGTATCTGATCCCCTTCGTCCAGACCGAGCGAGTCGATGATGAATGTGGCGGTGTACTCCAGGTGAAGCGAGTCGCCGGCAGCCAAGGTGACCGGGAGGTCGTCACAAATATCGACTCCGCCATCCAGGAGAACCAGGTCCCCCGAGGCTGCGTTGTCGAGAAAGACCTTGTCAGGGCCGCTCGCATTGCAGAGCTGTGTCGGGTCCCCGCAGGCCACGCTCGAGGCCGTCTCGTACGGACCGGGGCCCGGCTTGGTCTGCAGATTGACGATGATGCTCTCGATCGGGGCGTCACCCGAGCCGCCGTTATCGATCCACAGCTCGCCTGAGATCGTGAGGGTGGTTACGGCCTCCCCCTCGGTGACGAACTCGCAGAACTGGATGGCCATCTCGTCGCCGGTCAATCCGGGGTCCTCAACGAGGGAAGGCAGCGCCTGGCATTCCAGCTCCCAGCCGGTCCGACGGATCGCCGTGACTTCATCGACGGTCTTCATCACGCCGAGGCTTGCCTGACCATCGAGATCGACGGCACTCTTAACCGAGCCGTAAGGCCCGATATAGTTGCCGTCACCGTTACATGATCCCACCCCCAGAGCAATACAACAGATGATTGCCGGGATCACCCAGCGATTCGCGGCCCGCATATACTCTCCTCCTCTTCTCCTCGAAACCTGATGGGTGTTTTGTGTAACTACTGGAAGGCGCTGAAGGTAGCCAAAGAGTACACGAGGTGCGATTTCCTTGCAAGGCAAATCCATGGAAATCCTTGCGGGGCAAGGAAAAAGGGCGACCGAGATGATGAAAACCGATAACGATTTGCACGATTCGCGCCACTTGATTTCGCAGTTGCAACATTCGGCCCCTCCATCCGGGGGGGATCGCCGCTCGCCGCTCATGGCGGGCGCTCAGCCGGACCGGTAGAATAGATCGGTAATCGCATCATGGCGCGGTGGTTTCATGCCGCCAAGAGTCCCTATATGGGGGGAGAATGAGCTGGTCCTTTCGCCTCGGACGAGTCCGGGGTATCGATATCCGGGTCCACTACACGTTCCTCTTTCTGATGGCCGTCGTGGTCATGGTGGGCGGGGGCAGGACGCCAGCAGCCTTTCTCTCGCTGGTCGCCGGGTTGGTCCTACTCTTCACCTGCGTCGTCCTTCACGAGCTAGGTCACAGCGTCGTCGCCCAGGCCCACGGAATCCGGGTCCGGGACATCACCCTGCTTCCCATAGGGGGAATCGCTCGTCTCGAGGAGGTTCCGGAAGAGCCGTGGACAGAGCTGAAGATCGCCGTCGCCGGGCCCATGGTCAATCTCGCCATCTTCATCCTGCTTACACCGTTCGTCCTGATGGGGAGTGGTCCGGCCTTCCTCGGGGGGGCCCCGGGGGCCATAGGAGAGCTCGTCGTCTTCCTCTGGACAGCCAATTTCATGCTGATGGCCTTCAACCTCCTGCCGGCCTTCCCCCTTGATGGCGGCCGGGTCCTTCGGGCTATTCTGGCGATGCGCATGGATTTCCTGCGGGCCACGGAGACCGCCGCCAAAGTCGGCAGGGTGATCGCTGTAGGCCTCGTGCTCATCGGGCTCTTCGGCGGGGGACTGGCCCTGTTCGGGGTGGTGGCCGCGGGAGGTCTCATCTGGCTGATCGTGATCGGCCTCTTCATCATGCTGGCAGGGGCCAACGAGGTACGTCTGGTGAAGCTCCGGCGCTGGCGTCGCCGATTCGTCACGCCCGAAGGCGCCGAGATCATCCCCCCTGGATCTCCCGACGATCCTCCGCAGGAGCCGAGGCCGGGACTCCTGTTCGATTTCGGCGTCACCGATCGGCGCCAGATCCTGGAGGAGTTCAACCGGCTCTTCCGAAGGATGTAAACCTCCCGAGCACCCCCTCGATTCCAGGCCGAGGAACTCGGCAGCGAATTTCCCCAAGATCAGTCGTGTCCTTGAAATGGGTCGGCGGGTCTGCTAAAATCCGAAACTCAATCCGATCTGGCAGAGATCGATTCCCGGGGGGAAAGCGGCGCAGAACCGAGGGGGCTGCCACCGCGTCGATCGCATCACAGGTGACGGCCGCATGACGAAGAAGGGCCTGGAAGGGGTCATCGCCCTCGATTCCTCCATCTGCTTCATAGATGGCAAGGAAGGCAAGCTCGCCTACCGGGGCTATCCGATCGAGGACCTCGCCGAGAACTCCACCTTCGAAGAGACGGCCTATCTCCTCTGGCACGGCGAGCTGCCGCAGAAGGGGCAGCTCGAAGTCTTGAGCGATGACCTGGCGAAGGCCCGCGCCCTGCCCGCTGCATTGATCGACCTGATCCGCACATACCCGAAGGGAGTTCCTCCCCTGGACGTCGTCAGGACGGTCATCTCCTTGATCGCCAGGGACGACCCCGACCTGACGGACAACTCCCCGGAAGCCAACCTCAGGAAGGCGACGAGGCTCGTCTCGCAGATCGGGTCGGTGGTGGGAAACTACGCGCGAATCCGGGATGGGAACGACCCGGTCGAGCCGGATCCTGAGCTCTCCCACTCGGCCAATCTGATCCTTCTGATGACGGGGGAGGCGCCGGACGAGGAGACGGCTCGTGTCCTCGACGTGGCCCTGATCCTGCATGCCGACCATGGGCTGAACGCCTCGACCTTCGCCGCGCGCGTCACCACGGCCACCCTCTCCGACATCCACTCGGCCGTGATCAGCGCGATCGGCACCCTCAAGGGACCCCTCCACGGGGGAGCGAACCGGAGGGTGATGGAGACCCTGATCTCGATCGGAGACGTCGCAGGCGTCGAGGAGTACGTGAAGGCCGCGCTGGCCCGGAAAGAGAAGATCATGGGCCTCGGGCATCGCGTATACAAGACGCTGGACCCGCGTGCCGCGATCCTCAAGAAGATGGCCCGCAACCTGGGGGAGAAGCTGGGCGAGACGAAGTGGATCGATATGTCCGAGAAACTGGCCGAGATCGCCCTCGAGGAAAAGGGTCTCTATCCGAACGTCGACTTCTATTCCGCCTCTGCCTACTATTCGCTGAAGATCCCGACGGACATATACCCGGCGATCTTCGCCGTCAGCCGGGTAGCCGGCTGGACCGCCCACATGATGGAGCAAAACTCCGACAACCGCCTGATACGACCGTTGGCTCGATACGTGGGCCCAGACCCCCGCAGCTACGCCGCCATTGATCAAAGGTGATCCAGAGGTAATCCAGAGGTGATCCGACCGTTTCCGGTCCCTGTCTCCACGCTGGAGAGCACCTCGGCGCCTCGACGGCGGCCCTGATTCAGAACCTGGAGGAGAGGATGTCCCGCTTCCCTGTCGAAGCCAAGCGCTTCCTGTGTAACCTGACCCCGGACGAGTACCGGGAGTTGATCGCCGAGATGAAAAACGCCCGGCTGACCCGCTTCGAAAACTACAACGTGCAGACGCGAGTCGTTGCCCGAAGCAAGGCGAGCACGTACCTGGTCACCGACCACCCCGAGGAGCACACCGATCAGTGCATCACCCGGGAGGAGGGGCGACGGATCGCGAAGATGCAGGATGAGTACATCCAGGATCAGGAGATGATCGTCGTCGAAGGATACATCGGGAATGACCCCGAGTTCCGCACACCCGCCCGCATGATGATCGAAAAGGCGAACGCAAATGTCGCCGCGATGCAGCAGACCCTCTACTTCCCCGTCGCGGAGTCCGAAAAGGAGGGATTCGAGCCCGAGGTCACGGTGATCTACACGCCCAACCTCCCTGCTCCCGATTACCCTAACGAACGCCTGATCGCCGTCGATCTGGAGAGCAACGTCACGCGAGTCCTCAACTCGGATTACTTCGGTGAATCCAAGAAGGGCGGGCTCCGGATGTGGAACAAGATAGTGTACGACCGCGGCGGCCTCTCGCTTCACGCGGGATGCAAGGTGATCCCTGTGGGAGACACGAAGAAGGTCGGCCTGATCGTCGGCCTCAGCGGCACCGGGAAGACGACGACCACGTTCACCCGACAGAACAACTCGGGTCCCGTCCAGGATGATTTCATTGCTTTGATGCCGGGAGGCAAGGTCTACGCAACCGAGAACGGCTGCTTCGCCAAGACGTACGGGCTCGACCCCAAGTACGAGCCGACGATCCACGCGGCGGTGATCGAGAATACAGCCTACCTCGAGAACGTATCGCAGGGCGAGGATGGCGTCCTCGACTTCTTCGACACGTCCTACACGAAGAACGGCCGCGCCGTCTTCCCGATGTCCGCCGTGGAGGGATATTACGACGCCAACGAGATCGATAAGGCGAGCTTCCTGCTGATCCTGAACCGGAACGAGAACATCATCCCGGCTGTCGCCCGGCTGGACCGGACGCAGGGCCCCGCCTACTTCATGCTCGGAGAGACGCAAGGAACGAGCGCTGGCGGCGCCGAGGAGGCAGGCAAGTCCCTCCGGGTCCCCGGCACGAATCCGTTCTTTCCTCTCCTTCACGTGATGCAGGGAAACCGTCTCCTCGAGCTGCTCGAGAGCAGTCCCCTCGAGGTCTATCTGATGAATACGGGTCGGGTCGGCGGTTCCGAGGATGAATCGAGAAGCAAGAAGGTGAAGATCCCCCACTCGAGCGCCGTGGTGAAGGGAATCGCCGAGGGGACGATCTCCTGGGAGAAGGACGCCGACTTCGGATACGAAGTGGCGACCTCCGTCCCCGGGATCGATCCGGACGACGAAGACCTCCTCCGCCCCAGGCTACTCTACGAGAGGCAGGATCGCCTCGCCGAGTATCAGAAATTCGTCGAGCGCCTCAAGTCCGATCGCCTTGCCTACATGAAGGGATTCCCCGGCCTGGATGAGTCGATCATCCAGGCGATCCGGTAAACCGGTCTTGGACACGAAACATCTCACCACCCTCGGCCTCGTGAGACGCGGGGGCGACATCCTCCTGATCCGACGCAAGAGGGAGCCGAACAAAGGGCTCTTCGTTGCGCCGGGAGGGAAGATCCGCCTCCGGGAGTCCCCGCACGAGTGCGTTCTTCGAGAGGTCGAGGAGGAGACGGGCCTGGAGCCGACCGCGGCCAAGCTTTGTGCGATCATCACCCAGGTGGCGCCAGTCCGGGGACAGCAGTGGATGCTGTTCGTCTACCGGATCGATCGATTCCGCGGGAGATTGCGCGGGACTCCGAGGGAGGGAGCGCCGACGTGGGTCTCGATCCGCTCCGTCGTCCACGGCGATCTTCCCATCCCCGAAGCGGACCGCGTCTTCATGCCGCGCCTGCTCGGCCGCCAGGTCGGCGTCCTCTCGATGAAGTTCGAACATCGAAAGGATCTGTCCGTAGGAACCTGGAAGCTCGAGTAGAGACTCGGCGCCGCTAGCGGAGAGCCACCGTGATGTCCCCCGGCTAATGGAAGTTCATCCGAGATAACCCCCTGGTGACCCGAATCGCTGGACATCTGGGGAGATTTGCACAACATGGCTGGTGGAGAGCACTCGTAGAGCCACGAGAAGGGGGAAGCATGCAAGTTCAGTGCCCCAGGTTCATGGCTGTCCTCTTCGTCGCCGCCACGGGCGTCGCCTCGTTGACGTGCTCGGGGGGAGGAAGCGGCGGGGGAGGCGGCGGCGGGGGCGGGCCTACCGTTCTGTTCGAGGATACTTTCGATGGAACCTTCCCGTCACCGAACTGGACGGCGATTCCCGCTGTCGCACAGATCGACGCCCTCGATGGCGTGCCCGCGGCGTCCCTCCACATGACGAGCGGGGCTGACGTGGTCCTCGCGACGAGCCCCTTCTCGACGCAAGGCGGGATTTCCTTCGAGCTATGGATACGGGTCGATGCCCTTGGCACAGGGGCGGCGGACCAGATCAATTTCCGGATCGAGAAGCAGGCCGCCAGCAGCATCGAGGCATCCGTGGTGATCATCGATTATATCCCTGGATTCGTCCAGCACACTTACACGATCCGCCCGACGAGTGGTGGGCTCGTGTTCGACAACTTCACCGACTTTATCCCCCGAGACAACGCCTGGCATCTCTACCGTTTCAGCGTCGCGCAGGATGGCTCGGCACGATGGTTCCGGAACGGGGCACAGAAGCTGGCGACGCAGCCGGGGATGGTCATGGACGAGCAGGACTTCCGGATCCGCCTGGTGGCATTCTCCATCGCCGAGGCCCACGTGGATGAAGTGCTCATCACGCGGCCGTGACAGTCATCCGACCATCCGGCGGAGGCCTCTTCTCGTAACGGAGTGCTCGGAGTTCCTTGACCGAACTACGCCGGATTCGAGGGTCAAGCGACGCGGCTAGGGGAGCCCGACCGTGTAGTCAAGTCCCGCCGCGACCGCGATCACTCCGGTGAGGAAACCTGTTGGGTCTGAAGTGTCGACCATCTGCACCGGCGTGGAGCTGATAGTAGAATTCATCCCATCGCCAAGCTGCCCGTATTCGTTCCAACCCCACGCCCGGACGTCAAGCGACAGCGCGCTCCCGCTCCCCCCGTTTCCTTTCCCGCCTCCTCCGGGGCATGCGCCGAGACAAATCGCGATAGCAGCAACCAGCATCGCTCGCACGCAATACCCTGCCGTCCGATTCATGGCTCGCCCTCCTACAGGTCCTTGGCGGTAGTATACGTATGCTACGACTCCCTTGAAGCGTGCGTCAGGCCCGAGAGGGGAGGTGATTTCAGGCTAGCCATCACGCGGCGATCCATCGTATCCTGAAGCATTGCCTCCATAACCTACGTCTGTAGTCGAGAAAGAGAACGCCGTCACCAACCTACCGGGGTGAGATCGTGGAAATCTCGCGCGTCCGCCTTGCGAAGGAACGTATCGGGTCCGGAAGATTCCTCGCCCTTTACTCTCTCGCTCTGTTCTCTCTCGCCTTGTCGATCGGCGCCTGCGGGGGTGGGGGGAGCAGCAAGCGAGGGGTAGTCTCTGGACCGAACCCTCCGCCTATCCCGACCGGGCTTGCCGCGCAGGGGATGACGTCGGAGATCCTCATCACCTGGAATCCTGTGGGAGGCGCCACGTCCTACAACCTCTACTGGTCGAACGCGGCTGGGGTCACACCCGCCGCCGGCAGTCCGATTCTAGGGGCGGTGTCTCCTTACCTGCACGCGACCCTTTCAAACGGTACGACCTACTACTACGTAGTGACGGCCTCGGATGGGACCCTGGAAAGCGCGGCCTCGCCGGAGGCCCTCGCCCTTCCGCTCGATCCGCCGTCCGGGGTCTCTGCCGCTGCGGGGGACACCGAGATCACGATCACCTGGAGCCCGGTCACGGGGGCGACGGGGTATGACCTCTACTGGTCCAACACCCAGGGCGTGACCCCCGGCACGGGGAACTCGATCCCGGGCGTGGCGAGCGGCCTTTCTCACTCGGGACTGCTGAACGGCGTGATCTATTACTACGTAGTGACGGCGACGAATTCTGTCGGGGGAGGAACCGAGAGCGTCGAATCGGCCGAGACATTTTCCACGCCCTCCGCGATGCAGGGGATTCTCGATCCGTCGTTTGGTGGAGGTCAGGGTTGGATCGTCCATGGCGATGCAGCGGGGGGAGGCTACAGCGACTGGGGTCGCGCCCTGGCCCTGGATGCGATGGGGAGGATCGTCGTCGCCGGCTACAGCTACAACTCGAATCTGGACCAGGACATGGTCCTTTGGAGATTCGACGACACGGGAGCGATCGACACGAGCTTCGGCGCGGGGGGGGTGGCGATTCACCACGACGCCGCCGGTGGCAACGCGGACGACGCCGCGACTCACATGGTCCTCGACGCCATGGGGCGAATCGTTGTTACAGGCAGCAGCTGGAACTCCACCCCGGATTTCGACACGGTGATCTGGAGGTACGACACGAACGGGATCCTGGATACCTCGTTTGGCGGACGGGGCTGGGTGGTGCATGACGACGCCGGAGGAGGAGGCGGGACCGATCGAGGCGAAGCGGTGGCCATCGATTCCCAGGGCCGGATCCTCGTCACCGGTTTCAGCCTCGCCTCGCCGTCGGAGGTCGACATGGTGATCTGGCGGTATGAAAGCAACGGAGACCTGGACCTCTCGTTCGGTTCCGCGGGCGTGGTGACGCACAATAGCGCTGCCGGCGGGGGTGGCATAGACGTCGGATTCTCCATCCTGGTGGATTCAGCAGATCGGATCTGCGTGGGAGGAGCCAGCTCGACCACGCCCTTCCCCAACTCGGCAGACATGGCGATCTGGCGATACGATTCATCCGGCAATCTGGACCTCGGCTTCGGTCTGGGGGGATATGTCGTTCACGGGAACGCCGCCGGAGGCAACATGGACGACATCGCCCGGGACGTAGTCGTGGACGCCACGGGCCGCATCCTCACAACCGGTTACAGCTGGAGTTCCGCCGGAGATATGGAGATGGTGATCTGGGCGTACGATTCGACGGGAAACCTGGACGCCTCCTTCGGCTCCTCCGGTGTCGTACTCCACGGAAACGCTGCGGGGGGGAACCTGGACGATTTCGGTAATGCGATCACGCTGACGGGATCGGGGAACATCCTCGTCACGGGAGACAGCCGGGGTCCGGGCGCGGACCAGGACATGGTCATCTGGTGCTACGATGCCACGGGCAACCTGGAGCCATTGTTCGCGTCCGGCGGGATCTTCGTCCACGACAGCGCCGCCGGGGGCATGGATGATGATGTGGGGAGCGACATCACCATGGACGCCATGGGCCGGATCGTCGTCTGCGGTTTCAGCATGACCTCCTCCGCTCCAGGGAGCGCTGACCTGGTGATCTGGCGCCTGCGATAGGCCGGCCCCTCCGTTCTACTCTTCTCCGCGAGCAACCTATGGCCGCCCCCGAGGTCAGCGTCCTCCTTCCCATCCGGAACGCAGTCGCCACTCTCCCCGAGGCCCTGGAGAGCTTGCGCGCACAGACGGCCGGATCGATCGAGGTGGTGGCGGTCGACGATGGCTCCACCGACGGGACTCCGGAAGTCCTGGAAGAGTGGGTCGGACGGATGGATGACCTCCGCGTCTTCACGACGCCGCCGCGCGGGA
This sequence comes from Planctomycetota bacterium, assembly GCA_027296055.1. Taxonomy (GTDB): domain Bacteria; phylum Planctomycetota; class JAPUJT01; order JAPUJT01; family JAPUJT01; genus JAPUJT01. Next base: position 498 of record JAPUJT010000047.1, on the reverse strand, counting down.
TCGTGCCCGCCCTGCGCCTTGGACTCGAGGAGGCCCGGGGCAGGCTCGTAGCGCGAATGGACGCGGACGATCGCTGCCTTCCCGGACGGATCGAGCTTCAGCGGGATCTCATCGACGGGGATGACCGGGTCGGCGTCGTCGGATCGCTCGTCCGGATCTTTCCCGAAGAGACGCGGCAGGAAGGCCTCAGGGTTTACGAGGAGTGGATCAACTCGCTCGTGACGCACGATGAGATCGTTCGCGACCTCTTCGTCGAATGCCCGTTGGCGCATCCTTCGTTTCTCATGCGGCGCTCGGAACTGATCTCCCTCGGCGGTTATCCGGATCGTCCCTGGCCCGAGGACTACGACCTTATCCTTCGCTACGCCGCGGCGGGATTCCGTCTGGCCAAGGTGCCCGAGGTGCTCCTCGAGTGGCGCGAGGCGCCCGGCCGGCTCTTCCGAAAGGACCCCCGCTACGGCAAGGAGCCGTTCTGGCGCTGCAAGGCCCATTACCTCG
>JAPUJT010000046.1 GCA_027296055.1 Planctomycetota bacterium | reverse complement strand
GGCATCGTCTTGTGAAGGACATCATTCGGGCGTATGCCCGTTCGGATTCGGAGGCAGGCGAGTGACACGGGATAGCCTCTCCACATACGGTGTTGGCAGCGAAGTACAGCCCGACCAGAAGCGCCCGCCCTGGCCGGACGGTGTCGTATACCATGGATCACGACTGCTGCTCCTGATCGCGCTAGCCGTGACGATAACCGCTCTCTTCCTCCCGATGGGAGGGTCCACACTCGCCCAATACGAAGTAGGGGACGTCCTTTCCGAGCCAGTCCTTGCCGAGGTTGATTTCGACATACCGAAGCCGACGGAGGACCTACAGCGGGAGAGGGCGGACGCAGCAGCGGGCGTACCCCGCACGTTCAACTACAGACCCGAGGTCGGAGACACCATGGTTGTCCGGCTCGAAAGGTTCTTCGCCGACCTCGACTCGGTCGCCTTGGAGAGCGATCCGGAGATCCTACGTGCGCATTTGACCGAGGCGTCTGTCTCGGTCAATCCGCAGCAGGCTGTTCTCCTCATGGACGAGGCGACCCGCCGGCTCCTGAGTAGGACCTCCATCTCCGGCGTGCGGCGATACGCGGGGATCGGGGTGGTCGACGCCACGAGGGAAACCGAGCTCACCGTAGAGAGCATCCTGATTCAGGACCCGGAGGCGGCCGACCGTCGCTCGATGCCGAGTATAGATGTTCTGACCGGGGGGGACCTCCAGGCGCGGATCGTCAGCGATCTGGGGACGGCGAGCCCCGAACTCAGCGAGGTGCTTCGCCGGATCATCATCCGCCACGCCGTCTACTCTCTCGAGTTCGACCCCGACGTCACCGCTGCCGATCAGGAGGCTGCCCGGCAAGCGGTTCCCGTATCGATAGGAAACGTGGTCCAGCAGGAAGCAATCGTTCGGGCGAACGAGCCTATCACGGAGGCCGATCTCGCGCGCTTGGAGGCACACACGACGGAGCTGCGCAGCCAAGATCGGCTCGAGGAGCCAGGCCTTGAAATCGGGCTGCTCCTCGGAGCGTTCCTCCTGAATTTGTCACTTGTGTCGGTGTTCGGGGCGCTGGTCTTTTTCTTACGGCCGATGATCTACGGATCTCTGCGGTGGCTGGTCCTGCAGGCGGCTCTGGTCGTGGTCTACTTCGTCGTGGCTCGGGTCATCGCATCCAACGGATGGCCGCCCGAGGCATTGCCGGTGGCGTTTGTTGTTCTGGCGATCTCGGTCCTTTGGGATTCAAGACTCGCTTTGGTGATGGGGCTCGTCCTGGCTGGCCTTACGGTCGCTCAGCCTCCGTTCGCGAATCCCAACGTTCTGTTTCCGGTGATGATCGGGGGCGCTGCGGCCGCCATGTGCGTCCGGGTTGTCCGTCGTAGGGCACAGACGTTGGTGTTTGTTGCGATCATCGCGGGAGCTTATGCGGTGACACTTCTGGCGATCAACCTGCTGCAAGAGCGCTCCCTGATGCAATTCGCCGGGTCAATGGCGTGGGCCGGCCCGTTCGCGGCGGCGAGCGCGATTCTCGCAATGGGTCTTGTGCCCGTGTTCGAGTGGTTCACGGGGATCACTACGGATCAGACACTCCTCGAGTGGGCGGATCCGAACGCACCCCTCCTGCGTCGCCTCTCCCTTGAGGCTCCGGGCACGTATGCACACACGATCAACGTGGCGAACCTTGCGGAGCTGGCCGCCAACGGGATCGGAGCCCACGGACTGCTGTGCCGGGTCGGCCTGTACTACCACGACGTGGGAAAGGTGCTCAAGCCCCATTACTTCGTGGAAAACCAGCATGAGGGCAGAAATCCGCACGACAAGCTGAAACCTGATACTTCGGCGGCCATCCTGATCGAGCATGTCGTCGAGGGGATTCGGCTCGGAAAGGAGGCGAAGCTGCCCGAGGCCATTCAGCGGTTCATCTCAGAGCATCACGGGACTCAACTCATCGCCTACTTCTATCATCGTGCGCAAGAAGACCTTGGTGAGGACAATGTCGAGGAAGCGGATTACCGGTATCCGGGACCGAAGCCGCAGTCGAAGGAGACCGCGATTGCGATGATGGCGGATTCGATCGAGTCGGCTACACGGGTGCTTCAGGAGCCGACGCCCGAGCGAGTCCGTGATCTTGTGGACGGGATCATCGAGAGTAAACGGCAAGACGGCCAACTCGACGAAGCCCCTTTGACGTTGCGCGAGATCACTGCCCTCAAGGACACCTTCGTGAAGGTACTGAGTGGTATTTATCACCACCGCATCGACTATCCCACGACAAAACATTTAACCGACGCACCGGACGAACCCTCCGAGGAAAACTCGGAGGAAGAATCCGGTTCGGAGAGGGAGCGGGTGACCGCAGGGCAGGGCCCGTCCGTGGGCACGGCGGCGTCCGACGGAGAAGGTGGGACAGGCGAGGAGGCCGAAGGGAGCAGCGGAGCCAGCGGCGGAGTCAGCGGCGAAGCCAGCGGGGAGGCTGAGGCCAGCGAACAGATGGAACTCGGTGACGTCGAACGCGGGTCCTAGGAGGGTGATCGGAAAGGGGGGGCTCCGATCACCCTCCTAACGTGACACCACGCTGATCTCGTTGGAAATCCAGGTCTCTGGGGAGTCCCTCGCCGGCGCGTCGAAGGAGTGGCTGCGGTCAGCGGTCTCTCTGGTTCTCCGGAGCGCGGGGCTCACCGACGGGGAGATTTCCCTGACTCTCTT
>JAPUJT010000045.1 GCA_027296055.1 Planctomycetota bacterium | reverse complement strand
ACCAACCGGCTTGTTCTTCTTCCCCGGGTAACATTCCGCCGCCCTCTTCTTGAGGGCACGTATCGCATGGGCGGGATCCTGCGCTCGAAGTATTGCCGTTCCCGCGACGATCACGTTGGCGCCCGCCGCCGCGGCGAGGCCCACGACCTCGGACATCAGACCGCCGTCCACCTCCAGATCGACACCGTCGGGCAGGTGGTGGTAGACGTCCTGGATCTTCGGGATCACTGCCTTCATGAACTTCTGCCCGCCGAAGCCGGGATTGACCGTCATGACGAGCACGAGGTCCACCTCGGAGAGGAGACCGAGCACGGCCCCCGATGGCGTTCGCGGGGAGAGGGCGATGCCCGCCTTCTTCCCCCACTTGTCCCGGATCAGCCGGGCCACCTGGACCGGATCGTCGGCCGCCTCCACGTGGAAGGTGATGATATCCGCTCCGGCGCGGGCGAAGGCCTCGACATAATTCTCCGGGTTCTCGATCATCAGATGCACATCGAAGATGAGGTCGGTGTGCGGCCTCAGCGACTCGACCACCGGGGGTCCAATCGTCAGGTTCGGGACGAAATGGCCGTCCATCACATCCAGGTGAATCCAGTCCGCCCCCGCCGTCTTCATCCGGGCAAGCTCCGACCGCAGCTGGGAGAAGTCCCCTGCCAGGATCGATGGGGCGATCCGGATCGCGCCGTTCGTGGGAGTCTGTCCCAAGGTCTTCCTCCTCCGCGGGGCCCGTCCCGCGGCCACCGGTTCAGTCTTTCGGTCCGCTCTCGAGCGCCTGCACGCCGGGCAGCGTCTTCCCCGAGACGTACTCGATGAAGGCGCCCCCCCCGGTGGAGACATGGGTGAATGATTTCTCCCTGCCCATGCCGGAGATTGCCGCGATCGTCTCGCCGCCTCCGACAACCGAGAGGGCTCCGTCCAGGCCGGCGATCACATCGGCTACCGCCCGGGTCCCCTGGTCGAACGGCTCCGTCTCGAAGACACCCATCGGTCCATTCCAGACGACCGTCCGGGCCGATCCGAGGGCTTCTGCGAAAGCCTCCCTCGTGCCCGGTCCGATATCGTAGGCCTTCGCACCCTCCGGCACCTCCTCCACCGACTTGACCTCCCCGTCCTTCGTGAGGACGAGATGGTCCTGCGGGAGCAGAATCTTATCCCCTCCATCTTTCAACAGGGAGCGCGCAAGATCCAGCAATTCTCGATCGGCCAGGGAGGCGCCGATCGAGTCTCCCCGGGCGAGGAGAAACGTATACGCCATTCCTCCCCCGATCAGGAGCCGATCCGAGATCGGGAGCAAGTTCCGCACTACCGGCAGCTTATCCGTGATCTTGGCCCCTCCGAGGACCCCGACGAAGGGTCGGCTCGGGTCTCTCAGGAGCCGATCCAGTGTGGACAGCTCCTTCTCCACCAGGAGACCGGCTGCGGAGGGAAGTTTCCTCGGGAGACCGGCGACCGAGGCGTCGCTCCGGTGGCATGTCCCGAATGCGTCATTGATGTATAGATCGCCCAGCGAGGAGAGCTCCTCGATGAAATCGTCCGCGCCGGCCTTCTCCCCCGGGTGGAATCGGAGGTTCTCCAGGAGGAGGAAATCGCCATCCCCCATCCCGTCGATCGCCTGCCGGACATCATCTCCCACGATTCCCGCCGCCAGGGGGACCGGCCGCCCCAGAATTTCGGAGAGGCGCGCGGCGACTGGCTTCAGGGAGAGCCGCGGGTCGGGGCGTCCCTCCGGACGCCCGAGATGCGAGAGGAGGATCACCCTCCCTCCTCGTTCGGAGACGAATCGGACCGTCGGGATGCCCGCGCGGATCCGCGTGTCGTCCCCGACCCTCCCGTCCTCGGTGAGGGGGACGTTCAGGTCGAGGCGGACGAGTACCCGCCTGCCCTTGACGTCGAGATCCTTGAGCGAGCGCATCGGCCTCCACAGCCGGTCCCGGCGATGCGGGTCGAGGAAAATTCCCACGAAGGGGGCGCATTATAGCAACGCCGGAAGTCGAGTCAAGGCGGGCGCCTATCGTTGACAGGGCAAGGGGTTGTGTTACGATTTTGATTCCTCCGGGGGGTGATCCGAGGAGTCGATGGGCATGGCGAACCGCTACTCCAAGTCTCGCATCCGGTCGATCGTGGTCGTCTTTCCGTCGCGGATCGGCAACACGATCCAGGCGATGCCGTTTCTGCGCGCCACGCGCAGGCACTACTCGGAATCCTGGATCACGCTTCTCGTGAAGAAGCCCCAGGCCGACCTCCTCCGCCACCACGGCACCTACGACGACTTGATCGTCTTTCGCAGAAATACGATCTGGGAGATCATCCGGGTCTCCTGGATCCTGAGACGTCGTCGGTATGACCTCCTGATCGACCTGGGGGGGCTCTTGAAGGGGGGGCTTGTCACCTTGCTTTCGGGGGCCAAGCGAAAGCTCGGTTACAACTACGGAGACAGCATGGACGGAACCTGGGTGGCGACCAACCAGAAGATCCCGCCCCTCATGGTGCGCCACCGGCCAAAGAACAACGTGGATCGCTACCTCGCTTTCGCACGCCATCTGGGGGTTCCGGTATCCGACAGGGGCTATGGCCTCGAGGGGCAGCCGGAGGACCGGGATGAGGCGTATGAGATCCTGCGGGCCGGGGGGGTGGATCTCGACAGGCCCATGGTGGGGTTGATTCTGGACAGTGCCCGTCGTCGGAAGCTCTGGCAGGGCACGCTCTTCATGGAGGTGGCCAAGGGACTCTCGGAGGATGGGTATCAGGTGCTGATCATCTCGAACCACCCCGAAAGAGTCCTTCAGAACGGGTCGCTGCCGCCGTCCTGCTTCGATTTCACTCAGAAGCTGAACCTCCGCACTCTTCCCCCTACCTTCAAGAAATGCTCATTCGTGGTGGGAGCCGACACAGGGCCCCTGCACGTGGCAGGCGCCTCGGGGACCCGAGCCTTCGCCCTTTTCGGGCCGACCAACTACCTCCGATACATGCCCATGGCTCCCGGGACCGTGGTCATCCAGCGGAATCGAGGCCTGCACTGCCTCCGGCGTTCCCGCCGGATTCCCTGCCTCCGGCACGTCTGCATGGAGAACATCCGGCCCGAGCACGTCCTGGATGCGATCCACCGGCATTCCCCTGCCTCGTCCCCCCTGAACTAGCCGCCGAATACCGCTTGCAGACATTGCCTGGGTTACCTATAATTGGATGGTGGCAGCACCGAGATGACCCCGCACACAAAGGCAGGAGGTCCCTCATGTTGAGGATCCGTCAGAAAACCAGGCCTCGCACGCGAGAGAAGGACCAGGAGATCAAGCAGGCGATCCTCGCCGATCTCCGTAAGCGGCCTGCAGAGTATGTCGAGGGCTGGAAAGTCCCCCGAGGCGGCGAATAGCCCTCGTTCCTCTCGGAAGATGATTATCATGGGGAGGTGGAAGAAATCTTCTTCCACCTCTCTTTTTTATTAAGTCTTTATCAGTGTGGCGAATGCGCCGGCGGATACTCGGGCTCGAGACCGAATACGCCCTCCTATTCCGGCCTGAGGAAGGCTCCCTCCGACCGACTCCCCGCAAGATCTACGATGCCCTGATCCGAGCCCTCGAGGGGACGCACATCACTCTCGAGGCCCTCTACCGCAAGGAGGGGCGTTTCCTCTCCAACAGCGCCTTCATTCATTATGAAGCGCACGCCGACGCTTTCAGTCACGGGCTCGTCGAGGCGGCGACGCCGGAGTGCCGAACACCTCTCGATCTCATGACCTACCAGAGGGCGATCGACGAGATCCTCCAGGCGGCCGCGCGAGTCGCCGAGAAACATCTTCAGGCAGAGGGATGGTTCGGAAAGGTTCTGATCGGCAAGAACAGCGCCGATGCCTTCGGCAACTCCTACGGCACACACGAGAACTACCTGGTGGAGGATCGTCCCGGACCGATCACGCGGATCATCCTTGCCCTGGGACTTGCGTTCACATCGATCTTCCTCGTCTCTCCGTTCGTCCTATCGGTCATCGTCCTTCTCTTTGTGTTGTTCATCTCCGCCATCGTCTACGGCTCGGTGCATTTTCTGCTGCGTACGGGAGCAACGCTTCCCGTCATCGGCCCGGTCTTTCATCTCCTCGACCGGCCCTTCCGAGCGGTCGGACAGTATCTCGCCGGTCTTCGTGACGATCACCTCGCCAAGGCGACCGGCCTGGTCTTGAAGTTCGGGCTCTATCCCGCGATCACTTTTTACTCGGCCTACCTCTCCCGGCTCGTCCTCCAGAAGTACAAGAAGCATCTCACCGCCCATCTGATCTCTCGACTGATCTTCACCGGGTCCGGCGACGCTTCCCCCACAGGATCGGAGACGGGCTATCGGATCTCCCAGCGCGCCCCGTTCATCCGGAAGGTGATGAAGGTCTACTGGGACGACGCCAACAAGCCGATGTTCGACATCAAGCAGTTCGTCTTCGAGCCGTTCTCCGCCTTCCGGGAGCACAAGAGACTGCACATCCTCTTCTCCGACTCGAACATGGCAGAGGTGGCGCAGTACCTCAAGATCGGCACCACCGCCCTGATCATCGATGCGATCGAGCGAGGACACACCTTCCCCGATCTCGTCTTGCGATCGCCGATGAAGGCCCTCCGGGAGGTCAACCGCGCGGGCCACGCCGGCAGGCTCGAGACGACCCGAGGGGAGAGCCTCTCGGCCCTGCAGATCCAGAAGCGGTACCTCGATGGGGTCCGGGCCTCGCTGGCCGAGGAGGAGGTCCCGGAAGAAACTGGCCGGTTGCTGGATCTATGGGGGACGATCCTCCGCGGAGTGGACAACAACCCTATGGGTCTGGAGCGCGAGCTCGACTGGGTGATCAAGAAGAGGATCCTGGATCGGCTCGTCCTCGAGGAGAGCAACTGGTCCGAGTTCGTCGTGTGGGGACGACTCCTGGAGGAGATCCGGCTGGAAACGGACGGAGCGCTGCCCGAGAATCTGGCGGACCTACCCGAGCCATCCCGCCGTCGTGTCCAGGCCGCTCTCGAGAGAGAAGAGGAGGGAGAAGATACTTACACCCGTTTCCGGAATCTTTACTACACCGTCAAGATGGCCGACCTGAAGTACCACCAGATCGCGCCCGCCGGCGGCTATTTCCGGGAGATAGAGCGTAACCGCCTCGCCACACGCATCACCGATCCCCTCGCCGTCGAGCGGGCGAAAGTCGATCCACCTCAGGGCACTCGCGCCCAGGCCCGCGGCGAGATCATTCGCTGGACCTGGGATCGTCACGAACGCGCTCAGGTCGGCTGGAAGCGCGTCGCCCTCCGCGGCCTCGGCAAGGTCATCCGCCTCGACGATCCGTTCGGCGATGAAATCGACCTCAGCATCTTGAAAGAAAATCCACCCGATGACGACGACGAGGATTAGGGGAACCAGAAATCTCCCTACCCTTGGGCGTGACCCCGGATACTGCTAGAAGCGGATGGTGGCGTTGTAGGTCATCTCGATCCAGTGTGCGGTAAACCCCCGGGTTCCATCCTGGTAGCGGTACGTGAGGCGGCCGCCGACCGCTATCAGGTTTCCCGAGAACCAATCGGCTCCGAGGCCCACCGCCATTTCATATCCGTACAGGTCTCGTGGTTCGTACTCTTGCGGCCCATCGCGCTTGAACAGAGTCAAATCGAATCCCGGATGCGTGATCGTGTCGTCCTCAAATCCTCTCCAGTGGGTGTACCCTGCCTGGGCGGAGACGTACACGTTTCCTGGGGGTCCGTAGAGAAAGTGGTATTTGAGCCCTCCCCCGACGCCTCCCCCACCCCACCCCATTTCGGTGTGCTTCACTTCCGTCCGACCCCCGGCGAACCAAAGGCCGATAGATAGAGCGGAACCCTCACCTGCCGGGGTATTGAAACTCAACTCCGATCCGGCCATCGATCCGGATTGTTCTACGACTCTCCCGAGATTGCCACTCGCCATCCATCGGGGGCCCACGTTAAGCCTGAAGTGACCCCTTCCCACAAAGTTTTTCGGAATCTTGTACCTGTATCGCGAATCAGGCGAGGGCCGTCGCGGTGAAGGGCGCGTCCGCGCTTGCCCTCCAACCGGGCCTGTCGGCTCCTGGCCTTCCGGGACCTGTAGGACGAGGGTAGAAGATGGAGCGTCCACGTCGGGCGCGAACGAGCAGCCGAAGAGGAGAGCCGTCAATATGAGGGAAACGGATGCGGTTCGAATCATCGCCGGTACCCGATGGGAGTCAGTTCGCGTAACACCCTAGCCCCTACCACTCCCTGTGTCGAGAGGGGGGAAGGTCGTGATGATATTTCTGGTCGCAGGAATCGAGAGCGCTGCGGTGACTGCAGGCGTTTAGAAGTAGGCGGACCAGCGGCTCTTCTCGTAGGAGAAGCTCTTGAAGAGACCGTAGCCGAAGAGGCCGATGATGGCGAGGGCGAAGAAGACGTTGAAGACGACGGTGTTCGTCCGGTAGCTCTTGCTGATGACCCTCTCGCCCACGCCGTGCTCCGAGGGGTTGGTCACATCAGTGGCCTCACGGATCGCGCCGGTGAAGGCGGTCTGGTCTTTCTTGACTCCTTCGTAGGCGATGATCTCGACCTGACCGTCCGGAGATTCGACGAGCAGGGTGCCGGAATCGCCGAAGCCTTCGGTGGAGGAGACCGGGATCTCGGTGGCGTCGGCCGTGATCGCAGCAGTGAGTCCCGTGGATGGGAGGGTGGAGCGCCCGGTGAGCATGTTCATCCAGATCACAGCGAGTAAGAAGGCGGCGCCGATCGGAACGGCGGACCGAAGGAACAGATCCCGTTCCTTGACGGAGTAGCGGGACATCTGCTCGATGAACGCCTTGCCAGGTGGCTCGGAGGTGTGATCGCAACTCGGGCAGACGAGGTCGGAGCCGTTGTCCTTCGGCTTCAACTCGAACTCCTCGAAGCACCCGCTGCAGGTTACCCAGTACCGGTCCAGGGGACCGATCGCCTTGACCTTGGTGCTGATGCGCCGCGGGACTCGCATCTTGGACGAGCGCTTGGGCACTTTCTTTCCCGCCGTACTGCGCCTGGCCATATTCCCTCTTCCGTCAACCTCGCTTCTTCTTCTCGTCACCGAGAAGGTTATCGTACACGTCCTTTAGTCCTGACATGATCTTCAGGTGCTGGTCGTAGGCCTGGCTGAGCTTCTGCAGGCCGTCCTGAAGGTCCTCAATTCTAGCGAGGTTCTGATCTTCTCGGGCGCGAAATTCTCCCAACTTTCGCTCCCCCTCCTCGAGCCTTGCCTGGGTCTCTCCGAGGGCCTGCCAGGACTCCAGAAGCCTCTTCCGTGTTGCCCGGAGCTTGGTGAGGGCCCGCTTCCGCCTCTCTCTCAGGATCTGCGCCCGCTCTCCGGCCCCATGGAGGTCCATCAGGGTTACCGGCCCCGCGGGTTTGCGAGGCGGGGTCTTGTCGATGACCGGGAACGGTCCCGTGGACGGTGGGGGCCCTTCGGACGGCGCCTCCGCGGGCCCGGGGACCTCGGCGACCTCCCCCGCGGCCTCCTCCTCGACCGCGGCCTCTTCCTCCCCCTCCGCCTCCCCCTCCTCGGGGGTCTCCATGTACTTCTTCAATTCCTCGGCAAAGGCTCGGTCTTCTTCTAGCCTTTGAAAGTAAGTATCCAGATTTCCTGGGCCCTCGGACTCCATCCCTTCCTCCCGTTTTCGCTTCTCGTCGAGCCCACCCTTAACTCTTCTTGCCAGCCCCCTTCGGCTTCCTCGCGGCCTTCTTGACCGGCATCTTCGCTGGCTTCCTCGTCATCCTCTCCTTCATGATCTTCTCGAAGGCGCCCCGGATCTGCGCCGTGATCGCGAACTGGCTCTCCATGGCTCCCCGGAGCTTTTTCAACTCTTCCTCGAGCTTGACGATCTCTCTCTTCCCCTGCTCGCCGATCTCATCTTTCGGGCGGTCGTGGAGCATCTGGCGGAAGGCGTTCATCGTCTCTCGAATCGCCGCCCGGATCTTGTCCATCTGAAACCGCGGGTTCGACACCACCTCGACCTCCTTGCCGGTCAAGTCCCGAACGTCGGTGATCAGCTGGGCGAGGCTGTCGGTCATCGCCACGTAGGCTGCTCCCAGCTCCCGGACCGCTTCCACGGGATCCGTGTAGACGGCGCCGAGGCTGCTGTTGGCGGCATCGCGGATGACTTCGAGCACCACGCGTTCCGCTTCCTCCGCGGTGGACGGCATGTCGGGATCGGCAGGCGGCTGCTCCCGCTTGCGGATGTAGGCCTTGTCCTTATCCTGCCGGTGGCCGACCGTCCCGGCGCCGCTCCCGTCGGACCCCGGGGCCATCACCCCCTCGGTCTCCAGATCGGACGTGGCCTCCGGCGGAACGAAGAGGTTCAAAGTTTGATCCGGATCCCCCAGGAAAGCTTCTGGCGCGTCCAGGACAGGGGAGGAATCGGCAGCCGCCGGTTCGGACACCTCGGGAGAATTCCCGTCCTCTCCATCGTTCGTGGCGGCACGGCTCACTTCCAGCTTGTCCCAGACGGAGCTTTCGATGTGGATCTGTTCCACTTCATCCGCGCCGGGAGGCTCGCCGGGCGCTGCCACAGTAGCCGCCCAATCGCCATCATCCTCAGGAAGCGGGGTATCAACGAACGGGGGGGGCTCCATCCGCTCGGCGAAGGGAGCCGCATTTATGCGAACCCACTCGGCCACCTTGTCCACGTTGAATCTGTCTGTGTCTGTGACGTGGCAGCCGGTAAATCGCTCCAGCTCCAGAATGACCCGCCTGACGTTGCTCTCGGTCGCCGGGAAGGAATCGTGAAATATGCTGGTGTCGTACCTGAGCCAGTTGATCAGTACTTTCCGCGCCAGACCCTTTCGAGCCTTGCGTGGCGCGGGACTTTTCCCTTGGGCCATGCTGTGGACTCGCCTCAGGGGACCATCGGAATTTGCCAAGAGCCTTCCACGCCAAAAGGTTACGTGCAAACCCCGGGTAACATTATATCACACCGTATCATACCATACTCCACGCTGAATCATAGCGCGATGGCGGTCCGCCATCGGTCCAAGAGTCGTGGAGCGCTAACCTTGTGACTGCGGGGGGGCCTTTTCAGGGGAGGAGTCGATTCGGTAGCGGACGCTTGCCTTCCGGAGGAATCGGCGCTCGGAGCGGGTGAGGGTTCCCATCCCCTGCTGGTGGATCTTCTCCAGAAGAAAATCCACCCGGGCCGCGATCTCGTTGTCCATCACGATCTGGCGCAATTGGCGTGAAGTCTTGCGGCGCGAGACGAATCGCCTCCAGCGCGGGGTGAGAAAAATGAAGCCGACACTGAAGAGGACCCCGCCCAGCTGGGTCCGGTACTCGACCTCTACCCCGTGTTCCGCGATGGTTTGGTGTGATTGAAACCCCGAGAGGGAGACTGCCAGAAACAGGATCGGGGCGAGAATCTTCCCCCGGAGCAGACCGAACGCCTCCTGATCTCGCAGGTACCAGAAATAGGCGAACAGCAGGCTGTAAGCGACTCCCGAGGCGCCCAGGGTCTGGACTGCCGGGGGCACGTATCCGGGGAGGGCGGCGCTGAAGACGAGGTGGAGGATCCCGCTCAGGAGGCCCGAGCCGAGGTAGAGGACGATGAGGACGCGCCTGCCCAGCCGCTTCTCGAGGTCGGGCGAGACGATGGCCAGGGAGAGGAAGACGATGAAGAAGTGGAACGGATCAACCAAGGAATGGAAGAAAGAGAAGCTCAAGATGCGCCAGGGGCCGGTCAGGATCTCAGCTGAGGAGAGGGCGACGTAGCGCTCGATCTGAACGGACCCGAAACGTTCCGCGGAAACTATGAACTGGAGGACGTAGATCCCCAGGTACAGACCCAGGATGGCCTTGACGGATCCACTCCAGCGGGATGGCACTGGCATGCGATACGAGGATCTCTGGCGAAATCGTTGCCCGAAAGGATCTGCCATGGGGTCTCTAGCCTGGCCGGCACCCTCTCCAGGGGGATAGCCGCCTGGGGTCCAGGGTCTGATACTGTCTCGTTCCTGTAGAATAGCATCCCCGGCAGATGGGGACGAGTTCGGAACGGGGCTGCTCTTCTATCGAAAGATGCCCGAGCTGAAGTTGTCGTCGCTATCTTCGGACGATGAGGGTGGTGCGGGCGGCGGGACAGGTTCCTGCCGCTTCACGGGAGCGCGTTCCCTCGGCGGGGCATCCCTCCTGCGAGGGGGACGATCGGGGCGACTCGGCTCCGCCGCGGGAGGAGGCGGGGGCGGACTCTCACTCGGGCCAGCCACCTCGGCAGATTGGGGCTCGGCCTCTCTCCTCTCTGGCTCCCTCGTCGCCGGCTCTCTCCTGGAAGATTGCTTCCGGCGACTCGCAGCGGCTTCCTCCGCCTTCTCTTCCGCAAAGTCGGCGTCCAGATCGGGTGGGATGTAACCCTCCTGCGTCGATCGCTCGCGCTCCGCCTCGAAGGCCGCCAGGACTTTCTTCTGGAGGAACTCGCGGCACTCCGAGGTGATGGGATGCGCGATATCGGCGTGAAGCCTCGTTCGTCCTCCGTCCCCTCGGCGAGATCGAGATTCGGAGAGCTTCGCCCCGCAGTTGTTGCAGAATTTCGACAGTCGATGGTTCTTGCCGCTGCACCTCGGGCAGCGGTCGGTGAGCTTGCGACTGGGCATCGCCACGAAGGCCCCCTTGGGCCCCTCGATGATCTTGAGATCCCGGATCACGAAGTCGTCGTCAATGGTGATCGTGCAGAAGGCGAGGAGCTTGTCGCTACGATCCTCGACCAACTTCACCTTCACATCGGTGATCTCCACGTCAGGACTCCCTTCCCTACTGACCAAGCCCCCTGGCTCGATACACTGTCAATCCTGTCGCCTGATGGATCTGCTTCTCGATGTCTTCCCCGGCACTTGCGGGATCGACGAGCCCGAACAGGCAGGATCCGGACCCGGTCACCCCTACCCCCCTGAGAGGGGATTGTTCCAGCGCGCGTTTAAGCTCCGTGAGTTCGGGATGGAGCCGATAAACGACCTCTTCCAGACGATTGAATCGCCCAGCCGCGAGTTGCCCTGGATCGTTCGATACGAGTGCTCCGGCGACAAAGCTAGCACCGTGATTTTGGGGTGTCAAGCCGAATCCAAACGCCTGGTAGACCTCCGCCGTCGAGCAGGGAATCCCTGGCCAGACCACGACATACTCGAACTGGGCTGCCCCTTCGATGGGCTCCACGCGCTCGCCGCGTCCACGGCATCGGGCGGCGCCATCCGAGAGGAAGAACGGGACGTCGGATCCCAGGTGCGCTGCAAGGTCCGCAATCTCGTGTCGTGGCAGCCTCAGGTCAAGCAACCGGTTCATGCCGACGAGCGTCGCCGCCGCGTCGCTCGATCCTCCGCCGAGCCCGCCACCCACGGGAATTCGCTTGGTGAGCGTGATCTCTACCCCGCATTTCGCGTCAGCGCGCTCGAGGATCGACTCGGCGGCGCGATGGACGATGTTCCTCTCATCCGTCGGGAGATCGGGCAAGGAGCAATTCAGGTGCACTCCTCGATCCGTGGGAATGAGATCCAGCCTGTCGTAGATGTCGATCGCCTGGATCACCGTATCCAGTTCGTGATAGCCGTCGGTCCGGCGGGAGAGTACGTCCAGATAGAGGTTCAGCTTGGCCGGGGCGTGGACGGTTATCCGGTCATCAGCTTGTTCGATGCGCATGCAATACTCAGCCTATGGCAAGGACACGATTGTCGATCAGGCGCGTCTTGCCGATCCAGACGGCGACGGCCACGAGGACATCCCCCTGCAGCCTCTCGATCGTGCTCAGGTCGTCCGCGCTCAGGGTCTCGATGTAGTCGATCCTGGCGGACGGGATCTCGGTGATCAATTCGGTCATTCTTGCCACGAGGACCGCGGGGTCGCGCACCCCCTCCGAGACGAGCGACTCGGCGAGATCGAGGCTCTTGGGGATCGTCAGCGCCTCCTCCCTCTCGCTCGCGCTGAGATAGACATTTCGAGACGAGAGGGCCAGACCGTCGTCCTCCCGGACGATCGGACAGGAAATGATCTCGACGTCGAGGTGGAAGTCGGAAACCATCCTCTGCACAGCGCGGCACTGCTGGAAATCCTTCTCGCCGAAGTAGACTCGATGGGGCCGGACGATCTGGCAGAGTTTCAGAACGGCGGTGAGTACACCCCGAAAAAAGGTAGGGCGGGTTTTCCCGCAGAGAGGCCGTGTGACCCGTTCCTCCTCGACGAAGGTCGAATAGCCCGTCGGGTACATTTCCTCAGGGGTCGTGGTGAAGATCAGATCGACCCCGGCCTCCTCCGCCTTGCGCACATCCTCGGCGATGGGTCGAGGGTACTCCTCGAAGTCCTCCCCGGGGGCAAACTGCGTGGGGTTGACGAAGATGCTGATCACCGAGACGTCATTTTCTGCGCGCGATCGCCGCATCAGCGAGAGGTGCCCCTCATGGAGGGCGCCCATCGTCGGGACGAACCCGATCGATTTGCCTTTCGCCCGCAGGCGTTGGGTCCTGCCGACCATTTCCCGGATCGTCTCGATCACCTCCGCCTTCACCGCGTCACTTCCTGGATCGCGTCGAGGAGATCGCCCACCTTCTTTCCATCCGGGGGGATCGGAAGGTCCCGATCCAGATCGGCGAGGGGGCGAAGGACAAACTCGCGCTCACGTAGCCGCGGGTGTGGCAGGATCAGTTGTGGCTCCTCGAATTCCTCGCTGCCGTACAGGAGCAGATCGAGATCGATGACGCGGGGGCCCCATCGTTCTCTTCGGACACGTCCCAGCCGCTCCTCGATGGCGAGGAGGCAGGAGAGGAGATCGGCCGCCGGAATCTCTGCCTCGATCTCGGCCACGCCGTTCAAGTACTTCCCCTGGGGCGGCCCACCCACCGGGGCGGTCTCGTAGAGAGGAGATTTCCTCAGGAGATGTATCCCCTCGCCTCGATCCAGCTCCTCCAGGGCGGACTCGATGTGATGTTCCCTGGGTCCCAGGTTCGAGCCGAGACCGACGTAGGCGAGAACGGACATCGGGAGGATCAGGCGCTACCGGGAGGGCGCGTTGAAGGATCGGCCGGCGCGGCCTTCATGTCCGCCTTCGGCTGGCGAATCTCCCGGATCAGGAGACTGATCGGGCCGTGGGAGACGTAGGCGAGGAACCCGAGAAAGAGGGCGATCTCGCGAACCGCGGCGACCAGGACGACGAAGAAGATCAGCCCGGTGAAGTAGTGAAAGGGTCTCTTTCCGCTCAGGTAACGGTTGAAGACATGTACATACTTGACCCGGCTCGAGACCATCAGGTAGCCGAGGGTGAGGGCGGCAGCTGGAAGGCCGACGGAGACGATCAGATTGCTGAGGTGGTGGACCTCCACATCGGTCAACAATCCCAGCTGGGGGCCCTCGATCTTGTCGGTGATGAAGCGGCTCAGTATCACGATCGCCGAGATCATCCCGGCCGCGGCCGGGGACGGGAGACCGGTGAACGTGTCCGGCTCGGCGGTTCCGCGCTTGGCCTCCACGTTGTATCGGGCCAGACGGAGAATGGCGCTGAGGACATAGAGGAGACAGAAGAACCACGTCGCCTTGGACCAGATCCCCGGACTCGGCTGGTTCATCAGGGCGACGAGGATCGCGGGGGCGACCCCGAACGAGATGGCGTCCGAGAGGGAGTCGAGCTGTGCGCCGAAGTCGGAGGTCTGCTTGGTCATCCTGGCGACCTTGCCATCGAAGGCGTCGAATACCATCGCCAGGAGAATCAGCCACGCCGCCTGGTGGTACCGTCCGTGAGCGATCTCGTAGATTGCCGTGAACCCACACACGGCGTTGCCGAGCGTGATCAGGGATGGGATCATCCCCATCGGCTTCATGACGGCTCCTCTCTGCGGATCGTGCCGATCACCGAGATACCAGCCTTGACCCGATCGCCAGGCTTCACGGCCGGTTGGAACACCGACGTGGGAAGGAGTACCTGCGTCCGGGAGCCGAACTTTATCATCCCGATACGCTCCCCCCGCTCCAGCGAATCGCCTATCTTGCAAGCGCAGACGATTCGCCGGGCCACGGCGCCGGCGATCTGACGGACGATGACCCGGTACCCCTCTCCCTGGATCCTGATCGAGTTCTGCTCGTTCACTCGCGCGGCCGAAGGCCGCAAGGCGCTGAGAAAGGAGCCCTTCCTGTAGGTGATCTCCTCGACCACTCCGTTCACAGGCGATCGGTTCACGTGGGCGTTGAAGATCGAGAGGAAGATGTCGATCTCGACGCCTTTCTCTCCCAGGTAATCGTCCCTGTCTACCTCTTCCACACCCACGATCTTCCCGTCTGCCGGGGCCAGGACTTTTTCCTCCCCCTGGGGCGGCCATCGGGTCGGATCCCGAAAGAAGGCAGCGACTCCGGCGGAGGTGACGGCCCCTACGGCGCCCACCACGCCGAGCCATCCCGGGCCGCCGGTCGCCCACCCGACAACAAGCCCCAGGGAGATCAGGAGCGGGGCCACGGAGAAGAGGATCACCTCTCTCCAGGCATAAGGGGCCAGAGGGAGTCGCAGATCGGACATAAGGTTCTCGCCCCTTCACTCGAATGGGCTCGGAAGCGCGGGATCGTAGCAGCGCCGCTCCCGCGAATCAAGATGGGGGGAGGCGGCCCGGCCCCGGAGAAAAACGGTCCGGACGCAGGCTAGAGGCTTGACCCCCTCCGGTCGGACGCCGCATCATGGACCCGGCCGGGTCGAACGGCGCTGAACGGAATGGACCTGGCGACCGATATCAGATAAGGGCGAGATCTGCCCGAGGGAGCGCGGCATGACCCGTATCCAGCGACTCAAGGCAAGAGAAATCCTCGATTCTCGGGGCCATCCGACCCTCGAGGTCGACCTTTACGTCGACTCGGGCGTCGTGGGGAGGGCCCAGGTTCCTTCCGGAGCTTCCCGCGGGCGCCATGAGGCAGTCGAAGTGCGAGATGGTGACGCGAGATACGGCGGGAAGGGCGTCCGCAAGGCGGTTCGGAACATCGAGGACAGGATCGCTCCTGTGCTGGTAGGCCGGGAAGTCCTCCGTCAACCCGAGATCGACCGCCTCCTCATCGAGCTGGACGGGACGGAGGACCGATCCTCTCTCGGCGCCAACGCCATTCTCGCCGTCTCGATCGCCTCGGCGAAGGCAGCGGCCAACTCCCTCCGGATTCCGCTCTTCCGTTATCTGGGCGGGGCCGGCGGGAATCTACTCCCCGTTCCCCTCTTCAACGTGATCAATGGCGGTGCGCACGCGGGCAACGCCCTCGAAATCCAGGAGTTCCAGATCGTCCCCTCCGGAGCCGAGTCCTTTTCCGAGGCGCTTCAGATGGGGGCGGAGATCTATCACGCCCTCGGCTCGGTTCTCGACGAGAAGGGGCTCGAGACGGGAGTCGGGGACGAGGGCGGGTATGCCCCCGAGGTAAGCGGGGCTCGAGAGGCCCTGGACCTGCTCATGGTAGCGATCGGAAAGGCCGGCTACGACGCGGGGAATCGGGTCAAGCTCGCCCTGGACGTGGCAGCGACCGAGCTGATGAAAGGGAGCGGGTATCGGCTGGAGGGGGCAGATCGGGACGCCCATGGAATGATCGATTTCTATCGCGAGCTGGTCGAGACGTATCCGATCGCCTCGATCGAAGATGGCCTCGGAGAGGACGACTGGACGGGCTGGAAAGACCTGACCGCGGCCTTGGGAGATCGGATACAGATCCTCGGTGACGATCTGTTCGTCACCCGGAAGGAACGCCTCGAGCGGGGAATCGAGGAGGGGAGCGCTAACGCGATCCTGATCAAGTGGAACCAGGTGGGGACCGTCACGGAGACACTCGATACGATCCGGTCGGCCCAGCGAGCCGGCTTGCGGACCGTGATCTCGCACCGCTCCGGAGATACGGAGGATCCTAGCATCGCCGATCTGGCGGTCGGGATGATGGCGGGTCAAATCAAGTCCGGAGCTCCCTGCCGGAGCGAGCGGACGAGCAAATACAATCAGCTACTCCGGATAGAAGAAGAGCTGGGCGAGGAGGGCAAGTATGGCTACCAAGCGTGAGCGAATCACTTTCCGCGGGATACTTCGAGGGCTCGTCCCCTACCTCCTGATCCTGCTCGCCACCTCCGCCTTCACCTGGGCGTCCAGAATGTCACACCGACACCGGAATCAAGACCTGAAGGCGAAGGAGAGCCACCTGCAGTCGGAGATCGAGGCTCTCGAGAAGAAGGTCCGGCTGCTACAGCGCCGCCTTGACGGGTTGCAGAACGACCCGTACGTCGTCGAAAGTCAGGTACGGGAGCAGTTCGGCTACCTCCGCCCCGGCGAAAGACTCCTCCGCCGCTAGCCCGAATTCCTCACAGAACTCGCCCCGGACTCGCGTGTCTCGTGCACGCCACCAAACTCCGGTTTTATTGAATGTTCAGAGAGTAGGTGCCGACGGCGCCGCAATCGCCAAAGACGCGGACGGCGTAGTCGGTCGCTCCCGGCGGCGTGGCAATCGACTCCGGGCCCGACGGCTGGTAGGAGCCGGCCAGGAACGTCCCGGTCGCCGCATCGAACAGCTCGATGTCCAGGTTGCCGGAGTTGGGATCGGGGGTCATCGTGACGGTCGGGAGGGCCGGAACCAGGAGAGTATTGTAGCAGAAGTAGTCTTCATCGATGGCGTCGTGAATCGTGAGGCCGGTCGCCGACCACCCGGTCGTGATGGAGCCGACCGAGAAGCAGGTGGCCAGCGTGTCGTTCGGCTCGAAGCTGTCGGGAGACTGCAGGAATACCTTGTATTCCCAGCCGTTGAGGAAGACACAAACGCTCGAGGGGTCGGTGATTGAAACGTCGATGAGACCTACAGAGATTGATGGAGTGACCTCCGCCCAGATCTCGTTCGGGGAGACGAACGTGACCTGCGGCGACTCCATGGAGAAGAAGACTCGCATCCCGGCAACGAAGTTGGCGCCGAGAATCGTGGCGATCTCCCCCCCCGCAAGTCCACCCCCGCTCGGACAAATCGACGTGATGCTGCATGAGACGGCAGTGTACTCGAAGCCCATCGGGCGGGTGGCGGAGACGGCTCCCTGGGTGACCACGACGCCGACGAAGCCCGACCCGGCGGCCACGGGCGTGATGACCTCGATCTGGTCGGCCGCGGGGGCCTGGACAAACGTCGCCACATTCCCGTCGAAGGTGACCGTGGGAACCATGGACTGAAAGTCTGTGAAGCCCTGCGTCGTGATGAGGACCGACGTGCCGCCGGCGACCGGCCCATCGGAGGGCTGCACGTCCAGAATGTCCGCCACGACCGTACCACCTCGATGGCTACCGCCGCTTCCGGAACATGCCAGTGTGGCCATCAAGACGGTCACGAGGCCAAACCTCAGCCACTTCATCTCGCTGCCCTCCTGTTACTCCGACTAGCCGAACGAGATCGTGTACTCGCCCACCTCACCACATCGGTTGATCACCCTGACCGAGAATGTCCCCCCCCCCGGGGTCGTGAGCATCTCCTGGCCGAACACGCTGTAGGAACCCATGATGAGCGCGCCGCTCGCGTCGTATAACTCGAGGTCGTAATTGGGATCGGTGATCGGGTCCGGATTCATGGTCACAACCCTGGGACCCCCGAGGGCGGTGAAGCAGTACCAATCCTCATCCGTCCCCGTGTGGAACGTGCCGTCGTAAAACACGCCCAGCGTCGTCGGGACCCCCGCGAAACAGGAGATCAACGTGTCGTTCGGCTCCTGGTTGTCCATGATGGGGCTCGACGCGAGATACTCGTAGGCCGCCGTGCCGACGCAGATCCCTCCCGACGGATTATCTACCTGGATGTCCACCAGGCCGGCCGCGGCGGCTCCCGGGGCCTCGGCCGTGATCTCCGTCGTGGATACGAACTGGACGTTCGGGGATTCGACGCCGTCGAAGAAGACACGGGGGAGGTTCTCGAAATCCACCCCCAAGATCATCACGATCTCGCCGCCCGCCAGGAGGCCGCGATCGGGACAGGCCGAGCCGAACGTGCACGGAAGCGGAGGCGGCACGGTGACATACTCGAAACCCATCGGGCGGGTGGCAGAGACCGCGCCCTCGGTGACAACGACGTCTACCCATCCCGTCCCTGAGGCCGTCGGGGTGAGGACCTCGACCATATCTGCCGCTGGGGCCTGGACGAACGTCGCCGCATTCCCGTCGAAGGTGACCGTGGGAGCCATCAACTGGAAGTCGGCCAGTCCCTGGGTCGTGATGAGGACCGAGGTGCCACCAGCGACCGTCCCCACGGAGGGCTGCACATCCAGGATGCTCCCCGCGACGGCACCTCCGCGATGGCTTCCGCCGCTTCTGGAACAACCAATGGCAGCGATCATCATGAGTGCGATGCTGAACTTCAGGCCCTTCATCTCGCGTACCTCCCTCGACAAAAAAGGTGACTGTCCCCTTTTTCTAGACTCTCAGTGGATTCGTTTTGCTGCGAAGGAACTTCTCCCCGGCACCCCTCTCATAAGAGTAAATCAGGTCCAGGGGTCCGAGGCAAGCGGGTGAGGTCAGCTCTTGGCGCCCTGGGCTTTCTCCCTCTCCTCCGCCGCCACCTCCCTGTTCCGGAGGAAGATCAGGACGGGGCTGGCGATGAATATCGAGGAGTAGGTCCCGACGACGACCCCGATCATCATGGCGAAGGAGAAGTCCCGGATCACGTTGACCCCGGCCAGAAAGAGAGCGAGGAGGGCGACGAACGTGGTGATGGACGTGAGGACAGTACGGCTGAGAGTCTGGTTGATGCTGCGGTTGACCAGCTCCGCGTACTCCAGCTTCTCCCGGCCTCCGAGGTTTTCTCGAATGCGATCGAAGACGACGATCGTGTCATTGAGGGAATATCCGATGATCGTGAGGAAGGCGGTCACCATCGCCAGGTCGATCTTGACGTCCATGAGGCCGCTGGCATCTATCGCCGCCACGGCCCCCATGGAGAAGAGGACGTCATGCACGAGAGCGGTGATCGCCGCGATGCCGAACTTGAATTCGAACCGGAAGGTGATGTAGAGCACGATCGCGAACACGGCGAATATCATCGCCAGGATCGCCTTGCTCTTCAGGTTATAGGCGACCGATTTCCCGATGTCGATCACACGCGAGTACGGCTCCGAGATCGGGTAGTCGACCGACTGATTGAAGAACTTCCTCAGCAGATCCCTCTTGTCATTTTTCTTCTTCTCCGTGGCCAGGTCGAGCAGTCCCGTCGTGACCTTGATCGCCAGGACTCCCGAGTCATCCTCCCAGGGCTCTACCTCGGCACCCTCGAAGCCGTCGGCGATGAGATCGGCGGCGAGCTTCTCCAGGTCCGGCATCTCGACCATGCGCGGGTCGAGCCGGACGACCAGAGCCAGCTTACCCCACCCCGGCTCGCTCGGATCCATCTGGACGGCGTCCCTGGGGGGAAGCGGAGGGTAGGTGTCCGGAGCGAGAACATCCTTGAAGGCGTCGTCCACCCTTGACTTCAGGACATTGGTATCGACGTCCTTCCCCTCCTGAACCAAGCGAACCCGGATCTGGTACTCATACCCTTCCTCGCCCGGCAGGGCTCTCTGATTCTCATTCCCACCACCATTGCTCGGCTCCGCCACGGCGCCCTGTCGGAAGCCCACGGCCTGAACCTCCGCGTTCACGAACTCCCCGCCGGCCTTGTTCAGCCTGCGCCGGACCTCGGCGTCGCTCACCGGTTCCTTCAGCTTGATCTGAAAAAGGGCGCCCCCGGTAAACTCGATCCCGTACTTGTCCTGACCCCTCGCGGCGAATACTGCCATCCCCCCCAGGATCAGCGCGAGAGAGACGATCAGGGGGAGCCTCCCGTAGCGACCGAACTGGATGTTCGGTTCGCCGACCAGGCTCATGATCTTGAACTCGGTGATCCACCCCTTCACGACGAGCAACCCGAAGAGAGCCTTCGTCACGAAGAGGGCGCTGAACATGCTCGTGAGGATCCCGATCGAGAGCGTGACAGCGAACCCCTTGATCGGCCCCGTCCCCACCTGAAAAAGGATCAGGGCGGTGATCAGGGTTGTCAGGTTGGCGTCGAAGATCGTCCAGAAGGCCCGGCCGTAACCGTTTTCGATCGCCTGACGGATCCCCATCCCCTTGTTCTTTTCTTCCCGGATGCGTTCGAAGATCAGGATGTTGGCGTCGATCGCCATCCCGACCGTCAGCACGATCCCGGCGATGCCGGGCAGCGTCAGGGTCGCCTCGAAGTTGATCAACACGCAGACGAGCAGGGCGAGGTTGAGGAGGAGCGTGATGCAGGCGACGACGCCGGCGCCCCGGTAGTAGACGAGGATGAACCCGATGACGAGTGCGAGGCTGATCCAGGTGGCGAGCTTCCCCCTCTCGATCGAGTCCCGACCGAGGCCCGGGCCGATCGTCAGGTCACTCTCGGGCGTGGGTGTGCTGGGAAGGCTGCCGCCCTGGAGGATGATGACCAGGTCGTTTACTTCGTCCCGGGTGTAACTCCCGGTGATGATCCCCGAGGAGGTGATGGTGTCCTTGACCAAGGGAGCCGATACAACGACCCCGTCCAGGACGATGGCGAGATTCTTACCCTTGTTCTCCTCGGTGAGCTTGCCGAAGGCGCGGGCCCCCTCGGCGTTGAACTGGAACCCGACGGAGTCGGCCCCGAAATCATCCGTGGTGGGGTTGGCCCCACTCAGGAGGCGTCCCTCGACCGCTCCCTTGTTGATCAGCAGGGAGTAGGAATTCCAGTCCTCTGCGGGGAGAGGATCTCCCTCCTTGTTTACCTTCAAGCCGATGTCGTACTTGTAGTCCTCCTCGTACTCGTCCCTCTGCTTCCATTCGAAGATCTTTCTGATCTCCGGCGCCTCCTGACGGACCGCTTCGATCTTGAACCAGAGCTGTCCGCTCGTCTCGATCAGGTGCTTGATCCGCGCGATCGCCGTGTCGTCCACACCGGGCACCTGGACGACGAAATGGCCCGTCCCCTCCCTGCGGATCAGGAGTTGACGGAGGCCCAGGGTGTTCAGCCGCTTCCGGAGGACCTGCAGGACGACGTCGAACTCGGAGGCCGTCTCCGTATCGAGGCCGTACGTCAGCATCGTCCCGCCCTGCAGATCGAGTCCGAGCTGGACCCAGTTGCCCGCGATCACCGGTATGCCGATGATCACCGCCACGACGAGACCGATCACCCAGAATTTCCAGCCAAAGTCGCGAAACACGCCTCGTTACTCCTCTTCCTGCAGGGTCATCAATCCTTCGACTTCTCTTCCTTGTCCTTCGGATCGATCACGCCGACCACGCTACTGCGAGACAGTCGGACCCGAACGTTGTTCGTGTCGTCGATCCGGAGCAGCAATTCGTCGTCCTTGACGTTCATCACGACGCCGTAGATGCCGCCTGTGGTCAGGATGTGATCGTTCTTCCGGATCTGCGAGAGCATCTCCAGTCGATTCTTTTCCTTCTTCCTCTGTGGCCGGATGATCATGAAGTACATGATCATGAACATGATAAAGAACATCGGGAGGAGCTGGAATAACCCCCCCCCGGCGGGGATGTCAGGCTGTTCTGTGGGCATGGCTGCCGCTACCTATCTACCTACAATCCATGGCCCCCAAGGGATGGGAGCCTACCTTTTCTCAGAGTCTGGTTACTGGTTCCGCAGGTGGTCGAGGCCGTCCGGGCCTGGCCCTGAATGACTACCTCCCATTTCCCGGACGCCCTCTCGAGAGGACAGGTTCAGCCCGCATTTTCCACAGGCTTCCGCGCTCTAGCGCACCTGCCCCCGAACTCGGGCGGGATTCCTCCTCAGCTCGCCAATGAATCGGGCGAGATCGTCTTCGGGGTGGGCCTTTTGATACTCCATGATCGCCTTGACGCCGTCGCCGCCGAAGTAGGCGAGGGCGACGGCCGCTGCCTGGCGAAACTTCATCTCCCCTCCTGTCAGTCCAGCCTGGAGGGTGGGGAGGGCCTTCGGGTCCTTCATGTCGCCGAGCGCCAGCAGTGCGGACTTCCGAAGCTCAGGCGTCGCCACCAGAGCGATCAGGGCATCGGTCAGCTTTCTCTCCTTCATCGAGGCGGCCACGAGGATGAAACGCTCCTTCTCGGCGGGCTCCGCCCCGGGGGATGCCAGCTCCGCCTCCAGAGCCGAGGCGACATCGACACCCGACACGGAGAGGAGGGTAAGGGAGGAAGCCAGGACCGCGGTCTCGGGACCCTCCGGAGATCGGGCCAGATCGATCAGAGACGCCAAGGCTTCCGGAAGACCCGTGTGCCCTGCAAGGAGAACGAGCGGATCCACCGGTCGGAACCGGTCGCCCGGCGTTCGAACAAGGCGAAGGATCGCCGCGGAGTCGGTCGCGTCGATGTTGGCCAGCGCCTTCTCCTCGGCGAGCAGATCGATCACGCTGTCCAGAGCAATCCGTCCGTCGGGATTCTCTGCCCCGTTCATCCAGTGATTCTTCAGTCCGCTGTAGTCACCCTTCGTCTTCAGTCGAATCGTCGCGGCGACGTGATCCACATAGACGCTACCCGGCATGAGCAGGCCCCATCGGGAAGCGCGCACCACGTAATAGTTCCCATCGGGGAGGTCGATCACCTCAAAGCCCTTCTTGTCGCAATGAGCGCACTCGAGCTCGGACTTGTCGAGCGCCGTGAGGAAGAGAAGCGGCTTTTCCCCTTCGGCAATGGAGAGCGTCCCCGTCGTCCGGGTGAAGTTGAAGATCTGGATCTGCCCGGGCTCCTCCGGGCCTTTCAGGACCCTATCGGGTTCGATCTGGATCAGAACCCCCTGATGATCACTGCTCCCGACGTTCTCGATCCTTACCACTTCTCCGAGGACGATCAGGTCCGCCCCATCGGAGAGCTGCGTCGTCGTCACCTTGTCACGATAGACGATCTGAGCCTGCGCCCCGGGGGCGGAGAGCCCCATGATCAAACAGACCAGACCCATCAGACCGAGTAGACCGAGCTGCCAGCGCATGGATCTACCTCCCATTCTTCATTCCGAACTGCGGCCAAGCCGCTGAATATCTGCCTCGGATTACCCCCCCAGGAAGCTACAAAACTTGGTAACCACGGATTATAGCATCCCTCCCCGGGGAGTTCCATCGGGAACATCCGGGGCGCCGGGAGGGGGGATGAGGATATCTTCTTCCATCCCAACGTCTGCCGCGGATTCGAGATACGCCCGAAGGAACTCCTCCCGAAAGATGCCGAACCTGCCTTCGGAAATCGCCTCTCGGACCCGGGCGAAGAGCCTCTGAAAGAACGTGAGATTGTGCAGCGTGGCCAGCTGTGACGCGAGGATCTCTCGCGCACCGAAGAGGTGACGCAGGTAGGCCCGGGAGAATTGCGTGCACGCGGGGCAGGGACAGTCCGCCTCCACCGGGTCGAAATCTTCCTTGAATTTCCGGTTCCTCAGATGGAGGCGCCCTGCAAACGTGAAGACACCCGCTCCGCGGGCGTTCCGTGTGGGGATGACGCAGTCGAACATGTCCATCCCCTCGCCGATGGCGAGCAGCAGGTCCTCGGGCTTCCCGACACCGAGGAGGTGGCGGGGGAGAGCGTCGGGAAGGCTCAAGGATCGTAGCACCGCCTCCAAGTCCGACTTCTCCTCTCCGACGCTCAATCCTCCCACGGCGATGCCATCGAAACCCAGCCGACCGATATGCTCCGCGCTCTCCGATCGTAGGTCGGGATAGATCCCTCCCTGGACGATGCCGAAGAGGGCCTGACGAGACGCGTTGTGCGAGGCGAGGGATCGTTCGGCCCACCGGTGCGTGAGACGCATCGCCTCGGCTGCCTGGTCCTTCGGGCAGGGATTCGGGCTACACACGTCGAGCTGAAGTGCGATATCGCTGCCCAGGTCCTGCTGTAATCGGATCGCCTCCTCGGGAGTCAGCCAGAACATCGTACCATCGAGGGGGGAACGAAAGCGGACTCCCTCCTCTGACACCTCGCAAAACGATGAAAGGGAGAAGACTTGAAATCCGCCGCTGTCCGTGAGGATGGGCCGTGACCAGCCCATGAACGCGTGGAGCCCACCGGCCCTTCGCACGACTTCGCTGCCGGGGCGCTGTGCGAGATGATAGGTGTTGCAGAGGATCATCGGGACGCCGGCGCGCTCCAGGTCCGCGGGCGTTGCCGCCTTGACGGTCGCGGCCGTCCCCACGGGGAGAAACGCCGGCGTTTCCACTCGACCGTGAGGAGTCTCCAGGACGCCGGTCCTCGCCCGCGTCGTGGAGTCGTTCGCGTGAATTCGAAAGCCGAAGCCTTCTCTCATCGAACCCCGCATCGGATGGATGGGTCCCTGCGGAGCTTAGCCCGGAGGAGACGGTGAAAGACGGGCCAGTGCGGCGCCGGGATAGTAATGCCGAAGGATCTCGCGTTCGTCGAATCCGGCGCGAGCCATACCATGGGCGCCCCATTGGCACATCCCGACACCGTGTCCCCAGCCGCGCCCGCTGAAGACGAAGTTGCTTCCCTCCTTCACCGCCTCGAAGTTGGCGCTGAACAGCAGATCCGGGCCGAGGGCCATCCGGAACTCCCGGGCCGAGACGGTGAAGATCTCCCCTCCATGCCGGAGGGAGACGCGCGTCGCGAACCCGTCAGGGCTCGTCTGCATCCCCTCGATCCTGTCGAGCCTCTTCAAGGAGATCCCCATCGGGCCGAGGCGCGCCAGAATCGTCTCTTCCGAGATCGTCACCGGTTTTCCGCCAACGGGCCAACGGTATCGGCGGGCGCCCCGGCAGTAGCCACAAGCTGTTCCCTGAAGGGGTGGGATGGCGGATTCTCCGAAGACCTTGGCCGCCGAGGCGGTGTGACCGCCGCAAACGCTCATGTAATAGGTAGGGAAGATCTTATCGCCGTAGACGAGAATCACACCTCGGGTCTCATGGATGATTCGAAAGGCGACCTGGTCCTCGAATTTCAATCCCCGGTAGACTTGCGACAGGGTGTCGGCGGTCATGTCATAAAGGGCGTCTCGCCTCTCCCAGGCTCGAGAGAGGGCGTACGTCCGCGCCACGATCGCCTGCGCTCGCAGCGCCGCGTCAGGCCAGGAGGTAGGAACCTCGGACCCGATGACTCCTGCTAGATATGTCTCGAGGGCGACTTCGTTGACGCACGTGATCGCTCCCTTCGGATCCGCGTGGATTCGCACATCGCCCCGGTAGCCCGCCCCGTTGATCTCGACGGAGACCCCCGCCGATGGGACGATGCGGACCGTGGCGGTGTGGAGGAGCTGGGCTCCCCAGACGAGTTTTCCGAGGCGGGAGAAGACCGTGACCTTGTCCAGCGAGCGGAGGTCGAGGAGGGGTTCCGTCGCGTCCGAGGCGTAGACGAGAAGAGGACCCGAGGCACTGATGTCCACGGACGGGGCCTCCTTCACGAGGGCGACCCGTAGCCGCGGGTCGGACCTGGCGGCCGCGAGGACCCTCTCACGATAGTCGGTGCGCGTGACGCAGGCGCGAGCCCCCAGAAGCGGCGTCGAGGCCAGGAGCCCCAGCAGTAGAAGGGTTCGCTTTCCTCTCGTTCCGATCAATCGAACTCCAATCGCATCGAGATCATGTCGGCGACGACGCTGCCCGAGGCGGCGCCCGGAATGCCGGCGGTCACCAGGCGCTGCTCCGGCGAGATGTTCATGCTGTCCACCGAATTCAAGGCCGTCCCCGATACCGTCGTGATCTCGACAACGAGATTTTGCGTCCCGTCGTAGAGGAAGCTGAGGGGAAGGTCCAGCGGGATCGGGATGAAGCCGGTCGCGCCTGCCGGAACCGTGTAGGGCGCGGGCGCCCGCACCTGGGTCAACGTCGACACGAAGGTGGGGCTCATCGAGTTCGAGAAGAGATCTCCGACGCTCACGGACAGATCCTGGTAGGTGGCGCCTACGGAGCTGGTCGCGGAAGGGGGTTTCCACGCCACACCCTTCAGCATGCCGGTTCCGGAGATCTCCCGGCTGAGCAGGAGGACCTGGATTCGCGAGCCGGTCGCGGGCAAGACCGTATCCACCGCGGGGGGGATGCAACCGGGCGGCTCGCACGGTCCGTTTCTATTGAGATCGAAGACCGCCGCCATCACGGCGGAGTAAGAGTCGTCGGTGTCCGTCTCCTGGAAGCTCACCTCGATCGCCGGGAGTACGATGTCCTTTCCGACATTGCCGCCGGCGAACGCCCAGGTCCGCCTCACCTCCGGCCTCCTGCCGATGTTCCAGTAATACAATCCCGTGCTGCCGAATCCCTCGATCTCGATCAGGAGATTGTCGCGGCCGTTGTAAGGGAAGACCGCGCCGGGATTGAAGGGAATGTCCACGAACCCGCTCGTGTTCGCCGGAATCGTGTAGTTGGAGATCGTCGCCACCTCTCGTGGGGGAGCGACATCGTAATTGAGCTCCTGTATGTGCGACGGCTTGCTCAAGGTCGTGTGGACCATGTGGACGCTCACGGTGGACAGCATGACGGTGTCGGGATTGGAGCCGGAGAGGCCCTCGCTGGTCGCCCACCGGAGTCCGTCGATCAGCCCGGCCGAGCCGATCTCGGAGGCCGTGTAGAGAAGCTGGACCTTGACCGACGACGCCCCCCCGGCATTCCACGGGAGAGAGTTGCCCTCGATCGAGGTCGGCCGGATCACGGAGATACGGGGGCTCCCGGGCATCACGGCGACGAACTGCACGGCGTTGGACTTCTGGGCCAGCGTCGTCACGGTGAGCGGTCCCGAGAGGTCCCGGAGGGCCATCGGGGTCGGGTCAGGAACCATGACGGTGAGCCGGGTGGAGCTGGAGGTGAGAGGGATCGTCTGTATCCCCGCGCCTCCGAGATCGCCGAACGTGATGTCGTTGTCCACCAGGAGGGGACTGAACCCCTGGCCGTCGATGGTGATCGTGTCACCAAACTGGCCCCAATCCGGAGAGATCGAGGTGATAAAAACGGCGCTGGTGTTGTCGACCGAGAACGGGTCCGTCTCGGCCTCCACTCCGGTCAGGGCGGTGAAGGGAGTGATTCGAAACTTGACGTTGGCCTCGAGGGCCGCCAGGGCTACACCATCGGCCCGGGGGTCCCAGGGAAAGGTATGAGGGAGTCCCATCGGGTCCGACGCCAGCGCTTCCACCAAGCCTCCTGGAGCGCCGGATGCGCGCTGGTAGGTCATGCCCCCATCGAGGGAGTACTCAGGGAGGATGTCGGCGGACAGGCTGGACCGCTGCTTCAAGGTGAAGGCGAGGGTCACGACTCCGGTCTGGGTTCCGGTCGGGCTGGTCATCTCGACAGTGGCTCGCCGGTCCGGTGAGCTGCCGCTGCTGCTTCCGCAACCGACGAGGCCGAGCGAGAGGATCAGAGTGCAGGCCAGTGGTCTGGACAACGTACCTCCTTCCAATGCACCCCGTACATTCCGCCCAAGGGACAGATTTTAGCCAAATGCCGGGTCCGACGCATCCCATGGGATGGGAGGGATAGCGGAGACCTATATAAGATGACGACAGCCCGGCCACAAAAAGCGGCCGGGCTGCGGGAGCGCGCCTGTAAGCCGAATCCTGTTCCCGGACCGGCGGGAGATCCCTCCGGCCCGTTCGGTGGCCATTCGTCTAGGCTCCGCCTTGCGAGGGAGCTCCAGCAGCCTACCCAGGGGTCATGGCGGGACGGACCGCCCCGCACGAGATTTCTCCCGATCCCCCTCTATTTGGCCTTTCTCCGGGTGGGGTTTACCATGCCTCGACCCTCACGGGCCGAGCGGTGCGCTCTTACCGCACCTTTTCACCCTTACCCCCGAAGGGGCGGTATGTTTTCTGTGGCACTTTCCCGGCCCTCACGGACGGTGGGCGTTACCCACCACCCTGTCCTATGGAGTTCGGACTTTCCTCCCGCTCGCCTCCGCCCGAGGGCGTCGGCGAGCCGGCGACCACCCGGCGCACTCCAAGGCTCATTATAAGGAATAAAGGGGGACTGTCCCCTTTTCTCTAGAGGAAGAGGATCCGGCCGCAGGAGGGGCAGGTGACCATATCGCGGTTGATGTGCAGGAGGCTGACCCACTGATTGGGGATGCTCATGAAGCACCCCTGGCAGACATTTTCGTCGACCTTGGCAAGGGCACCGTCCCGTCGCAGGACGAAGATTCGCTCGTATTGTTTCAGGGCTTCATCGGCGATCTTGTCGGTCAGCTCGACCCGCTCGGAGAGGCGCTCCTCCAGGGTCCCCTTGAGAGAGATCGTATCGCGCGCCGCCTCTTCCTCGGCGCTCCTCAGGGTCTCTTCGGATTTCCCGTGCTGCTCCTCTAGCTTCTCGCGCTCCGCTTTCAGTTCGTCGCCTCGAGCCATCGCCTCGAGGATCTGCTCCTCGGCCTGGGAGTTTTTTCTTTCCTGATCAGCAATGCTCCGGTTGAGAAGGGAGTACTCGTCGTTCGTCTTGGCGGCGTTGAGGAGCATCTTGAGCCGCTTCAGCTTCTCCTCCCCATCCTTCAGATCCACATCCCGCTCGTCGAGAGCCTTCTGGCAATCCTGGATCTCGAGCTTCTTCGCCTCGATCTGGGCCGCCGAATCTTTGACCACTCCCTGCCGCACGCCGATCTTCCGGGGGCGAGCGTCAATGTTCTCTCGAAGCCCTGAGATCGTCAGGTCGAGACGCTGGAGTTCTTTGAGTTCTTCGATCTGTGTCGCCAACGTCCACAACCTCCGGTCGCGATCTCAGACACGCGGGATATGGTCGAGGAATCCTTCCAGCAGCCGGCTTCGTACCGGATGCTGCAGCTTGCGGACCGCCTTGGCCTCGATCTGGCGGACGCGCTCGCGTGTCACCTTGAATATCCGGCCTACCTCTTCCAGGGTGTAGGTGTAACCATCCCCAAGGCCGTAGCGAAGCTTGATGATCTCCCTCTCCCGGAAGGTGAGGGTGTCGAGGACCGCCTCCAGCTTGTCCTTCAGCATCTCGTGGGTGGCGGCGTTCACGGGGGACTCGACCCCGTCGTCCTGGATGAAGTCTCCGAAGAATCCGTCTTCGCTCTCCCCGATCGGGCGGTCGAGGGAGATCGGGTGCTTAGAAATCTTGAGGACCCGTTTCGTCTCGTCCACGGAAATGTTCAACTCGGTGGAGACTTCCTCGACCGTTGGCTCCCGGCCCAACCTTTGCGTGAGCCGTTTCGTCGCGTTGCGCGCCCGGCTGATAGTCTCGATCATGTGCACGGGGATCCGGATCGTCCGGGCCTGATCCGCGATCGATCGAGTGATCGCCTGTCGAATCCACCAGGTGGCATACGTGCTGAACTTGTATCCCCTCCGATACTCGTACTTCTCCACCGCCTTCATCAGACCCGTGTTCCCTTCCTGGATCAGGTCGAGGAACGTGAGGCCCCGGTTCCTGAATTTCTTGGCGATGCTCACCACAAGCCGGAGGTTGCCGGCGGAGAGTCCCCGTTTGGCCTTCTCGTATTCGGCGTAGCGCTCCTTGATCAGTCCCACCCGCTTGAGGAACTTCTCGGGCGATTCCATCACCAGATCCAGAACCCGTTCCACCCGATACCGGTGCTCGCGGTACGCCTCCCGATCTCCCTTGCGGCGAGAGCCGGAGAGCCGGTCCATCTGCCGGAGAGATTGCTGAAGCTCATCGGCAAGACGGATCAGGCGATCCATCATCGGCCGGATCATCTTGATCTGGATGTTCAGTTCCTCGAGGAGGATCACGAATTTCTTGCGGCGGATACGCATCTGCTCACGAAGGCGATTTCTCTCCGCTTCCCTGCTGCCTCCCGACTTGAGCTTGTGGTAGTCCTGCGCGTTATCGAGGACGAGCGTGTGGAGCGTGATCAGGTTGCCCCGAAGACGCATCGTGATCTCGACCTTCCCGAGATCGTCCGCGGAGGAGACCTTCAACGTCCTGTCAAACGCCAGTTGACCGTCCTTGACGTCTTCCAGGATCTTGTTGGCCCGGCGGACCGAGACGTCCGACTCGAGGACCTTCTTGCGGAATCGTTTGCGAGTCAGCTCGATCTTCTTGGCCAGCATCAGCTCTTGCTTGCGCGTGAGCAGAGGAATCTCGCCCATCTGGGTGAGGTACATCCGCACCGGATCGTCGATCCGCTCCCTCACCGCGCCCCCGTTGGCCGCGTCCTTCTTCTCACCTTTTCGGATCGAACGCGCTGGGACTTCCTCTCCGGATTCGTCGATCAGGTCGATCCCCATCTCGTCGAGAAGCATCAAGATGTTGTCGACCTTCTCCGGGGAGCTGCTCTGGTCCGGCAGGACCGAGTTCAGGTCCTCATAGGTGAGGTACCCGCGGGTCTTGCCCTGCTCGATTATCAGCCGGACCTCTTCGTCCAGCCTTTCCAAGGATTCTGCCACGAGTCTGCCCTCTCCTGGGGTTAGCCCCTCAATTTCTTTTTGTCTTCGATGCAGGAGGCCAGCCTCCCGTAAATCTGGTCGGCTCGCTCCGTGTTCCCCTGCTGCCGGGCCAGTTCGTACTCTTCGCGGAGCTCTGCCCGCTCGTCATCGTAAGCCTTTTCTCGTAACCGGGTCTGGATGTCCCGCAAGGTCCTCTCGTAGTCCTTCTCCGCTGAGCTGGCCTCCTGGGCCTCCACGAGAACCCGGCAGTACTTCTCCTCCTTCAGCTCGATCAGGAGAGTCGCGACGTTGACCTTCCCGTCCCTCTCAACCTGATGATACACCGCTTCGGCGACCGGGCGCTTCGCCTCCGAGAAATTCTCGAGGGGAACGGCGCTGACCGCCTTCCTCGCCAGATCGGGGCGATTGACCAGAATCTCGAAGATAGCCTCTTCCGTCCCCTCGGTCTGCGCCCTCGACGCGGCCTGCAGGCGCCGCTTCGGCTTCCTGGCGGGGGCGGGGGAGCCGGATCTCAAGGCATCTTCCCGTATCCCTAAAGCCTCCGCGGCCTTCCGATAGAGAATGTCACGTCGGATCGGATCCGCGACCTTTTCCACCATGCTCATCACTTCACGCGCCGCCTCTGCCTCGCCTCGCGTCGTTCGCAGATCATGCCTCGCTCGGGCCGATCTCAGCTTGAACTCGAAGAAGTCCTCCGCTTCATTCACGATCTGCCGGAAGGCATCGCCCCCCTGCTCTCGGAGGAAGTCGAACGGGTCCTTGCCCTTGGGAAGGTGGGCCACGCTCACGTCCAGCCCATGCGAAAGGAGGACATCTAGCCCCCTTTCGGATGCGGCCACGCCCGCCGAGTCGGGATCGTAGACGAGCACGACCTGCCGGCTGAACCGGCGAATCAGCGCCGCCTGTCGAGGAGTGAACGCCGTCCCCAGACAACCGACGACGGCCGTCACCCCCTCCTGATGGGCGAGGATCGCATCGGTGTAGCCTTCGACGACGATCGCCCGGCCATCCTTCCGGATCGCCTCGCGCGCCAGGTGAGCCCCGTAGAGGAGCTTCCTCTTGCTGAAGAGGGGCCCCTCGGGAGAGTTGAGATACTTCGGCTCTCCCGCGCCCAGGATCCGGCCGCCAAACCCGACCGTTCGGCCCCGGTCGTCGCTGATCGGGAACATCAGCCGACGTCGGAACCGATCCCTGTGATCACCATCCCGGCGGAGGCAAAGCCCGATCTCTTCCATCGCGGGGAGGGGCAGTCCCCGCTGTCGGGCCAGGTCCGTGAGGGCGCGACCCCCGGCGGGGGAGTAGCCCATATCGAACCGTTTCGCCGTCTCCTCGGTGATTCCGCGACCCTTCAGGTATCTCCGCGCCGTCTCGCCCTCTCCGGTCTTCCACAGGGAATGCTCGTAGAACTTTCGGGCAAATTCGACGAGGCGGTATCCTAACTGGTCTTCCTTCTTCTCCTCTTCGACCACGATGCCTACCCGATCCGCCAGAAACCGAACCGCCCCGGGGAAATCGAGCTGATCGTGGGACATGAGGAAGGTGTAAACGTCCCCACCCGCGCCGCACCCGAAGCAGTGATAGGTCTGCCGCTGCGGGCTGACGATGAAAGACGGCGTCTTCTCCTCGTGGAATGGGCAGAGGGCCTTCAGGTTCGAGCCGGCGCGACTGAGGGGCAGACGCGTAGAGATCACGTCTGCAATGTCCGACGCCTCTTTTACTTCAAGAACCTTCGCTTCCGGTATCGCCATCTAGATCCTGGTATACGGCCGCCTCCGACATGCTGGAAGCGATGGGGCATCGCGGCCGCGATACCTCACGGGCAGGAAGGGCTCATGGGATCCAGTCACCGACCCTGTCAAAAATCGCAAACGGCTTAGTCTATCGACCTTTGCGGCGCGTGTCAAGATGGGCCGGGAGGTCCCCCGAGCCCTTCCGAACGGCCCGGAAGAGGCCCAGGAGCGCCTCCGGATCCAGGGTCTCGACGCGGCGATCCGGGAGGACCCCGACTGCGTCCAGAGCGGTCCGGGCGGTTGAATCATCGATCCGTCCGGAGGGATTTCCGCGCATCCCTCGAAGGAGCGTCTTTCTCCGCTGCGAGAACAGACCGCGAGCGAATGCCTTGAAGAGCCGGTACTCGGGATCTTCGAGGCAAGGCCGGGTCCGGCGGATCTCGAGGACGGTCGAGCGGACCTCGGGAACAGGCCAGAACACGGATGCGGGCAAGGACTTCAAGGAGGTCACGTCAGCCAAGAGCCTGACAAAGACCGTCGCCACGCCGTAGGTCTTCGTCCCCGGCGAGGCGAGCAGGCGATCGGCGATCTCTCGCTGGACGGTGATCACCATCCTCCGGATCCGCTCCTCCTGCTCGAGGAGACCGATCACGATCGGAACCGCCACGGAATAGGGAAGGTTCGAGACATGAATGATAGATCCGTCCGTCTGTGGCGGGTCAGGAATTTGCTCCAGGATCTTTCGGGCGACCCTTTGCTTACTCTCCAGGATGTCGCCACGGATCAGATGGACGTTGGACCGAGAGGCAAGCAAGATGGAGGCGACATCGAACAGGATCGGATCCACCTCCACCGAGTAGACACCCCCCGCCGACTCCGCCAGGTACTGCGTGAGGAAGCCCGGCCCGGTCCCCACTTCCAGGACGAGATCTCGGGAGCTCGCCCCGGCCGACTCGGCGATGAAGCGAAGGGCGTTCGGATCGGAAAGGAAGTTCTGGCCCAGAGCCGACCGGGGTCGAAATCCCCGAGATCGGAGTAAAGGCTTGACGTCGGAGAGCCTGATCATCCCGCTAGGCGTGACCATCGATGATCTCGCAGGAGAAGACGAAGATCCCCGTCGAGCGCTTCCAGGATGAAGATGAGAGTCCGGCCTTGATGCTGGTCCGCTCGAGGAACTGGAGGGGTCCCCAACGGTGCTCGGTCGCCACTTGAGGGAGGAGGAGGCCGGACTTGGACCCCTTCGTGAGATAGATGCCGTGCCGGCCTACGGAAATGTCGTCCGGGCCCTGAATCCTCTCTAGCTCCGAGAGGATGGAGATCTCGATGCTGAGCCCTTCCAGCTCGGAGAGACCGAGCGGCTTGAACCGAGCGTCCCGGGTTGCCGCCGCCACGGCCATGTCGCGTACTCCCTTCCACAGAGGCGAGGTCTTCTCGACCAGCCCCACACAGCCCCTCAAGGCCCCCTCGCGTCGGAGGGTGACAAAGACGGCGGCGGGCTTGTCCAGGGGTGGGCAGGCGCCATCCAATGAGGGAGATTCGCGCTTCTCCAGGTGATTTCGAATGGACTCGGCGGCCAGGTTCAGGAGCCGACGACGATGCTGAGGCTCGAGCACTTCTCGCCCCCATCCCATCGGGTGAAAGGACGGGGGATCCTAACCCGCCTCCGGCGCGGAATCAACCGAGTTTCGGGACACGCACGGAATCCGGGGACGAAGCCCTCCTGATGGGGGATGAGCTATTCCCGTTCTACCTCGCCGTCGATGATCTGGATCTCGAC
The DNA here is from genome assembly GCA_027296055.1 of Planctomycetota bacterium. Classification (GTDB taxonomy): domain Bacteria; phylum Planctomycetota; class JAPUJT01; order JAPUJT01; family JAPUJT01; genus JAPUJT01. The sequence continues at coordinate 8,661 of JAPUJT010000045.1, read as the reverse complement.
CCGGCGGTTCTTCTTCTTTCCAGCGGCGGTGGAATTGCTGGCGATCGGTTGCGTGTCGGCGAACGAGGCGATGAAGATCCTCGAGGAGTCTATTCCCTCGGAACTGAAGAATTCCTGGACCGCCTGCGCCCTCTGGAATCCGAGATCCCAGTTGTCACGATAGTTCGAGCGGCGGATAGGCTGGTTGTCCGTGTGGCCGTCCACCCGCACATTGAACATTCCGTGTTCGGCGGATCCGAGCCGCCGCGCCAGGACACTCAGGTTCTCCTTGCCACGGGCCGAGAGTGCATGCTTGCCGGACGCGAAATAGACCGCGTCGGACAGGATGATCGCCCCGCTCTGTGGATTGATCTCGAATCCATCCCGTATCGAATCGTAGGCGCTGGAATGCTCGACGCTGACCGCGCCGCGCATGCGCTGGATCGCGTCCTTGAGAAGCACGACTCTCTCCTCCGCAGCTGTCCGGAGCAACATCTCCCCCCGGAGCTGCTCCTCGAGCACCCGATTGCGATCCTCGCTGTTACGAACGGCGGCATCGGCCTGGTCCACGACGTCCTTCAAGCTTCCGTTTTCCACTCGCAGGGCCGACTCCCGGCCAATGGCACATCCGGAGAGCAGGAGAACGACGGCAAGTCCCGATATGAATGATCTCACGGCTACCTCCCCTCGGAATACTCGAACCGAGCTCTGGAGAGAACGATCTCCACCCGGCGGTTCATTCTCTTGTTGTCCTTCGAGGTATTCGGACGCCGCGGGCGCGTGTAGGAATACCCCGCCGTGTGCAGCCTCTCCGCTGCCACTCCCCGGGTGACCATCTCGAGGAGCACGCTTCGCGCCCGGTCGGCCGACAGCTGCCAGTTGTCCTTGAATTTCGACTTGCGAATCGGGTCGGTGTCCGTGTGCCCGGCGATCTCGATCTGGTAGGGCGCGTAGGCGGAGCCCTGCAGCACATCGATGATCTGCTTGAGGGTGCGCTTTCCCCTCGAGCTCAGGCCCGCCTTGCCGGAGCCGAAGAAGATGTCCGAATCGAGGACGATCCCACCGGTATCCTCGTTGATCACGATGTCCGGCGTGGCCCGCTGGAGCTCCCGAAGCCGATCCAGGTAATCCGGATCCGGCTCGGCCGATGCTCGATTGATCGCCTCGCTGTACCAGGCGGACTTCTCCGAGAGCAGGGCGTTCTCCGCCTTCTCCTGGCGGAGTTTCGCCTCCATGATGTTCACCATGTTCATCAACCCCAGGATCTCGGCGTCCTGATCGTGAATCAACCGGTCCTGCTGCTCGATCCGGTCCGTCTTGGCACCGTACTCGCTGAGCGACACACACCCGGGCGAGATGCCGAGGAGGAGCATTCCTCCCAGGACCAAAATCCCCAGTCTCATCGTCTCCTCCTTCCCCGGGATGGCGATCCCACCCCGGCCCAGATTCGTCTTCTCGGGGCCCATAGATACCACAATATAGTGGGGTATCCCCAAACTCACATACAAGATATAGCACACATTTCTCGGTAAGTCAACTCGGAAGAGTTCCATGACGCGCACCAAACTCGGCGTTCGGCACAAGTCACGAGGCTCAGAAGACTTACTTGCTGTTCCAGAGAAGGGCTGAAATTCGGCGGGGAGTAGGATCAGGGTCCAGAAGTGCTTTTCCCTGCCCTATTTCGACATCCAGGGGTTTCATGACGCGGACCAAACTCGGGGTCCGGGAGGGGGGGTTGGTGCGCGTCACTTATCTTTTTGGGGGGTGACGGGGGGGGCTCTACGCGAAGATCGACCAGACCCCTTCGCCGATGGAGCGGAAGAAACCGGTCACGTCGGAGATCCATACCGGCTCCACACTTTCCAGGGTGTTTATGTAGATAGCCATGACCGGGATCAGGAAGATCGAGGTAACGACCAGGCAGAGAGTCCAGGTCAGGTTGGAGGACCTCTCCTGGATCTGCATCGCACGGAGGCGCGCCGATCGCTGAACGCGGCTGGCCGAAGTGCTCTTGGGGGCGACCTCCTCGGCGTCCTCCTCCTCTTCCAGTTCCACGGAGGGGACATGCATGTCCTCATCGTCCTCGTCCTCGAGGGCGGGAACCTCTACCGTAGGGACAATGGCATCTTCCTCGTCAGGATCGACGAGCCCGATTCCCTCCTGCTCGGCCGCAGCCTCCTCGACGATGTCGTCGATGTTCAGGATGGTCTGATCCTCTTCCCCCTCGTCCAGGATCAGCTCGTCGGAGGATTCCTCCGTCCCGATGGCCTGGTCCGAATCGGTAAGGATGATGGTGGGTTCCGTCTCGCGGCCCTTCTTGACCTTGAGAACGTCCTCGCGCTTGAACTTCATGACACCCGAGTCGCGGAAGCTGCGTAGATCTCCGTCAGAGACCAGCTGCTTCAGCTCGTTGTCATCGATCTGAAGCTCTTTCAAGACGTCTTCAAGATTGAGGTATTCGGTTGCCATTTTCTTTCTACTCCCCGGTCTCCTCGGGCGGAGCTTCCGGCTCTGCTGCCGAGCCGGGTCAAACCCTGATACGTACTGAGGAAGCGTACATTATAGCGGGCGGGCTTACGCCGGCAACCCTGACTCCTCGAGGCCCTGGGCGCCGAAGCCGCAGGCGAAGGCGGCCCGACGCACCGGGAGCGGGTCTACTCTCCGCCCTTGTCCTCACCGGGACTAAAGCGGTCGATGGCGTCCAACCTGGCCGTGGGGTTTATCTCTCGGCCCCTCTTGAACTCCAGGACCTCCTCCAGGCTGAACCTCACTGTCTCAGAAGACGGCTCCGCCTTGATGTCTCCGTCGGAGATGAGCTGTTTCAGCTCGTTCTCATCGATCTGGAGCACTTTGAGCACTTCTTCCCGTGTGACGAAATCCGAGGACATCACAAACCCCCTCATACCCCCAAGGGCCGACTTGTTTACGGCAAGCTGGATCTCCACCTAGATTACCGATGGGAGCAGCAGATGACAATCCCCTGACCCTCCTCGGGAGATCCTCGCTACCCCTCCAGTTCTCCGACGATTTCTTCGATCAGGTCCTTGACCGTAACGATTCCGAGAGCCTCCCCGTTCCTCACCACGACGCCGAGAGGGGTCCGGGAGGCCTGTAGCGTCAGGAGGGCCTGGTAGATCGATGCATCGGGAGGGATCCGAGGGGTCTCGCGAATGTAGTTGCGGATCGTGAGGCCCGGACGATCCTCCGTCAGAACATCAAAGACGTGGACGGCGCCAACGATGTTCGTTTTCCTCCCTTGCCAGATCGGAATCCGAGAGAACCGGTTCAATCGCGCAAACTCGAGAAACGCATCCTTGCCGAGGGTGTTGTCCGTGACCTTCACCCTCTTCAGCGGAATGAAGACGTCCCGGACCCGAACCTCGCGGAGATCGAAGATGTTCTTCACGATTTCGTCCTGATACTCGGTCAGGAGTCCGGACTCCGCTCCCTCGGCAAAGGTGAATCGGAGGCGGGCGGGGCTCACCTCCAGGGTGTGGCTACGCGCCTCCTCTCCGATCAGCTTGCCGATCAACACGATCACCACGCGGAGCGTGAGGGTGAGCGGATAGAAGATCCAGGTCATCCACCGTAGAGAACGGGCCGCGGAATAAAGGAGGGTGTCCGCATGGTTCCGAAAGATCTCCTTGGGGAGAACCTCGGCGAATACGAAGAAGACCGGGGTGAGGACCAGGACGGTCGCGACTTCGGATCGCACCGGGTTCCGGAGCACCGAATCGAACATCGCTGTGACGACCACCGTGGCGAGATAGGCCATCACGCTGTTCCCCAGGAGGATCGTGCTCACGAGGATCTCCATGTTGGACAGGAGGTCGGTGAGCACCCGGGCCGATCTCTCCCCCTGGCCCACCCGGTATCTCAGCCGGAGGCGATTGAGACTGTAAGCCCCCGTCTCCGACCCCGAGAAGTAGGCGCTGAGGAGCAGGCAGCCACCAAGGATGGCGAGATGGGCGCTCCAGCTCATCGCGACTCTCCCCGGATCCGAGGATCCACCGCGTCCGAGAGGCCCCATCCGGAGGTCTCGACGAGAATGGTCTGGATGCGACGGCCCGACATCCGCTTCACCGTGAAGGAGAGGTTTCCATACTGGACGGTATCCCCTTCCCGGGGCAGACGCCCCAGGCAGAAGACCACGAACCCCCCCAGGGTTCCGACTCTCTCTGCCCGCAGGTCCACCCCGAAGATCTGTTTCCACTCGCGAATGCTCAGGTTCCCCGCCAGGAGATAGGCGTTCTCCCCCACCTTTCGGACGGGGTCCTCCCCCTTGTCGTATTCGTCCTCGAGCTCACCGACGATCGCCTCCAGGATGTCCTCCAGGGTGATCATCCCCTCTGTCCCTCCGTACTCGTCCACGACGATCGCCACGGTCTGGCGTTCCTTTCGGAAGTCGCGCAGGAGGCTCTCCAGCGTCTTGGTCTCCGGTATGAACGGCACCTTCTGGACGAGCTTCGACAGGTCATCCTCATCGGAGAAGTAAACGTCCCTGGCGGGCAGGATTCCGTCGATCTCGTCGATGTCTCCCCGGTAGACGGGTACTTTCGAGTCCTTCATCCGGGCGAACATCTCCAGAAATTGCTGACGACCCTTCGACAGATCGAAGGAGTGGATGTCGACTCGCGGCACCATCACGTCTCTGACCCGCATCTCTCTCAGCCCCAGGACCCTCTGCATCAGCTCGTTCTCTTTCTCGTCGAGGATCCCTTCCGCTTCGGAGAGCTCGACGAGCATCCGAAGCTCATCGGTGGTGACCCCCGCGTCCGGAGGGTAGACGCGGGCGATCCAGCGAGACACCGGACCGAGGAAGAGCCCCATGCCCCACCGAACGGGAGCGGCGACGGAGTAGGCGATCGTGAGGGGGAATACCGCCACTCGCGCCCAGGCTAGCGGGATGCGAGACGCCACGCCCTTCGGGACAACCTCGCCGAGGATGATCACCGCGATCAGGAAGATCGCCCCCACCGCCACCGCCGCTCCCGGGCCGGCCGATCGGTGGACGTCCCGCGTGACGAAGAGGGAACTGCTGAAATAGGCCACGTTGACGGCCATGTTTCCCAGCAGGATCGTCACCAGGAGCTGCCTCGGCTGCCGGATCAGTGCGGCGGCGAGCCGTAGGGACGGCCCGCGGAGCTGGTGGGGGCGCAGGAGGAAGAAGGCGGTTTCGGAGCCGGAAAAGAAGGCCGATATAGCCAGAAGTCCCAGAAGGAAGGGGATCTGCGGCAGAATCTCGCGAAACGTATCCAAGCTCAACCCACGTCGGCCAGGGACAGTCGCTCGCCGAGCCGGTGGATCAGCGCCCGGCGGAGCGGAAGGTGCTCCTCCCGCTGGAGGCGCGGGTCCAATTCTACGATCCGGAACGCATCCCGGCGCGCTTCCTCCAGGAGCGGAAGGTCCCGGATGGGATCGGCCAGCCGGAGCGGGGGCATGCCACTCTGGCGGGTGCCGAAGAACTCCCCTGCGCCCCGAATTCTCAGATCCTCCTCAGCAATCTGGAACCCGTCCGGCGCCGTCTCCATGACGGCGAGCCGCTCCTTGCCCTGAGGTGTCTTCGGATCGCCGAAGAGGAGGCAGGCGCTCTTGTGTGGGCCACGGCCAATTCGACCGCGAAGCTGGTGGAGCTGTGCCAGGCCGAACCGCTCCGCGTGCTCCACCACCATCACGCTGGCGTTGGGGATGTCGATGCCGACTTCGATGACGATGGTCGAGACCAGCAGCTGGATCACTCCCTCCCGGAAGCCCTTCAGTGCCTTCTCCCGCTCCTCTCGGCCGAGGCGCCCGTGCAGCAGCCCGACCGTGAACCCGGCAAAAACCTCCCCACTCAGCTCCTCGTACATCTTGACGGCGGATCGGATCTGAAGGTCCTTGGATTCTTCGATCAGGGGATAGACGACGAAGACCTGTCTGCCGGCCTTCATCTCGGCCTTCAGGAACCGGTACGACTCAGCTCGCTGCGCACGGCGGACCCAGCGGGTCGTCACCGGCTTCCTACCCGGGGGCATCCCACGGATCAGTGTGAGGTCCAGGTCCCCGTACAGCGTCAGGCTGAGCGTCCGAGGGATCGGGGTGGCCGTCATCACGAGGACTTCCGGCTCGTCTCCTTTCTCCTTGAGGGCAGCCCGCTGGAGCACACCGAACTTGTGCTGCTCATCGATGACGAGGGCCTCGAGGCGGCGAAAACGGACGTCCCCCTGGATGACGGCATGGGTCCCGACGACCAGGTCCACCGAGCCGCCTTCCAGTTTTTGCAGATCCTCCTTGCGCTTCTTCGCCCCCTGCCCGCCCGCCAGGCGGAGGATCCGAACACGGCTCCCCGAAAGGATTTGCGACACGGTGTGATAATGCTGGTCGGCCAGGGCTTCTGTGGGAGCCATCAGGGCTCCCTGCCCCTTGTGGGCGATCACGGCGAGGAGGAAGTAGAGGGCCACGACGGTCTTCCCCGATCCGACGTCTCCCTGGATGAGACGATAGGTGGAGAAGGGACCCGCGAGGTCGGCGACTATGTCACGGACCGCATCTTCCTGTCCTTCCGTGAGTTGGAACGGGAAGCGACGGCGAATTCGTCGATCGATCTCCGCGGTCACGGGGAACCGACGCTTCTTGGATCGCCGACGCCTTCCCCTTCGAACGGCCAGGCCGGCCTCCAGAAGGAAAAATTCGTCGAAGGCGAGGCGGCGTCGAGCCTCCTCTCGATCTCGATCCGTGTCGGGAAAGTGAATCTGTGCAATGGCCTCGCGAAGATCTGCGAGACGTCGCTCCCGACGAAGGTCCGAGGGGAGGAATTCGACCGTCTGGTTTCCGTGACGCTCCAGGGCGCACCACAGAATCTTCCGCATCACCCTCTGCGAAATCCCGGCGGTGACAGGATATATCGGAACGATCCGGTTGGTATGTATGCTCTCGTCCGACCCTATCTGTTCCACCTCCGGGTTGATCATCTGGAGGCGGCCGTCGCGCCGGACCCCGCCGAAGAGATACAGCTCCGGCTCTTTCCTCAGGTTGCGGTAGAGGTAAGACCGGCCAAACCAGATCAGATCGAGCGTCCCGCTCTCGTCGGCCACTCGAGCGCGCACGATCGGCTTGCCTCCACGTGTTCGGGCGCGAGTCACGGATGTGATTTGACCACAGATAGTCGCCTGGTCTCCTTCCTTCAGGTTCCGGATCGGGCAGAGGTTCTGGCGGTCTTCGTAGCGCCTGGGGTAATGGTGCAGGACATCAAGAGCCGTGGTGAGCCCCAGCGACTCCAGGAGCGCGGACCGCCCCGGACCCACACCTTTGAGGTATCGAACCGGGGTCATCAAAGGATCCATAGATGGAGGTGCGGCTGGCCCGGTCATCGCTCTAACTCTTGGAATCGGAAGGAGGTCCAGCCTTTCCCGCCACGATCGGCAGCTCGCGAAGCTTCGCGAGGATCTCGTCGGCATCGAGCCCTGTGAGGCTCGCTCCCTGCTCCAGGGTCTCCACGGGGGCGACCACACATTCGTGACAGGGCAATCCGAAGGAGAGGAGGACCTTGGCCACGTCGGCGTGAAGATCCAGGAGATCAGCGATGATCGTGTCCTTGGTCGGCAACATGCCCGGATGATAGGAAACGCGGCGGCCAGTGCCAACGGCAATTCGACCGACCTCGCCGGGGGCGGCCAAGGACCGGGGACTGCTGTCTGTGACCCAAGGAGTGCGGCAGACCTCTCTCAGCGGAGGAATTCCGCCTGGAGACGCTCGACTGTCGTCCGGAGTGACGGTTCTTCTTGTAAGCGCTGACGGATTCTGCCATCTGAATAAGTCACCGTCGTGTGACTCTTGCCACCGAAGTGATCTCCTATCTCCTTCAGGGAATAGCCGCCCCATTTTCGCGCGAGGTACATCGAGATCTGCCTGGGGAGAGCCATCGACCGCTTCCTGGAGCGGGATTTCAGGTCCGAGGGTCGGATTCCGAAGTACTTGGTGACCGATTTCTCGATCTGCCGGAACGTTACCTGTTTGGGTCGGGCGGAGCGCAGGCTGTCCAGGACGCGCTGCGCCAGCGCCAGATCGACATCCTCGTGGCAAAGCGTCGCGTGAGCGATGATCTTGGTGAGGGCGCCGACGATCTCCCTTACGTTGCTTCCTCCATCGCGCGCCAGAAGCTGCAGAACCTCGTTCGGAACCCTGCGACCGAACTTCCTGCACCTGGCGCGGAGTATCGAGCGGCGAGTCTCCTGGTCGGGGGAATCTAGCCGGACGACAAAGCCACCCTGAAAGCGTCCCACCAGGGATGACTTGATCGAGTGCATCTGATTGGGATGGCGGTCTGCCGCGAGAACAACGCGGCTGCCCATGCGGTGGAGCTCCTCAAAAGTATAGAGGAACTCGACTTGAGTCGCGGCCTTCCCCGCCAGCGCCTGGATGTCATCTACCAGGAGGAGGTTCAGGCGCCGGTACCGATTTCGGAACTCGGCCACGTTCCCGTTCCTGAGACTGGCCCGAAAGCTGTTGGAGAACTGCTCCCCGGTGACATGAAAGGCGTAATTCCGCGGGTATCTCTTGTGATACGACCGGTATATCCCCTGGATCAGGTGGGTCTTACCCACGCCGGCCTTTCCGTAGAGGAAGAGAGGGCTGCAGAAACTATTTCTCGGGTTCCTGTCCATGACCTGACAGGCGGCGAGGTAACTCACGCGGTTGCACTGC
>JAPUJT010000044.1 GCA_027296055.1 Planctomycetota bacterium | reverse complement strand
TACCGGATCGTGCCTGACACCCTCCCGGCCACCGCCTCGCGCGACATCGAGGCGTTCATCGCAAAGGATGTGGAGTTCATTCGCCAGCTGCGCAAGGGCAAGATGCGCCGTCTGGATCTCCGCGCGCAGGTAGTGTCCCTCACCCTCGAAGGGGGAGAGATCGAGCTCGTTCTGCATCAACGTCAGGACGGGAGCGCCAAGGCGGCGGAGATCGTGCGACGGGTGCTCGGCCTCCCGGAGGGGTGCGAGAGGGAGATGGCGGTGCGAAAGGTCGGCGTCACCATGACGGAGCGATCGGCCCCGGCTCATTCCGCCGCCTCAGGTCGAGCGTGATATCCGTCGTCATCCCGGTTCTCGACGAGGAGCAGATCCTGGACGACAGCCTGGCCGACCTCCAGAGACAGGAGGGCGCCAAGGAGCTGATCGTCGTGGACGGCGGTAGCGGCGATCGGTCGGTCGAGATGGCCCGGCGCCATGCGCGCGTGATCCAGATGGGTCGCGGTAGGGCGCGGCAGATGAATCGGGGAGCGCGTGAGGCCGCCGGAGACATCCTGCTCTTCCTGCATGCCGACTGCCGGCTGGAGCCCGGCGCCCTCGGGGCCGTCAGGGCGGCAATCGGTCGAGGAGCTTCCGGAGGATGCTTCCGACAGGTGATACGCGCGCCTGGCGTGCTCTATCGAGTGATCGAAAAGTGCGCCGATCTGCGCGCCCGGAATCTGGCCTACTTCTACGGGGACAGCGGCCTCTTTCTCGGCCGCGACCTCTTCTTCCAACTCGGTGGCTATCCCGACGTTCCGATCATGGAGGAGGTCGGTCTCACCCGGGCCTTGAAGAAGGCGGGGCCCGTCCATCTGCTGAGGAAGAGGATATATGTCTCGCCTCGGCGCTGGCAGACGAAGGGAGTCCTGCGCACCACCTTGCGAAACTGGGCGATCACCGCGAGGTATCACCTCGGGACTTCCCCGGAGAGCCTGGCCCGGGAGTATCACCCGGTGAGGTAGACTTGCCCGGTTCCGTAGGATTGCCGGGGTATTTCACACGGCGGTGATGAATGTCCAGGAGGCTTTCCAGGAAGGCCTCCCGGATCTCGGGCAGGTGACTGGAGCGAATCGCGGAATCTTCCAGCTGACCCTCCACCCGTTTCTTCTCCAGGATGTAGTCGATCGCCCGAGCCAGGGAGCCGCGATCCGGGCTGTCGAGCGTTCTTGAAATGGCTTCGACCGCATCGGCCAGCATAACCAGTGCCGCCTCCTTACTTTGCGGCTTTGGCCCACCGTACCGGAAGTTCGACTCCTTAACATCTTCGCCCAGCTCCGTCGCCTTCTTGTAAAACCATTCGACCAGAGTCGTCCCCTGATGCTCGCGCGTGATCGCCGCCACCTCGGGAGGGAGACCTTTCTTGCGCGCGATCTCGAATCCATCCGTGGCGTGGGCGAGGATGATCTCGGCGCTCTCGGCGGGCGAGATGTCATCGTGGGGGTTCTTTTCGCGGATGTTCTCCATGAAGAAGGATGGCTTGTTCACCTTTCCCAGGTCATGGAAGTGACCGCCCGCCTGAGCCAGCAGGGGATTGGCGCCGGTCCTCCTCGCGGCGGCGGCAGCGAGGGCACCGACATTCAGACTGTGGTGGTAAGTGCCGGGAGCCTTTTCCTTGAGCCAGAGGAGCACAGGATGATCGAGGCGGAGAAGACCCGCTATCGTGAGGTTCGAAGTCCTCCCCAGGAGTGGCTCTATCGCGGGCATGAAGACGAGCACGATGGCGGCCCCGAGGAGGCCGACGGAGATACCTGTAACCGATGTTGCCAGGCCCTCCGGGACCGGCCCTCCCTTCAGCGGTTCCCAGCCCTCCACGACGATGCGCCGCGCCACATCGGCGAGTGCCAGGCCCAGCCCCCCAGCCGCGGCCGCGAACACGAGTCCCATCCTGGTGTGAGCCATCGACCCCAAAAACAGCGCAGGCATCCCTGCTCCCGCGGTGAGGTACGCCAACTCCCATCTCCACACCGACGTGCTGGGGTCGGCGAAGCCCGAGACGGCAGCCAGGGCCCCGATGCAAAGGACCCCGAAGCCGATCGAACAGGTAACAGACAGGGCCAGGACCGAAACGATTGCCGGAAGGATTCCGTATAGATCGAGCCAGGGTATGGGGAGGGCGGGCCGAGCGAGAAATATCCCCCTGCCGGCCGTCAGGGTCGCGATGAGGAGGAGCAGGAACGTAGCTCCGCCCAATCGCCCTCGCGGAGCCTCCTTCCGGTTTCGGGCCGCTGCAGCCAGAGCCACCAGGCACAGGACGATGAGCGGTCCCATTCCTGCGAAGGATCCGGCGGGGGCCTCGAGACGGGAGACGGTCGTTGGAAGGGTAAACCCGTCGTCTCCGTAGCAGATGAGGGCGCAGAGGATCAGCAACAGCGCCCCCTGGAAGGGAATTCGCGCCCCCCGGCCTCCACGCTTCCCTTCGACCCCTGTGGCCTCCAGAGAGCGCTCACCCGCTCGCTCATCGGATTGTGGTCCCGACATACTCCGCTCCCGCCTGCGGACATTGAGTCCCCGTCCAGGCCCCCCCGGTCAGCGACCGATTCCGGCAAGCTCTGGCCGACCCCATTCTAGCCCCGTCCAAGGGGGGGTCAAGACAGCAGGAGCAGGCAATCAAGATCCATAACTATCTTGGTATTAGTATCTTAGCTAAGGGCCTTCATCTGGCGCCCGCGGCCAAGATTGCGCTTGAACCCGGGGCTATTTCTGGTAGAATGCTCCAGTTCCCAGAAGGAGATAGCGAATGAACTGTCCGGAGTGCAAGCGGAAGATGCGTAAATTCCATAAGGCACCTGTCCGAAACACTTTATTCATTGTCTGGGCCTGCCGCTGCGGAAACTTCTCCCTGGAAAAGAAGGCTCTCTCGATGAAGTAGTTCCCGATCCGAGAACGCCTTCAAAGGGCCGGACCCGCGTCCGAGCCCTTTTTTCTTTGGCTCACCTATCAACTTAGTGTAGTCTAAACACCAACATATTTGGGTGGCCTCGCATGCCCCGTATCCACGACACACTGGAGATTGAATGAAGATCGCCCTGGCCCAGATGAACACCACCATCGGGGCGGTCGAGCGCAATGCAACCCGATGCCTCCAGATGGCGCGCCAGGCAGAGAACCTCGGCGCCGACCTGGTCGCCTTTCCCGAGATGACGCTGGGGGGGTATCCCCCGAGCGATCTCCTCGAGCGGAAGGCGTTCCTCCAGAGGAATCAAGATGCCCTGGAGCGGATCGCCGCCGGATGCGGCGGGATCGGCGTGGTCGTGGGATACGCCGCGCTCAGCCAGAAGAAGGAGGGAAAGCCGATCCACAATGCGGCCGCCCTCATCGAAAAAGGAAAAGTGATCGGGGTCGCCTACAAGGGCCTTCTCCCCACCTACGACGTCTTTGATGAAGGCAGGCACTTCGAGCCCGGGACATCCTTTCGCCCGATCAGCTTTCGCGGCCATCGGATCGGGCTGTCGATCTGCGAGGACATCTGGAATTACGAGGAGGAGGGAGGGAGACGTCGCTACGCCTGCGACCCGGTGGAGGAGCTAGCGCGGGAGGGTGTCGACCTCTTCATCAACATTTCTGCATCTCCTTACGCCATCGGACGCCCGGCCGGGCGAGAGGACGTCGGGCGGGCCATCGTCAAGCGCTACGGCGTGCCGATCGCCATGGTCAATCTCGTCGGGGGGAACGACAGCCTCCTCTTCGATGGCGCATCGTATGTCCTCGGTCTCGACGGCCAGGCCCTCGGCCGCGCCGCGCGATTCAAGGAAGATCTCCTTGTCGTGGATCTGGAGTCATCCGGATCGATGGAGAAGGAGCAGGAAGTGGCGGTCGAATCGGAAGTCATCGAGGCGTTGACGATGGGTCTCCGGGATTACGCTCGAAAGTGCGGGTTCAAGACGGCGATCCTGGGGTTGTCGGGAGGGATCGACTCATCTGTCGTATGCGCGATCGCGGCGAAGGCGCTGGGCGCGGACCAGATCACTGGCGTGGCCATGCCAGGGCCGTATTCTTCGGACGCCAGTCTCGAGGACGCTGAGGCCCTGGCCCGGGCCATGGGGATCCACTTCGCTGTGATTCCGATCGGCCAGATCTTCGACGGGTATCGTGAGGCATTGAACGGGGAGTTCGCCGGCGCTTCCGGAGATCTCGCCGAGGAGAACGTCCAGGCTCGCGTCCGCGGAAACATCCTGATGGCCCTATCCAATCGATTCGGGCATCTCTTGCTGTCCACGGGCAACAAGTCCGAGATGGCGGTTGGCTACTGCACCTTGTACGGGGATCTCTCGGGGGGGCTCGCCGTGATATCCGATGTGCCGAAGACCCTCGTCTATCGGCTCGCCAGCTATCTCAACGCGAACGGTGGCGTCATTCCCGAGAGGGTCCTCACGAAGGCGCCATCGGCCGAACTGCGTCCCGATCAGACCGATCAGGACTCGTTGCCTCCTTACGAAGAGCTGGATCCAATCCTGCAGGCCTACATCGAGAAGAATCTCGATTTCGAGGATATCGTGGCCCTCGGCTTCGACCGGGAAGTCGTCCGGGACATCCTCGACCGCATAGAGAGAAACGAGTACAAGAGGAGACAGTCTCCACCGGGCCTCCGGGTCACGACCAAAGCCTTCGGTATCGGCAGGAGGCTGCCGATCGCACGGGCATTCAGGCAGACGGAGGGGGCTTGAAGATGGTCGATGCGCAGGTCGCGAGAGGGTCGAATCCAGCGATCACCGTTGACGCCGTGGTCTTCACGATTCGCGAGGGATGCCTCCAGGTCTTGCTGATCAGGCGGGGGAGGCCACCGTTCCAGGGCCGTTGGGCCCTTCCCGGTGGGTTCGTCGAATCGAGCGAATCTCTGGACCAGGCGGCGGCCCGGGAGCTCGAGGAAGAGACCGGCGTTTCGGAGATCTACCTGGAACAGCTCTACTCCTTCGGCCATCCGGATCGCGATCCGCGCGGACGGGTGATCAGTGTCGCCTACTTTGCTCTCGTCCCGGCCAAGGAGGTCCAGCCGATCGCGGACGATGACGCATCCGAGGTAGGGTGGTACGCCGTCTCGGGTCCGCCGCCTCTCGCCTTCGACCACGATGAAATCCTGAGAACGGCCACGGCCCGCCTCCGCAGCAAGCTGGAATACACGACGGTGGCCTTCCAGCTCCTTCCTTCGAGATTCACACTGGGCGAGTTGCAGGACGTCTACGAGATCATTCTCGGTCGGCCCCTGGACAAGCGAAACTTCAGGCGGAAGATTCTCTCCCTGGGGGTCCTCACGGAGTGGGACGGAGGGCGTCGAACCGGGCGCCATCGTCCAGCGCGGATATACTCTCCGATCCCGGATCATGCAGATCGGACGAGGGAGAAGGGGACGATATTCAGCTTCTGAAATCTCGGGCGCTACACGGAAAGGGTGACGAAGATGCGAACAAAGATGCTGGCTTTCGGCGGCGCCCTGGCGGCGCTCCTGTTCCTTCCCTCGTGGCCCTCGTGGCCCTCCTGGGAGGACGAGAAGGAGAAGGGGGAGATCACACATAGCGAGCTGCGGGAGCACGTGGCGTTCCTTGCCAGCGACGAGCTCCAGGGGCGGGCTCCCGGCTCCGAGGGCTGGAAGAAGGCGGGGAGCTATGTGGCAAGCAAGTTTCGAGAGCTGGGATTATTCCCTCTGGGCGATGACGGGACTTACTTCCAGGAGGTTGGAATCCTCGGGAGGCGTGGAAGGAACATCCTCGGCCTCCTCCCGGGCAAGAGCTCAGCCCGGGGCGACGAGGTCGTCATCCTCTCGTCGCATTACGATCATCTCGGAGTTCGGAACGGACAGGTGATGAACGGAGCGGACGACGATGCCTCCGGTGTGGCCGTCATGCTCGAGGTGGCGGAGGCGTTCGTCCGATCCGGGCTCCGCCATGACCGGGGCATCCTCTTCGCCTGCTTCGATCTGGAGGAGACCGGCCTGCTCGGCGCGCTCGCCTATGTCCGGGACCCCGCGATCCCGCTGGAGAAGACGGTGGCGAACGTCAACCTGGAAGTCCTTGGCAACGACATCCTGGATGGGCTCCCGGACTCGCTGTTCGCCATCGGGGCCGAGTACGATCCCACGGGCATCCTTCGAGACCATGTCGAGACCCTGTCTGGCGATTCGGGGCTCGACATCCGATATCTCAGCCACGGGCTGGTCGGGCGTCGGGGGGACCATTTCATGTTCGCCACCAAGGGGGTCCCGTTCCTCTTCCTCGCGGCGGGGACAGGCCCGACCTACCATAGGCCGACGGACGATACCGAGACGCTGAATTATCCGAAGCTGGAAAAGACAGGCCGGTTCGTCCGTGACCTGGTCGGAGCTATCGTCAATGGAGCGGAGAAACCCAAATTCAAGAAGCCCGGACAGGCGATGGGAATAGATGACGCCAGGGCGCTCTCCGCGATCCTCGAAGTGCTCCTCGAAGAGAGCGAAGGCCTGTCGCTCCGGGTCGGGGAGCTGGAGTTCTTGAAGGGATCCGCCGTGAAGCTGAGGGCGATGACGCGTGAAAAGGATCCGGCCCCCCTGCACCGCGCCACGATAGCGATCTCCTTCGGTCGCGCCCTGAACATCATGACCCGCCCACGACCCGCCAGGCGCCGCGACTTCTAGCAGTCATCACGAATCAAGGATGGCCTCCAGGAGATAAACGATCGAATCCTCTTCGCCGTTGGTCACGAGAGAAGTGACCTTGGTGAGGAGATCGACGCCCCCCTGAGGAGCCTGGAGGATCCGGATCGGTTCGCCCGGGGCCCATTCTCCGCCCACGATGTTCCTCATCGCCTCTCCCGCGTAGTGGGCGAACAAGATGGCCGTGGCGGGCCGGATATCTCCAAACCCGTCATCGAAATACTTCTCGAGGAGAATTCGATCCACGCCTTCGAGTCCCTCACGCGAGGGCGGATCCGGCAACTCCTCGAAGGCATCGACAAGGGCGGCCGCGCTGGCCGCGGGATCCTGCGGATCTGCGAGCCGGTCCGATTGCAGATCTAGCGCCGCCTCGGGGAGCCTCGACGTGAGCCTCCGGATCGCGTAAGGGCAGGGTAGAGCGGTGCAGACCTGGACGAGGGCCGTCTTCGAGCGCTGCCGCACCAGGAGGAGCCAATCCACCAGGGCGGCCCGCTCCCGCTCGTCGAAACGGCCCGGAAAGACGTTCAGGTACACCGTTTTCCCCTTGACCGTCGTCTTTCTTCCGGGCGCCTTCTTCCCTCGAACCTCCCACCGGCTTGCCGTGAAGCCCGCCGAACGCAGGTCCTCGTCGAGCCTGGCGAGGGCCGCCTCGGACTCCTCGCCGACGCGCGGGCGGAATCGTGGCAGCGCGAGCAAGAGGAGGCGCTCCTGCGCCAGGGCGCGAAGCGACTGGCGAGTCCGATCGGAAGCAGCCTTGATCAGGCGCTTCAGCAAACTTTCCGACCGGTCCGGATCAATGTCCTCGGAGAGAATCCCGCAGAGTCGAAGCGCTTCCAGGGGGCTGGACCTGTGCCGAAGGAGATCCGCACAGGTCAGGTAGGCCTCCTCCACCCTTCCGAGCCGCACCTGAGCGCGCGCCTCGCCCAGGGCCAGGTCCAGGCGACCTCCGGTCGCCACACGGGCCCTCTGGAAGTAGGTCTCCGCCTCCGCCCAGCGCCCGCTCGAGTGACAGATTCGAGCGAGCAGCTCCAGGGCCGGCTCACAGGTGGCGTCGCCCCGCAGCGCCGCCCGGAGGGATTCCTCGGCCTCCTCGATCCTGCCCTCCCGATAGAGGGCCTCCCCGAGACGAGCATGTCCCATGAAGTGATCCGGATCCATCTCGATCGCTTGCCGGATGAGGAGCGTCCCCTTCTCGCTCTGACCCGGCTCCTCGGAAAGGAGCGCGCCGGCGCGAAGGATCGAGTCGGCCATCACGCTCCGGAGGCGTGGGTCGTGGGGGCTTTCCACTTCTTCCCGATCGGCGCCCCTGCGGAGAAACAGGCGTCGTATCGGATAGGTGGTGCGAAGGCGTCCCCGCCGTGGAAGCATCTCCAGGATCAGCTCCTGACCGACGCGACCCGACCAGCAGGAATATTCGGCCCTCTTCAGGTCTGCCTTCCGGAGGGGCGCTTTGCAGGAGCCGCAACGCTTCTCGATCCCCCGGAGTATGTGGTCACGCAGGAATCGCTCCATCTCCTCGACATCCGGAAACGCCGAGTCGGGAAACGATTTCCGCCAGACAGATTCCGTCCCGCACCGGGGGCGGCCGCATCGGTACTCGGCCACGAGGCGATCGGGCTGGAGATCCTCTTGCTGCAAGGCGACCTCTCGAGAAGGGTCAATTGTCAGTAGAGTTTAAGGAGATCGGGGGGTCCGGTACAATAACGGTATGTTTTCCCCTGAGGATCTGGAGAGGTACAGCCGTCAGATCCTTCTCCCCAAGGTGGGGGGAAGGGGTCAGGCGCGGCTGGGCCGGATGCGTGTGGCGATCGTCGGCGCCGGAGGGCTCGGGTCGCCCGCGGCGATCTATCTGGCGTCCGGCGGGGTGGGCCATATCACGATCATCGATTCCGACCGTGTGGAAAGCTCCAACCTCCACCGTCAGGTGATCCACGGGGAGCAGGACATCGGTCGATGGAAGGTCGACTCGGCGGCGGATCGCATCCGTGAGCTGAACCCATCCGTCACCTGCGAGCCGCTGCGCCTTCGCCTCTCCGAAGAAAATGCGCGGGAGACGCTTCGCGGGCACGACGTCGTGATCGAGGGCTCCGACAACCTCGAGACGAAGTTCCTGGTCAACGACGCCTGCTACTTCGAGAGGATACCGCTCGTCTGGGGCGGCATCTTGAGATTCGAGGGACAAGTATCGGTGGTCCTGCCCGGCGAGAGCGCCTGCTACCGGTGCCTTTTCCGGGAACTCCCCCCGCCCGGAAGCGCACCCACCTGTCAGCAGGCCGGTGTCCTGGGCCCCCTCGCTGGACTCGTGGGGACCCTCCAGGCGGCGGAGGCGATCAAGCGAGGACTGGGCATCGGCACGGCGCTCTGCAACCAGATCCTCTCCATCGATCTCCTGTCGGGCCGGTTCCGGACCGTGCCGATGCCGAGGAGCCCCACTTGCCCCCTCTGCGGGAAAGAGCCGGTGATCGAAGCGGTGGAGACGACGACATGACGGCGCCTGCACTCCGCATCGATGTCTCCGAGACCTCCTGTCCGATGACCTTCGTGAAGGTGAAGGTGGCCCTCGAGGGTCTCGCGCCGGGGGATGTCCTGGAAGCGGTGCTCAACTCCACCGAGCACCCGAGAGAAATCCCGCCAAGCGTCCGGGAGGATGGGCACAAGGTCCTGGCGCTGGAGACCTCGGGGGACCGGACGATCATCCGCATCCAGAAGGGGGAGGAGCCCGGTGCCACTGACGGATGAGCAACTCGAGAGGTACTCCCGCCAGATCGTCCTCCGGGAGGTGGGAGGAGTAGGGCAGGAGAAGCTGGCGTCGTCCTCCGTCCTGATCGTCGGAGCCGGAGGCCTCGGCTGCCCGGTGGCGATTTACCTGTCTGCCTCCGGAATCGGTTCGGTCACTGTCGCCGATCCGGACGAGGTGGACCTCTCGAATCTCCCGCGGCAGGTTGCCTTCTCCACGGGCGACGTGGGACGCAAGAAGGTGGACGCTCTCGAGGATCACCTCTCCGGACTCCGGTCGAATCTCGTCTATGGCGGATTCGACCGGCGGCTGGATGCCTCGAATGTGCAGGAGCGGGTCGGCGACTGCGACGTCGTCATCGACTCCTCCGACAACTTCGAGACTCGCTTCCTCGTCGCCGACACTTGCCATCATCTGGGCAAGCCTCTCGTCACCGCCAGCCTCTTCCAGTTCGATGGTCAGTTGACGACGATCCTGCCGGGAGGCCCCTGCTACCGGTGTCTGTATCGGGAGCCGCCACCTCCGGGCCGGGTCCCGCCCTGTCAGGAGGCGGGCGTGCTGGGAGTGGTGGCAGGCGTGATCGGATCGATCCAGGCGGCGGAGGCGATCAAGATCATCCTTGGCCAGGGCGACCCGCTCGTCGGACGGCTCCTCTACTACCGCGCTCAGGATGGATGGTTCCGCACCCTTCGCTACAGGAAGGACCCGTCCTGCCCCTGTTCCGAGACCCCTCCCCAAATAGTTTCAAAATAGTTTCATGACGCGCACCAAACTCGGGGCTCGGTAGGGGGGTTTGGTGCGCGTCACTAAACTCGGCGGCCGAAGAGCAGCAGGAAGGCGAGCAGGGCGCCAGCGCCCAGTCCCAGCCCTATCCATGGTGAAAACCCGAGGCCGACAGGGATGCACCCGAGCAGCACCGAGGCGCCCGCCACGACGAGGGCATAGGGGGCCTGTGTCCTCACGTGATCGATGTGATCGGAGCCGGACGCCACGGAGGAGAGGACCGTCGTGTCGGAGATCGGGGAGCAGTGGTCTCCGAAGATCGCTCCGGCGAGAACCGATCCGATCGACGCGAGAAGAAGCTCGCGGTCCGCCCCCCCGATGCTGGCGGCCAGAGGAACGGCGATGGGCATCAATATCCCCATAGTTCCGTAGGAAGTTCCGGTCGCGAAGGATATTCCAGCCGCGGCAAGGAAGATCACGGCGGGAAGGAGGGTCGGGCCTAGCCATCCCCGGGTCAGATCTCCAACGTAAGCCCCTATCTGCAGGTCCTCGCAGACGCTCCCGATCGACCAGGCGAGGATCAGTATGGCGATGGCCAGGATCATCGCCCGGACCCCCATCATCCAGGCGGCTATCGTGTCCTTGAGGTTGAGGCTCCTGGTTCCCATCGCCAGCACTCCGGCGAGGACGGAACCGATGGCAGCCCCCCAGAAGAGCACCTTGTACGAGTCGCTCGATTCTACGACACCGCGAATGTTGTCGAAGAAATTCGCGCCCGGGGTCCACCCGGAACGGCCCGTCCAGGCTAGCCCTACCAGGGTGGCCAGGATCACCGACACGATGGGCAGAGCGGCATTGGCGGCCCGGGGAGCGACGCCCGGCGCCGACTCCAGGTCCGTGACCGATCGATCGAGGAGCGGGACCGCCGTGTCCGACAGGACCTTTCCCTCCTCTCGCGCCCTCCTCTCCGCGCGGAGCATGGGGCCGAAATCCCGCCTCGACCAGGCAATGAAGAGGACGAAGAGGATCGCGAGAATGCTGTAGAACCGGTAGGGAATCGTCTCGATGAGGATCCCGAACGGGGTCCCTGCCACCGGGTCGATGGACTCCAGCGCATCGCGGATCACGCCGACCTCGAACCCGACCCACGTGGAGATGAAGGCGATCCCCGCGACGGGCGCGGCCGTGCTGTCCACGATGTAGGCCAGCTTCTCCCGTGAGATCTTCAGCTTGTCGGTCAGGGGCCGGAGGGTGTTCCCGACGAGAAGCGTGTTGGCGTAGTCGTCGAAGAAGATCACGAGCCCGAAAAGGAAGGTGGAGATCTGTCCTGACCGGACGGTCCTGGCGTAACGTCCGAACACCTCGGCGAGGCCTCGGGTCCCCCCCGAACGGGCCATCAGCCCGACCATGCCGGAGAGGCTGAGCGTGAAGAGCACGATCGCCGCGTGGTCCGGGTCTGCGAGGGCCTGAACCATGTAATGGTCCAGGCTCGCGAGGAAGCCAGCCACGGGGTTGTACCGCGCGATGAGGGTCGCTCCGAGCCAGATGCCTGCGAAGAGGGAGAGCAGCACCTCCCGGGTCGCGATCGCCAGGCCGATCGCCAGGAGAGGCGGGAGGAGGACGAGGATGGCCAGGATGCGCCTCACGGTGAACGACGCCTCCGACCCGTCCCATCGAATCGTCACCGTGGAGGCGGTGAAATGGACATCGCTCAAGCTGAGAACGCCGTCGATGAAGGCTAGCGGCTGGCCCCGGGGGTCCGTATCTATCCCCTGGATCGTCACGGTCTCCTGGAACGTGGCGAGGATCTCGCCGTCCGGCCCCACCGCTTCGATCGTAGCATCTCCGACCCGCACTCCCGCGAGCAGGACGGTCGGAGAAGTGAGCCTGAAGGAGATCTCCTCACCTTCGGCGGACCCGACTGCGAGGATCAGAGGCATCAGGATTGGAACTACCCAGGTCATCACACCCCCCCCGGTCTGGCGAGCCACCAATATAGCACAGCCGCCGGGCCGTGCGGTGACTTGGGACAAATCCCCTGCTATACTTCCCGATTCCTTCCAGGCGAGCCTGTCCCCATCGTTGGAGATCGTTGGAGATTCGGATGAAGATTGACCTGCACACGCACACGACCTGCTCCGATGGAATTCAGACTCCGACAGAGCTCATGACGGAGGCGAAGGAGGTCGGTCTCGACATCATCGCCGTCACAGATCACGACACGACGGCGGGTCTCGACGAGGCTGCCGAGGCGGCGGAACAGCTGGGCCTCCGATTGATTCCCGGCATCGAGCTCTCGGTCTACGCCATGGAGAGAGAGGTGCATGTGCTCGCCTTCTTCCTCGATCGGACGTCTCCAGCCCTTCAGGAGTTCCTCCAGGAGCAGAAGGAGGCGAGGATCGCCAGGATCTACAAGATGCTGGAGAAGCTGAAGTCGATCGGTGTCGACATCCCCCCGGAGGACGTCGTCGTCGAAGGAAAGCAAGGCACGCTTGGACGCCCCCACGTGGCGCGCGCCCTGGTGAAGCACGGTTACATCAAGGAAGAGGACGAGGCGTTCCGGAAGTACATCGGCCGGGACCAGCCGGGCCACGTGCCCCGCGTCAAGGTCTCTCCGTCGGAGGGGATCGCCCGGATGAAAGAGGCTGGCGCCGTCCCGGTGCTGGCGCACCCCGGACTCTACGGCCGGGAGGGGCTCGTCGATCTCATGATTGCGTCGGGCGTGATGGGAATCGAGGCCTACCACCCGGATCATTCCGAGGGCGTGGCCAGACGGTTCGCCAACCTCGCTGCTGACAAGGGCCTGCTGGTGACGGGAGGCTCCGACTATCACGGGAAGCCCCGCGGGAAGCGCTTCGGCCTGGGGGCGGTCCCGGTCCCCGAATCGATCCTAGGCCCCCTGGAGGCGGCGGCCGGAAAATAAGGACCGTCGCCTTTCAATTCCTGACCACCCACCTATAATCTCGGCAACGGTCCCCGGATCCACGCGTGACAAAGGTGACTGTCCCCATTGGATTCCCCATTGAATCTCGTCCTCTTCTACATATTTGGCTCCGTCCTCGTCCTTCTCGCAGGGGCCGTCGTGCTCTCGAGAAACCCCGTCTACAGCGCGGGCTACCTCGTCGCGGCGCTCTTCCTGCAGGCCGGCATCTTCGCCCTTCTCGGCGCGACGTTCCTCGCCGCCATCCAGGTCCTCGTCTATGCCGGTGCGATCATGGTCCTCTTCCTCTTCGTGGTGATGCTGATTCGACTACGCGAGGAGGATCTCTATCGTCCGAGGCCAGGCCCGATTGCCCTCGCCGGAGCCGTGGTCCTCTTCGGCGAGATCGCCCTGGCCATCGCTCATGCAGGTCCTCCTGCCGTCGTCCGTGGGGTGGCCACCGGATCGATCAAGGACGTGGGAGCGGCACTCTACATGGGATATGCCATCCCTCTCGAGGTCCTCTCGCTGCTCCTTCTCGCTGCGATGGTCGGCGCCGTTTCGCTGGCGCGAAGGAGGCCCACGTGATCCCCCTGGACCACTGCCTCTATCTGAGCGCTGCCCTGTTCGTCATCGGATTCCTCGGCATCCTGACCCGACGGAATCTGATCGTGATGCTGATGTGCGTGGAGATCATGCTGAACGC
>JAPUJT010000043.1 GCA_027296055.1 Planctomycetota bacterium | reverse complement strand
CTGCCTCTCGTCGCCTTCCCGGACGCTGTACATGAATCCGAAATGCAGCCGAAAGGCGACGCCGTAGGCGAGCTCGAAGTACGGTATCGAGGGCTCTCCGGGCAACCCGAGGTCATCCTCCAAGCTGATGACGCTCCCCTTCAGGACGCGGCCGTCGACGCTGAGGTCGGTCTGCGCGTCGAGAATGAGGACGCCCCCGCGGATCTGCAGGCCTTGATCGTGAGGGGAATACACCCCTTGGGGATGGGCATCTGCCGGCAAGGCGAAACCGAGCGCGGCGAATACGAGGCAGGCTAGCGGACGTCTTTCCATGGGCGGGATGTGATTATAGTCTGCCCCAAGTGCAAACGCAATTTGGACTTCCGTGGTCGGTCGGGACTGAAATTACAATCTGGATTCTCCCTTGATGCAGGGGGTGGACCCCGATAGAATACTTGACTGTCCGAGGGCTCCGCGCCGTTATAGCGGTTCAGGGGGAGGGCGGGGTCCTTCGGGAGATAATTCGCATGTCCACCAAAAAACAGCTTTCGCTGGAAAAGCTTCTGGATGAAGCCAAGTCTCGCGGCTCGGTTTCATTCGAGGAGATCCAGGAAGTCGCGCCCGAGGCCTTCCAGAGCCCCGAGCGCCTCGACAAGCTGATCGCGCGCGTCGCGAAGATGGGGGTCGACATCATCGACGATCGAACGGAGTCACGGCAAAATGACAGGGCCATCGCGAAGGATCCCGCCGAGGAGACGGCAGTGACCGCCGCGCGACTCGAGGATCCGGTGAAGGCCTATTTCGCTGGCATGTCGAAGATCCCGATGCTGACACGCGAGGAAGAGGTCGAGCTGAGCACGCGAGTCCATGCGTCGCGAGCCTCCTTCCGCCGCCGAATCCTCTCGTCCCGCCTCGGTGCGGTTCAGGGCGTCCGGCTTCTGGAGCAGGTGCAGGCGGGTGAGCTGATCTTCGACCGCACGCTGAAGCTCGACTCCCCGGGCAGGTACACACGGCCGGCGGCAGAAAAGCGTATGGGCAAGGATATCGAGGCGCTCCGTCGAATCACCCGGCTCAACACCCAGGACTTCGACAAGATTCGTTTCGGTCACTTCGGACGCAACGAGGTGGAGCCGCTCAAGACCCGGATGGCCCGGCGTCTCGAGAGGGCTGTCACCATATTCGAGCCGTACGGGATCAATCTCCGACAGATTCTGTACTGGAAGCGGAAGCTCTCCGAGACCGCCCTGCGGATACAGTCCCTGAAGAGGGAGGTCCGTGACCTCCGGAAGCAGAAGGGCCAGAATCAGCTGCGTGAGCGGCGGAAGCACGATCTGGACCGGCTGCTGGGCAAGATGTGGGAGAGCCCGAGAGAGCTGCAGGCCAGAGTCGATTGGATCGACAAGGACTTCGGCGTCTATCGAATCGCTACCGAGCGGCTGTCGAGCGGCAATCTTCGCCTCGTCGTCTCGATCGCGAAGCGGTATCGGAATCGCGGGTTCTCGTTCCTGGACCTGATCCAGGAGGGGAACACCGGCCTGATGAGAGCCGTCGAGAAGTTCGACCATACGAAGGGTTACAAGTTCAGCACGTACGCCACCTGGTGGATCAAGCAGTCGATCGCGCGGGCGATCGCCGAGAAGACTCGAATCATTCGCCTGCCGCTTTGCGTGACCGAGACTTACCTGAAGGTGAAGGAGGAGTCCAAGAAGCTCTCCCAGCGCCTCGGGCGTAGCCCTGACATGCAGGAAGTTGCCAAGTCGATGCGCATGCCTCAGGGGGAGGCGGAGCGTGTCCTGCAGGTGACGAGAACCCCGATATCCCTGAACCGTCCGGTCGTGGAGGGAGATGATGGGAACATCATCGACCTACTCGAGGACAAGTCGTTCGCGCCTCCCACACAGACCGTCTCCACGGATCTCCTGCGGGAGAGGTTGGAATCTGTCCTCGAGACCCTCTCGCCCAGAGAGCGAGACGTGATAAGGCTGCGATTTGGCCTCTCGGGGAACCGGCCGCATACCCTCGAGGAGATGGGCCGGGTCTACAAGGTCACCCGCGAGCGAGTTCGACAGATCGAGATCCGGGCCCTGCGCAAGCTGCAGCATCCGATGCGCAGCCAGCGCCTCCGGCCCTTGCTCGAGTCCATCGCCTAGATCCTCTCCGAATCGATACACCCACAAACTCCAGCACAGTAGGTGAGTTTGGTGCGCGTCATGAAACTCGCCTCTCGATAGGTGAGTTTGGTGCGCGTCACGAAACTCGGATGTGCAAGTTGGGGCTGCGGTTGATCTTGGGGCGCGCTAGAAAAGGCCCGGGGGGAGTTTGGTGCGCGTCATGAAACTCTTATAGATCGAAGCCGCGGTTGATCCGCGGACGGCCCTCGGCGGGGGGAGCCTTCTTCTTCTCGTCCTTGCGGGCAGAGGCGACCTCTTCGTCCATCTCCTGAAGCTTCTGGAGTATGTTCGTGTTCCCTCCCGTGGCCTTCTCCGGGGAGGCGGAGCCGGGAATTCCTATGCCCATCTCGATACCGGCCGCGCCACTGCCGACGCCACGGATGGCTCTCTTGAGATCGTCCGGGGACGAGGAGAAGCCCAGGGCCTCCTCCTCGGTGACGAAATGGTCCTGCACGAGGGCGGCGAGGGACTGGTTGAAGGTCTGCATCCGATAGTAGGAGGAGGACTTGGCCATCGCCTTGTCCAGGTCCCTGATGTTCCCCTCCTCGAGTAGCGACCGGATGTGGGGCGAGTTCACGAG
>JAPUJT010000042.1 GCA_027296055.1 Planctomycetota bacterium | reverse complement strand
CTCGCCCAGGGCCACCATCCCGATCATGGGGGCGAGACGAGGACGATGCAGTTGGTCAACGCCGCTGCGGCGTGGCTCCGTGCGGCAGTCAGGGGCGCACGATGAGTTGCCTCAACGCCGCCGAACGAATTCTGAGCCGGGGCTGGAGTCCGATCCCGGTCCCATATCGAGCTAAGGGGCCGGTAATTGACGGATGGCCTGAGCTGCGCCTCACGCTTGACGATCTTCCACAATACTTTAATGGCCGGTCGAATATCGGGGTACTGTGCGGGGAACCGTCAGGCGGCTTAATTGATATAGACCTCGACTGTGATGAAGCCATGGCCCTCGCGTCCGACTACTTGCCCAAGACTGGGATGATCCATGGACGTCGGACTCGGCAACGATCCCATTATTGGTTCAAGAGTTCAATCGGCAAGCCCAAGGGCTATACCGATGGCGAAGCAAAGAAGATCATCGAACTGCGCTCCACCGGGACCCAGACCTTACTTCCCCCATCCGTCCACCCCGAAGGCGATGTCTATCAATGGGACGCCGAGGGCGACCCTGCGGAAGTGATGGCCGACACCCTCCTCGACGCCGTTGGTACCTTTGCCGCGTGCACAGTCCTGGCCCGCGCATGGCCGGGAAAAGACTCCCGTATCCGAAACACATTGGCCCTCGCCGTGGCGGGCATGCTCCTGCGTGGCAACCGGGATGAGGGATTCGTCGCCAAGTTCATCATGAATGCCGCCAGGGTCGCCGATGACGAGGAGTGGCCTGAGCGGGGGAAGATCGTTGAGAATACTGCGAGGAAGTTGCAGGATGGAGACCCCGCCACGGGAGGCCCCACCGCCAGCGAACTCATCGGAGACAAAGCGACCGCAAAGATTCGTGAGTACCTCGGTCTAGCCGTTGAAAGGGAGAGCGACCTCCCCAAGCTCGATGCGGGGGAAGGCGATCTTGCCAAGATATCAGACCTGGCCTGGACCGCCCTGCACGCGGTGAACGATCCCCCGCGCATTTTTCGGAAAAGCATGCAGCCGGTTCACATCAAGATGGACGAGAGCGGAAGCCCGGTGATTCGCCGCATCGAGCCGGAGGAGGTTCGGGATTTCGTCGCCCGTTGTGCCCAATGGGTGGTACGTCGGCGTGTTGGAAAGAAAACGGTCGAGGTGCCAGCCCGCCCGCCCATGGATGTCATTCGAAATATGCTCGCGATTTTTGACCTTCCGCTCCGGCCACTGCACCGTATCGTCGAGGCCCCGTATTACGACTGCGAGGGCGTGCTGCACCGCGAGCCGGGGTATCACCACGGTTTGATCTACGTTCCGGCTCCGGGATTCGACATCCTCTCGATCCCGGCCAACCCATCGGATCAAGAGTTCCAGCTGAGCCGCGACATAATCCTGGGCGATCTCCTGGGGGACTTCCCCTTCACCGGCGATGCCGAACGGGCGCACTCCGTCGCCCTGCTGTTGCTCCCCTACGTCCGGGAAATGATACCGGGGCCAACCCCCGGCCACCTGCTGGAGAAGCCGACACCTGGGACCGGGGCGTCCCTGATGGCCGAGGTCCTGATGTATCCCGCCCTGGGTCGTTGGCCCAAATCCATGACGGAAGGGCGCGACGAGGACGAGAACCGGAAGCGGCTAACGGCCAAGCTCCACACGGGGCCGTCGGTGGTCCTGATCGATAACCTGGAGCGGATTCTCGACTCGTCGTCGCTCGCGTCGATCATTGTGAGCGGCCAATACGAGGACCGCCTCCTGGGAAAGACCGAGATGGTGACCGGGATCGCCAAGCCCGTCTGGATTTTCACCGGCAACAACCCAGAGCTGGGGGCGCAGATGGCCCGCCGGGTGGTCCGCATCCGCATCGACGCCCGCACCGAGTTCCCCTGGGAGCGCACCGACTTTCGGCATCAGAAGCTCAAGCGGTGGGTGCAAGAGAACCGGGCGCGGATCGTGTGCGCGTGCCTCGTGTTCATCCAGCGGTGGATCACCGCCGGGAAGCCCCTGCTCTCCGATAAGCACAAGACCAAGCCACAGCTCGGGAGCTTCGAGGATTGGCGGGCCGTCATGGGGGGCATTCTGGAGGTCTGCGACATCAAGGGGTTCCTGGAGAACCAACGCGAGGTCTACCGCGAGTCGGATAGGAAGGGCAAGGGCTGGCGGGCCTTCGTCGAGCGATGGTGGGCGAAGCACGAGGACCAGCCTGTGGGCACCAAGGAGCTGTTCCGCCTGATCGTCCCCCTCACCGATCAGGAGGATGGCATCGACCTCGGACTGAAGGATGGGACAGACCGGTCGCTCCAGACCCAGCTGGGCAAGGCGTTAGCCAAACACAAGCAACGGGTCTTTGCTGGCTATCGTATCGTCGAAGCGGGGTCGGACAACAACCGGCACCTGTGGAAGCTGGAGAGGGCAGCTTAACATGATGAACCTGATTAACATGTTTCACCGTTTTGTATTTTCCTTGTTTTCTTTTTCTCTCAAAACCTCTGGGGGAGAGAAGGTTAATCAGGTTAAGCATGTTAACTGTGGGTAGTGGTCATGCGGCGACCATCTAATTCGACCGCAGGGGACCCCAGGCCGCTCGCAGCGGCTGCCGAAAGGCTCCGCGCTAGTGCAAGCAGCGGTGCAAGCGGGGTGAAACCGGTGATTAACACTGTGGTCAATGACCGCCCCCAGTCCGCACAAGACACAGGTCAGGTTCGGCTTCTGACCGTCCCGCAGGTAGCTGAGTACCTCCAGGTAAGCGTTCGCCTGACTTGGCAATTGATCGAGCTGGGCAAGCTGCCGGTTGTTAGGATTGGCCGCTGCGTACGATTGATCCCTTCGGATCTTGATGCTTACGTAATCGAGAACAGGCGTGGGTCCCCTTGATTTGCCCGAGACGGCACAGGACAATGGGGGTGGAGGTGAAGATCTAATGCCGAGAATCCTTGCTGACAACAAACCCCGCCGTTACCGAGACCATCGGACGCAGACGGCGCGCCGATGGGCGGACGGATACAACGACATTGCGACCCGCTATCCTCCCCGGGATGGCCTTGGCCGTGCGCTGACTGCGATTGCCGCTGACTTCTACATGGACTACGTGGAACTTCGCTCGGCCGAGAGGACCGCCCAGAAGAAGAACTCGAGCCCGATTCGCAAGACGGCCGGTCTATTTCTTGCGACGTTGCGCGTTCTCGGTGGCGGATCCGGCAACGGGCACGGGGAAAAAGATCTCGCCAAACTTATCCAGGCCGCACAACGTGGAGCATCTGATAAAGGTGAATGACCTACTCCGATATGCGACCGATCCGGTTGCCTTCATTGATGACCTCGTGCAAAAGAACGAGCTGGGTCGGCCCTTTTATCTCCTGGACCATCAACGCGAGATTCTCCGGCTCGCCTTCACCTTCGACAAGGAGGAACGGCTAGCGTATGACACGATCATGTTCTCTTGCCCCAAGAAAAGCGGCAAGACGACGATCAACGCCGCGCTGGCCCTGTGGTGGGCATTCACGCAGGAGGCGCCCAACGAGATCCCTCTCGTCGCCAATGATTTTGAGCAGGCCGTCAGTAGGGTCTTCAAGGCGATGGTCGGCCTGATTCGCCACAATCCACAGCTCGCACAAAGTGCTGAGGTGCAGGTAGCTCGAGTTTTCATTTCAAACGGGACCGAGGTGAAGGCCATTTCTTCCGACTACCGTGGCGAGGCCGGGGGGAATCATGGGTTCACTTCATGGGATGAGTTGTGGGGCTACATCTCAGAGTCCTCGCGGCGGCTGTGGGAGGAGTTGACGCCTGTCCCGACCCGGCGCAACAGCATCCGGTTCATCACCACCTATGCCGGATGGGAAGGGGAATCACAGTTGCTCTGGGATCTTTACCGCCAGGGCGTCGGCAAGGAGGAGCATCCTGACGGCCAGGGCGAACGGATTCACCCAGACCTTCCGATCTACGCGAACTGCGAGGCACGTCTCTTTGTTTACTGCGACCACGAGGCACGCATGCCCTGGCAGACGCCCGAGTATTACGCGGCGCAGCGACGCAGCTTGCGACCGTCGGCTTACCTTCGCCTCCACGAGAACCGATGGACCGTAGCTGAAACTACCTTCATCACGCCAGAGTTCTTTGATCCGTGCGTGGACAAGAACCTTTCGCCCCTCCTCCCCACGCAGGAGTGTGCCTTGTACCTCGGAGTGGACGGAGCAATCAAAGGGGACACCGCCGCCGTTGTCGGCATTATCCGGGACGGAGAGAAGTTCCGGCTCGCCATACACCGAATCTGGCGCCCTTCCGCCAACGAGCCACTCGACTTAGAGGCGACCATTGAGGCCTACCTCCGGGAGGTCCACGAGCGGTATCACGTGCGGGCCATTTATTGCGACCCATTTCAGTTGCACCGGAGCATCACGACGCTCAAGGCAGCCGGTCTGCCGATCCGGGAGTTCCCACAGACGACCGCGAATACAACTAGGATGGGTCAAGCTCTTTTTGAACTGCTCAACGGTCGAAACATCCGCCTATATCCAAGCGAGGAACTGCGAGTCCAGGCCCTGAACACGGTCGCGGTGGAATCTCCTCGCGGCTGGCGAATCGCAAAGGAGAAGGCCTCGAAGAAGATCGATGCCATTGTCGCTCTCGCTATGGCGTGTGTGGCCGCGCTGGATCGTCCGGCGCTGCCTCCACTCATAATCGTCAGCGGGGATCAAGGCGTATTGACCCAAGAGCAGGCGGACCGGACTGAGGAAGAGCGGAAGCACGAGGCGGAGGAGACCGTGAGATCCGCGATCGTGGGACGGGGGGCCTACTTCCCGCAGGACTTCCGTTAGCGAGGCATAGGCGTGGCGCACAATCCCGACAACCTCCATCCCGTCCTCCATACCTCTGAGGACGAAACCCGCAACGTGAGAGATGCCCGCTGTGCCGGGCGTGCGAGCAGGTGAAAAAGGCTCCGAAGAGGCCCATCGAGATCCTAGGGCCGAGTAAGGGGTTGGTCTGAGACGGGTCTTTTTTTGGCCCAAATAAGCGTTTGAACGCATGCTGAGGACAAGATATGCTCTGTGCGACCTGCGGGACACCCTTTGAGCTGAAGCGGCCAGAGGGCCGTTTCTGTAGCGATAAGTGCCGGGCGACTGCCTGGCGGAAGCGGCGGGATCACATGGTCGTGGCAGCCCTGGGCGAGATCGAGGAG
>JAPUJT010000041.1 GCA_027296055.1 Planctomycetota bacterium | reverse complement strand
TTGGTACAAGTGGTTCAAGTGTTCCGACGTCGATCCGACCGTTCTCCCGGGTGAGGTGATCAATCGAGCCCGACAGAAGGGATATCTCCTCCTGTTCGCCCATCGGGCCTTCCGTCGACCCATCCAGACCTTCAAGCTCCTCCGGAGATTCAGCCGTTACATGAAGTTCTCCGACATCTTCAAGCTCCTCTGGAGCCCTTTCCGCAAGAGAGTCCTCACCCGAAAGCCGGAGCTCCCCGCCAAGATGATCGATGAGGGCCTCGAGGCGCCCATACGTGACCTCGTTTCTGTATCTGATTAGAATCTCAGCCCGTCGCGCGCTCATTCGACCTCAATAATCAGGGGAGGGGCCTATGTACACACGTCGGCAGTTCCTCGGGGCGATCGGAAAGCCGGCCGCCGCGGCCACGGCGATCGCTCTGCTGGATCCTCTGGGGATCCGTAGGGCGCTCGAGGCCCTGGCTGACTATCCAGGGACACCTCTGGAAGTGGCGGAAGATGAATCGTTCTGGTTCGAGGTGCAGCAGGCCTTCACGGTCGATCGCAGCCTCGTGAACTTGAACAATGGCGGCGTGAGCCCCTCACCGGCGATCGTCCAGGAGGCGATGGGCCGCCATCTGGCCTACTCCAATGAGGCTCCTGCCTACACTATGTGGCGAATCCTGGAGCCGCAACGGGAGACTGTTCGCCAGCGACTGGCCCGGGCGTTCCATTGCGACGCGGAAGAGATCGCTCTGGTCCGCAACGCCTCGGAGGGGCTCCAGATCTGCCAGCTCGGATTCGACCTGAAGCCCGGGGATGAGGTCCTGACGACCAACCAGGACTACGGTCGCATGATCACGACGTTTCAGCAGCGGGGGCGTCGCGAGGGCATCGTGCTGAAGCAGTTCTCGATCCCGGTCCCCGCCGAGAACCCCTCCGAGGTCGTCGACCTCTTCGAGCAGAACATCACCCCGAAGACCAGGGTCATCCTGATGTGTCACACTATCAACCTGACCGGTCAGATCCTGCCCGTCCGGGGAGTGGTGCGAATGGCGCGGAAGAAGGGCATCCCTGTGATTGTGGATGGCGCCCACTCCTTCGCACATTTTGAATTCACGCAAGAGGATCTCGAGTGCGACTATTTCGCCACGAGCCTCCACAAGTGGCTGTTCGCCCCTCACGGCACCGGAATGCTTTACGTGAAGAAGGACAAGATAAAGGCCCTCTGGCCGATGATGGCGGCTTCGGAAACGATGGACGAGGATATCAGAAAGTACGAGGAGATCGGCACCCACCCGGCGGCGAACTACCTGGCGATCGCCGAGGCGCTGACCTTCCACCAGGGTATCGGGGCGGCGCGAAAGGAAGCCCGCCTCGTCTTTCTGAGAGACCGCTGGGCCAAACAGCTTCTCCGGCACGATCGCGTTCGGCTCCACACCAGCCTGAAGCCGGGATTCGCCTGTGGGCTGGCGAACGTCCAGATCGACGGAGTCGATCCGGGGGAGCTCACCCAGGCTCTCTGGAAGAACCACAGGATCATCGTCACACCGATCAAGCACGACGAGTTCGAGGGCATCCGTGTCACCCCAAACGTCTATACGACGCTCGAGGAGATCGATCGGTTCACGGAGGCGATGGAGGCCGTCATCAAGAAATGACGGCGAAGATCATGAAGGGAATTGCGACGGTTCTTGGCGCGATCCTGTCCGTCTCGGGATGCGCCGCCACGCCGATCGAGCGTGAGCAGGTCTCTACCGACAACGCCCCCGCCGCTATCGGCCCCTACGCCCAGGCGGTTCGAATCGGCGCAACGATCTATCTATCCGGCCAGATCGCCCTGGACCCGAGCACGGGTAAGATGGTCAGGGGGGGCATCGAGGAGCAGACGCACCAGGTCTTGCGGAATATCCGCGAGGTCTTGGCCGCGGCAGGCTTTTCCTTGAATAACGTCGTCCAGAGCCAGGTGTTTCTCTCCGACCTCGGCGACTACGCAGCCATGAACGAAATCTATGCCTCCTACTTCGAGGAGGATCCCCCCGCCCGGGCCGCCGTGCAGGTCGCTCGATTGCCGAGAGACGCTCTGGTCGAGATCATGGTGACGGCGGCGAGGAGCGAATAGTGGAGGGGGAGACATGATCCGGACAGCTCTGACCTCCGTCGTCTTCTTCCTCTCGATCATTCTTTCGGGGTCGTCGAAGGCGGAAGACATGGATCTTCGTGTCGGTCAGTATTTTCCGGCGATCTTCCTACCGAGCCTGGGAGGCGGCAAGATGCGGAGCGTCTCCTCGTTTCGTGGAAAGAAGCTCATCCTCCACGTGTTCGCCTCCTGGTGAGCCGGTTGCCGGCGGCACGTGCCCGGGTGGCACGCGAGGACCCAGAGCCTGGTGGAAGAGGGTAAGGTCCAGGTCGCCGGGTTGATCCAGGAGCAACACCCCGATCGCTGCCGCCTCTTCATGCAATGGCACCAGATGGATTGGCCGGTTCTCGTCGATTCGCTCAATCTGCTGGGGTTCTCCAGCGTGCCGATGACCTTTCTCATCGATGAGCACGGCATCATCCGCAACAGGAGGGCGAGACCCGGGGACCTGGCGGAGTTTCTCTCGACGAGCTATCCCGCGCCGCAGGAGCCGGCCCCTCCTCCCGTGGCCCCCGACCTGGACGGGAAGATCGAAACGATCGAATCGAGCAAGGCCGAGACCCGATCGGCGGCGGACTGGACGGCCTACGGTGATTGGCTCTTCCTGCGGGGTGCCGAAGCCGATCTGATGCGATGTGTGGAAGCCTACCGCCGCGCGGCGGACGGCGGCGGCCCACCGGAAGCGCGGTTTCGGCTGGGCGTGGCGCTGCGTCGCAGGTCAGAATCCAGTCATCGACAGCCCGGCGACTTCCAGGCTAGCATCGACGCATGGTTAGCCGCGCTCGACGGCGACCCTGACCAGTACATCTGGCGACGGCGGATACAGCAGTACGGACCTCGACCGGACAAGCCCTATCCGTTCTACACCTGGGTCAAGAAGGCAAGGGAAGAGATCACGCGCCGTGGGGATGAGCCGTCCCCTCTCTGTGTCGAGCCGAGCGGAGCGGAACTGGCCGGACCGGGTAAGACACTGGGTCCAGACGGCGCGGAGAAATCGGGTCCGGATCCGGAGGGACGCATCAGGCGCGACTCATCGCCCTTGATCAACCTGGAAATCACTGTGGCCCCGTCCACCGACAATGAGCATGTCGCGGCGCGAGCCTACCTGAGTCTCCGTCCCAATGAAGAGAAGAAAGGCCACTGGAACAACGAGGCGGGAGACACAGTGATCTGGCTGGATCCGCCCGAGGGCGTCCGGCTCGATGACAGGTCTTTCACGATCCCGAAGGCCGCCGAGGAGACATCCACCGAGACCCGCCGCGTGGAATTCGAGGCCCACTACGATGGCGTCGCCATGGACGACGAACCTCTCATGATCTCCGGTTATGTTCTCTACTACGTCTGTGAGGACGTCGACGGGGAGTGTCTTTACTTGCGAAGAGACTTCCTGGTGAAGTTGCGACCCTCGAGAAGCGCCGGTCGACGATCCGCAGGGGCCTCCCCTAGGTAGGCGGGTACCGTCTTTGTCTTCGACATCATCGATCGTCTCAGGTCCGATTCAGTGCTACTTCTTCTTGCCGCGGTTCTTCGATTCGCGCTCAAGGCTGATGATCTGGAAGCCCTCGTCGGAGAACTCGAGCCGTTCACTGTCCTGGACGGGGATCTTCTTGCCGTTCATGAGCACATAGTCCCCGTCGGTGCGAAACCGCGTCTGATCCACCAGCATTTCCCCCGTGCCCGCCAACGTCGCGGTGATGACCGTTGCATCGATCTTGCCACGCACTCCCTCCGGAATCTCAAGCTTCTGCTTGCCCGCGAGAGCGATCCTCTTGCCATTGAGTCGGTAAATGGACTTGTGCGGATCTATGTCAAGTCTGTTGTGGACGATGATTCCATTGGGCATGATCTCGAGGATTTCCACGTCATCATTGACGGAAAACACCTTTCCGTTAACCTCCACCTTTGTTCCATACGCCCTGAGTATTCGGCCGTTGACGATTACCTCTTCTTCACCGTTCAAGGTAACCATCATCTTCTCCGCCTCGATCGTGCCGTGCATGCCCTCCGGGATCGTGAGTGTTCGCCGGCCGGAGATCACGATTTCCTTGCCGTTGAGAGTGCAGACGACCCCGCCTTCGTCGCTGGGCAACAGGTCATCTTCCGCTAGGATGCGGAAGCCTATTTCCAGATCTTCGTATCCGAATCCTCTCGCAACCCCATAGTTTCTGCCATTAATCTCCACCTCGTCGCCACGAATTCGGATCCGGGTCTTGTTCAAGCGCACTTCGTGGTCCCCGACCAGAGTCGCCTTCATCCCGCTCGCCCGGATCTTCCAATCGAATCCTTCCGGGAAGGTGACGGTCTGATATCCGTGAATCAGGATGCTCTTACCGTTGAGCACGTACATCGATCCCCTTCTCCTGGCGCCTCTCGCAGGGAGAACGAAAATGCCTTTCTCGGTAATGCGCAGGGTCTCCCCCGAGGCAACAGGGAAGGCTCGGCCGTCGACCTCCACCTTCTCGCCGTACGCCCTGAACTCCGTGCCGTTTATGGTCACCACCTCCTCGCCAATCAACGTCGCCTTGATCTCCTTCGCCTCGATCGTGCCGCTGATCCCTTTGGGTAACCCCAGAATCGGCTCCCCCGAGAAGACGATCGGCTTCCCGTCGAGTTTGCAAACGGATTTCTCACCGTCCAACGCCGGAAGTGAAATCAACAAGGAGACGATGGCGAAACAAACTGCAGACTGCATCTTCAACCTCCAGACGACCAAAGGCCTCGCATCGAGTCTCTTATCCCGGTTCGAGGGGCATAAGGCTACCCACGCTGGAGGACTCCCTGCAAGAGATCTTCCGTCTCTTGCTCGCAGATCCTCAGTTCTTCTTCGCCGTGAATCTGCCCGCCAGAAAGGTGTGCTTGTAGTCGGGCAGGGACAGGTGGATCTGGCAGTCGAGGCTGTCCCCGATCTCCTTGGCGACGAGCCGCATCGAGTACATCTCGGTGTACATGAGGGTGCCCGGGAAGCCCCGCCCCTCGATGGCCGAGTTCATGTGCACATGAGGGAGCATCCCCTCCGACTTCGGCGTCACGACGATCTCCTTGGACCTGGCATCCCTATCCGCGAAGATGATCAGCTTCGAGGCAGGCCAGCCTTCTACCTTCTCCTTGGACTGGATCGTGATCGCCTGATCGTTGAAGGTGGCCATGAACTCGCCGATGTCCCTGCCAAAAATCTCTCCGCGAAGCTTGCCATCGGGGATCTTCTCCGCGGGCGCGTCGATGGACCACTTGACCTCTCCACGGTTCCCTGCGCTCGCCAGAAGAGCCAGTGCCATCGACGTGATCAGGATACGCGACATACGTGATGCCTCCGAATTACGGCCGATACAGGATCGGCCACGCCTGTCCGGGACCCAGAGCGCCCGCCCCCCGAGACGATTCCAGGTCGATCACCCCCTGATGAAGTTACGCCATTCTTCGCCCGGTGACTACCTCGACGGACAGCGTCTCAGGTTGATCGGGCCCTGGAGGTACAAGCTAGATCCTGATACGCTCGAACGCGGAATGACTGCGGGCCATGTGGGGGAAGGCAATGTCTCTGTTCGAGGCGGACCGGGCGACTCGGCGCGAGTAGGTCGCCCGATACTCCGCGCGGAGCCGCGCACTTCACCTTTTCATCCTTTCCGGCGTGGGACTGTTCGTCGAGTTGGTCCTGATCCGATGGCTCGGCGCACAGGTTCGCCCGCTGGCACACGTCAAGAACCTCGTCCTGATTGGCTGCTTTTTGGGGCTGGGGCTTGGCTTTGCCCTCGCAAAGCGTCGCCGCAGCACCTATCCCCTGGCTGTCATCCTTCTATCTGCGACACTCCTTCTGGGAACGTTTCTTGGACTCCCCGACGGGATCGGGTTCACGGGACCTGCGGGGCCCGAACTGAATCTCGGCGTGAAGGTTGCGTCCTCGGCGACGGAAGTGGTGGATTTCTTCCTGACCATCGGGGCCGTCTTCGCCATGGTCGTCCTTACCACGGTCCCTCTCGGCCAGATTGCCGGAGAGTACATGGAGGGCCTTCGCTCCCTTCATGCGTATACGGTCAACGTCGCCGGGGCCCTGGCGGGGATCCTTATCTTCTTCATCCTGGGAGCCTTCTCGCTTCCCCCTTGGATCTGGGCAGCGATCGCGCTGGGGATTCTCCTTCTTTATCTCGGCCCACCTTGGTGGCTTCGGCTCGCCTCGACTGCCGTGGCGGTGGTGGCCTGCGTAGCGATGGCCAGGGCGGACACTGGAACCGACGGGCGAACCTTGTGGAGCCCCTACAACAAGATAGAGATCCACCGCATGGAGGAAGTGCGAACGCCCGACGGAGAGTCCCATGATCCCGGGTGGGTCCTCCGGGTTCAGAACCTCTACTATCAGCGCCTCCTCGATCTCACGCCCGAAAAGGAGGAGGTGAGCCAGTATGGAATCGCCCGGTGGAGGGAGGCCTTCTACGCCTACAACTTCCCCTACACGCTGGACAAACCGGCCCATGTCCTGGTCGTCGGCGCGGGCGCAGGGAACGACGTGGCGGCGGCTCTTCGGGCAGGGGTGGAAAAGATCACTGCCGTGGAGATCGACCCGCTCATCATCGACTTCGGAAGGAGTCTCCATCCGGAGCAGCCCTATTCCGACCCTCGGGTGACATTGATAGAGGACGACGCTCGCGCCTTCCTCCGCAAGTCGACCGACCATTTCGACATGATCGTCTTCGGCCTGCTCGACGCCCAGACGAGCCTGTTTTCCACGCTCTCGGGAAATATTCGCCTCGACAACTTCGTGTACACGGTCGAGGCCTTCGAGCAAGCCCTGGCCAGACTGAAGCCGCAAGGAATCCTCGTCGTCGCCTTCTATGCCGAGCAACCCTGGATCGCCACTCGCCTCGAGGCGATGATCCGGCAGGCCGCCGGGCACGCGCCACTCTCGACCCTGCTCTTTTACGACCAAGGGGTACTCTTGGTCGCCGGACCTGGAACCCCATCCCCGAGCGAGAGGCCGGATCTCAGCGTGGGTGTCCCTCCCGAGGCGCTCGGCGCTGCCCCGGGTCCCCTGGCCACGGACGACTGGCCCTTCCTCTACCTCGCCGATCGCCAGATCCCGCCCACGGTGGTTCAAGCTTCCGTCGGCATGCTCCTCGTGACCGTCGTGCTCGTCCTGCTTCTCTTCCCCGGGAAGATCCGTTTCGACCGACACTTCTTCTTTCTGGGCGCAGGGTTTCTCCTCGTCGAGACCCGTACGATTGCGCAACTGGGCCTCCTCTTCGGGACCACATGGAGGGTCAGCGCGATCACGATCGGTTCGATCCTGATCCTGATCCTGCTCGCCAATCTCGTTGTCGCCAGGTGGGGATCCATTCCGAGACCGATTCTCTATCTGGGGCTGGCCTCGAGTCTGGTCGCCAACTGGATCGTTCCTGCCAGCGCGGCCCTGGGCGGGGGATCGATCGCGATCGCATCCATGGCCGCCTTCTTTCTTCTGCCCCTGTTTTTCGCCGGTCTGATCTTCGCTACATCCGTTCGCGCAACGGAGTCTCTCTCCACGGTGCTCGCCTCGAACCTCGTCGGGGCCGTCCTCGGTGGGCTCCTGGAGAACACCTCGATGCTCGTCGGCATCCCCGCACTCAGCCTCGTGGCGCTGGTCGTCTACGCCGCCTCCCTCCGCAAGTGACATCGGGGCATGCCCCTTATCCAAGCAGGGGCGGCCTCGTGTGAGACCGCCCCTTTGGTTTCTGGTTCCATTGGACCTTCGAAAAGGTGACTGTCCCCTTTCCTACTCTACGCGTCCACGCCCCTCAAGAGGTCGACGAGAGAGGCACGCGCCGCACCAGGATCGAACTCATACGGGCCCGGGCCGCCTCGAAAGTGGATCTTTCCATCTGGGTCCAGGATGTAGATCCTCTCGGGCCACGCCGAATAGGCTTCGCAGGCCCGATTGTCCATCTCATCGAGCAGAGTAGGGATGCGCAAGGCCAGTCGCTCGGCGCACAGCTTGGCCGCGTCCCGCCGCTCATCGAGGGTCGTGTGCTGCTTGATTCGAATGCTCTCCGCCTCGTTCGAATCCGTCTGCCAACCATCGACCGAATGTGCTTCAGAGATGTATACGAGGAAGAACTCCGCTCGGTCCTTGAAATCGTCCACCATCTCCTGGAGCGCGCCCGACCGGCGGCGAAAGGGCGGTCACGTATAGCTGCCGAAGAAGAGGACCAACGGCCGATTCCGTTGAGGGAGAAGTCTTCTCCTTCCATTGCCATCGAGAAAGGGCAATTCAAGTGCGGGTGCAGCATCGCCGGCTCGCAATCTGTCCGGCCGCCTGTAAGAAGAGATGGCGCAGAGCATGGCGGCCCGTTCCTTCTCGTCCTTCTCCCTGTTGGCGTATTCGAGATCTCGCTTGTCGACAATCTGATCTTCCATCCTGTCCCCGTCGTCTACCACGAGAGGTTCCTCCAAAAATCGACGCCTTCGGAGTTATTGAAACGTGATGGCCTGGGAAACTCCACACTTAGTTCCAATGACGCATGGGTCACGGAGAGGCAGCGAACGGTTGGATCGGCCCTCGAAGTGTCTACGAATTTGCTACATTCGGTGACAGCGAGCGAAGACCCGGATCGGGCCGGGTTATCCTGTCCCCCAGGGGCCGCCTCGCTCCCTGACTCGCTCGGACTCTTCCAGCGCGGCTCGCGTTTATCTCCCTGAATTCCTGGTTGACGCAGCGGGGCAGACTCGACAGTCTCTCCCTCGATGTTGGATCCATCCCTTCATTCCTCTCCTTTCGGAGGCCCGATGAACGTCTCGAATCTCTCCCTCTCGATTGTTTTCCTGACCGCTGGTCTCATCGGCTGCGCGAGCGCCGGGAAGTACGAACCGCCCACCGAGATGAATCTCGAAAACCTTGCGAAGATCGCCCTCTCGGAGGAGTTCACGCCCGGCCGGGAGATCGTTGTGAGCTACGTGGAGATACCGCCGAATACCGAAATGGATCGTCACTGGCACCCCGGAGAGGAGTTCCACTACTATCTCGAGGGCGACATCGAGATCCGGATCGACGGCGAGCCACCCTTCGATGGAATCCCAGGCACGGTGGGACACGTTCCCTTCAAGAAGATGCACACGGCCGTCACGGGCCCCAAGGGGGGTCGTGTCTTGGTATTTCGGGTCCACACTTCGGGGAAGCCGGTTCGGTTCCTGGAGGACGGGGGACAATCCGATCGGTGAACGGCCCGGAGGGCCGGGTCACCGCCCACGGCGGATTGATTGATGGTTGTGAGGAGGGGGTGGTTCGGATATGCCGGTCCGGCCTCGGCCCCTCGAATGCTGTGTCTCGTGGGGCGTCCCGTATTGGTCGAGGGGGTAAGAGGTGACAACAGAGAAAACATCACACCGACGACTCTATCGAAAGGCAAATCAGCTCGGCGACCACTCCTCGGCGACTACCGCTTCTGGTGACAGAGGAGGCAGCTGCTCGGGGCCGGCGGGAGCGGCTCGGCGGTCTGTTCGCCCCCGAGGAGGAGCACGGCCAGCTCCCGTCGGGATTCGGCGAGAGCCCGATGCGGCCACGATCCCTCGGCATCCATCCGCAGCGCCTCGCCGAAGGCGTCGGCCGCTTTGCGATGTTCGCCGACGCCGAGGAAGAAATCCCCCGCCCAGAAGAGGGTGCCCGACTGGTTGTGCGGAGCCTTCACGCTGTCCTCGCAGGCTGTGGGTGTGGGGCGCGCGCCTCCGGCGCTGCTCGGCACGAGGAAGCGCTCCCGATCCATCGGCTGGCCGGCGCAGAGCTCGATCGTGCGGTAGAGGTCGTCCGTGATCCTTCGGAGCCGGGCCTCGCGCTTCCCGCCCTGGAGCGCCCCGAGTGACTGCATGTCCGCGATAACCCTTCCGAACAGGTTCTGCTCGGGGTACGCCTCGACCCCCTTATCCAGGATCGCCTCGCCCTCGGCGGCCATCGCCTCGTCGCCGATGCTCCGACCGAGGTTCGCCTTCAAGGGGCCGAGCCATCCGGCGATGCGCTTGTCATCCGGGTTCCGCTCGAGGGCGCGCTCGAACGCAGCGACAGCCTCGGTCGCCATCTGCCCCCTCGACATGTCGGTCTCATCCCCGGGCGTCGTCAGGGCCCACAGCCGGAGCAGCCCAGCGAGGAGGGCGAGCTCGGCGTCGGCCGGCCGTTCCCTGGCAGCCGCGGCGAGCGCCCTGCGGAGAGGGGCATACTGAAGCTTGCCGCTCTCGAAGGCGCGCCAAAACCTCTCCTTCGCCTGGACGGGGGAGACCGTCTCCCCTCCCGTTACAAGTTCCGGCGCCTCGGGCACGGCGGCCTTCAGCTTCTTGATCACGCCCTGCAGGGCCCGGTCCCTGGGGAACCGCTCGATACCGCGGCGCGCCACTTCGAGGGCCGCGACGGGATCGTCGGCGCTCAGGGCCTCCGCCGTTCGGTGGTACACGTCGGGGAAGGGAACGGCCTCCGGCGCCTCGAGTGCCCGCGCGTAAAGATCGGCGTACTGCTCCCGCGCCTGCTCCCGGCGGCCGAAGAACTCCGGCAGGGCCTGGCAGGTACGAGCGAGGGTGAGTCGGGCGATGATGTGGTCGGGCTCGTCCTCAATCGCGGCCACGAGAAGCTCGATCGCCTTCACGGAGACCGATCCCTTCTCGATCATCTTCACGCGGGAGACCTTGCACTGCACGAGCAACTGGGCGAGGCGAATGCGGTCCGCGGCCGTGGGCTCCTTCGCGATGCGAGCGAGTAGTTCGGCAGCCTTCTCGTCGATGCGCTCCCGGGCGGCGGCGCCGTCCTTCATGCCGTTGAGCTCGCGCAGGTATGCCCTCCACTCAGCGTCGGTGTCGTCGCCGAGCGAGCCCGGGGCGGGCGCGGCTGCCGCGAGGAGAGCGGCGATGACTCCGATGCAAAGAACCAGGAATCGATGCGCCCTCGGCATCATGGCGTGCCTCGACTGATGGTCTAGCCTGGGGTGGAGGCTACTCGAGTCCAAGCGAATTGAGGGGTGACCTCTACCAGTTCAGGATGGCGGAGAAGGCTGTCGAGGGCAAGGAAAAAGCCCCATGGAGTGGTCGAGGCAGATGGTCGTCGAAGACCCAGGAGCAAGACTGTGTCCAGGCGAGAGTCTCCTACCAGAAATGGCGCCCCGCGAATGCGCGGCCTGGTCCGGACTTGAGATACCGCTCAAATGCGTAGGCTTGTGCCTCGTCCGCGAAGGTCAAGGCCAACACGATCTTCCAGGGCCGCCACTTCGAGGTATGTGGAGACTGACCCGAGTTGTGGTCCCTTATGCGCTTCCGCAGGTCAGAGGTGATTCCGGTGTAGTGTCTGTGAGGATGGGATGTGCTTTCCGGAAGGTAGACAGTCTTCACGCCTCGTGAAAGAGGCCCGCCTACGCCTTCATTGCGGAGCAGAGATACTGAATGCTGGCCTGCCAGCCGTAGCCCACCTTCGCACTACGTGCTACGGTGGGCTACGGCTGGTGGAGCGGAAGGGATTCGAACCCTCGACCTCCACGATGCGAGCGTCGAATCCGGCCGATTTCCATGGGCCTATACCCGCCTCCCTGTACAGACAGACTAATGGACAGACTAGTAGAGTAAGCATTCACGAATTTCCGATTGAATGCCCAGCCCACACCCTGTAGCCTTGCTCGCCCGTTCAGAACTGCTCTGGTGCTTCTACTTCGAGTCCCATCAAATGAGGAGAATGGGTCATGTCAATTATCCTTAGCGCAGGAGAGGGCAAGGTAGTCTTGGTGCCAGGTCACAAGGTGACGCTTAAGGTGGTTGGTGGAGACACTGATGGCGCTTATTCACTGTTGGAAGTTGAGCTAGTCGGTGACGGGCCGCCACGACACATACACAAGACCGAGGAGGAAGCCTTCTATGTGGTAGAGGGAGAGATTAACGTCCTGATGGGAGAACGCACTTTTACCGCGTCAGAGGGTTCTTTCGTACTCATCCCTAGGGGAACGGTTCACACCATTTCTCGGATCCGAAATAAGCCTGCCAAGATACTCGCCATCTTTTCTCCACCAGGATTTGAGCAGTTCTTTGATGAAGCGGTTGATCTGGATGTTACGGACACAGAGGCTTACGTTGCCAAAGCCAAAGTCCTAGCCGAGAAGTACAACATGGTTATAACGGGACCGCCGCTGGAGCTTTAGCCAAGGGTTTCGGAAGGTCATCCCATCGGCCGAAATGACACTTTTGCGCCTTCCTCCTAGATTCCGTGACCTAGTAGAGCGGATCCGATCTCGCCGCTCTTTTAGTGTGCAGAAACCAAGTCTTTGCTGAACTGGTCCGCCACACGGAAATGACCAGACCCCCGGCATCGTACCACGATCTATCTTGTATTCATGGCCATGGCGGACAGGCGTAGGGGCGTAGCCCCGGAGCCAGGCGGCAATGGTTCCAACTCCTCGGGTGCCGGTGGCGGTGCCACCCTATCCTGATGAGTCAGCAGGGGGACCCCGGTCCAGTTCAGGATGGCAGACGTGGGATGGTTCGGAAAGAAAAACGAGCGATCCCGGGTGAGATCTCCAACTGATGTGCTACACACCTGTTTTGCGAAGGCGTAACCTGGTGGAGCGGAAGGGACTCGAACCCTCGACCTCCACGATGCGAGCGGGAT
This sequence comes from Planctomycetota bacterium, assembly GCA_027296055.1. Classification (GTDB taxonomy): domain Bacteria; phylum Planctomycetota; class JAPUJT01; order JAPUJT01; family JAPUJT01; genus JAPUJT01. The sequence continues at coordinate 23,010 of JAPUJT010000041.1, read as the reverse complement.
CCGGGACGTTACTCTATCCCCCTGTCTACCAACTAATTACAACATTGGCCGAGAGTTGGCATGATTCGGCCGCGGTCACAGACGGTCACCAAAGACACGGAATGACCTGGAAGTGTCTACATTTTTGCTACACTCCCGGCCTTCACAGCGCTATCTAGCGGGGCGCCCTGAGAGGCAACGCTTGGGGCGTTGTGTGACCGGTAAGCGAACCTGCCGGAGCGGGCGGGCGTGGGAGCCCACAGCGGCTCGACGGCACCCTCCGGGAGTGGGGTTGGAACAGGGATGGTCAGCTTGGAGACGGGACGTTCACGGGCACAACCACCCCAGTTCAGGTGATCGACCCTTCGGACCCCACTGGTTGCCTTACATGCTTGACCGCGGCAGCGGCGGGCTATTTCCACACGGTCCCGCTCCGGTAGTGGCGCCGCTTGACCGTCGAATCCAGCGTAGTTCGATCAAGAGACTCTAAACTCGCCCGTTCGGAGAGATGGAGGTGATCATATGGTTCGCACGTTCGGAACAGCTTTGGTGGTTCTACTAGCGCTGGCTTTCACCGCGACCGTCGGCGCCTGCGGAGGCGGAAGCAGCGGGGGCAAGAAAGGCTCCCAAAACGTTGCCCCGGCCATCGGTCCTCCCACGGGCCCCGGGACAGTCTCGGGGACGGATCCTGCCTACACGGCCATGATCGATGTCGGTGATTCCCTCGACTTCAGCGCGATGGCGACCGATACCAACGCGGCCGATACGCTCACCTTCACGGCTTCGGTGACCGGCGGGTCGTTGACCGAGACGCAGGCGGGATTCACGACCTTCCCCACCATGACGACGGGTACTTCCCCGCAGAACCTTTTATTCGCAGGAACGGCCGCTCAAGGGGGCGATATCGAGATCACCTTCCTCGTCGACGACGGCAAGGGCGCAACGGACACCATCACGCACTTCGTAGAGGTGCTGCCGGCCACCCCCCCCCCGGGCATGGGGTTGGAACATGGACGGCCAGCTTGGCGACGGGACGATCACGGACAGCTCCACCCCAGTGCTGGTGGCGGACTCTTCGAACCCCACCGGTTTCCTCACCGGGGTGACCGCAGTCGCGGCGGGCAACTCCCACACGGTGGCGCTGCTTGGCGACGGGACCGTGCGGACGTGGGGTGACAATCAGTTTGGCCAGCTTGGCGACGGGACGATCACGGACAGCTCCACCCCGGTGCTGGTGGTTTCCCTCACCAACGTGACCGCCGTCGCGGCGGGCAACTCCCACACGGTGGCGCTCCTTGGCGACGGCACCGTGCGGACGTGGGGTGACAATCAGTTTGGCCAGCTTGGCGACGGGACGATCACGGACAGCTCCACCCCGGTGCAAGTGCTGTCCCTCACCAACGTGACCGCCGTCGCGGCGGGCAACTCCCACACGGTGGCGCTGCTTGGCGACGGCACTCTCCGAGCGTGGGGTTTGAATTTGAACGGCCAGCTTGGCGACGGGACGATCACGGACAGCGTCACCCCGGTGCAAGTGGTGGGCCTCCGCGACGTGACAGCAGTTGCGGCGGGCAACTCCCACACGGTGGCGCTCCTTTTGGACGGCACCATGCGGACGTGGGGTGACAATCAGTTTGGCCAGCTTGGCGACGGGACGCCGACGGACAGTTCCACCCCGGTGCAGGTGGTGGGCCTCACCGCCGTGACCGCCGTCGCGGCGGGCAACTCCCACTCGGTGGCGCTCCTCGGCGACGGCACCGTCCGCGCGTGGGGTTTGAATTTGAACGGCCAGCTTGGAGACGGGACGTTCACGGACACAATCACCCCGGCCCAGGTGGTCGACCCTTCGGATATCACGGGATTCCTAACCGGCGTCACCGCGGTCGCGGGGGGCGGCCATCACACGGTGGCACTCCGCTAGCGACACCCCGTGACCGTCGAATCCGGAGTACTGCGATCAAGGGACTGCGAGAAATACATCTCGAGAACGACCCCTGAAAGATTCGTAACAAACGGCGTGAACCACTACGAGCCATCCTAGGTTCGCGGCTCAGCGAACCTATTGCATGCCTATCTCGAGAGTTTGTGGATCGTACGAGGAGGGCATCCGCAAAGGCTGCGTGCTACATTCGCTTTCGGGAGCGACGTAACGTGGTGGAGCGGAAGGGACTCGAACCCTCGACCTCCACGATGCGAGCGGGATCCGAGTCATAGCCGTATCCCCCCTGTTGACAACTAATTACAACACTGGACGAGAGTTAGATTGACTGGCTATCCGTCACAGAAGGTCACCGAAAGACACGGAAGGACCTGGAAGTGTCTACGTTTTTGCTACACTCCTGGCCCTAGCTGCGTTCTCTAGCGGAAGCCCTGATAATCAACGCACGAATCGCTGCGCGAATAGTAAGCGAACTCGCCGCGGGTGAAGGCGCGGATGCGCGAAGGAAGGCGAGCCATGATTCGAACGGCAGGAAGGTGGGGCCGGGCGCTGACGGTTGCTGCTCTCGCGATTTGTCTCGGCGCATGTCCGGGAGACGGGGGGCGTGCAAACCCACAGCCGCTCGGCGGCACCGTACGAGCCTGGGGAGTCGGAGGCCTGCTTGGCGACGGGATGACGACGGACAGCTCCATCCCCGTGCAGGTGGTCGACCCTTCGGACCCGACGGGTTTTCTAACCGGGGCGACCGCGGTCCAGGCGGGCGACTCCCACACGGTGGCGTTACTTGGCGACGGCACCGTCCGCACGTGGGGTTCGAACTTCTATGGCCAGCTTGGCGACGGGACTATCGCGCGCAGCCTCACCCCGGTACAGGTGGTCGACCCTCCAGGCCCAACGGGTTTTCTCGCCGACGTGACCGCGGTCTCGGCGGACGAATCCCACACGATGGCGCTGCTCGGCGACGGCACTCTCCGGGCGTGGGGTTGGAACATCGCCGGCCAGCTTGGCGACGGATCGACCACGGATAAATGGACCCCTGTACAGGTGGTCGACCCCTCGGACCCGACGGGATTCCTCACCGGGGTGACCGCGGTCGTGGCGGGCGAGTGGCACACGGTGGCGCTGCTTGGCGACGGTACCCTCCGGGCGTGGGGTAACAACTCCCGCGGCGGCCAGCTTGGCGACGGGACGGCGACGGACAGCTCCACGCCAGTGCAGGTGCTCGACCCTGCGGACCCCACGGGTTTCCTCACCGGGGTGACCGCCGTCGCGGCCGGCCAGGGCCACACGGTGGCCCTGCTTGGAGACGGCACCGTCCGGGCGTGGGGTGGCAACGGGAGGGGGCAGATTGGCGACGGGACGACCACGGTCAGGCGGACCCCTGTGCAGGTGGTCGACCCTACGGACCCCACGGGTTTCCTCACCGGAGTGACTGCGGTCACGACGGGCAGTCTTCACACGGTGGCGCTCCTTGGCGACGGCACCCTCCGGGCGTGGGGTTTCAACGAGTACGGCCGGCTTGGCGACGGGACGACGACGGACAGCTCCACGCCGGTCCAGGTGGTCGACCCTTCGGACCCCACGGGTCTCCTCACCGGGGTGACCGCTGCCGAGGCGGGGGTGTGGCACACGGTGGCGCTCCTTGGCGACGGCACCCTCCGGGCGTGGGGTTTGAACTTCAAAGGCGAGCTTGGCGACGGGACGCTCACGAGCACCCTCACCCCCGTGCGCGTAGTCGACCCTTCGGACCCCACGGGTTTCCTTACCGAGGTGACCGCCGTCGCGGCGGGAGTGTGGCACACGGTTGCTCTTCGCTAGCGTCGTCGCTAGACCGTCGAATCCGGCGCACTGCGATCCGTTGATGGAACTCCGAGAAGTACATCCCGGGAACGGCCCTTGCGAGGTTTGCATTCAACGGCGTGCACTACTACCAGTCATCCTGGGTTCGCTGCTCAGCGGACCTATTGCATGCCTAACTCAAGAGTTTGTGGATCGTACGAGGAGGGCATCCGCAAAGTCTGCATGCTACATTTGATTTCAGGACCGACGTAAATTGGTGGAGCGGAAGGGACTCGAACCCTCGACCTCCACGATGCGAGCGTGGCGCTCTCCCAACTGAGCTACCGCCCCACCGAAGCCACACATCCTATCTACAGGCCGGGGGGCTCGCAACCGACGCCTGCCGCGCTATGCGCCCAGGACGGCGCGTAGAGCGGCATCCACCTGGGGATGCTGGAATTCGAATCCGGAATCGAGGAGTCGGCCGGGCTCGACGCGAGTGCTGGCCAGGAGAGCCTCGTCCGCCATCTCGCCGAAGGCGAGGCGGGCGACGAAGGCGGGCATCGGGAAGATCGTGGGTCGGAATATCGCCTTGCCGAAGGCCTTGGTGAATTCCAGGTTGGTCACCGGATTGGGTGCGACGAGGTTCACGGGACCTTCGATCTTGTCATTCAAAAGGATGTGCTGGATGGCAGCGACCCAGTCCGGGAGGGAGATCCAGCTCATGTACTGCGTTCCGGGACCGATCCGCCCGCCCACGCCCAGCTTGAACGGCAGGAGCATCTTGGCCATCGCGCCGCCGGCGGGGTCGAGGACGACTCCTGTCCGGATGGGAACGACGCGAATCCCCTTGTCCTTCGCGGGCCCTGTAGCCTTCTCCCAATCCACGCCCAGCTCGGCGAGGAAACCCTTCCCCGGCCCGCTGTCCTCGCGGAGGATCTCTTCTCCGCGATCCCCGTAATAGCCCACGGCCGAGCCGGTGAGTAGGACGCCAGGTGGCTTCTCGAGACCGGCCAGCGTCTCGGAGAGCAGGCGTGTCGATCGGATCCGGCTTTCGCGAATCCTCTCCTTACTCTCCGCCGTCCACCTTCCCGCAGCGAGGTTCTCTCCCGAGAGGTGAACGACGGCATCCATCCCCTCGACACTCGCCTTGTCGAGCCTGCCGGCGGCCGGGTCCCACCCTATCTCGTCCTTGCCTTCATCGGGCTCGGTTCTGACCAGGCGAATGACCTTATGATCCGCCTCCTTGAGGAACTCCACCAGAGCGGAGCCGAGGAACCCGGTGGACCCGCTTACGAGCACCTTCATGGCTTGTTCTCTCCTGTGTGAAACAGCTGCGGTTCTTCTTAAGACCTCAGCAATGAGAATGCAAGGTCCGTACCGAACCTCGCCCCGTCGGGTTCGTTGACAGGACGGACCCCACTCGGCCATACTCCCAGGTACCGGTTGTCGATCTGCAGCATCGAGAGAGAGCACCGATGGATAAGGTCGGCGTCATCCACGGCAGGTTCCAGCCCCTCCATAACGCCCACATGGAGTATCTGCTGGCGGCGAGGTCTCGCTGCGACTTCCTCTACATAGGCATCTCGAACCCCGACCCTCGATCCACACGGGAGGACGAGGCGGATCGGATCCGCTCGCGGCCGGAGGCGAACCCGTTCTCGTATTACGAACGGCTCCTGATGATCTGTCGGGCGTTCAAGGCGGAGGGGATCAGCACGGAGACGTTCTGCATCGTTCCGTTCCCGATCAACTTTCCGCAGTTGTTGAAATTCTATGTCCCCCTGGACGGTACCTTCTATATGACGATCTATGACGAGTGGGGCGAAAAGAAGCGCCAGCTCTTCGAGAAACTCCGCCTGAAGGTGGAAGTGATGTGGAAAGATCGCCCCAAGGTGATTTCTGGCGCCGATGTGCGCAAGAAGATCCATCAGTACGGCCCGTGGGAGGAGCTTGTCCCGCCCGTCGTGGCCAGCTTGATGAAAGATCTGCAGCTGGATCGAAGGGTCCAGGAGATTCGCGGCGTTGTTTGATCCCGTCGCCAGACTCTAAAAGGTGTTGGTCTCGTCCGTGCAGGAACCGCCGCGGTAGCAGAAGGAATAGCAGGCCGGGTGGGCCAGGTAGATCTGCTCGAACGACTCCTCCAGTGTTGATCCCAGATCGAAATCGGAATCGTTGTAGATGATCGGGCAGGGGTAGACCCGCATGCGCCCCCCGATCTTCTGGACCGCCCTCGCGGTGTGGCACTGGAACGCCGCCGGGTTGGCCTTGCGAAAGACCTGCTCCGTCAGGAAGGCGGGGATCGGGGCGCCCCCCCTCCGTTCGATCTCCGCCCCCATGGCGAGCGTGGAGGGTAGGACCTTGATCTCCGGTCGGTGGCCCCGCTGGCTATCAAACAGCGCCTTGTAGGCATCGACCGCCTCCTCCAGGGTCACCGGGTTCTCCTCGAAGACCACGGGAGTGGACGTGATGATCACCCGATAGCCTAATTCCATCAGCCGGGATGCGTTCGAGACCGTCCTGCCGAAGTTCCCTTCACCTCGGATCAGATCGTGCTTCGACGAGTCGTAGTGGTCCAGACTCACCCGGAAGGTGAGGCGATCCGCCTGCTGCCTCTGGATTCGCTCGAGGGCATCCCAGTGACGTTCGATCGGTCGAGTGGCATTCGTGAGGATCGTCACCGGCGCATAGCCGAGCGAGGCCTCGATGATGGGAACGATCTCCCGGTGGACGAACGGCTCCCCGCCGGTGTAATAGATGTGATCCATCCCGAACCGCACCCCCTCCTCCAGGAAGGGGTGGATCTCATCCAGGCCCATCATCTCGAGGGTCTGGTTCCGAGGGGATGATCCCACGTAGCAATGCGTGCACTCGAGGTTGCACACGGACCAGAGGAACCAGAGGTCGTTCAGCTTCGGGCGCCCGTCGACTCGCTGGAAGTCGAGGGTGGCGCATCGCTCTCCCGCCTCGTTCCGTAGCTTGATAGCCATAGCTAGCAGCAGCCCGTCGGAGGCATCTCGCCCGACGCGGTCCTGGGGGCGCAGTCGAAGATTCCGAAGTGCTTGACCGGTTCCGTCACCTGGAAGTACCGGGCAAGTCGAGTGCGTGAGAGCATCCATGCGGTGTTCCGGCAGACGGGGGCGGGTCGATCCCTCTCGAAGGTGTGGCCCTCATCGAGTTCGAAGAACACGGGGGATTCCTCCATGCCTCCCGTGTACGTGGCGAACTGCCCGTAATCCTCGCACCGGCGATCCAGGACGGGATCGGTGAGCTTGAACCCGCGCAGCGTCAGCGAATAGAACTGCGCCGCCTCCTTTCCCACCTTCTCGTCGAGCACGGTGCGGCTCACGATGCGCACGTCCCGGAAGCCGGCCTCCTCCATGATGTCTCTCAGGTCGCCCTGGTACTCGGCTCCGGTAAGGCACTCGCTGTAGTAGGGATCGCCGAGCGATCGGACGTCGTCGGGAAGGCGTCGATCGGCCACGATGTCGGAGACGTATAGCTCGCCGCCTTCCCGGAGGATCCGATGGATCGTGCCGAAGACGAGATCCTTCCTGGGTGAGAGGTTGATGACGCAGTTGGAGATGACGAGATCCACACTCCCGTCGGGGACCGTGTCGGCGACCTCGATGTAGTCCTTCCGGAACTCCACGTTGGGCGCTGCAAGCCCGAACCTCTTCATCACGGAGGGCGTCGCGCGCCTGCCCACATCGAGTTGCTCGTCGGTCATGTCGAGGCCTGTCACCCGGCCCGTCTCCCCGACCAGCTTCGAGGCGACGAAGGCGTCCGTTCCGGCCCCGCATCCGAAGTCGACGACCTCCAACCCCTTGAGATCGTCCATCGGGATCGGTGATCCACATCCGTACTGCTTCTTCTTCACCTCCTCCGGGATGAGCCGGAGGACGTCCCCGAATCTCCGCGCAGTCTCATCCGTGCAGCAGGCCGCCACGGCCAGGTCCGATGCCGTCTTCAGCTTCTGCCCGTAATACCTTCGGAGCGATTCACGTATCTCTTGCAGATCCGGCGTCATTGTTCTCCTCCACGTCGCCCACGCATCACGGCGACCGCTCGTCTTATACCAACATCGCCCAGCCCATCCAAGGGCGACCCCTAAACGACCCCCCGGGCCTACCGACTGGAGCCGCGAAGTGTGTCCAAGAGACGCAAACTCTTGATCTTACAGCGTTCTGGGTGTAGAATTTGGCCCAGTTGTCATCACCAATCACCCCCCCAAACGGCACAGGGAAACGGTACACAGGGAGAGGACCACTGAATGAGCGATCATGAGTTCACCGTTGGGATCGGAGGAGCGGCAGGAGACGGGATCGCCTCGACCGAAAACATCCTGGCCAGGACCTGCGCCCGGCTGGGCATGCAGATCTGCGCCTACAACAGCTACCAGTCCGTGATCCGGGGAGGTCACATCTGGCTCCGGATGAGGGCGGCCGAGAAGAAGATCCAGAATCACGGGGATCACCTGACGATGTCCATCGCCCTCAACCAGGACGCGCTGAACAAGCATAACGCAGAGGTCAATGAAGGCGGTTACATCCTCTACAACAGCGACCGCTTCAACATCGAAGGCCTCGAGATGAAGAAAGACGTGGACGCCATCGGGATCCCCGTCAAGGAGATCAGCGCCCCGTTCGGCGGGAAGCCGCTGATGCAGAACACCGTGGCCCTCGGGGCGGCCGTGCACCTGCTCGGGCTCGAGCTGGATGTGGCGGTCAAGGTGGTCGCCGACATCTTCTCTCACAAGGGAGAGAAGGTGATCTCGACCAACCAGGAGCTCCTGCGCGCCGGGTACGAGTTCGTCCAGGGGAAGGCGAGTCCGCTCGGCGTCAAGTGGGAGTTCAGCCGGAAGTCTCGCCCGGTGATCACGGGCAACGAGGCGATCGCGATGGGGGCGGCGGCGGCGGGTTGCAAATTCTATGCGGCCTACCCGATGACGCCGGCGAGCAGCGTCCTTCACTGGATGGCCGGCCATGCGGACAAGCTCGGGATCGCCGTCAAGCAAGCCGAGGACGAGCTGGCCGTCGCCAACATGACGATCGGCGCAGGCTATGCCGGCGTCCGGGCGATGTGCGCCACCTCGGGCGGCGGGTTCGCCCTGATGACCGAGGCGATCGGGATGGCGGGGATGATCGAGGCTCCCTGCGTCTTCGTCGAGGTCCAGAGAGGCGGGCCCTCCACCGGACTCCCCACCAAGACGGAGCAGGGGGATCTCAATCAGGTCTACGGGGCCTCCCAGGGGGACTACCCGAGAATCATCCTGGCGCCGACGAGCGTGATGGACATGTTCGATTCGGCCCCGGAGGCGTTCAATCTGGCCGATCGGTACCAGTGCCCCGTGATCGTGCTGTCGGACCTGTATCTGTCCGAGCACGATGAGACGGTGGACATAGAAGACTTCAACTTCGAGCCGGAGATCGACCGCGGTCTCCTCGTGAACGGCGCCCCGACCAATGGCAACGGCTACGAGCGATACGCCCAGACCGACACGGGGGTCTCCCCTCGAGCCCTGCCCGGCAACCCCGGCACGCTGCACGTGGCCGGAACGGACGAGCACAACGAGCGGGGGGATCTCATCAGCGATGTGAACACCGATCCTGCGACCCGGATCCGGATGATGGACAAGCGGGAGCGGAAGATCCGAAGGGCGCTGAAAGACCTCCCGGCCCCCACCCTTCACGGGCCCGCCGACGCGCCCCTGACCTTGATCGGGTGGGGATCGAGCCTGGGCTTGATCCGCGAGGCGATGGAGCTGCTGGAGAAGGAAGGAATCAAGACGAACCATCTCCAGATCAAATACATCCACCCCTTCCACACGGAAGAAGTGAGCCAGATCCTCTCGAACTGCAAGAAGACCGTGATGATCGAGACCAACTTCAGCGGCCAGTTCGAGCGGCACCTCCGGGCCGAGACGGGCATCTCGGTGGATGCCCACATCCGGAAGTACGATGGGGAGCCGATCGAACCGCTCTTCATCGTCGAGCACATCAAGGAGATCCTTTCATGACGCAGGCAGAAGCCACCGCCGTTCTGACGCTGGAGGACTACAAGGGCCACATCGAGCCGGACTGGTGTCCGGGGTGCGGAGACTTCGGGGTCTTGAAGTCCTTGGGGCAAGCCGCGGCAGAGCTGCAGATCCAGCAGAAGGACATCGTGATCGTCTCCGGCATCGGATGCTCTTCCAACCTCCCGGGATTCTTCAATTCATACGCTGTCCACAGCATCCACGGCCGCGCCGTCCCGGTGGCGACGGGGATCTGCCTGGCCAACAAGGATCTCCACGTGGTGATCACGGGCGGCGACGGAGACGGGTACGGCATCGGGATGGGCCATTTCGTCCACGCGATGCGTCGGAATCTGAACCTGACCTACATTGTCATGGACAATCAGATCTATGGCCTGACGACGGGACAGTGCTCGCCGACCTCTGCGATGGAAATGAAGTCGAAGTCCACCCCGGCCGGAAACATCGAGGAACCGATCAATCCGATCACCCTCGGCCTCGTCTGCGGGGCCACGTTTATCTCCCGCGCTTACTCCGGTGCGCCGAAGCAGATGACCGACACGATAGCGAAGGCGATCAAGCACAAGGGCTTCTCCCTCGTGGACGTCTTCAGCCCCTGTGTCACCTACAACAAGGTGAACACCTACCCCTGGTTCCGCGAGCGTGTCTACCACATGGACAAGGACGGGCACGACAAGACGAGCTTCGACGGCGCCATGGCTAAGGGGTTCGAGTTCGGCGACCGCATCCCTCTGGGCATCTTTTATCAGGTCGACAAGCCGACCTACGAGGACAGAGACCTCGCCCTCCAGGGGGAGGCCCTCGTGAAGCAGAAGGTGGGGATGACGAACGAGCAGGGGCGCGAGCTACTCGGCGAATACCTCTAGCCGAGATCGAAACACATCTCTACTGACCGGTGATCCACTCGGCGATATCGTCGATCACTTCCAGAAAGACATGACCGCTCTTTGTGTACTCAGCGGGTGTGCTCTTTCCGATCCCCGGGATAAAGAGGTGATTGAGGGACGGGTAGGATTTGAACGTCACGTCCTTTCGCTCGCCTAGCGCCTTCTTCCAGCCATCGAAATCGACCGTTTTCACCTGGTAGTCTCGCTCCCCCTGAAGGATCAGCATCGGTGTTTCGACGCCTCTGGCGGTCTCCGCGGGCTTGTAGTCTCTAAGATCCAGCCAGTAGAGCGGCGGGACTCCCAAGATCTCCTTGGGGGCATCCTTCGACGGGTCCAGCTTCTCGATCTGCTCGATCGCCTCGCGAACCATCTCGATGTTCTTTCGCTCCGCCTCCGTCACGATGCCATCGAGGCCGGAAATGTACTCGAACTGATCCAGAAGAAGCTCTACGAGGGGACGCGTGGGACCCGCCATGAGGATCAGCCCCGCCACGGCTTCATTTGCGATCCGCGGGGCCAGCATCGCCCCGAGGCTGTGACCCAGGACGTACACCCTCTTCGGGTCCACCTTGTCGGTCCTGGCGAGGAGTCCCACACCGGCGCGGGCGTCGTCGATCGTCTCCTCCTTCACCGTGAGAGACGCCCCGGAGCTGAGCATGCGCAAGGCGTGTTCTCGCGTCCGCTTCTCGTAGCGAAGGACTGCGATCCCCCGGGAGGACAGCCCCTCCGCCAGATCTCTGAAGGGTTTGTTCGGCCCGATGGTTTCATCCCGATCATTGGGACCAGAGCCATGGACGAGAACGATTCCCGGGAAGGGGCCGTCTCCCTCCGGAACGGTGAGGGTGCCGGGAAGGAGCCAATCTGCCTCCCCCACCATGACCTCCACCTCTTCGAAGGAATCGGAGTTGACGTAGTCGGGAGGAGTGTAGACGACTGGCGGTTGGGCGGGGTTGAACCAGAGGCCGGTGATCTCGCCGGAGGGCGAGACGACGACCTTGGCATCCAGAGGGAACTTCTCGAATCGGCAGGGAACGAAGACCGCTTCGAGGGCCCCGACCGGCTCCTTGCGAGCCGTCCCGCGGCCCTTGAAGGCTCCCACCTTCTCGACGATGACTCCCCAGGTCGCCTCGAGCTTTTCGGCCGGCATCAGCTTTCGCATCGTTTCATCGAAGTCGGCGACGGCCTCGTCGAACTTCCCGGCGGCCATCGCGTCGATCAGCCGGTAGGCCGTGGCTACGGCGGCGTCGGGCTCTCCATCCTGAGGAGACGCCCAGCCGGCGGACAACAAGAGCAACGTCATGGTCAGCAGGAGCGACTTTGAGAGCGACATCGGTATGCACCTCGAAATCAGGACGTGGCGGCGGGCAAGTACTGCTCCTCCAGGATCTGCTCCTTCTGCATTCCGGCCCTCGCCAGGATACGCCGAGCCGTTTCGATCATGCCCGGGTGGCCGCACAGGTAGGCGGTGACATCGGAGGCCGGGCAATCGAGCTGATCGAAGTACTTGCGGATCACGTCTTCCACTCGACCCGTCTCGCCTTTCCAGTCGGGGTCTTCCTGGGGCCGGCTGACCGTGGGGATATAAGTGAGCCAGTCCGCATCTGCCTGGATCTTGTTCAATTCATCCACGTAGGTCAGCTCATGGGAATGGCTCCCACCGTGAATCATGAAGAATCGATGTCCGGCGGACTTCAGCTCGTCGTGATGCTCCTGGTGATGCCGGATCATGCTGACGTAGGGGGCGGCGCCGGTGACGGTCGAGACCATGAAGTGCGTCTTTCGATCGCTCTCGATGTCCAGGGTGAACTTGCCGCGGATCTTCGGTCGGACCGTGACGGTATCTCCGATCTTCAGCTTCCAGAGGAGCGGGCTCAAGCCTCCATCGAGAACCAGCTCGACGAACAGCTCCAGCCTCTTCTCGAAGGAGGCCGAGGCGAGGGAGTAGGGCCTCTCGATTCTCTTCTCCTCCTCCATGATCCCGAGGGTGCAGTACTGGCCGGACACCCAGGAAAGCTCTTGCTCCGGCTCGAAGACGAAGACGCCGAGATCTTTCGCTGAATCTCTACGTTCCTTCAGTGTCGCGTTGATGAACTCGGGATCAGCCACGATCTCCCTTCCTCTTCACGGTGGCTCCCTCCTCGGTCCCCACGATCACGGTGTCCGCCATGCCTATGAACAAACCGTTCCCCACCACTCCCGGAATGTCATTGATCTGGCTCTCCAGCCCCGCGGGGTCCGGGATCTGTTTGAAACGTGCATCGAGGACCTGGTTTCCGTTGTCCGTCACGAACGGGGCGCTCCCGGCGAGGCGGAGTGCGACACTCGCCCCCATTTCCTCCAGCTTCCGCCGGCAAGGTGCCACTCCGTAGGGGATCACTTCGACCGGGACCGGGGAGCGGCTGCCAAGCCGATCCGTCAGCTTGGACGAGTCCACGATCACGGCCATCCCTCGCGATACGGAGGCAAGTATCTTTTCCCGCACCAATGCTCCTCCGAGTCCCTTGATCAGATTGAAGCTCGGATCCACCTCATCCGCTCCGTCAACGGTCAGGTCGACCTTCCCGTGCTCCTCGAGCGTCGAGAGGGGAATCCCGAGCGAGATTGCCAGCTCCTCCGTTTCCTTCGAGCTTGGAATCCCGACCACTGTGAGGCCCTTCGCCACTTCCTCGGCCAGGGCGCGTACGAACCGTTCCGCGGTCGACCCGGTTCCGAGCCCCAGGATCATCCCGCTCTGGATCAGCTCCAAGGCCTTTCTGGCCGCATTTTCCTTGGGATTCAAGCGTTCCTCCACCGTCGATTATCCATCGGCCGAGCCCATCAAATAGAGCCCCGGGAAGTGGCTCCCCGGGGCCCGTGGTGAGTCTGCCAATACGCGACTAGGGCTCGGTAACCGTGAGGCGCTGATTCGGGGCTACGCCGTTGAGTACCTGCAACTCGCCGCTCGGCCAGAGGATCTCGATCTTGTCCACACGGCTCTCCAGAGCGAGACCGAAGTGGACCGTCATGTCATGCTGGCCCACGTAGCCCGTTCCCCCGTTGATCTCCCGGATCTGGGTCATGCCGCCCGCCGTCAGGGTCACCCTTGCCCCGATCGCGCTCCGGTTGCTCTTTCCAGGGGTGGGGGCGCCGCCCACCAGCTGCAGCTCGATCCAGTTCAGGCCGTTGCCCTGATTCGTGTACAAGGTGAAGGTGTCGAAGATATCGATCGTCCCGTTCCCATCGACGTCGCCGACCGCGGCCATCCAGGAGCTTGCCGCCGCCAGTCCGTACGGGACCGAGGCCTCGCGGAAGCCGGTCCCGTCCAGATTGATGAAGAGCAGGTCGGAGACCATGATGTCTAGCCAGCCATCGTTGTTGAAGTCGGCGGTGGAGCCGTCGTTGTCGTACGTCGGCGTGAACAGCATCGGCAGGTTCAAGGATGTGAAGGTGCCGTCCTGGTTGTTCTCGTAGAGGTAGTTGGGCACCGCGTTGGTGTAGTTGGCTACATAGATGTCGAGCCAGCCGTCGTTGTTGAAGTCGCCCCACTCCGCGCTGTAGCCGTCATCGAAGAACTGCCCGCCGACGCCCGCGGCCGTCGTCACGTCGCGATACGTCCCCGTCGCCCGGTCGAACTCCATCAGAAGGTCGTAGGACGCTGCCTCCCGGACGATGAAGAGGTCCTGGTCCCCGTCGTTGTCGTAGTCCGCGAAGGCGGCCGAGGAACAGTGCCCCGTCATGATGATGTTGTCCAGGCCGATCCCGGTCTGCAGGGTGAAGTACGTGCCGAATCCGTCGTTCTTGTACATCTGCACTCTCGCGTCGGCCACTGTCAGGATGTCGAGCCATCCGTCTTGATCGTAGTCGACGAAGAGAGCAATGAAGACATTTCCGCCCAGGGGCAGCCCGAAGAGCGAGGTGACGTTCACGAGGTTCGGATAACCCTGGTTCAGATAGAAGATGTTCGGGATGAATCCGGTCGAGTGATTGGAGACGAAGAGGTCGTTGTCTCCATCGTTTTCCACGTCGCCGAAGGTGACCGAATGCGCCCAGGTATCGAGAGTGATGCCCGGCACGAACGTCCCGTCGCCCTGATTCACAGCGACACGCGAACCCATGATCTCCGGCAGGCCATCGCCCGTGATGTCCCCCATGCTGAAACCGTATCCGGCGATGGAGAAGTCGCTGAAGGTCGGAACGAAGAGCGTGTTGGTGCCACGAACGGATATGTTCAGGTCGTAGAAGTGATTCGGGCTGCCGGCGCCCGAGTAGTCTTCCACCCGGACGAAGAACTCCCCCGCCGAAGGAAGCGGGATGGCAAGGAACGAATCGAAGGTTCCTCCGGAATCGTCGTTGAAGCCGATCCACATCCGGTTCTGATCGTAAACGACGAGAACGGAGTCGAGCATCGACCCCTGCACCATGGCCTCGATATCCAGCTCCAGCAGGGCCCCGGACGGGAAGTTCCCCGGGCTGTAGGTCAGTCGATAATAGTCCAGGTCGCCGGAAGGATCGATAACGGCGCTTTGGATGTCCACCTCTCCTCCATCCAGGCTGAAGGTGTTGGCCGAGGCAAAGGTGTTGTTCGACTCCGCCTCCACGACCCAGTTGGTGCCAAAGGACAGCACTTCATACGGATACCGCTGGCTCGATTCCATCTCCGTACCGGTGGTCACGATCACCTCGACGACCACGTTTCCCATGGGGATCGAGGCCGGCACCATCGCGCGGATCAGATGATGATCCTCGTAGAGGATCCCGACCATGGTGCCATCGACAAGGACCGTGTTCTCGCCCGTGAGAGCAGAGAACTTGTGCCCATGGATCTTCATGATGCCGCCCTGAGAAATTCCCTCGGGAGGATGGATCGCCGTGATCGTCACTGCCCTGCTGACATGTTTCTTGCTGCTGCTCTTCTTCTTGCAGGAGCTGAGCGCCAGTGCGAGCCCGATTGCCGCGACGATACCCAAGAAGCAGAGTTTCCGGCAGGCCATGAGACCCTCCTCGTTCCACTGCCGTCCCAAATCTTCGGACGTTGTCAATGTAGTATCGGAACCCCCAGTACTTGGGAGAGATGCTATCGCTGCACCCTCTCCGGCGCAAGGAATGGGGAGAAGCGGTCGCCGCCGCGTTGACTCCGCAGCCGAGGTGCCCTAGGATTCGACGTAGAGATTGGACCAGGGGCCGGAGGTAAGTCCTTGCAGGATAGAAGCGTACAGGTCGACATTGCCCGCTGGGAAGGCGGCACAGGGTCTGCGAAGCGGGACCACCTGGCAGTCGAGGAACCCCTGGAGATCCGCCTCGCCGGGGAGGGGCTCGTCGTGATCATGAGGACCCCCGGATCGGACTTCGAGCTGGCCGCCGGATTTCTCTTCACCGAGGGGATCGTGACGGACCGGTCTCAGGTCGCCGCCATGGCCTACTGTGAGGACGAGTCGGACCCGGAGCTGAAGAACATAGTCGAGGTCTACCCCCCGGAGGGGAAGAAAATTCTCCCGGAGGGCTGGCAGCGCCAATTCTTCGCCTCTTCTTCCTGCGGCCTGTGCGGCAAGACGAGCATCGATGCGGTCAAGATCGCCGCTCCTCCGATCGAAGATTCGACGCGCACGCCTGTCGAAACCCTCTACCGACTCCCCGATCGCCTGCGGGAGGCGCAGGCGATCTTCGAGGAGACCGGCGGTTTGCACGCAGCGGCCCTCTTCGACGAAAAAGGAGGGCTGGTCGTCAGCCGGGAAGATATCGGAAGACATAACGCCGTGGACAAGGTGATCGGGTGGTCCCTTCTCGAAGGTCGCCTTCCGCTTACATCTCATATGTTGATGGTGAGCGGGCGCGCCTCCTTCGAGATCGTGCAGAAGGCACTCATCGCCCGCATCCCCACCCTCGCCGCCGTCTCCGCCCCTTCCAGCCTGGCGGTCGACCTGGCTCGAGAGTGCAACATGACCCTCGTTGGCTTTCTGCGTGGCAATACCCTCAACGTCTACAGCGCAGAGGATAGGCTCGTTTCTAAGAATAATTAAGGGGACACTCACTTAATTGGTACGAGATAAGTGAGTGTCCCCATGTCTCATGTTTTGGGACGGTCAAAGGGGTTAGGAATTAAAGGGACACTCACTTAATTGATCCGAGATAAGTGAGTGTCCCCTTATCTCGAGGCTCGTTTGGCTGCGAGGCGGCCGGAGATGATGCAGTCGGGGATCCCCGTCCCCTTGTAGGCGGCCCCGGCGAGGACAAGTCCAGGGATTCCCTTGACGAGCTTGTCGATGGCATGGACCCGATCGCGGTGGCCCAGGTTGTACTGGGGCAGTGCATTCTCCCAGCGGTAGACGCGACTCCAGATGGGCTCCCCCTCCAGACCCACGATCTCCTTCAACTCATCCCTCACCCTCCGGACCAGCCTCTCTCCCGGCCATTGAATGACGTCCGGATCGAGGGCCCCCCCCACGAAGGCCCGGAGCAAGATCCGATCTTCGGGGGCTCTGCCGATGAATTTGTTCGAGACGAACGTGCAGGCGTTGATCGTCTTCCCCTCGGTCCGGGGCACGAGAAAGCCGTATCCCTCGAGCGGTCTCTTCAACGCCTTCTCGTGACAGGCGAGGTAGACAGCGGCCGTGGAAACGTACGCTATCTGGTTCAGCAGAGAGCAAAGGGGCGGGCAGGTCTCCTTGAGGATCCGTGCCGCGGCGTGAGCCGGAGTAGCGATGATCAAGGCATCCGCCTCCAGCGCGTCGCCATTCTCGGGGATCACGCGGAAGGGTGGCGCCTTGCCCTGGATCTCCTTGCACGCAACGCCGGTCCTCACTTCGATCCCTCCGAGATGGCTCTCGATGGCCTGGACGATCTTCCCCATTCCCCCCCGATGTGTGACGAATCGCAGGCCCCGCTCTCCTTCGTTGCTGATCCGACGGGCTTTCAGGGCGCGCGTGATGCTCCCGTGCTCCCCCTCCATCGCGTACAGGTCTGGGAAGGCCGCGGAGAGGCTCAGTCGCTCCGCGTCGGCCGCATGAATCCCGCCCAGGAGGGGCTCGCCAATCCGTTCGTAGGCCTCTCGCCCCAGCCGCCGCCGGAAAAAATCAGCCAGAGACTCGTCCGAAGGATCCCTTCGGCGCGGCACGAATCGCTCCAGGGCGAGCCGGAGCTTTCCCGGGATGGAGATCAGAGAAGCCGCCAGCACGGACCGAACGTCCGACGGCATGCCGAGATTGAACGAATCGGGCAATAGCCGGAGCCGGCCATCCCGGAGGATTCGGACCCGTCCGTGGATATCCTGCGCGGGCAGCAGATCTCCCTCGACCCCCACCTCGCGCCAGAAATCGTTGGCTTCCTGCTTGCGAGCGAGGAACGAGTCCGGACCTCCCTCCAGGAGGAAGGCGTCCTCCTCTTCGGTAAGGATGACCCCGCCGAGACGATCCCGGGCCTCGAGCAAGGTTACGGCAATTTCGGGACGAGTCCGGGCGAGAGTGTGGGCGGCCGCGAGACCGGTTATCCCGCCCCCGATGATCACCACGCGGTTCAACGGGAGTCCTCGGGGTCCAACTTCGCCACCGTCTCCTTCACGACGTCGGCGAGAGCCTGGAGAAACGCGGGATCGGCGTTCAGAGAATCCGACCGCTCCAGACGCATTCCCTTTTCCTCGGCGAACTCCTTGTGCTCGACATCGATGTCGTAGAGAACCTCGACGTGATCGGCCACGAAACCGATCGGGGAGACGACCACTCCCCGAACCCCATCTGCGTCCATTTCCTCCAGCACCTCGTTGACTCCGGGACCCAGCCAGGGGTCGTGGGTCATCCCCTGACTCTGGTAGGCCATCCGCCACGGGCGCTCGCCCACGAGCGCCATCACGCCCTCCGCTGTTTCCTGGAACTGACCCGGGTACGGATCATTCCATTCTCGAACCTTTTCGGGAAGGCTATGGGCGGTCAGGATGACGGCGACCCTCTCCCTCTCTTCCTCGGGAAACCTATCGATCGCCTCTTGCACCCTGGCCGCAACGGGCCCCAGAAATCCCTTCAGGCGGTGCCAGTCGGGCACGGCGCAGACGCGAGGTGGCGGGTCGAGGGTCGCCGCCGCCTCCTCGAGCATTTCGTGATAGACGCCGGTGCTCATCCGGGAGTACTGGGGGGCCATCACGACGGAGATCCACGTCCGCAGCCCTTCGGCGTGAATCTCACGCGCCGTGTCGGGGATGAGGGGATGCCAGTACTTCATCCCGACGAACGTCCGGTACTCGTCTCCGAGGGCTTTCTGCAGGCCGACAGCCTGGTCACGTGTGATGTCCAGGAGAGGCGAACGTCCCCCGATCCGGCGGTACCGCTCCGTCACCTCTTGCAGAACCTCGGGACGGAGGGGTTTGCCTCGCCGGACGCGGCGGAGGAACTCTTCCATCTGTTCCAGCCGATCGGGACTTCCGTGCGCGAGCAGAAGGACGGCGATCCGGGGAGACGGTGCGGAATTCTCCTTTCTCACGGACCACCTGTGCGCGCATGCACCCTCTCGACGACCGTCTCGACCGCCTCGATGGGCGTCTCCGGGAGGATGCCGTGACCGAGATTGAAGACATGCCCATCCCGACCCTCCACGAGATCCAGGATTTCGTCGACCATGCGGATCAATTCCGCCTTCGGCGCGAAGAGGGCCGTCGGGTCCAGGTTCCCCTGGATGGCGACGTCAGAGCCCACCCGGTCCCAGGCGAGATCGATCGGGACGCGCCAGTCGACTCCGATCACATCTCCGCCCGCCTCCTTCATCCGATCCAGAATGGCGCCGGTGGAGGTGCCGAAGTGGATCAGAGGAACCCCCTTGTCTCGAAGGCCTTCCAGGATCGAGCGGGAGTGAGGCAGGACGAATTGCTCGTAATCCCGCGGGGAGAGGCAGCCCACCCAGGAGTCGAAGAGCTGGATGGCCTGTGCACCGGCATCCACCTGGGCGCGCAGATAATCCAGGATGACATCAGCGATCTTGGTGAGCAGCAGGTTCCAGGTCTGAGGCTCGCGCCACATCAGCGACTTGGTCTTCAGATAATTTCGGGAGGCGCCGCCCTCGATCGCGTAGGAAGCGAGCGTGAAGGGGGCCCCGGCAAACCCGATCAGAGGGATCCGATCCGCGATCTCCTCGCGGGCGATGCGAATCGCCTCCAGGACGAAGCCCAGTCCCTCGTGCGGATCGACGGGCCTCAGATTTCGCACATCCGCTTCCCCCTCGATCGTCTTGTCGAAGACCGGTCCTTCCCCCTTGGCAAATCGGAGCGGCAGTCCCATCGCTTCGAGGGGTGGCAGGATGTCCGCGAAGATGATCGCCGCGTCGAACTCGAATCGACGCAGGGGTTGCAGGGTCACCTCGACGGCCAGATCGGGAGTCTTGCAGATCGTGAGGATATCGTGCTTCTCCCGGATCTGCCGATACTCGGGGAGATACCTTCCTGCTTGCCGCATGAACCAGACGGGGGTCCGGTCCACGGGCTTCCCGCGGCAGGCGGCAATGAATCGATGCTCGGGGTTCGAGACGTCCATCCTCAGATCTGTCGGATCTCACCCACCGGATTGCCCCAGTCCCTCCACGACGGCTCGGAGGTCACGGGCCCGCTCGGTGACGGGGGCCCACCGGCCTTCTCGGATCTCCTCCGCCGTCGCCAGCCCGTCCGAGACGCCGACGGCAACGGCGCCGGCATCGAACAGGTCCGGTATGTTGTCCCGGTCGAGACCGGCGCCCGTCGGGATGATGGGGACCTGGGGAAGCGGACCACGGATCGCCCGTAGGTATTTCGCCCCCCCCATCGCCGCGATGGGGAATACTTTCACGAAGTCAGGACCAAGGCTCCAGGCTCGAGCCACCTCCGATGGGGTGAGCGTGCCAGGAATCACGGTGATCGATCTCGATCGACAGAAGGCGACGGTCTCCGGATCCGTGTACGGGGCGATGACGAAACGGGCGCCCGCATCAATCACGAGGGCCGCATCCTCCGGGTTCATCACGGTTCCCGCCCCTACACAGATCTCCGGATTCCCGGACCGCCCCCGGATGATGTCCGCCGCCTCCGGCGTCGTCAGGGTGACCTCGATCAAGTGCAACCCTGCCTCGATCACCGCATCGATCAACCCTTCCGCCGACTCCCTGGACGGCGTGCGGATGACGGAGATGATCCGCTCGTCTCTGATCAATCGAACCACCACATCTCGCGTCCATTCGGATCTATCCTGTTCGGCCATAGCCCCCTGCATATCCTCCCCAAGCCCGGCCGTCAACTCTTGACTTGGAAGCCCGCCAAAGTCACTATTCAGGCCGCTCGCGCCCGCCAACGTCGGTTCACTATTTGCAGTTAAGAGTTCGCGTGCGCGGAGGCTTCGGAGGCGGAGGAGTTTGAGGATGGATCAGGCGAACGGAGACTTTCGGATCGAGAAGGACTCGATGGGCGAGATGAAGGTCCCGGCCTGGGCATACTATGGGGCGCAAACCCAGAGGGCCGTCGAGAACTTCCCCGTCAGCGGACTGAAGTTTTCGCGCGGCTTCATCTCCGCCCTCGGCCTCCTGAAGCGCGGCTGCGCCGAAGTCAACTTGGAGATGGGCGAGCTGAAGGAGGAGACCGGAAAGGCGATCGTGGAGGCCGCCCAGGAGGTCGTGGATGGCAAGCTGGACGATCATTTTCCTCTCGACGTTTTCCAGACCGGGTCCGGCACCACGACGAACATGAACGCCAACGAGGTGATCGCCAATCGAGCGATCGAGATCCTCGGCGGGCAGATCGGATCCAAATCGGTCCACCCCAACGATCATGTGAACCGATCTCAGTCGTCCAACGACATGATCCCCTCCGCCTGCCACGTGGCGGCACGCCGGGAAATCCAGGTGGATCTCCTGCCCGCTCTCTTACGGCTTCAGAATGCCCTGGGGAGCAAAGAAAAAGAGTTCGACGGAATCATCAAGGTCGGCCGGACCCATTTGATGGACGCCACCCCCGTCAGGCTCGGCCAGGTCTTCGGAGGATACAGGCAGCAGATCGAGTACGGCGTCGAACGAGTCCGGAAGGGGATGTCCGGCCTCGAAGAGCTTGCCCTCGGAGGAACGGCAGTCGGGACGGGCCTCAATTCCACTCCCGGATTCGCCGCGAAGGTATGCGAGAAGGTGTCCGGGTGGACGGAGATACCGTTCTGCGAGGCGAAGAATCACTTCGAGGCGCAGGGGGCGCGGGACGCCCTCGCCGAGTCGAGCGCGGCGATCCGCACCGTCTGCCTCAGCCTGATGAAGATCGCCAACGACATCCGATTTCTGGGAAGCGGGCCTCGCTGCGGCCTCGGCGAGCTGCGGCTCCCCGCCTTGCAGCCGGGCTCCTCGATCATGCCGGGTAAGGTGAACCCCGTGATCCCGGAGGTCGTCACGCAAGTGGCGGCCCAGGTGATGGGGAATGACCTCGCCGTGGCGATGGGCGCGCAGGGAGGTCACTTCGAGCTGAACGTGATGATCCCCGTCATGATCCACAACCTCCTCCACTCGATCCGGATCACGTCGAGCGCTTGCCGGCTACTCGCGGATCGGTGCGTCGACGGTCTGGAGGTGAACGCGGAGCATGCCACCTCCCTGGCGGAGAAGAGCCTCGCCCTCGTGACGCCCCTCGCCCCGATCATCGGATACGACAAGGCCGCCGAGCTGGCGAAAAAGGCCCAGGAGACGGGGAAGACGGCGCGCGAGGTGGCCCACGAGATGGGGCTTCTCACTCCTGAGATGGAGGAGAAGGTTTTCGATCTACGGAAGATGACGGAGCCAGGGAGCCCAGGCTAGCCTTCCGATCGGCAGGTTAGATCAAGATGCTGGAGACGTTGATACCGATACTTGGCCTCCTGATCATCATCACCGTATCGATGATCTGCGTGAAGATCGGCTCTGTGGCCCTCCGCATGACGGGCATGAGTCAGGAGTCGGCCTCCTTCCAGTCCCTGTCGGCCTTCACCGGTACGGGGTTCACCACCAAGGAGGCCGAGACGATCACCAAGGACCGCCGCAGGAGGAAGATCGCCAAGGCCCTGATGATCGCCGGGAATGCGGGCATGGCGGTGGCGATCGCCGCCGTCTTTCAGTCCTTTCAGAAGCTGAGCGCGGATAGCGGAGACACGACCATCGCCGCGGGCAAGGTCGCTCTGGCGGCCTTCTTCCTGTTCAGCACGCTGATCATCTACCGGCTCGCCATCGCGAACTGGGTGAACCGGTGGCTCTCCCGGTTCATAGAGAAGCGGCTTGCCCAGGTGACGGACCTCGCGATGCCTCACTTCGAGCGCGTTCTCCAGCTCGGGAAGGGCTACGGGATATCCGAGATCCACATCCGTGACGGCCACCCCGCGACGGGCAAGACGCTGCAAGATCTCGCCTGGGGCTCCCGCGGAGTCCTCGTCCTCGCGATCGAGAGGGGGACGAAGCTGATC
>JAPUJT010000040.1 GCA_027296055.1 Planctomycetota bacterium | reverse complement strand
AGGAAGCCGGCGCGGATCATCAGGTCGAGGAGGGGGGCGGCGGCGGCGTTCTCGATGACGGGGACGGCGCGAGGGACGATGCAGGGGTCGTGCCTCCCCGTCACTCTCAGTTCGGCCGGCTCCATCTCGTCGAGGTCGACGCTCTTCTGGAGCTTGGTGATGGATGAGGTCGGCTTGATCGCGACGCGGAAGACGACGGGCATCCCGTTCGTCAGGCCGCCCTGAATGCCGCCTGCGTTGTTCGTCTCCGTGATGACCCTTCCCTCCGAGATGGCGTAAGGATCGTTGTGCTCGCTCCCCCGCATCCCTGCGGCGGCGAATCCGGAGCCGAACTCGATTCCCTTCACGGCGGGCACGGCGAAGCAGAGGTGAGAGATCTCGCTTTCCACGGAGTCGTAGAACGGCTCTCCCACACCGACGGGAAGCCCCGTGACAATGCACTCGATCACTCCGCCGACGCTGTCTCCTGCCTTGCGGGCGGCCTCCACCTCCTGGACCATGCTCCTCGCCGTCTCCGGCTCCGCGCACCGGACGGGGCTCGACTCCACGCCGGCCCGGATCTCCTCCACGGAGAGGGTCTCCTCCAGGCGAACGGATCCCACCTGGACGGCGTGGGCGTAAAATTCGATCCCCCCCTTGGAGAGAATCTGTCGGGCCAGCGCCCCCGAGATGACCAGGGGTATCGTCATCCTGCCGGAGAACTGGCCCCCTCCCCGGTAGTCGTTGTAGCCGGCATACTTCATCCGGGCCGGGTAGTCCGCGTGACCGGGTCGAGGGATCCGACGGTACGTCTCGTACGATGAAGAATCGACATCCCGATTCTTGACCCAGAACACCAGGGGGGAGCCGGTGGCCCGGTCCTCCAGCATCCCCTCCTGCATCTCGAGGCGATCCCCTTCCTTCCGCTGCGTCGTGAGTGCGCTTTGTCCCGGTCGGCGGCGATCCAGTTCCCCTTGTATCGCCTCCAGATTCAGGGATGTGCCGGCGGGAACCCCTTCGATCACGCAGCCGACGCCGCTCCCATGGCTGGAACCGAAGATCGTCGTCCGGTAGTCCTTGCCGAAAGAATTCATCCCACCGCCTCCCGGAGCGCCCTTCGGGCCGCGTTCCGCATCACCCGTATCGGCGCGTCCCGACCCGTCCAGATCTCGAACGAACGGGCGCCCTGCTGCACCAGCATCTCGAGGCCGCCCATCGTACGCGCCCCCCGTCGGGCCGCCCGCTCCATCGTCCGGGTCACTGATGGATTGTAGACGAGATCGATCAGGGTGACCCCACTTCGGAAGACTCTAAGAGGGAGGAGTTCACGATAAGGTCTCCCCTGCGTCCCCATCGGCGTGCAGTTTACCACAAGGTCGAAGGGCCCCCCTGCCGAAACAGCCGACAGCGGAATCGCCTTCGCCCTCCCGTCTGCCCGGCGCGCGAGCCGCCGCGCGCGGGACGGGGTCCGGTTCGTGACGAGAATCTCCCGCGCCCCTCCCCGTGAAAGCTGGGCAATCACCGCTCGCGCTGCCCCTCCCGCTCCCACGATCAAGGCCCGCTCGACTCTCCCGAGACGTAGAGAGTCGAGCGCTCGCCGGAACCCGACACCGTCTGTGTTGTATCCAACCTTTCTCCCACGTCGGATCGCGACGGTGTTCACCGCTCCGGCCTCGACCGCAGCGGCGTCGCATCGGTCCAGGAGGGGGATGACCAGTTCCTTGAACGGCATCGTGACGTTGACGCCCCTCACGAGCGGCTCGTCGAGCAGGGCCGCCATCTCCCTGCGGCTCTTTACTTCGAAAGGAAGGTAGAGCCCGCGGAGGCCTGTGGCCTCGAAGGCGGCGTTCTGCATCGCCACGGAGACGGAGTGGCCCACGGGCCGGCCGATCAGCCCCGTCAAGATCTTCCCCCCACGCCCGCGTATCCTCGACCACTCGGAGAGCGTGAGCTGTCCCGGTGCCACCCCCTCCGATCGTTCGGGCCTCAGGTACTGGATCTCACAACCGATCTCTTCGGCAAGAGCCCGGGTGATCACTCCATGCTCGCCTACACCGATGAGGACAAACTTCTTCCTCTCCCTGGCGAAGGCGCGCGCAAGCGACAGCAGCTTCAACGCCCAGGCCACAGTCGGTGTCGCGACAGCCACCTTCCCGATGTCTCCCGCCTCGCAGCAGCGAGTGAGCATCGACCGGATCGAAGCGATCGAAGAGGGTTGTGAAAAGTGGTGAGAGACGATCAGACGGGTCCGCCCGGCGCGGGCGGCGCTGCGCAGCGAAGAGAGGTCCCCGCGATCCGTCGCCCACTCACAATCGATGAAGCCGAAGCCGCTGCCGGCCGCCCTCCGCAGCCACTCCATTCTCCGCCCGCGACGTTGGCCGCCCTGCGAAGGACTCCGGAACGTCGCCACGCCATGCCGGCCAAGAGCCGCCGCCAGCCGGTCAAGCCCGGGAGGCGTCAGCCCCCGCAGGAAGTCCAGCCGGACCTCGACGAGATCGGCCCCCCGGCGCAGCGCCGATCGACCCCGCGCCACGACCTCTCGAACGCGAGAGGCTGCAATCACTACGCAGCTGCGAGTCCTGGTAGCCATCGATCACGAATAAATGAGGCGAGGCGATTCTCGACTAGAAGCCCACGCTGAGCCGGAGACCGACGCCCGCGAAGACGCCGCTCCCTTCATCCGCGGAAGTAATGTAGTCGCCCACGATGAGGGTCGGGCTGATCGCGAAATGAGGCCCGATTCGGAAAGTGTACCCGAGAGAACTATGCACCTCGATGGATACCTCGTCGTCTTCTTCATGCGATTCGGCAGTGCCGTCGCCAGTTTCGTCGTAATCACCCTCCCAGTGTCCGAAGAGGAGGGAGGCGCCCATCCCCAGGTAGAATCCACGAAACGCATCTCGCGTAGCATACCACCGGAACTCCACCCCGGGACCGCCGCCGTAGCCCTCCTCCTCATCTGGGCCGCCGTCCTCATCGTAGGTGTACTGATAGTAGAGGTACATCGGGGCGACGCTGAACCCCTTGGGCAGGCGGATTTCGAACTCCACCCCGGAGAT
This sequence comes from Planctomycetota bacterium, assembly GCA_027296055.1. Lineage (GTDB taxonomy): Bacteria > Planctomycetota > JAPUJT01 > JAPUJT01 > JAPUJT01 > JAPUJT01. The sequence continues at coordinate 4,822 of JAPUJT010000040.1, read as the reverse complement.
GGAGCCCACTCCGTCCCCACCCCCTCCTACCTCCCCACGGACCGAGACCTGAAAGCGCGTCACGGGGTCCCCCGGGTAGCCCCCCTGTAGGGGAGGCTGGCCGACGGACGAGAGCGGCGTGCCCATCGAGGCACTGTGTTCCAGGTAACGGTCGATCGTGAGGCCCCGGGGCCCCGAGCTCGACCGCGCATAGGAGAGCGGAGCGCATCCCCCTGCGGCCATCGTGCCCAAGAAAAGAAGCCCCAGTATGCTATTCCTCATATTCCGCACCCTCATATGAATTGAACTGGATGCTTGTAGCAACCCTGTTACGGGGTGTCAAGAAGCGCAACCAGGTGCCCCTCCAGCGTGACCTTGCGGCGGCACTCTTCGGTCCCGCAATTCGCCCAAAGGGTGGCATGGCACGGACCGATACATAGGAAGATACGTCGGGCCACGCCCGGGGCGCGCCCCGGCCTGTCCCCTGGTCCCGCTGACGCTGTGTGTGGACGTGCACGGAGGCGGGAAGGAACTCGTTCGAACCTTGGAGGCCCCATCGGTCTAAGCTCATGAAGAACAAGAAGACGTCGAAATCGGGCAGCGCCACACCCCTCTTGCGAGAGATCGCTGCCTTCCTGGCCATGGCGGCCGCCTCGTTCCTCCTGCTCAGCCTGTGGACCTACCACGCGGCTGACCTGCCGGCAATCGCCTACCCCAACGGCGCTGGGGCGATGAACCGGGGGGGGATCTTCGGCGCCCGCCTCGCCCAGCACCTCTTCATGTGGCTCGGGGTCTTCGCTCCTACCTTTCTCGCCTTCTTCCTGCTCGTCGCGGGCGGCCGGGCCTTCATGGGCCGGAGCCTGACCGGGCTATGGTACCGGGCCCCATCGGCCGGGCTCTTCCTCCTGTCGGTCAGTGTCACGGAAGCGATGCTGAGGGCATCAGGCGCGCTCGGGGATGGGTTTCTCCGGGGGGATCTGGCCGGAGGGATCTACGGGGTGCACCTGGCCGGGCTCGTCCAGCCGGCCCTGGGGGGGCTCCCGTCCCTTCTCATCGTCGGGACGATCGGAGGCCTCTCCCTCACCACCACGACGGGCGGCGTCCCCGCCTCCGTGCGGGGCATGGCGACCCTGGGGGGACGACTGGCCCGGCGGTCGCTTCGCCGTCCAAAGTTCCTTCAGAGAATAACAACGGCAAAAATTGCGGATCCGACCCCCCAGACCGAGCCCCTCACGATCACTCCTACGCTCGAGGAGACCCAGGTCGAGCTGGAAGAGGTGGCGATACGGCGGCCTTCAGGCAAGCAGCCTCGTCCCTCGGCGCCGCCGATCGAGGAGGAACCTGGCGACGACACCAGCGAGGACGAGCCCCCCGTGATCACGGTGACCTCGGCACCGGCGCAGGAATCGGACTCCCTGCCCATGGCAGAGCCGACCGAGGTCGGCGAGTTCGTCCTGCCACAGCTCTCCCTGCTGGAGGCGCCCGAGGAGGTCGAGGTTGCCCCTGAATCGGAGCTTCGCGAGCAGGCGGAAACGCTACGTCGGACGCTCAGCTCGTTCAAGGTTGAGGTCCGGGTCACCGAGATCCAGCGTGGGCCGGCAATCACCCTCTACGAGCTCGAGCTGGCGCCAGGCACGAAGGTCACGAAGATCGTCAGCCTTGCCGACGACCTGGCGATGGCTCTCAAGGCCCAGGGGATCAGGGTCGTCTACCCTATACCCAACAAGTCGACCGTCGGGATCGAAGTACCGAACCAGACCCAGGAGGTCGTCCGGCTGAGGGAGCTGATCGAGTCCGACGTGTACCGCAAGCGCCACTACGGGATCCCGCTGCTGATAGGCAAGAACAACCAAGGAGAGCCGATGATCAGGGATCTGGCCAAGATGCCCCATCTCCTGATCGCTGGCCAGACGGGCTCCGGGAAGTCCGTCTGCCTCAACTCGATCATCCTCAGCCTGCTATTTACCCGGACGCCCAGCGAGGTCCGGATGATCCTGATCGACCCGAAACAGGTGGAGCTGATGTCGTACGAGAGCCTCCCCCACCTGCTCACCCCGGTCGTGACGGACATGAAAAAGGCGGCCGGTGTCCTCACCTGGGTTGTCGCCGAGATGGAGCGACGTTACGAGCGGCTGGCGAAGATCGGCGTGAGACACATCAATTCCTACAACGCCCTTCAATCGGAAGAGCTGCTGGAGCGGCTGCCTCCCGAGATGAAAGACAAGGGGTTGGAGCATCCGATGCCGTTCATCGTCGTCGTCGTCGATGAGCTGGGCGACCTGATGATGACGGCGAGCCGCGAGGTGGAGGCGTCGATCATCCGACTCGCCCAGAAGTCCCGGGCCGTCGGCATCCACGTGGTCCTCGCCACGCAGCGCCCGTCGGCGGACGTGCTCACCGGCCTGATCAAGAGCAATCTGCCCTGCCGGATCGCCTTCCAGGTCGCCGGACGGGTTGATTCGAGGACGATCCTCGATCGGAACGGGGCCGAGAAGCTTCAGGGCTCCGGCGATCTCCTCTTCCAGTCCCCGGGGGATTCGAACTTCATCCGCTGCCAGGGGACCTACGTCTCGGATGCCGAGATTCGACGGACGGTTTCGACGATCCGCCGGGCGGGCAGTCCCACCTTCGACCCGGACCTCCAGGACTGGGACCCTGACACCCCCCTTGAAGATGAAGATCTGCAAAACGACGATCGGTTCGATCAGGCGGTGCAGATTATCCTGGAGACAGGTCGAGGGTCCGCTTCTCTATTGCAACGACGGCTCGAGATCGGCTATACACGGGCTTCTCGACTGATCGATATGATGGAGAAGCGGGGGGTGGTCGGGGCGTACAAGGGTAGCAAGGCCCGCGAAATCCTCATCTCACTGGAAGAGTGGGAGGGGATGAAGTCGAGCCCCTCCGGGCCTGCTTCACCGGCCTGATCGCCAAAGGATCTACTCGACCCGCAGTCAACCAGACTCCGAAGGAGCCGCCTTCGCCTTCGGCTTCGGCGGCCAAGCCGATGAACATTCCCAACACGATCACGGTAGGACGCCTGGTCCTCGCCGTCGGATTCTTCGGGCTTCTGACCTGGTACCTGCAGACGCAGGGAGCCGTCTCCAACGGGGGCGGCGGACCGGACCAGGGAGCGTGGATCCTTGATATTGCCCTGGGGGTGTTCGTGGCAGCCGCCGTATCGGACTGGCTGGACGGGTATATCGCCCGAAGGCTCGATATGACGACCACCTTCGGGAGAATCGCCGACCCGATGGCGGACAAGATCGTCGTCTGCGGGGCCTTCGCCTACTTCCTGCCGATCGGAGACCGGACGTTCGTCATGCCCTGGATGGTCGTGCTGATCCTGACCCGGGAATTCGTGATCACCGGGCTCCGAGCCTACGCCGAGTCCCAGGGTCGGGCGTACGGGGCTCTCTACCTGGGGAAGCTGAAGATGTGGGTCCAGTGCATGACCATAGGCACCGTCCTCGTCTACTTGGGTCACTTCGAGGGGGAGCGGTGGGCCGAGATCGTCACCCAGGGTGCGGTCTACGTCACCGTGGGAATGACCGTAGGTTCGGCAATCCCGTACCTACGCCAGGGGACCAAAGTATAGGCCTCGTCACGGCATGATGAGGTAGAATCGTACAGAGGGGACTCGTGTACGAGACAGAGTCTTTCAACGAAAGCGAGTTGAAGTTCAAGCTTCTCCAGGAGGCCTTGGAGGGGAGCCCCGCGGGAAAGGACCTCCTCTCCTGGGTCAAGAGCGGCATGAACGCCCACTCCACCCTGGAGCGACTCTACAAGAGGACCAAGCTGGATCTCGCCACCGTGATCGAGGCGACGAATCAGATCAATGCGAAGAGCCTCGATCTCAGGCTCATCGAGAATTTCACCCTGAACATGATCATGGGTCAGTTCGCCACGTTCAAGGTCCTCATGATGCGCCGGGATAATTACCGATCCTCGAGGATCGTGACCGTCCTCTCGAAGAACATGAAGGCTCCCAAACTCGAATTTGATGAGACCGACCCGGTCCTGGAAAAACTGAAGGCCGTCGGCCGGCCGGTCTTCATCGAGGACATGGACGAGGCGATGCGCTCGAGCCCGCAGATCACGGAACTGTCGGAGTGCGGCGTCAAGCTGATACTTCCCCTGCTCAAGACCGGGATCGAGAAGACCATCGATCTGGTCGGACTCCTATGCCTCGGCGAAAAGTTCGGCTCGAAATCCCTGAGTGACGGCGAGCTTCGAGTCCTGGCCCTTCTCGGCAACATGGTGGCGATCTCCCTGAATAACGCTCAGTTGTATCAGCGATCCATCTTCGATAGCCTGACCGGCGTTTACAGCCGCGGGCATTTCGACCTCCATCTCCACCAGGAAATCGTCCGGACTCATCGGCTCAGGGGCCAGAAAGACTCGGCCATCCAGAAACGGGCGACCGTCTCGCTCACGATGATCGACATCGATAATTTCAAGGAGTTCAACGACACCTACTACCACCAAGCGGGGGACGAGCTGCTGAAGTTGCTGGCCAAGACACTCGGCGACAATGTCCGGGGCGGCGACGTCCTCGCCCGTTACGGAGGAGACGAGTTCGCCGCTGTTCTCCCGGAGACGAATCTCGCCCGCGCCATGGCGGTGGCCGAACGGATGAGAGAGAGGGTGGAGGCCAGCATCATCGATGTGGACGGAAAGAGGGTGGGGGTGACGATCAGCATCGGTGTCGCGACGTTTCCGAAGAACGCGAGCAACACCCAGGAGTTGATCCGCGAGGCGGACAAGGCCCTCTACCGAGCCAAGGAACTGGGTAAGAACTGCGTCCAGGCGTCGGAGACCGTCGCGACGACGACGCAAACGG
>JAPUJT010000004.1 GCA_027296055.1 Planctomycetota bacterium | reverse complement strand
CTGGAGATCGGAAATGGGCGACCACCAATTCCAAGGATTCAAACCGTTCGTACTGGAGGGAGAACTCCAGGACCTCGAGCAAATCCGCGATGAGATTTACCTGGATCTCCAGGACGGGACAGGCACCGAGTTCCTCGCGGGGACCTGCTACGGCCAGGCCGTGGAGGAATGCCTGAGGGTACAGGACAACGGCTTCATTCTGAAAGTGCGGCGCGATATGAGAGCACTGCTTCTATCCCAACTGAGGGAGAAGTACAAAGCCTTCCGGGTGTACCGCTTCGCGGCAAAGCCGGAGAGCCGTCTAGTCCCGACGGGAGATCTGCTCGTCCGGTTCTCGTCAGGGGCCACCGCCAGCCAGAGACTCCTGGCGGTGCAGGAATGCTTCTCCGGGCTTGAGGACGAGGAAGAGACAAGAGATGGCACCTTCCGACTCACAGGCAAGTTCGCAAGCGATCCGATCGCCGCCTGCATGACCATCGAATTCAACCCAGCTATCCGCCAGGTAGTTCCCCTCATGGTGGCAATCCCCTCGCCCACGGAAGAGGGAGTCAGGGAGGATCTGCTGGCGAAGAAGTAGGTCTGCCTTGCTGGGGCCGCGCTGAGCGAGGGCGTCGACCTCCAGGTGGGGAAGCAGGGGGAGAGGCTGGGACGTTCCGAACCGGGCCCGCCTCGGACCGTTGACAGGAGAGCGCGCCACCTCGAGGGCTGACAAAGAGCGGTGAGAGGGGGCCCGGCTCCAAGACGTTCTTGACGCCCATCCATCCAGACACGCATTCGGCCGTCGGTGGGGGAAACGTTTTCGAAAAGTGTGAAGGTACTCGAGGAGACAGGCGGGGGGCCCGATCATCATCACTGATGTTCGGCCCCGTGCCCGAGCTCCGGCCTCCCCCCGACCGGGCCGAGCGAACGACGGCGGCGATGCGTGGACCGGCCGGGCCCGGCGGGTCTGGAGGAGGTCTCGGCGATCCTCGGCGGCGGCGGGGGAAATCGCGCTGGATGATCATCACGTTCGCCCCCATGCCCGAACTCCGGCCTCCCCCGCGCCGATGACCCCAGCGGTTCTCGGAACGGGCGGGCCCCGCGGGTCCGGAGGCGGAGGGCAGAGGTCTCGGCGATGGTCGGCGTCGGCGCTCCGAAGGGCGGGACAGGCGTCAGCACGGATCATCATCATGATGTTCGCCCCCATGCCCGAGCTCCGGCCTCCCCCTGCGCCGATGGTCGCGGCGATTCTCGGAACTGGCGGGCCCTGCAGGTCCGATACCGGATCGGGTCTCAGCGATGCTCAGTAGCCGCGAGCGGCCACCGGCGTGACGGGCGGGCTCGGCAGGTCCGGAGGCCGAGGTCTCGGCGATGCTCGTCGCCGGCAGGTCAATTCCCGCTTCTGCCCGTGAGCAGTTGTGAACGAACTCATGGGACGCGGATGGCACTTCCATTTTTTCATTCTTACTGAATGTTCTCGGCTAGCCGGGACATGATTGCACTGAGATGAGGTTATGAAGGTATACCTCGACACCTCCGCGTGGAACTGGTTGGTCGATTGGTCCGCCCGGCGCTCACGAAAGCGAGTCCTTGGACCCGAGTACCTGTTTTCATCGTGCAATCTGGACGAGTTCGGCCTTGCGGGAAATATCAGGAGTCGTGATCTCGCGGCGTTTGCCTGGTCGATTACGAACAGAAAGAGGCTTCAAGACCACTTGGACATCCATTCATCCAGCAGCGTCCCCAGCTCACGCGCCAACCGCCGCATGGCGGAGCGGTGACGCTCCCGCACCTGTACTGGGAGTCCATCAGAACGACAACGGCGCGCTTGTCAGGCATCGGGTTGTGGCTACCTTCATCTCCCGTCGCCGTCGGCTATTCTTCCGCAATGATTCCCCTCGACCAGCCTACTGATTTCATGAATCTTCCCCCCGACCCCGGAGAATTCGTGTTTCTATGGATGAGAGGAGCTTTGCCGGCTTGGAGCGAGCCGGAGGCAGAGGTTCGTCCGGCTCGATTCGGCGTTACAGGAGGGTCGGCGGTGAGAGTCACCGTTCTCATATTAGGCAGCGATCCGGTTCTCGGGAGCATCCTGGAAAGGGCACTAGGAGACCGAGATTGTCACATCTTGAAGGCCTCGACGCCGCAGGAGGCCCGGCAGGAGATGCGGGCTCATGGTGTGTCGCTCCTGGTGATCGAATGCAGCGCACCCTTGCTGCAGGGACTAGAACTGGTCCGCGAATCCAAAAAGATTCACGAGGACCTTCGAGTTCTGGCGATCCTCCCAGCACCGAACACCCGGCTGACCGTGCAGGCGGTACGGGCCGGGGTGGATGACGTCATGGAGCGAGGGAGTGAGCCGGATATCCTCGCGGAGATGCTCTCCGCCGCCTTTGAGGCGATCGAGCAGAAGCGAGGCGGAAGACCCCCTGCCACCCCCCGCGAAGGACCGAGCGAAATCCTCGGTGAGAGTCCCGCAATCGAGAAGGTGCGGTCCAGGATCCGAGAGGTCGCGCCGACGGACTGCGCGGTTCTCCTCGTCGGGGAGACGGGAACGGGGAAGGACCTGGCGGCCTCCTGGATCCACCACCTCTCGTCCTGCCCCGACGGCCCTTTTGTCGCGGTCAACAGCGGATGCACCACGGAAGAGCTCTCGGAGAGCGAGCTGTTTGGCCACGAGAAAGGTGCCTTTACGGGGGCGACGGGTCCCCGGTCCGGCCTCTTCAAGCAGGCCGATGGCGGAACCATCTTCTTCGATGAGATCGCGGAGATGGCCCCCCGGGTCCAGACGAAGCTGCTCCGGGTCCTCGACAGCGGCCGGTTCCGACCGGTGGGGGGCCATCGGGAGCTCCAAGTCGAGGCTCGAGTCATCGCTGCGACCAACAGAACCCTGGAGGCGGCGATTCGGTCGGGCGCCTTCCGCAAGGACCTGTACTATCGACTGAAGGAGTACCGCTTGGAGATTCCCCCGCTACGGGAGCGGGGCGGAGACGTCCTCTCGATCGCGCGGGACTTCCTTCGGTCCTATGGGCAGACGCTCCACAAGGGCCCCCTGGGGGTGACTCCCGAGGCTGCGAGGGTGCTCCTGGACTACAGGTGGCCTGGCAACGTCCGTGAGCTCCGTAACGAGTTGAAGCATGCGGCGATTCGCTGCGAAACCGAAGCCATCGGTCCTAAGGACCTATCGGAGGATTTCCAGTCCGCCGCCTTGGTAGGGCGCTGGACCGGCGCAGACGGTGGGAGACCCTTGTCCCTACGCCAGATGAAGCGCCGTCACGTCAACGAGATCCTGCGGAGGGTCGAGGGCAACGTCTCGGCAGCCGCCCGTCTACTCGGCATCTCGAGAAGCACTCTCAAGCTCTGGCTCAGTGAGTGGAGATCGTCTTCGTTCGCGGTGACGGGATGAGGTCTTGCGCCTCACTCGGAGTGACCCCGTAGGACGAGGGGAGGGATGGCCGAGGGGGTTTCGTTCTTCTCGAAAGCGTGGAGGGTCGAGGGGCCTCAGAAGGAATCCCCGAGCCGCCTTCGTAGGCGCCGCATTGCCGAGCGATGTCTTTCTCGGACGCGAACGGCGCCCATACCGAGCCTCTCGGCAATCTCGGGGATCGTGAGCCCTTCGAAGTGTCGCATCCTGACTATCTGCGACGCCACCGGGTCGGGAAGGTCATCCAGGGCCTCGCTAAGCAGTCTCGATGTCTCTCCGGCGCGTACGTGCGCGCTAGGAGTCGGTCCCGGCGCCGACGGCTCGGGAGCCTCATCGGCATTCGCTGCTCCCTCCGTCTCCGGACCTAGAGACTTGATCTTCTGGGACGGAATTCGCTTCTTCGCGGCCCGATCTCGCTGGGCATTCATGCCCAGGCGACGCACGATTTGGGCCATCCAGGCGCGGAACATCGCGAAGGTCTCCTCGTCGTCCTGATCGCTTTCGAAGCTATCGAGCTTTTGCCAGGCCCGGAGGCAGGATTCCTGGAGCAGGTCCGTGGTCGTTCCCACAGGGCGTGTCGGGTCCGCATAGCGTCGTGCCACAGGCTCCAGGTGGGGTTGCAGCTTCGAGAGCACTTCGTCCATGGCGCCCCTGTCTCCATCCCTCGCTCGTTCGAGGAGAACTCGAAATCCCTGATGATTCATGGCGTCTCCAGAATCCCGCTCAGAATCCCCTTGCCGACGTCGGGCGAGCTCACGGGAAGCTCTCTCCGTGCCTGCACTTCGGCTTGAACTCTCCGAGAATCGATGGCTGCTGTATACTCCTCCACCTTGTCTTCCCTTCCCGTGGCGATGTAGAGGTCCCGCAAGTACTCGAACGTACCGATGACCTCCCTATGGACCGGGCCCAGGAGGGACTCCAGTTGCTCACAGCTCTCCAGCAGGAGAGCTTCGGCCTCGCTGTAGCGCTTGAGGCTCAATAGCGTGACGCCGTGGTCCCTCATGTACTGGCTTCGCCGCCAGTTGTCCCTAGACAGCGACTTCCGCGCAATCGCGACGACTCGCCGGCGTAGGGGCTCCGCCTCTTCGAAGTTGCTCGTCTTGTAAAGCATGTTTGCAAGGGAGTTCATATATTGGAGGGCGGTAGGGTTGTCCTGCCCCAGGATTCGATTCATGGCCAGGGTAGCCGTTCGATGGATCCGAATGGCCTCCTCATGCTTCCCCTGCCTTCGTAGAACTATGCTGAGGCTCACCAGGGCCTCCAGATAGTCCTGGTGCTCCCTTCCCAGGGTGCGCTCCAGGGACGCAACGAGTTCCCGACAGATCGGCTCCGCTTCGTCAAGCCGACCACTGTCCCCTACGACCTGCGCCAGGATGTTCATCAGGTAGAGGGTGTTCTGATGATCCGGGCCCTCGATGCGACGGGACTCTTCGAGGAACTCTCGGGCAATCTTCTCCGCCTCCTCGAACCGGCGCCCTTCCTTGAGGAGGACGATCAACAACTTCTGGGATCGCACGCGGATTAGGCGCCGGCCAGGCATGGCGATCTCGGCCTTCTGGAGAACCTCCCGACAGAGACGTTCGGCTTCCTGATGTTGGTCCAGGTCCCTCAGGAGCAGAGCGATGCTCGCCAAGGTTTGGAGGGTCGCCGAATGGTTCTCGCCGAGGTCCCGTTTCTCGGATTCCAGGACCCGATAGAGGATCTCCCGGGCTGTCCCGAGATCTCCGGAAGCCTGGTAGCCACGGGCAAGGAGGGAGAGTATTCCCATGGTAACTGAGTTCGTGGCCCCGAAGACCCGGGCGGCAGCCTCGGAAGCCTCGAGCAGGAGCTCCCAGTTCTCCCGTGTGAAGCCCTGCCGACCTCGAACGGACGCCAGGGCGCAAAGCCCATCGATAGTCACCCTGTCATCGACTCCGTAGAGGAGCCGCAGCTCATCGACGGTCTCTCGGCCGACTTGCTCCGCTTCGCCGAGCTTCCCGGCCTCGACAAGGACGAATGTCAGCGCCACTTGGAGTTCCAGTCGAAGACGATCATCTCCCTCCAAGGCGTCTCGATATTTCTTGAGTGTCTTGCGGGCGAGATCTTCCGCCTCTTCCAGGCGCCCCTGGCCCCTGTAGACGGTCACCAAGTCGCGCATGGGCACTGCGGTTTCCGGGTGATCCTCCCCGTAAATGCGCCGATTGATGTCGTGGGCGGCCAGGGCATGTCGCTCCGCCTCGTTGTGCATGGCCAGCGTGAGGTAGGTATTCGCGATCGTAGTGTGCAACGCCGACTGGATCTCCGGCAGATCGGCGAATTCCGTGGCAATCTTTCGATACGCTCCCTTCAGAACGTCTATCACCTTCACATTGGGCCCGCGGTCCTCGGGTCGGGCAGACCCGAACATGTCTACTAGGAACCTCCTGATCCGCGTCTGCTTCTCCGCCTCTCTCTCCGCCCGAGCCCAGGATATCTGCGCCGCCGCCGTCTCCTCCTCCGCCATGACGAGGGCTTCCCGGGTCTTCTCCTTCTCGTCTTCGGTACGCTGCCGCTCCTGCTCCTTCTCCCGCAGGGCGACCCGGGCTTCGATGAGCGACCAGGTACTGACCACGGTCCCCGCCACCAGGGCGAACGCCACGAAGGCGGCTGCCGTCACCTTGGTCTTGTTCCTTCGGACCAGCTTGGCCATCCGGTACATGGCGCTAGGAGGCCTGGCGACGACCGGCTCATCCTGAAGGTACCGGTCCAGATCGGCGGAGAACTCCGAGACGGTGCCGTAGCGCCGGCCTGGATCCTTCTCCATCGCCTTCATGGTGATCCAGTCGAGGTCCCCCCGGATCAGTCGGACGAGCGACTGGGTGTCGGCGCGCTGCCGCCTGGAAGCCACCTCGCCGTTCTGACCCAGGCCGCTGATACGGGTGCTGGGCTTAGGGGGCTCCTCCTCCCGAATCCTCCTACGGATCTCCTCATAGGGTAGCTTCCGAAGCTCTTGCGGATCGAAGGGGAGGACGCCTACAAGAAGCTCGTAGAGGACGACCCCGAGGGAATAGACATCGCTCCGGGTGTCCACATCCTGGATGTCCGCCACGGCCTGCTCGGGGCTCATGTATTCGGGGGTGCCGAGAACGCGACCGAGCTCGGTGAAGGCGGTCTTTTCCGCGATCCTCTGGTTCGTAGCCTTCGCCACCCCGAAATCGATGATCTTGGGGGCGGCCCCTCCGTTCTCGCCAGTGACGAGGATATTGGACGGCTTCAAATCCCGGTGGATCACTCCCTTTTGATGGGCATGCTGCACAGCATCGCAGACGCGGCGGAACAAGGCGAGTCGGTCCGGGATGCCAAGGCGACGCTGGTCGCAGTATTCCGTGACGGGCATGCCGTCCACATATTCCATCACGAAGTAGGGCCGACCGTTCTCCGCGGCCCCGGCCTCGAAGACCTGGGCAATGTGGGGATGGTTCATCAGGGCCAGGGCGTGTCGCTCGTTGTCGAAGCGTGCTACGACCTCCCGGGTGTCCATCCCCAGCTTGATGTGCTTGAGAGCCACCTGGCGCCGCAGGGGCTCGTCCTGCTCAGCCAGGTAGACCACCCCCATCCCCCCGGTCCCCAGTTCCCGGATGATTCGGTAGGGGCCGATCCGATCCGGGGCCTCCTGGAAGGAACGGGCGTCTCGATGTTGGTACCGGAGCTCCGAGGGCACGGGATCAGCCCCGGCCACCTCCTCAGGGGCGGGCGCGTCGGCCGCCGCGGCGCGGAGCTTTTCTACGAGATCCAGGTGATGCCCGAGAACCTCGGCGATATCGAGATGCTCCGCGAGGAGGGCCTCCCGGTCGGGGCTCTCCCCCGCTTGGAGTCGGTTCAGATACTCCTCGGCGATCCGGTCGAGTCGTTCTTCCAGGTTCGCGTCACCCTGTCCGGTCGGGGGCTCTCTTTCCGTCACGACCTACCTCTGAGCAGTCGCAGCCTAGCCCTAGGCCCACGGAAACACGCCGCCTCTCGCCAAGGCAACGGCGAGAGGACGGGCCTCTACATGCGGCTGGGTCAACTCTCGCCGTGGGGTGTGCTGCCTGATGGGGACCTGCCTGTCGCTATCAGGCCATGATCTGGACCTGGGTTCCTGAAGGGATCTTACCGGTGCAGTCTCTCGATGTCGAGCGGCGCTCCTCGCCGAGAGCCCCTGAGGGTTCCACCTCATTGCCGAATCCTACCCGGCTCATCCAGGGACGGACGTTTCAAGGGGAACCAGTGGGCCAGGGCAGGGTCTCGGGCCGTCACTGGAACCGGCCCACGGCAATCCTCACGCTGTTTCCGAAGGTGCTCTCGAGCGCCCTGAAGCGGGCCTCGAACCCCCTTCCTTCGGATGTATTACCCACGAAAGTGGACCCTGTTCCCCTCATCGGAGCCTGCGACGATCTCATCGCCGGGCAGGAGGAGAAATGAGGCGGCCCCCGAGATCCCCGGGTCTGGCGGTGGGGCCTTTTCATAATGTGGGTGGGTGGGTTTTTCCTGATGGGCACCCCGTATTGTCCCCGTACCGGCCGAATCGGTTCCTTTCGCCGAGAATCGGCCATCGCCACCTAGAGATCACATCCCCAAGGGTTTGCGGCGCCCCCACCTGGTCGATGGAGTGATCCCGGTTGGATATCGGCCAGTTGTTGCCCTTCTCCAGGAGTCCGCCGCAAACTTCGCGGCGGGCGGCTTCGCGCATTCCAAGATCTTGCCGCACTGAGGTCTACGGCCGCGTCTCGGCCCGCAGAATTCTCCCTTCCGCCGGATGGTCTGAGCTTTGCTCTTGTCCATGCCGTGGAGCAGGTCCTCGAGACGACGAAAGCAATGAAGATGATGACATGAAGGGCAGGAGGATTCGGGCATGACATCTACTTGGAGATGCCGCCGCCGGTGAAGGCGGCATGATCGGCTCGAGCGTCTCTGCGCGCGGGGGCGAAGAGGGCAAGTCGGGGATCGGGTCAGTGTCGGGGGGAGGGGTAAAGACGATATGCGCTGGAGCAAGGAAACCCAACCGGTATTCGGAACGCAGGAGGCCGCCATGTCCAAAGCTCGTATGATGTTCTGTGCACTGTTAGCCTGCGGCACACTTGTTGCCGTCGCTGTCCTAAGGATCGACGGTGCGGAGAGTCCGAGAAAAGATATCGGCGCCCTCGACTCGGTGGTCGCGAGCGCCCCGGCCGGTCTCGACACCAGCTGGTGGGCCGAGGTGCAAGGGAAAATCCTCGACGACGAAATGCAGGCGACCCTGCAGGACAGGGACGCCGACGGAGTCGAATTCGCCACCCCCCGCTATCACATCGTCAATCGCGGCCAGAACCTGCGTGCATACTATAGCGCAGAAGATGGTCTCGAGTTTCGCCCTCGGGCGACGGCAGCCGAGCTCGAGCGGGGGACGCGCACGCCGGACCGTCGTAACCTGCCGGCCGATGCTGACAAGGCCACTGAAAGCGACGACAGATCAGAGGAGTGGCGCATCGTCCTGAAGCTCGAAGGGCATCCGGTGCAGTCGGTGCGAGCCGAGGGCAAGCGCATCATCGCCGACCATGGCACCATCGTGGAGTCCGTCGAAAACCGTAACGACGGCATCGAGCATTCGTTCTTGGTCAGGGAAGGCCCCGACGGTCCGTTTTCACTGACCATGGCCATCAAGGGGGAGGGCTACACGAGCGTCTCCAAGAAAGGCGCCGATGGGGTGAGCTTCGCCGGCCCGTCTGGCGACTTGCTCGCGTACGTCGACCTCACCGTCTACGACGCCACCGGCAGGGAGCTCGACGCCCGCATGCGGGTCGACGGCCGCAAGCTGCATCTGGACGTCCTCGAGTCGGGGGAGTATCCAATCTACGTGGATCCCTTGGGCCTGAATCCGGCGTGGACCGCGGATCCAACGGATCAAGGCGGTGCGTTCTTTGGCGGTTCGGTGAGCAGCGCCGGCGACGTCAACGGTGACGGTTACGATGATGTGATCATTGGAGCAGACGTATGGGATAGTGGTTCATATATTGATGAAGGTAAGGCCTACGTCTATCACGGTGGATCCAGCGGCCTGGCGACAACCGCCGCCTGGGAAGTTGACCCGACCGATCAGACTGGTGCGTTCTTTGGCCATTCTGTGAGCAGCGCTGGCGACGTCAACGGTGACGGTTACGATGATGTGATCATAGGAGCGTCCCGATGGGCGAGCAGTTCATTTATTCAAGAAGGTAAGGCCTACGTCTATCACGGGGGGCCCAGCGGCCTGGCGACAACCGCCGCCTGGGAATTGGACCCGACCGATCAGAACGGCCCGCGATTTGGCGCGTCGGTGAGCAGCGCTGGCGACGTCAACGGTGACGGTTACGATGATGTGATCATCGGAGCATGGGGTTGGGACAGTGGTTCAAATTTCGATGAAGGTAAGGCCTACGTCTATCACGGTGGGCCCAGTGGCCTGGCGACAACCGCCGCCTGGGAAGCGGAACCGGCCGATCAAACCATTGCGTGGTTTGGCTTCTCTGTGAGCAGCGCCGGCGACGTCAACGCTGACGGTTTCGATGATGTGATCATTGGAGCGCCCAGGTGGGACGGTCCTTCAAATCAAGATGAAGGTAAGGTTTATGTCTATCACGGTGGGCCCAGCGGCCTGGCGACAACCGCCGCCTGGGAGGCGGACCCGACCGATGATACTGCTGCGGCCTATGGCCGCTCGGTGAGCAGCGCCGGCGACGTCAACGGTGACGGTTACGATGATGTGATCATTGGATCCAGTTGGACCGATGCTTCATATCACGGTGAAGGTAGGGCCTATGTCTATCACGGTGGGCCAAGCGGCCTGGCGACAACCGCCGCCTGGGAGTTGGACCCGACCGATCAAGGCGGGGCGGACTTTGGCTTCTCGGTGAGCAGCGCCGGTGACGTCGGCGGTGACGGTTTCGATGATGTGATCGTTGGAGCACGCGGATGGGACAGTGCTTCAAATGCCGATGAAGGTAAGGCCTTCGTCTATCACGGTGGTCTCGGCGGCCTGGCGACATCCGCCGCCTGGGAAGCGGACCCGACCGATCAAACCATTGCGTGGTTTGGCCATTGGGTGAGCAGCGCCGGCGACGTCAACGGTGACGGTTACGATGATGTGATCATTGGAGCACCCCGATGGGACAGTGCTTCATCTACCAGTGAAGGCAGGGCCTACGTCTATCCCGGCGCCGCAGATGCTCCAGCACAGGGGTGCCAGCCGCAGTTCCCGAACAGCGATGTCAAAGTTACCCCCTTGAGCCAGCGCGTTCAGATCGAGCCTCATATCATCGTGGATCCCATGTATAGACCCTCGGGCTTCGGAACCCTGTATCTCATCTGGCAAGAGGGCACGGGGATACCTACCGCCGACATCATGTTTTCGAGGTCGATGACCGGTGGCAGCGCAGGATCGTGGTCGATGGCCAAGAAGCTGAACAACAACACTACGGGCGTTGCGACTGGTCCTCACATAGCCGTCGATCAATTCTGCGCGACTACCGACGGCACGCTGTGGGCGGTCTGGGAGACGGGTTCGACAAACAAGAAGATAGTAGCTACGGCTAGCACGGATAGAGGCTTCAATTGGTCCACGGAGGTCGTGGTCGATCCGAGCGCGCCAGCTGGGACGAATCAGCGCCTACCACGCGTGGCCGTCCGAGATGACAAGGCGTGGATTGTGTGGGACGATGACCGCAACGGCGGGCCAGACATATTTCTGGTCTGTGCACAGCTTGTTGGTGGTGCGCTCACCTTCTCGGTGCCCGTGATCGTAAACAACCTTCCTGCAGGTGGGCGTCAACTTCGTCATCCGGATGTCGACGTTCCTACCCATCCCACAATGACTCCCCCGAATGTCCATGTGGTGTGGGAGGAGAATGTGAGCCTGAACAACATCTTGTTCGCGACGAGTGCCTCTTACTGTACCAATCCGCCTCCTAGCGAGAAGTCACTACCACTCAACGGCGCTGCAGTACGGTCTGAGGCAGTCCTGACATCGATCTATGACTCCGTCTATGTGACCTACTCGGACGACTTCTGGTCAGGAAACGTTCAGCAGCAGATCACCTTTCAGAGAAGCCTGGACAAAGGCGCTACATGGGGTGCTGAGGTTCGCGTGGATCCCACGACTACAGTTGACGATCAGCAGGTAAGCCCCGAGATTACGTATACGATACCGTGGCAGTCAGCTCCGGTAGATTGTGCCGTGTTCGTCGCCGCCCATCCGAAACTCTATATCGGATGGTTCGATACCAGGCTCGCGACCGGCACGCCTAATTTACTGATCTCGTGCAGCACGGACGGGGGTGCGACGTGGTCCAATCCTCCGGTGCGTATCAATGATGTCCTGGGCACGGTTGCGGGAAGACCCCGCACGAACATGTCCATAGCGGGTGACATCTTCTCGAATCAGGTGTATGCCGCCTGGGCCGACACGCAGGGGGGGACCCTATCCCAGATCTGGGTGGACGTCGGGCAGTAGAGGATTTGGTTCCGGCGATTCCTGATACTTGCGGAGTTCAGAGCGCGGCAAGGCCTTCCAGTAAAGCTGTGGGGCGCGACACAATGGACACAATGGAGGTACTCGAGATGCGAGTGAGACCTGAGGTGTGGAGCCGAGAGTTCAACGGGAACCGAACCGGTCCATCGTGGGCGCTCTATGTCCTGGCGCTCTTTCTTGCGCTGCTTCTGGCGCCGACGGCCCTCGCCGTCGATGAGGTTGCGTGGGACGCTTTCCTCGACCAACTGGACGCTGTGGACGACCTGTTCGTGGACCTCGAATCCGACTACGTCGAGATCGATCTCGGCACGGGCGACTTCATGATCGAGGGGACGATGAGCTCGGAAGCATTCATCCACAACCGCGAGCTCAAAGTCATCCTCGACTCGCCCCGGGGAACCTGGACCACCTTCGTCACCGTCACGAAATGTGACCGCTACATGATCTACGACGCGCAGGGCGGTGGCGGCCCTGGAACCATCGAGTACTTCGACTTCGACTACTACACCGATCGGTTCCGCCTCTGGGGTAACGCACCTATCGACACTCCCATCGACGACTGGCTCGATCCCGAGGTGCAGACGGTCAAGGCGGGGCTCGTGCTATCAACGGCCCCGCCGGGACTAGTCCTGGAGGAGCCCGATAACGCCGAGGTCTTCAGCATGGGCGACGCCCATCTTTGCAGCCGGTCCGGCGACGACGTTACATTAGCGACGCCCGAGACGCCGCCGGGTGCGGGGACGCGCACGAAGAACGCCTGTCTCCCACCGATTCCGGTCGTGATCACTCAGGCCGAGTTCGACACGATCTCGGCTCCCGGGGAGCTCCTGGTCGCTTTCAAGGTGCTGGACGGATCGGTCGAACAAACATTGGCTGACGCCGGGGCATGGGGGGTTGAGACGTTCCCTGAGCTTGCTGTTATGAGAGCGGGGGCAACGCCGGGGGCGGAGGTCCTCGTTATGGAAAGCCTGATGGCGCACCCGAACGTCGTGGCGGTATCGCCGCAGTACTGGTTCCAGCCGGCGGGCACACCGCCCCCCGGAGACGGCTATTGGGGGTCCCAGTGGCATCTGCTCGATCCGGATCTGGGCGAGGAGTACGGAATCGCCGCCCTCGAGGCCTGGGCGGTAACAACCGGCAACTTGCAGACGAGGGTCGCGTTCGTCGACACGGGGATACTGAAGACGCATAACGATCTTGCGCCTCACGTCGCGGGCACGGGCCACTGGGACGTCGTGAATGAGCACTCGATGCCCGTGGACACCTGGTTGGAGGGCCACGGCACGGGAATCGCCGGCCTGGCCTGCGCCGTGACCGACCACGGCATGCCGCCGGGACCGCTCTCAGGAGCCGGCATCTCCACCTCGTTGATCGTGGACATCAAAGCCCTCACGGATGACGGTGCGGGAGGGGGGGGGTACAAGGCAGTGGATGTCTTAAAGTCGATCAGGCGGGCGGCCAACATGACCGAGGGGAATGCCGACATCGTAAACTTGTCCATCGAAGTCTTCCCTGCCGGCGGTCGGCCGGGCGAAGGCTTCAAGAGAAGCTGGATCGTTCCTCTCAGACGAGCCCTCCGCAACGCCCAAGACACCAACAACAGCCCGCGCCCCATCTTTCTCGCCTCCGCGGGGAACCGAGGGACGAAGGGGCTCGCGTATCCGGCCCGGCTGGCGCGGGTCGCCGCCGTGGGTGGAAACGACGAGGCGGGCAATCGCTGGCCGCTGACCGAGGATTGCGTCGGGGAGGTGGATCAGGGCAGTAGCTTCGGGAGCGGGATGGACTTTCTAGCGCCTTTCGCGGTGAACATCGTCGTGGACCCCTTTATAGATTGCTCCTGGCCAGATCTGAATCTGTGGACCGCTTCCAACACCGGCATCGGCGACTATCGACGGTTCGCGGGCACGTCGGCGTCGGCGGCCATCGCGTCCGGGCTGGCCGCCCTCATGCATGAGTCCGATCCCGCCTTTTACCAGGATAACCCGATCGCTCTCCGCAACGAGATGGGCCGCGGGGTACTTCCCCGGGGATCGGGTCCAGCACATGACAAGCAAACCGGTGCCGGGATCGTGAACGGCCGCCGGTCGGTGCTGGCGCCCCCCAAGGCGGCTCCCTCGCCTTCTGTGGCCACGCAGATCCTCGTGACGAGAGGGCGAGGCAAGAAATCCAATATCCGGCGCTACGACATGACCGGCGCCTTGCAGGGGGAGTTTCAGGCCTATGGCCCCAACTACGAAAAGGGCATCTTCATCGCTACGGGCAACCTCGACGGCGATCCCGAGTGGGAAATCGTCGTGGGGAGGGACAGGGGGGGGATGAGCAAGATCAACATCTTCGATGTCGACGGCAGCCCCTGGCCGCTCCTCCCGGAGATTGCGGGCGTCTTCAGCAAGAAGAGGGGTGTGAGGGTCGCGGTGGGAAACCTGGGCGGCAGTCCGATGATCATCGCCGCCGAGGGGCCTGGTCGCAATGCCGGACCGCGGGTCGATATGTACAGCCTCGATTCCTCGTGCATGGGCATGCTACTCGTGGACGACTTCGACGTCTTCGACTCCAGCCACCGCCACGGCGCCCACGTCGCGGCCGTCGACGTGGACGGCGACTCCTTCGACGAGATCGTCCTCGGGTCCGGGCACGGCGATCCGGATTTGGTCGAGGTGTGGGCCTTCGGCGGAACCGCGTGCGCTCCCGGGGCGCTCACGCGCCTGGGGAGCTTCAATCCCTGGGTGAACGCCGTTCCGTACAATTACGACGCGGATCTCGATGGCGACAACTGGGTCGCGGGCGGGGAGCTCGACGGGAACCCGGGCGAGGAAATCGTCGTGGGGGGCGGGGAGCTCACTGGACCGGAGATCTCGGTCTGGTACTACAAAGACGGCATCCAAGTCTTCACCCGTTCCGAGCGGTTCCTGGCGCAACATCCGATGTTCTGGGACGGCGCCACGGTCGCCGTAGGGAACCTCGACGCGGACTCGACGCTGGAGATAGTGACGGGTCGACACCGGGGCGGGCCCGGTCACGTGCGGGCGTTCGAGTTGACCGGCTGGACGTTCGATATGGAATTCAACGCCTGGAACGCCTCGTACAGGGGCGTGAACCGAGTCGCGGTCGGCGTCTTCCCCTAGGGGACACACCTCCCTCGGATCAGGCGCGACCCACGTGAGCTCGATCGCGTGCCGCTGGAGGCGCGCGCCCGCTCGGCGCCTACCGGAAGAGGCGCGTGTCCTGGCGCCGGCGCTGTCCCAGGACTTCTGTAGTGATCCATCGAGCATGATCAACGTCGATACCTCGCCGTCGGCACGGGCTGGCGGCAGGAAGATTTCCGGCCGGATTCCGGCCTCCGGTCGGGGATCGGCCGATGCTGCACCGACCCGGGCGAACGAGGATAGGGTCTTTCCCTCGACCTAACTTGCAGCGCGACAGGCCCATCGGCAATCGACCCGCTACTCCACTCGATTCGGCACGACCGTTGCGATCTGTCACCTCGACGGAACTTTTTCCAGGGCGCCGAAGCCGCTCCGCATGACGATGGTGCGCTCGCGCCCCTATCGACCCACGAGGAGGATGCCATGTATCATCCATGGAGAAGGCGACCAGGATCGCGCCGCCTGGTCTCTCCCATGTTGCTGAGGTGCGCGGTCTTCATGCTCGGGATGGCCTTCGGGATTCCGATAGCGACAGCACAGGGATTCCCCTCGGGCGATCCCTGTGCGGGACCATCCGACCCTTGCGCCTCCCAGCAGTCCTGGGCGGGGTACTGGGACACCGTAGAGGGAGTGGAGGACTTCAATTACTGGTACGACCTCGATATCCAGGTCGACTGGGTAATGCTCGACCTCACCGGGGGCCGGTTCCACGTCGAGGGGACCCTGAACTCCGAGGGATTTGTGGGTGCCGATGTGGTCAGCCTGGACGTAAGCCTCGCCGGAGATCCCCATGACGTTACGGTGAGCCTGTGCGACTTTCGTCAGGTGAAGCGGTTCGAGGGGACCCAGGGATCGTGCCTCGAGTTCTTCGAGGTCGACCTGAACACGGACCGGTTCCGCGCCTGGGGGAACCACACGATGGACCCCACGGACTGGATGGACTATGCAACATCCAAACCGGGTGATGTGCTCGTGTCGGTGGGGATGACGACCGCCCCGGCCGATCTCAACGAGGTAGACAACTGCGGGGAGCCCACCATAGAGGTATGGGTCGGCTCCCACTCCATCGAGGCGAACCACAACCAGGGGACCCTTACCTTCATCTCGCCGGGGTCCCCCGGTGGGATTGGAGGAGAATTGATCCTTCCCCCGGCGAGCTTCCCCGCCGTCCCCATCGACCAGACGATGTGGGACGGTTTCGCCACGCCGGGAGTCGTTCTGGTCGCCTTCAAGCAGCTCGACGAGACTATCTTCGCCTCCGTGGCGAACGCCGGGGGCGTCGTCCTGGACGTGGATGACGAGGAGCCGTGCAGCAACCTCGTCACCGTAGGCGTTCCTCAGGGATTCGAGGTCGCGTCGATGGAGCTATTCCTCCTGGATTCCAACGTCGACTCGATCTCTCCAAACTTCTTCATGGTCGAGACGGGGCACCTCGTGCCCGACGACCCGGGCTACGTCGGCTTCCAGACCACCTATCTCGGACCCTGGCCGCGCGACGCGGCGGGAAATGTGACCATGGTTCTCGGGACGATCGACATGGAGGTTGCCTGGCACCAGCCCACGACCTTCACCCCAACCATCGCGATCATCGATTCCGGGGTGGACCTGGGGCATATGGATTTCGCGGGAGGCCGATTCTATATCAATCCGATCACGGGCCTCTCCGGCCGGGACTTCGTGAGCACGGGATCGCAGCCTCAGGACACCGATGGCCATGGGACGATGGTCGCGGGAATCGCCGCGGCGAACACCCACTTCGCGGGGACTCCGGGGGGTACCATGGACATTGCCGGTGTGGCGACCCCGTCCACGATCATGGCCCTGCGGGTCTTTCGGGATCTTCCGCAGCTTGACCCTCTGGCCTGCATCCAGAACCCGCTCAACTGCGGAGGCTGGCGGACCTGGCACAAGGCGGTCCGGTTCGCGCGCAGAAACGGGGCTAACGTCATCAACATGAGCATCGGCATTCCCCTCACTATTCCAGGCCTGGAGGAATTCTACCGGAAGACCCAGTTCCACAAGCGACTCAAGGAGCAGGTGCGCATCGCCTACAGAAGGAACAACTGCTATCTTGCCGCATCTTCCGGCAACGACGGGGAATACGGAGCCGGCAGCCGGCCCATCTACCCGGCACGTCACGGACAGGTAGAGGCAGTGGGAGGTACGTTCCATGACACACCCACCGACTTTGGATGGTGGCCAGGTAGCAACCGGGGACCGGCGCTCGTGGCTCCCGCGGACAACATGCGCTCCCTGAATCTCACGGTGCTTGGAGGTGGCATCACCCTCCCCGCCTCCGGGACGTCCTTCGCCTCTCCCCACGTCGCGGGGGTCGCCTCGCAGATGTGGGCCGTCAATCCCAATTTGACGAACTTTGAGATCCGGGAGGAGATCCGGCGTGCAACGGAGCCGATGAACGGGATCGGCCGGGACGACCGGACGGGGGCCGGCTTTCTCAACGCGGCCCGGGCCGTCCGGCCCGCCCCGGCGGTACCCACCAGTACGACGGTGCAGATCGTCACGGTCCCGGGTTACCTCCCCAGCCAGTTCGCGGGGCAATCTCGTGTGAAACGGTTCCTTGCCCTCTCCACGGGGGAAGGGGTCCCGCGGACTGACGTGCCTCTGGGCCTCCCCCGGAAGAGGGGGATCGAGGTGGCCGCCGGCAATATCGACCCGTTGGATGCTCTGGACGAAATCGTCATCGGCGGCTCCCCGGGAAACCGCACCGATGTCATGATCATCCAGCCCGACGCGGTCGGGACCAACTTCACGACCTTCGACGCATTCCCTGCCGCGAATACCAGGATCCGTGTGGCCGTCGGCGACGTCACCGGAGGCCCCACCCCGGAAGTGATCGTGGCGCAGGCTGAGGGAGGGACGAACCTCGTTCGCGTCTACGGGGGTATCACCCCGACGACGGCGACCTTGCTCTGGTCCTTCACCCCCTTCGGGACCACGACCCTGACCAACGAAGGCGTTTACGTGGCCGCGGGGAACATCGACGGGGCCGGACACGACGAGCTGATCGTCGGTTCCGGGCGCGGAGACGCGACGGCCCGTCGAGTGGAGGTCTACGACTGCTCGGTGCCGCCCAGCCCCTTCGTGGAGGGCGCGGTGCCTCCGCCCGGCTGGCCCCCATTCACCCGGCGTCTGGACGATGCGGTCGGTTTCGATCCCTTCGCCCTGAACCGCCTGGGCGTACCGGCTTTAGAGAACCCCTTCGCGACGACTGCCGGGGTGGTGGTCGCCGCGGGGGACACCGACGGCGATGGCTGGGATGAAATCATCGTCGGTGCCGGCAGGGGCTCCGCGCCGGAGGTCCGGGTCTTCAGCCTGGAGTTCGCGTCAGGACCCCCCCCGCTGCCCTTCGGACCCGGGCTCACGCGGGTTTCCCGGTTCAACGCTCACGATCCTCTGAGGTGGTCCGGTGTGAGGGTCGCCGCGGGAGACATCGATTCCGATGGAGTCGATGAGATCATCGCGAGCAGCGACCGGGGTAGTGGAGTCCACGTTCGGGCCTTCGAGCAGAACGGAGACCGGCTGACCACAAGGTTCACGGCCCTCCAGCCCCGTTACCAGGGAGGCGTGCGGATCGCCGTGGGCAACTTCCCCCCGTAGTGCCCACTGCGCTCTCGCAGCAAGTGGAGAGGGGGCTCGAGGCCATCGGTTGCAAGCGAGGATATCAGAGACGGCCCGGCGCCTATGCGCCGGGCCGTTCCCCTTTCGCACGGAAGATCCATGCCGTTGGAGTCTATGGCCTAGTCGCATTGTTCAACCTCGAGTTCGCCTGGCTCAAGAAGAGCACCGCGATCAATTTTCTGGGGGGAGAAAATGGGCAACCTTCGCGCACTTACGATCATGTCCTCGACGTAGCGATGTAGGCGATGAATCGGCCTCCCGCAGTCTGCACAGGGGTTCCTCCCTTTGCGTCCCCGTCATTGTCCGGGGGGAGGTTGTGGGAAGTCTCTTCATTATCAACCGTTTCCGGTCTCACGCCTTCGGCCAGCGAGAGGTGGAGATTCTCCAGGGGCTGGCCGGGTTGCTTGATGACTCCCTGGAGGGAGAGGCGTTTGAACCGAACCTCCTGGAGCCGGCCGACGGCTCGATCCTCCGGCCAACCTGAACTGAGCAAGTCTTCTAGGCATCCACCATCAGCGTCCCGCCGCTCCTCATACATCTTCTTCATCTTCTCCTTCGGCCGCTACAGTAAGGGCTATCGCTCCCCTCTTCAGCCCTCTGTTGTCGGCCCCAGCCCATCGTGTGAAGCGGGGGCCCTCGCATGGCCGGAGGTCGTGGCGATCATCCGCGGCGGCGGGGGGAGTTCGCACAGGATCATCATTAGATGATCGTCCCCGTGCCCTAGCTCCGGCCCGACGACGAGGCTGATGGACCGAAGGGGCGGGGCCGGCAGGTCCGGAGCCGGAGGCCTCGGCGATGCCTTCAGTCGGCGGCGGGGGACCAAGGGATGCACACTACATGAGTGAGGGCGGCACGATCGACCCCATCTATAATTCCAGCTCAGCCAGTCCCGACTCGTGGTTGAGGACCCAGGTCGATCCGAAGTGACGGAGACCTTGTAGATCCCCGAGGAGGGCTTGAACTCACCCTTGGAGACAAGCGTCCCGCCAGCAGAAGGAGGATCATAGGAAGCCTACCTCTTCTTCCTCCTCCGCCCCGATCGTCTCTTGCCCCTCGTCTTCGGAGGCTTCTCCCCCGACCCCGCTGCCTCAAGCAGCTTCATCGCCTCCCTCGCCCTTAGCTTTCGTAGCCCGACGAGGACCCCGCGGCTCTTCTCTCTGGGCGACACCCCTCCCGTCTCCCACAGGTAGATAGTGTTGGCGCTCACTCCGGCGAGCTTGCCGAAGTCCTCCCTGGTGAGCTTGAGCCGCTTTCTTTGTGCCCCGATGGACCGGGGCCCGATCCGCGTGCCTTTCGTCTCCTTCGCTCCTGCCCGGATCGAAATGATCTGGCGCGCTTCCGCCTCCTTGCTCAGGCGGGCGACCTCCCGCTCGAGGGCGGGGACCTTCTTCTTCAAAGCGGCGTTGCTCCGCGTCAGCTCGGCCACTCTCTTTCTCAAAGGGCCGACGGAGGCTCGCAGTTCCTTACGGGCGAGCCGGACGATCTCTTCTCGGAGCACGGCGGCGATGTTGGGCATGGTGCACCTCGTTGTGGGCCTGGCTCGGGATCGGTGATCGTAAGCGATCGGATCGACGGCTGCACATTGTAACGGCTGGCCGGAAGGATGGGTCTTTCGGAGACCGTTTGCAGACCGTATGCGGGCTCTTGAGGGGGGTCGGTGACCCGTGGTATCCTGACGGCACTCCGCAGACGATTCCGCCAGCAAAACGGGCCTATCGATCGGCCAGGAGGCTTCATGGCGTAGCTATCTCGATCTCAAATTCCGGACAGAAGCCACAAGGTTTCTTCACTTCCTGCAGACGAACTGCGACACGGGGCATTGCCCCGAGAACGAGGCTGGGGTGTGGACGCTTCGGTGGCGCCCTTCTCATGGGCGTCATCTTCCGTTCGCGCCAGCCTCGCCCTGTCGCAGGGGTGTCTGCAGGTGCAGTGGGAGCGTGACGCCCTTTGTTTTCAGGACTGACCAAGGAGGAGGGAAGAATGGTGAACCCTGCTACAAGATCCCAAAGCGAATTCCGCCCCAATGACTGGAAGGTCATAGTCCTTGCCGTCCTCTTGATCTCCGCCTGCGGGAAAGACCACGACAGCAAGCCTCGAGACGTGAACTCCCCCACGGTCACCATCGACACGCCGACGACCGCCGCGACATTCTTCACCGCATCCTCTCCGATCACCGTAGCCGGCACGGCCTCGGACAACCGGACAATTGCGAGCGTTGAGTGGTCGAATGCCGCGACGAGCGACACGGGGACTGCGACGGGGACAACGACCTGGAGTGCTAGCGTTGCACTGGCACCGGGGGACAACTCGATCAGGGTCACGGCCACTGACGGGGCTGGCAACATGGGTACTGCCTCGATCACGATCACCCTTGATACGGCCCAGCCCATGGTGACGATCGACACGCCGACGACGTCCCTGGCGTACGACAGTCCGATCACCCCGCTGACACTTGGAGGAACGGCCTGGGATGACGTGGGGCTCATTGCGGTCTATTGGTCCAACGCTGCAACGGGCGGGACAGGGATCACGTCGGGGACGACTACTTGGTCCGCCTCGGTGGATCTCATCGTGGGAACCAACCCCATCACGGTCTGGACAAATGACATGGTCGGGAATACCGCCACCGACGCGATCGTCGTGACTCTCTGTCTCGGGACAGCACTTGCCTGGGGGGAGAACGGCTCCGGGCAACTGGGTGACGGGACGGTGACGGACAGCTCCATGCCAGTGGCGGCGACCGGACTCACCGGCGTACTCGAAGTTGCGGCGGGCAATCTTCACGCCGTTGCCCTCCTATGTGATGGGACGGTCTGGGAGTGGGGGTCCGGAAGCTCCCCGCCGGCCCGCTCGTCCCCGAGCCTCGGAGGTCGGTGGATGTAGTGAAGAGGCCCTGCTGATTCGTCTGGCCGCTCGAGGTGTTAATCCCAGCTCACCCATCGGGCCGGGCCCCCGCTCTCGCGGTCGGATTAGTGCCCGACCTTCTTGACCAAATTCTTTCAGAATCTTTGCCTAGGGCAGCTGCCGTTGGTGTCTACCAAGGTGAACGGGATTCCCTATCGTAGAGATTGGACCAATGCCCTGCATGGTGAGCCCCCGTTTCCGCTCTACAACGAACCACGATCCGAGCCAGGCATGGGGGATGGGGTCACGCCCAGGGCCGAGGGGCCAAGCCTCTCGGCCCCCGGACCCTAGCGAGAATAGGAATTCTGCAGGCATAGACCGCCGAGGGGGGGTCGTGACGCCAGCAAGGCCTCGCATTTCGACGTCGGGAAGCGCCTGCTCGACCCTATCGGCCACGTCATCCCTGCTGGGGATACGATCCACTTCACTCTTCCGGGCCTGCCAGGGCGACGTGCCCGAGTACTTCGGGGGGGGAAGGGAGTCAACCGAATTCCCTGACCGTGGGCCTGCTCGCTAATGCTGTGGGCTGCGAAGGGTTGAGATGCCCGAGGCCTCTCAGGGTTCGGTATTCTCGAAGGGGCCCGTGTTTACGGCAACGGACCGTCGAAGCGAAGATGAGCGATCACTGTGGCCGCGAGATTGGCAGAACGGGCCCCTGGGCGCCTCCCTTGATCGCGCCCGGCCGGATAGTGCAAGTGCCCGGGTGGTCAACCTCCCTGTGATGGGAGTACAAATGCAGATGAAAAATACACGCTTTCAGACCCCCCTGCCCTGCGCCAGCGGGCACAGCAAAACCCATTTAAGCTAAGAGAGTTAAGCAAGGTAACGAGCCTACGTATAGGCGCCGGACGACGACCCCATCGAGAAAATTCTCGGGATTTCCGCCCGGAGTTCTCCCAATCGGTGTCTATAGATAGGGGTACGCCCGGATCGGTGCCAATCCTCGGCAGACAGTCACGTCGGCCTGGGCGGCAAACCCCGATGAGGATGGAGCCACCCCTTGAAAACTCAAGGTGACGGCGCGACCAAAGGCCGCGAGCGTGGCCTTATCGCGGATGAGAGGCCCACAAGAAGGAACCTCATGCCGCCAGGTGACAACGGAACCGGC
>JAPUJT010000039.1 GCA_027296055.1 Planctomycetota bacterium | reverse complement strand
CAGTTGGAGAGGTCCCCCACATCGTCAGGCTCGCTGACGAAGAAGTTCTCCGCGATGATTGATTCCTCCATCACGTGCCCACGCGTGAAGGTCGACTCGATGAACACGGAAACCGGTGAATACCGGATCGTGCTCCAGGGGACATTGGACAAGGACCCCACCTGGTAGCGAAGGGAAGGGTTGGTCGGACCTGTGCCGAGTGTTTCTCAGCCGTGCTGGAGGAGAGGAACCGTTCCACGCAGTAGGTTGACGTCACGTCGTATGGTGAAGGTAGTCCACAGTACGAACCCAACAGCAAGGAGGTCGATGATGTCACGTTTCCGCATTCAGGACATTCGTTGTCTGGAGAACTCACCAACGTCTCCGGGTAATCTCCGCAGCAAAGTTTCCGATCTGATCTTCAGCTCCACCAAGGCCATCGCCAAGGTCGACGCCATCAACCCGGAGACCGGCGAGTATCGCGTAGTCCTGCAGGGCACGCTGGACAAGGAGGAGACCCGCTTCGAGGACACCTAGGTCGATTCAACGGGGAATTTTCAGGAATCCCCTCCTCTCTCCTCCAAGAACGATGCACGCGGCCCTGCCCCGAACTTCGAAGGGGCAGGGTCCCTTTTTCATCCGGCCGCGAAGGGGACGCTCCCGTGCCCGCGAGACCGACCGACTCTGCTGATTCCCCACAGACTTCTCGATCCGCCCCGCCGGAGATCCGTATCCTGGAGGCCCGCTACGGGACCTTCCCGGAGGTGGACGAGTTGAACCGGGACTTCATCGCCGGCAGCCGGCGGCTGAAGCTGCAGATCGAGGTACACGAGGGAATTCGCTACACCGAGTCCGACCCCGCCGTCCTTCTCGAGCAGCTCTCCGAGTCCCTTCCGGGCCTCGATGAGCACCGCTGCTGCGGCAACAGCGAGATCGGCAGCACGTTCTTCCGGAACGGGGACGGCGATGGATCGACCGAGGGGGCCAGGCTTGCCTCCGCGAACCTGGCGCACCTTCTCGAGCATGTGGTCCTGGACCTGCAATACCGGATCGCCGGCGCGACCCGCTGCTCCGCCGTCACCTGCGGCTACTGGGAGCCGCCCTCCCGCTACGACCTCTTCGTCGAATCCTCCAACGCGCTGTGCGCGGGAACCTCGGCCCGTCTCGGCGTGGCGCTGATGAACGATCATTTGGCCGGGCATCCGGCCATCCCGCTCTATGGGCTCGCGATCCGGGTCGGCCGGGAACTCTACGAGCGGCATCCGTGGCCGAGGGGGGATGCGGAGTTGGCGGCTTCGCTGGAGGAGCCGGCGGGGAGGGTGCAGGAGATCACGCGGCACCTCCGGGAGCGGTCGGTGGTGGAAGAGGTGCTCATGACCGTGAACTTCGGCGGGGGGGAGCAGTACGGGCTGGCGGCGACTCCGTTTCCGTGGAGGGTGAATCGCTGATGATACACTCTTGAAACTCCTGTGCCAGGGCGGTCGTTCCTGGCGAGCTCGACGAGTTTCGTCAGACGCCGAAGCTGGTCCACCTGCAGGCCCTCTGCAACAAGCACGGCAAGTGTCTCCGATCTGGTGGCCGGCCAGGACGAGAGAAACAGGGAGTAGCCGGCGCTTCCTTGAGGTGGTGCTGGGGAGTGCTGTAGTATGTAGGACAAGAGGTTGATTCGATGAAAACCCCAGTGGCGACGTCACTCACGGGCGGTCCCGGTTGCCGTCGCGCAGTTCGTTTCTGGCCGCTCTGGATGCTCCTTGGCATCTTGCTCGCCGCGCCCCCCTATAGCTGGGCGATGTCGCTTGCCGATGTGATCGAGCTTTCCCGGGCAGGCTATTCCGACGAGCAGCTCATCGAGTTGATCCAGATTACCCATGCCAGGTTCCAGCTACACGCCGAAGACGTGATCACGCTGAAGAAGGCCGGTGTGAGCGCGACGGTCGTCAAAGCCCTGATCGAAGCGGGTGCGCCTCCATCCCCCTCTTCCCCTCCGCCCGGCGCACCGGACGACTCGCCGACCACTGATACCATCGAGAGCGCCGAACCCCATTCAGCTCCTGGCCACACACCAGGGGAGCATGAGCCTTCTCCCCAACACACAAGCCGATCTTCCCGAGCCTTCCTACTTGAAAGCGGTCCGTTTTCCTCCTACCCCTTCGAAGAAACCGGCATGGGGCACCATCAGCATCACGCATTGGCTGTGAGAGGCCTTCCCATTCTCATCCTGCGAAGCGAAGCCGGCCATCACTCGGTGTCGGACCGTGCCAGGGAGGCAACGGGACGGCTGAACCGTGCAGTGGTTGATAGGCCCGGTGGATTCTTCACGGTCATGGGGGAGCCGGATGTTGCTGTCTGGTACCGAACAGGCGCCTCGGATCCGGCCGTTCGTATCCTGGAGGTGGACCGGGGTGATGTGGTCGCGTACCAGCGCCGCAGCTTGGGCCCGGTATCACGAGAGCGACTCGCAGCCTACTGGGCGGCGCTTATCAGCGATTACACGCAGCTCTTCGTGCTCGGACGTGCTCCAACAGAACTCACACGATCCCACTTGGGCGAGACTCTTGATCGT
>JAPUJT010000038.1 GCA_027296055.1 Planctomycetota bacterium | reverse complement strand
ACGTTTCCGTCTACTACTTCATCTGGAAGGCGATCTTCGAGGACCGGGGCGATCTGGTGGGGGGGTACCGTCTCGAGGAGATCGTCACCTATGTAGCGATCGGCTGGATCACCCGCGCCTTTTATTTCAACAACATCGACTGGGATGTCGCGAACGACATCATCGAGGGCCGGATCGCGGCGGAGCTCGTTCGACCCGTCGACTACCAGATCGTCCAGTACGCGAGCGCCCTGGGCGAGGCCCTCTTCCGGTTCCTCCTCTTCGCCCTCCCGATCTCGGTCGTCGTCTGCGCCCTCTACCCGGTCATGCCTCCGTCATCGGTAGGCTCGGGTATCGCCTTCGTGGCCAGCATAGGACTCAGCCTGCTGATCTTCTCCGGATTGAACTTCCTACTGGGCGTGGCCGCCCTTCACTTGAAGAGCATCATAGGCCTGATCCGGGCGAAACAGTTCCTGATCCAGTTCCTCTCCGGTTTGCTCATCCCCCTGTCGCTCTTCCCCGTCTTTGCTCAGAAGATCATCGTCGTGCTGCCGATGGCCGGGATCGCGCACGTCCCGCTGCAGATCTATCTGGGGAGGTTCGATGCCACGCAGATCGCTCTCGGGCTTCTCTATCAAGTTCTCTGGGCGGCGGTCCTCTTCTATCTCGGTTCGGTGCTGTGGCGAGACTCCACGCGGCGCCTGACAATCCAGGGGGGATAGGCCAGGGGGGATAGGCCAGTGGAGATAGGACGGAGTTTCCCATGAGGCAGGTCAGGATCTTCTTTGCCTATTTTGCCCAGTACGCGATGAGGCGCCTGGCCTACAAAGGTGATTTCTTCGCCGAGATGTTCGCAGGCATCCTGGGAACGGCCGCCACGCTGGCCTTCGTCCTGATGCTGTTCTACGGCGCCGGAGTGCAGGCGATCGGTCAATGGTCGCGGGAGCAGGTCCTCTTCATCTACGGCTTCACCTTCATCCCGTTCGGTCTCTTCAACGTGCTGAGCCTGAACCTATATCAGTTCTCGGAGCGGTACATCATAGAGGGCCGGTTCGATCGCGTCCTCGTTCGCCCTCTCGGGACCCTTCCCCAGGTGATGTTCG
Source organism: Planctomycetota bacterium (assembly GCA_027296055.1). GTDB lineage: Bacteria > Planctomycetota > JAPUJT01 > JAPUJT01 > JAPUJT01 > JAPUJT01. Next base: position 13,690 of record JAPUJT010000038.1, on the reverse strand, counting down.
AGTCGTTCCGTCTCCAATCCCTCCATGAGGTGGCCGTCGGGCTGGTCATCATTACTCTCTGTGCCCGGGAGATGGGAACGCCGCTGGACGCGGGAGATTACGGCCTGATCGCCCTGATGGGATTGGGAGGGTTCGGCGTGCTGATGGGGGTCTTTCTGATCCTGGTCAGCGCTTCCTTCTGGTTCGAGGACCGGATCGGGATCGCCCCTCCTGTCTACAACCTGATCATGTTCGGCCGCTATCCGATAGACATCTACCATCAATCTCTGCAGTTCATCTTGAAGTGGATCGTCCCCTTTGGTTTCATCGGCTTCTATCCGTCAGCCCGGTTCATCGCGGGGGACAAGTTCGGGGGAGACCTCAGGTTGGCCTTCCTGCTCACCCCTGTGGTGGGGCTGTTCTGTCTGGTCCTCGCTTTTGGCGTCTGGACCCGAGGGGTCCGGCGGTACTCTTCCACGGGGAGTTGAACCCGGGGCAAGGGACAGGCGCCGTGCGGAGAGGGAGTGCACCATGCAAACGATCACCAAGAGTCGAGTCATCTCCATCTTGCGAGGAGTGCTCAGTCAGCCAACGGCTCCGTTCCACGAGTCCAAGGTTATGGACTATATCAGGAAGTTCGCCAGGGAACGGAAGACGTTGACCCTGAAGGAGGACAAGTTCGGGAATCTCCTGGTGCGGTACCGGAGGGGGACCGTGGCGCGGGGATCACCGCTACTCGTCTTCGCCGCCCATACGGATCACCCCGGATTCATCGCCGGGCGTCGGAACAGCCGCAAGGAGACGTCCGCCCTGTTTCTCGGCGGAGTGCACAAGAAATTTTTCAAGGGGAGTCGCGTCCGCTTCTTCGCCGACGGCGGAGAGGTGACCGGACGCATCACGTCTGTCCGGGAAGGGGCCAAGGGAGAGAAGCATGTCTCCATAGCCACGCGGGGGGAGGTCCCGGAGGGGACCTTTGGCATGTGGGACCTGAAGGGGTTCCGGCAGAAGGGGAATCGGATCTACAGCCGGGCTATCGACGACCTGGCCGGCGTCTCATCCGTCATCGCCCTGCTCGATGCCCTCCACCGAGGAAAGGTGAAGGGAGAGGCGGCGGGGCTGTTTACCCGCGGCGAAGAGGCGGGCCTCAACGGAGCCACCGGGGTGGCCCTCACTGGGGGACTCCCCAGGACCCGTTCCCGAGTGGTAACGGTCGAGACGAGCAAGGAGCTGGTGAACGCCCGGGTCGGCCATGGGCCGATCATCCGGGTGGGGGACAGGAAGCTGATATTCGATGGTCCGATCACCCGATTCATCGAAGACGTGGCTATCGACCTGGCGAAGAGGGAAGGGAAGTTCCCCTTTCAGCGGCGGCTGATGGACGGGGGCACCTGCGAGTCGACATCGTTCGGCGTTCTCGGGTACCGGACCGGCGCCGCCTGCGTGGCCCTGGGCAACTACCACAACATGTCACCCGACGGAAGGATCCGGGAGGAGTACATTCACATCGGCGACCTCGTCGCCCTCGTGCGTCTCTTCTTCCACATGGTCAAGAAGCGGAACGGGATCGACAAGAGCTACGACCGGCTCCGGCAGGATCTGGTCACGACCTTCGAGCGCTACCGCCCTCGGCTGATCGCCCGAGGGTAGGCGGCACATCCTGGAGGACTAAAGAAGCGGGGATAGCAGGCGGGCGGTTGCGGAGATCGCTCGGTGTACGATTCCCCTTCTCTCCAGCTCCTCCGTATCGACCTCTCTCGCATTCTCGAGGTCCACCTGGAACTGCTCGGACAGCTCCTCGACGAGCCGCTTTCCATAGACGAAGGCGTTCAGCTCGAAGTTGAGATGAAACGATCGGAGGTCCATGTTGGCCGAGCCGATCGTTCCCACCCAGTGATCCACCAGCATCGTCTTGGCGTGCAGCATGCCTCGCTCGTATTGAAAGATCCGGATGCCGGCCTCCAGCATTCTCCTGAAGTAAGTCCGTGACGCCAGTGTCACGATCCAGCTATCGGACCAGACGGGGAGGAGCAGGCGAACATCGATGCCGCGGATGGCGGCGGTGATCAGGGCATCCTCCAGGGTGGGACCCGGGATGAAGTAGGGGCTCGTGATCCAGACCCGTTCTCTCGCCAGGGCAATCGCGTGGGTATAGACGTAGAGGATGGGGGACCAGGGCCGGTCCGGTCCCGAGTCGACGATCTGGACGATCGAAGGGTCCGTTCTCTTCCCGACAGGCTCGGGGAAGTACCTCTCGTCATCGATGACTTCGTCCGTCGCTTGAAGCCAGTCCTGCGCGAAGGCCTTCTGGAGGCTGAGGACCGCGGGGCCCTGGATCTCGATATGCATGTCCCGCCAGCGCCCCATCTCCGGATCGAGGCCCAGGTATTCCTTCCCCACGTTGATCCCGCCCGTATAGCCGACGCGCCCATCGACGACGACTATTTTCCGGTGATTGCGAAAGTCGACGCGCGTGTGGCGACGGAACCGCGTGAGAAGCTTCCAGACCGGAAGAAAGGTGTGCGCCTTGCCGCCCGCTTCCACCAGGGGATCCCAGAAGTCGGACGGAAGCCTCGAGCTTCCCACGGCGTCGCAGAGGAGGCGCACCTCGACACCGGAGCGAGCCCGCTCGACGAGGATGTCTCGAAGGGCCTCCCCGGTCTGATCCGGTTGGATGATGTAGAACTCGACGTGAATGTGGTCCTTGGCCGCCTCCATGGCCGATTTGATCGTCAGGTAGGTGGCGGGCCCGTCGACCAGGATCCTGACATCGTTGTCCCAGCTCGCGGGCGTACTCGATAGGTTTCGACCCAACCGCAGGAGGTCGAGCGTGCGGTCATCCAGGGAGGCTATCCCGGAGCCTTCCAGTTTTCGCTGGACCTTGTGCCGATCCAGGACCGACGCCAGCCTCTCCATCGCTCGACCCGATTTCTTCCGCACGCGACGGAAGCGAGTCGTGCCGAGCACATAATAAATGAGGACCCCGATGACGGGGAGAAAGATCAGGGCAAACAGCCACGCGAGCGTGGCTGTGGGCTGCCGCCGCTCCGTCAGGAGCAACTTGGAAATGGCCACGGCGTGGACCAGCAGGATGGCAATACTGACGATCGTCGAGGTCACTTACACCGATTTGTAGTCAGGGCATTTCGTGGCGTTGGGCTTTTCCGGGCGATTGCAGACATCCCCATACGAGTACTTGCACGTATCGCAGAGGTAGGCGCCACCTCTGATCCCCCCGCCCGCGAACTCCCTTGGCGCCACGCGCCGCGCCAGCAGCCAGGCGCCTAGTATGATCGCGGCTAAGAGCGGCACCAAGAACGGTCCTCCCATCCCTTTCGTCGCCCAGGTAAGAAAGCAGAGCCCCACGACGATGTGAAACCAGCGACTCCGGATCATGGCGTGAGGCCTTCGGCCGAGGGGGCGGTGATCTCCACCGAGTCGTCCTCGGAGGGCTCCAGGCCAGCGCCCACCCGGAGCTGCCTCTCCGCGTCGACCTCATCTCGGTTCAGCTTGTCGATCGCCACCCGTAGCACGCTTCGAACGCCGTGATCCGAGGGAAGGATCTTGAAGAGCTGGCGGTGGAGCTGGATCGTCATCCGGAAGGTACGGACGAGATCGCCCGGGGAAGCGGTCGTGTACTTCTCGAGCTTGTCAAAGTCACAGCCGCGACTCCAGGCCCAGGCTGTCGCGGCGATCTTGAAGTCGGGAGCCTTCAGAAGCGGAGACATCCGCTGCTTCATCTCCCGCTTCCGGATCTTCTGTATCCGGCGCGTCAGTCGGCGGCGTACATTGCTGAGATCGTCCGTCTCCGCGTACCAGACATGTCGCTTGGACTCGAAGACGATCCCACAGAGGAGGACGTTCAGTTCATCGGCGGAGAGAGAATGAAAGCAACCCTCATCGAACATCTCCGTCAACTGCAGCTCGTAGCCGTAGATGCGAGAGGCCATATGACCCAACTCGCTCAGACCGGCGCCTTTCACATAACCGATCGCTCTCAGGAGATCGAGGCGGCGGCGCACTTGCGCCACCATCCCCTTGTATTCGTCACGGGAGCGGCGGGTCTCCTGGAAATTGCTGAACGATTGCTCGCAAGCGTGAAGCAGGCGATCCCCGAGACGCTCGTGGAGCTTCAACAGCGTGGAGTAGGAGAGGCCGAACTGGCTGCGAATCTCCTCGACCTGGCCGTGGAGCACACGTCGGACGCTTTCGGGGCGATCCCGAGCCGGATCGACCTTGGCGTATACGAACCCCTTGGGATCGATACCTCGCCGACCGGCACGGCCCCCCATCTGCTGGTACTCACGGGTCTTCATGTAGAGCCTGCGGACGCCGTCGAACTTCTCCAGCGATTGGAAGACCACGCTTCGCGCCGGCATGTTCACCCCCATGGCGAACGTCTCGGTGGCGAAGAGGAGCTTGACGAGGCCGGTGGAGAACAGCCGCTCCACGACTTCCTTGAGCGTAGGCAGCATTCCCGCGTGGTGGTACCCGACGCCTCGGATGAGGATCTTCCGTACAGCTGCGGCGCGATCATCGTCTACCAGATCGAACAGCCGCGCGAGCTCATCGAATCGGGATGCGAGGGCGTCCTCCTCAGCGGGCGTGAGATACGACTGTCCCGAGTAACGATCCGCCAGCTGCTCGCACTCTCGCCGCGAGAAGGCGAAGACGATGCAGGGGAAATGCCCTTCCTTGTGGATGTGTTCGATCAGATCGGGTCCTCCGGTCGTGGGTCTTCCCCGTCGGCGGAAATTCTGGGGGCGCCGCCCCTTTCTCCGCCTGCCTCGGTGAAGCTCCTCTTCTCGGTCGCGGGCCTGACGGAACTCCGAGAAGGTGCCCACTCCGATTCCTTCGATGAAGAGGATGTCGGTGAGCGGCACCGGCCGGCCCTTCTCGAGAATCACTTCTACGTCGCACTTCCGTACCTTCCGGATCCAGGTGGCCAGACTTTCGAGGTTCGCTATCGTCGCCGAGAGGCAGAGGAGGCGAATCTCGGGAGGAGCGAAGATGATGCTCTCCTCCCAGACCGTTCCTCGCTCGATGTCATCCATGTAATGGATCTCGTCGAAGATCACCGTTCCGATGCCGGCCAGCCGGCGGACGTCTTCGAAGATCGTATTTCGGAAGATCTCGGTGGTCATGATCTGGAGGGGAGCCTGGGGATTGATCGTCACATCCCCCGTCATGATCCCGACGTTTTTCCCGTAATCCTGGGTGAAGTCACGGAACTTCTGGTTGCTGATCGCCTTGATCGGGGCGGTGTAAAGGACCCGCTTCCCCTCGGCGAGGGCCTTCTCGATGGCGTACTCGGCGACGAGCGTCTTTCCGGCGCCGGTCGGGGCTGCCACAATGACGGACGATCCCTTCGCCAGGGCGCGAACAGCGTCAATCTGAAACTGGTCTAGCTCTAAATTCTTGAACTTCATTCCTTGCGCTGTCTGTCTCGGGATATGGCTCTGGGTGGATTCTTTGGCCCAGGGCGGTGGGCTCTGTCAGGCCATGTCTGGAACGGGCCGTCGGGGTAGGCCGGGATCTGGGGGAAACTGCTCCCAACGACTTACTCACATCATTATATCTGCCTGACAGACAAGAGGAAGGGTGGGAGGGGGGGTAGACCGTTTCCATGGTCGGACCCGGCTCGAAAGGGCGCCCATGAGGCGCTCGGGCCAGGCCTATCGGCGACTGTAATTCCCGGCACGGGCACGTAGTGACCAAAAATTGGCACTCTGTCGGAGGCCGGGCTACAATGCGAGTGCAGAGGTGGGGCCGCGGAGGCCAAGTCCGCCACTTTCGATTGGAACCAAAATTGCTGACAAATACGGAGAGGGTGCGCGCCATCTCCGGGGCACTCTGATGGGACAGAGTGGACGGCCGTCACAGCGACGGCCCTATCCAACCCCCAACGGGAGGTAGCGATGTCCGGCGACAATATAGTCCACGTCGTGGGAACCGGCACGATCGGTGAGCCGCTGATCGGACTGCTAGCCGGCCGAGGCGAGGAGCTCGGCATCGATGAGGTGACTTTCCATAAGAGGACCCCGCTGGTGCTCGATCGGTCCAAGGTGAAGGACCTGATCAAGCGCGGCGCCAAGCTCTGTGTCGATCCGGACCGTCGGGAGGAGTTCAAGAAACTGGGAATGGAGCCGACCTACGATGCCCTGACGGCCATCGAGAGGGCCAAGGTCGTGATCGACTGCACCCCGTCGGGCGTCGGACAGGCCAACAAGGCATCTCTTTACAACGACTTCATGGACAACACCCTGGGCTTCATCGCTCAAGGGAGCGAGTTCGGATTCGGCAAGATGTACGCCCGCGGAATCAACGATGAGGCCCTCGAATCGAAAGAGGACCGGTTCCTCCATGTCGTCTCCTGTAACACCCACAACATAGCCGCTCTGGCAAACACTCTGGCGATGGAGGGGGAGGGGCCGAGTAACCTCGAACGAGGACGCTTCATCTGTATCCGCCGGGCCAACGACATCAGCCAGGAGGAGAATTTCATTCCCTCTCCGGCCGTGGGCAGGCATAAGGACAAAAAGTTCGGCACCCACCACGCCCGGGACGCCCATCACCTCTTCAAGACCCTGGGCCATGACCTCGACCTACACTCGTCGGCGATCAAGATCAACACGCAGTACATGCATATCTTGCATTTCAATCTGAGAGTCAAGAAGAAGATCACTCTGGAAGAAGTGAAGGAGAAGATCGCCACGGACGATCGAATCTGCGTGACAGAGAAGATGAGCTCCGGTCTCGTCTTTTCGTTCGGACGGGATCACGGATACTACGGGCGGATCCTGAACCAGACGGTCATCTCGATCCCGACCCTTCAGGTGCACGACGGCCACGAGATCGTGGGGTTCTGCTTCACGCCCCAGGACGGCAACTCCCTGCTCTCGAGCATTGCCGGAGCGCTCTGGTTTCTCTACCCGGACACCTACTCCGATCGGATCCAGTGCCTCAAGGACCTCTTCTTCGACGAGGTATGATTCTCCGTCGATAGGCCCCGACCCCTCGCGACGAAATCCCGTGATATAGGCAGGCCTGGTTGACGCGGCCTTCCGTCACCGCGTAGGATAGCCGCTCATCCTGCGGAGAAGTCCATGGCCTCACAAAGCCTAGCGCAACTGGAGGAGTTTCTCAGGAGCCAGGGCCAGAAGATCACCTCGAGGCGGCGTCTGATCCTCAAAGAGATCCTCGCGATCCATCGGCATTTCACAGCGGAAGACCTGTACGAGCGCATCCGGAAGGGGAAGAACGCGCCCTCGAAGGCGACCGTCTACCGGATGTTGGCCCGGCTCGTGGAGGGCAAGCTCCTCGAGACCCACCAGTTCGGCGACCGGTTTCTGGTCTACGAGATCGCGATGAACCGAAAGCACCACGATCACATGATGTGTGTCGAGTGTGGCCGGATCGTCGAGTTCTCGAGCGATGAGCTGGAGGCCATCCAGCAACGAATCCTCGACCGCCACGGGTTCCAGATGCTGTACCACTCGCACAAGCTCTACGGTCTCTGCAAATCTTGCAGGCAGCCCAAGCGGGGCGGCACGCGCAAGCGCACGAGGCGCTAGTCCGCCGATGCCCCCTCGCGCACGAACCGCTCCAGGGCATATTTCGGGCAGACGCTGCGGACTATGTAGTCTCGCAGGTTTCCTACGATGCCCCGGATCCTCCCCTCGATCTTCTCGTCCAGGCATTGACCATCTTCGTCGAAGACCCTCTGAACGTTGGCCACCGAGACGGGTCCCGGAAGGACGATAGCCCCGATGTGAGAGCAGACGCTGCGGAGATGCTCCAGCGACTTGACCGCTCCGATTGCTCCCGCGGCGACGCCGAGCAGGGCGACGGGCTTCCCCGAGAGGACGGACGGGAATCCGAGGTTTTCGATCACGAGCTTCATCACGCTGCTGAAGCTCCCATGGTACTCCGGGGTAGCGAGGATGATTCCGGTGGCTCCCGCCACGTCATCCTTCAGCTTCTTCATCGACTCCGAGATGGGTCCTGCGCCCGGAGCCGGAAGATCGAGGCTCGCCGGATCGATGAACTGCGCGGTAACATCATCAATCTTGCTCAGCTCATCCATCACGAGGGCCGCGGCCTTGCCCGTATAGTTTCCCGGGCGCACACTCCCGTTGATGACCGCAATTCGAATGCCACTTTCGGTCGCCATGATCCTTGCCCTCCTTTCCCTCTTCTCTCTGCAGGCTGGCTCTTGAGTCAGTGCTCCGTCGCCATCCGGATAACGAGCAACAGAACGATCCCGGCGACAAACGACGCGAGATGAGTGAAGTTTTCGCGCAATTGGTGATGCTTGTTCACCTCCGGCACCAGATCCGACGCCGCGACGTAGATGAAGTTCCCCGCGGCGAACGGAACAAGGAACGTGACGTCCACCACCGAAGAAGCCATGTAGGTGATGATGCCCCCGATCAGAAACGTCAGGCCCGAGAGTGCATTGAAGACCAAGGCACGGGACTTGCTCCAACCCCCGTGCAGGAGCACCCCGAAGTCCCCCAGCTCCTGAGGCACTTCGTGTGCCGCCGCCGCCAGCCAGGCCGCCACGCCAAGCCGTATGTCGATCAGGAAGGCGCCGGCGACGGCGATGCCGCCGATGAAGTTGTGAAGCGCGTCTCCGACGAGGATCAGGTAGGTGAGTGGCTCCTTGGACTCGGGGGATGAGGTATGGGCATGGTGCCAGTGCAGGTATTGCTCCAGAAGGAGAAAGAAGGTAAACCCCACCAAGATCCAGACGAAGAGCGACAGACTGGGTCCGTCGGCCTCGATGGCCGCCGGGATCATGTGAAGGAAGGCGCCACCGAGCAGCGATCCGGCCGAGAAAGCGACGAGGGGGAGGATGATCTTCTCCAGCGTGCTCCGCTTCAGGAGGAGTGTGACGCTACCTATCATCGAGAGCGCCACCATGATCAGGCCGCTTCCGACGATCCAGGTCAGGGTCTCCATGTCGTGCAACTCCTCGGGAGATAGGGCGTCCAGGACACCCCGTCGACGAGGGCTGGATTATAACAGGGGAGGAATCGCCTAGCCGATGGGATCGCTCTGGTTCCACCTCGGAACGTTGGACGCGGCGGACAACCTGCTGTTCGCGCGAATCCAGATGGCGGTCACCCTCGGCGCCCACATATCCGTGGCATGCCTCGGGGTGGGGATGCCGGCCCTGCTCCTCTTCGCCGAGGGGCGCTATCTGCGAACCGGGGATCCGATCTGGAAAGCCCTGGCCCGCCGATGGGCCAAGGCGTTTGCCGTGCTCTTTGCCGTCGGCGCGGTCTCCGGCACCGTCCTATCGTTCGAGCTCGGGCTACTCTGGCCCGAATTCATGGGGCGGTTCGGGGGAGTGATCGGCCTGCCGTTTACCCTCGAAGCGTTTGCCTTCTTCATCGAGGCCATTTTTCTCGGGATCTATCTCTACGGCTGGGATCGGCTCTCACCGAGGCTCCACTGGCTTTCGGGGTTTCCGATTGCGATTTCCGGCGTGCTCTCCGCCTGGTTCGTCGTCACCGCCAACGCCTGGATGAATGCGCCTCAGGGATTCGTTCTGCAAGACGGCGTCGTCGTCGACGCGGATCCGTTCGAGGCGATGATGAATCCCGCCACCTGGGCGCAAACCCTCCACATGATCGTCGCTGCCTACATGGTCACGGGGTTTGTCCTTGCCTCCGTCTACGCCTACCACCGCCTGAGGGGACGGGATCACTCGTACAACCGCCGGGCGATGGCGCTCGGCCTGGTGCTCGCGGCGGGGATGACTCCCCTGCAGGCCGTCGTCGGTCACGCAGCGGCGAAGATGGTGGCCCGTACGCAGCCGGTGAAACTGGCGGCGATGGAGGGGCAGTTCCGGACGGAGGCCAGGGCGCCCCTTCGCGTCGGAGGATGGCCGGATGAAGACTCCGGAAGCACACCCCTAGCCATCGAAATCCCGGGACTCCTCTCCTGGCTCGCCTACGGCGATGCCGATGCTGTCGTGAAGGGTCTGGCGGATTTCCCGAGAGACGAGTGGCCTCCGGTGCGGATCGTGCACGTCTCCTTTCAGGTGATGGTGGGGATCGGTGGGGCCTTGCTTCTCCTTTCGGTCTGGACGGGGGCCTTCTTCGCCCTTCGAAGAAGACTTCCGAACGGCAGGGTCTATCTTCGATTCATCCTCCTCTCCGGTCCTCTCGCCTGGATCGCGCTCCTCGCCGGATGGACGGTGACGGAGGTGGGGCGACAACCCTGGATCGTTCAGGGAATCCTGCGAACGAAAGACGCCGTGACCGAGGCGCCGGGGATCGGGTGGATCTTTGCAACCACGATGCTCATCTATGCCGCCCTGACCGCAGGGGCCGTCATCGTGCTGCGGGACCTCTCGCAGATCCCGCTGAAGGAGGAGGAGCATGGGGCCTGAATTCCTGGCCGCCCTCCTGATCCTCCTCGCCGTCACGCTCTACGTGCTCCTCGGTGGGGCGGACTTCGGAGCGGGAGTCTGGGAGTTCAACCTGGCTTTGAGCGTTCCCCGGAAGGAGAGGGAGCTGCTCCATCGGGCGATCGGCCCCGTATGGGAGGCGAACCATGTCTGGCTGATCTTCGCCCTGGTCCTGCTTTTCCAGGCCTTCCCGACGGCCTACGCCGCCATCAGCCGGGCCCTCTGGGTCCCACTGTTCCTGGCCCTGATCGGAATCGTCTTCCGCGGGGCGGCCTTCGCGTATCGATCCTACTCCAGCAGAGCAGCTGAGCAGCGGCTTTGGCAGGCGGTCTTCGCCGTCGCCTCCACCTCCACGCCCTTCTTCCTGGGCGCCGCCGCGGGTGCGATCGCCTCGGGCAGTCTCGAGGTCACAGCGACGGGCGGGTTCGACGGCAATTATCTGACAGGATGGGTCCATCCCCTTTCCATCTTCACCGCGTTCTTTGGCGTTGGACTCTGTGCTTACCTGGCTTCGATCTATCTGACTCGGGAAGCCGCGATGCAGGACGATCCGGATCTGGTCAATGTCTGGCGGCGCCGGGCCCTCGCGACGGGGGCCTGGATGGGAATCCTCGCGATGGCGGGACTACCGATCATGGCCACCACGGCCACGGCGCTCTGGGAGGGATTCCTTGATAGAGCCCTGTCGATCGTGGCCCTCTCCCTGGCGAGCGGTCTGTTCTCCCTGGGAGCTCTCTGGCTGCGCAGGTTCACCGCCGCGGCCCTGTCCGCCGGCGTCGCCGCCGCCACCATCATCGTGGGCTGGGGACTGGCGCAGTACCCTGCGCTCGTCCCGCCTTCGATCACCATCGCCTCGGCCAAGAGCCCCGACAGCGTCATCATCGCTTCCCTATGGGTCATAGGCGGAGGTGCCATCCTCGTCCTGCCCTCGCTTGGCTTCCTGATCTATCTCTTCAAGTTTCGCCGGGAGTCCGATCAATCCGCCTCGGAGACGACATCACCGCGACCGTCCGGACCTCAGAACACGGCCTAGAGCCCGCCCGCCGAGGCGGGCGAAGGCGGGTCAGGTCGGCTGCTCGTCTACTCTGCCGAGATAACCACCCAGCTTGGTCGTCTGAAATGCAAGGAGCCAACCAACACCGGCCGTGAGGAGCACACCAACGGCTTGAACGAACAGGCCCTTGACAAGCCCATCCCGCCCGTCAGCGATCGACGCCAGGGTCAGCAGTACGGCGGTGCTGCCCATTACTGCCTGGGCGAGAAGGTAAACACCGTAGAGCCTCAATCCGACAAATATCCACTCGTGCTTGCTCATGCGAGTAGTCCTCCTATCTTTCTATGGTCCTCCCCTGCCCGCCGAAGCGAAGCGGAGGCGGGCGAAGGCGGGTCAGGTGCGGGCTTGTTAGGTTGCACTTTCATCGGATATGTCCTCCTCGAAAATGGAGGTCAGGAACTCTCGAACACTCCTCCCCGGAGGCACACCGGGAACTGGAGTCTCGAATCGAACAACGTCGCGATCTCCCGATCTGACGATGAGCGTAGAAGTGGGCCACGCCCATACAACAAATCCGTCCTCTTCCTCTACGATCTCAGGTTGACCTTCACGTTCGGACTGAAAATGCAGGCTGAAAACGGCCCCGCTTCCGAGTTCCCTGAAATCCCCCCAGGGCTCGAAGAGGACACGGATCCCCTCGGCTCGATTATTCTGAACCTTGGTAGTCATCTGAAAAGTCATTAGTCGAAGTTGCCTAACAAATCAGGAATGGGGTGGAACTGCAGAAATCCCTTCGCTACACATGGCCTACGCTGGCTGAAAGAGCTCAACGACGTTTCCAGAAGGGTCATTGCAGAGAATCTGTTTGCCTCCCGGCCCCTCCACAATATCGTTTCTGAATTTGACACCATCGTTCTTGAGCTTCGAGACGAAGGATTCCAGATCGTCGAAAATCAGGGCGAACCTGGACCAACCTCCAGGGCTGGGTATAGCGCCATCTGGCATCGGCCTGGATGCTGATGCTTTTGGCCCCGCGAGCCATAGCGTCAAGTCGCCACGTACGACGATCGCGAACGCAGGGCCGTATTGCTGTTCGAGTTCAAAACCAAGCTTCGAGACATAGAATGCAATGGCCTCTTCTACGTCATCTACTATGTATCTTACATAGGCCATCTTCTTGGCTCCTTTCTGGCCTGACGTTAAATTAACTGGCCGCCTAGGAAAAGTTTATCTCGCTGTAGCCCCAGGGGACACGACCGCGCCTTCAGAGGGCGTTCGTGCGAGCGTCCTGGCGGTGTGCAGGCTGCTGATCTGCTTCGACATGGCTGATTGCCCCTCGCTAGAATCATGGGCGTAGTACCATGACGTCCGCAGCCTTTCCAAAGTGACACCTCCAGCAGATCAGCCGAGAGTGCGCCCAAGCGTATGGCTCTTCATGCTCGTGATGGGTGGGGTAGGACTCCTTGCGTTTGGCCATAGGCACAATTGGTTTCTGTCCGCCCTCGAAACAGGAACGCTCCATAACCAGACCTACTTCCTTGCGTGGGCACTAGTCGGCGCGGCCTACAGCCTCCTGGCCTCATTCATCTGGCTTCGGTGGGCGGGTCAGCCTGGCCCTGTGAGGCGAGTTCTGGCGCTGGTATTTCTCGTGGGCTTGGTCATTGCGGGCAGCCAAGTGGCAGCTCGCGGCGTGATGCATTCACTAGGCATCATCCATTTCGAGGGAATCGCGTGGGACCCGGATTCTCAGGAGTTGGTGGTCTACGTACACACATATCCTGGAGTAGCCGAATCTCTCATCAGGGGAGATCTAAGGGCCATCGCTTCGATTGAGGGGCTTTGGTGGAGCCCATCGGAAAAGAGATCAACGCAACCCCTCCTGGCGAATGAGGTGGAAGAATTCGCTGTCGGCGCTCCCGAACTTCTAGGTCACCGTCGAGGAACCCTCGTGCTATTGTCCAAGTTCCTGGCCGAGAAGTGGCATGTCGGAGAAGTCCGCGTGCCTTGGAAACCAAGGCGCGGCGGATCTCATTGGGCCTGCGTCGTTCAGGTGAACGCCGCGATTGTGAATCGAGAGGGAAAGAGAGTCGGTGGGGAATCAACCTATTACGTCAGGAGTGAGAACTATCCCTCGCGCGGACTGCACTCCGCCGATCCCCTAGAGCCTCGCATGGATGCATTCAGGACAGAAGGGTGGGCCTGGCTGACGGACCCTGATCGAAACCGGGCTCCGTTTCGAGTGCGGCCACCCCCGCCCTCCGGTGTCGTCGGCGAGACCTTTCGATAGGGGGGGCTAAAGA
>JAPUJT010000037.1 GCA_027296055.1 Planctomycetota bacterium | reverse complement strand
GAACGCCTCGGGAGGGGCCCTCGCGCAGGGAAACCTTCTGGAGGCCAACGGGCTCTTCAGGGCGGCCGAAGTGGTATCACAGATCCGGGGCGAGGCCGGGCGTCGTCAGGTGAAGTCCCCTCACCGGGGAGTGGCGCAGTCCTGGCGAGGAGTTCCGACCGCCAGCGGAGTTGTCGCCGTGCTCTCGGCCAAGTAGAGGACCTCGAGGCAGAGGATCAATCTCATGGGCATGCGAAGAGTAGCGGTCGTCGGGGCCGGCATGACGAAGTTCATGCGTCGCGCCCTCGAGACGCCCAGGGAACTCGCCTTCGAAGCCACGAGGAAGGCCCTGGACTCGTGTGAGATGACCCTCGATCGGGTGGACGGGGTCGTTCACGGCACAGCCCCGGATGCCTTCGATGGCGTTCACATGAAAGGGGAGTATCTCCTCGATGGAAGTGGCGCCTTCCGCAAGCCTTACATGCGGGGATACGTGGGCGGAGGGACCGGGGTGTTCGTGGCCGCGCAGGGCTGGTATCACATCGCCTCGGGAATGTTCGACACCCTGCTTGTGGTGGCCGAGGAGAAGATGTCCACCTGCCAGCCGCATCCGCAGGGCGCCTTCATCACGATCTTCGACAACTTCACGGAGCGGGATCTCGGGCCCAACCTCCTCTGGATCTTCGCCCTCGAGATGCAGCGCTACATGCATACCTACGGCCTCTCGATCGCGGACATCGCACAGGTTTCCGTGAAGAACAAGCGGAACGCGATCGACCATCCCTCGGCGCAGCTCGGCGGGGAGCTGACCATCGAAGAGGTGCTCGAGAGCGAGGTCCTGGCCCACCCGGTGCATCGGCTCATGGTGAGCCCCACCTCGGACGGGGCGTGCGCCGTGCTGCTGGCGGCCGAGGGCGTGGCGGAGAAGATCACCGACAAGCCGGTCTGGATCGACGGCGTCGGCTGGAACCTGGACACGGCCCACTGGACCAACCGGGACCTCTGCTATCCCGAGTACGTGGAGAACGCCGCCCGGATGGCCTATGACATGGCGGGGATCCAGGAGCCCCGCAAGGAGATCAACGTCGTCGAGCCGTACGATCCGTTCGCCTACAAGGAGCTTCATCACCTCGAAGGTTTGCTGCTGGCGGATCGAGGACAGGCCCCGCAGATCACGAGCGATGGGGTCACGGCAAGGAACGGCAACATGCCGGTCTGTCCCTCCGGGGGACTGCTCGGCGTCGGAAATCCCATTGCGGCCGCCGGTCTGATGAAGATCTGCGAGCTGTTCTGGCAGCTTCGAGGCGAGGCGGGCGGCAGGCAGGTTCCCGGAACGCCCAAGAAGGGGTTGGCCCAGGCGTGGGGGGACTTGATGCAGGTCGGAACCGTAGTGATCATGGGGGTCTAGGCGAAGTGGCGAACCAACTTCCAGAATTTCCGGGAACGGGGCTCTCCAGGGAGGATTTCGCGGAGGGCAAGGTTCTTCTGACTCGCGGAAGTCCGAAGGCGAAGTACGCATGGGATGTGGGCGTGGGGATCTCGCACTACCTGGACGGTCTCCGAGCGGGCGAGATCCGGGGCAGCCATTGCCCGCAGTGCAAGAGAACCGTCGTGCCGCCCCGAGCCTTCTGTGAGCTCTGCTTCAGCCCGAGGGTGGAGTGGCGCGTCCTCCAGGACACCGGAAAGGTGAACACCTTCTCGATCTGCTATGTGACATGGGACATGAAGCGGGTGAAGAAGCCGTTTATCCCGGCCGTGATCGAGATCGATGGGGCGGACCCGGGCATGGGGATCCTCCATCGCATCGACGGGGTGGATCCCGATCGGGTAGAGATCGGCATGCCAGTTCGGGCCGTCTGGAAACCGGAAGAGAACCGAGAGGGCGCCATCACCGACATCCTGCACTTCCGACCGACGGAAGTGTAGCCCTGTAGATCGGTAGGAGGAACGTTGTCGATCCTGCATTCGCTGAAAACCGGAGATCCGGGACGGGCCAAAGAGGGAGACTTCCCTGTCGAGAGCCTCTACACGGCCGGCATCGCGGGCGAGAAGTTCCTCACCGCTCTGCGAGACAGGGGTGTGCTGCTGGCCAGCCGATGCGAGGCATGTTCGGTGACCACGCTCCTTGCGCGAGCCTTCTGCGAGAAGTGCCTGTCTCCCACGGACTCTTATCCGGAGGTGAAGGGTGCGGGTGAGGTGAAGACTTACACGCTGCTGAGGCGAGATCTGGACGGGAACCCGATCGATCCCCCGGAAATCCTTGCTTTTGTGGTGTTCGAGGGAGTAGAAGGAGGAGTCATTCATCGCCTCGACGAGGTGGCGGCGGATGAGGTCAAGGTGGGGCTTCGAGTGGAGATGGTCCTGCGAAAGCAGGCCGAGCGAGAGGGATCGATTCTCGACCTCTCACACTTCCGTCCGGTTTCCACCGCATCGGGAAGATAGCCATGGCGGACAAGGGGGCAGATTCGGTCGAATGTCCGGCTTGTAAGTTCAAGTACAAGCGGTACACCCCGGCCCATACGTTGGTGAAGGCCTGCCCGGCGTGCAGGGCCCCGTCTACGGGGACTACGCCGAGGAAGAACTTGCCGAAGGGGGCCAGTCGCTTCATTCCGAAGATCCCGACCGGGATGGTTCCCAGGACAGCCTCGGACGAGGAGACAGCCAGGAGGACGGGCACCTCGACGACGGTCGAGACCGCGGCCGCCGTGGCCACCGAGAGTGGCCGGTCCCCTCCGATGGCGACCCCTCCCCCGCGTTCGGGCCCCTTCATGCAGGCATCCTCCGGTCCAGGAGGCGTGGAAGTGCCCCTCTGTTTCGGGGATCCCGAGGTGTTTCAGAAGGGGGAATTCTGTCCGGACTGTCAGGTCTTCGATAAGTGTTTCCCGCGGGTCCTCGTCATCACCCTGACGAAGCTGGGCAGTGCGATTTCGAAGTAGAGAGGGAACAGTCCCTGAAGCGGGGAGTTCCTCCTATATCATCTTCGTCTTGGCCTCATCCATCACGGCCTCGGTGATTTCCTCGTAGCCCTTCTCACGGGCGAATTTCACGATCGACATCTTCACCATCGGACGGACGAAGCCCGGAACGCGTTCGAGCCTGGAGGTGGCGGCCTCGGTCCAGGGCACGTCATCTCCCAACGCACCATCCCGCTGACTGACCAGGGCGCCTTTGAGGAGACCCATCGGTTCCGGGGTCGACTGCGCCCCTGCAGGGCAGATTTCCACGCCGAGGGAACGGACCATCTGCGTTTCCATCGGGTTCGTCAGGATGCTCGTCTTGTTCCCGCACTTGGCGCAGGAAAACATCATCGTGAGGGACCCCTCATCGGGACCCCGGTTTTCTTCCAGCTTCATCTGCTCGTCACAGGAGACACATACTAGTTTCATCGGGCATCCTCACTCTTGCTCTTCAGAAATTGGCGGACCTGTTGGGCGATCTCGCCCAGGATCTTCGATACGGGCTCGTCGGGATTATCGAGGACGAAAGGGGTCCCCCTGTCGGCTGCCTCGGTGAGGCGGGGATCGAAGGGCACCGTGCCCAGGTGCGGAATGCCGAGATCCGGGGGGGCCGACCCGACGCTCCGGAAAAGCGCTCCTTCCTTCCCGCAGTGCGTACAGGCGTAACCCGCCATATTCTCTACGACCCCGATGATAGGCACCCCGGTCTCGCGCGCCACCGTGATGGCCTTCCTGACCACCAGGAGAGAGACCTCCGATGGGATCGTCACCACCACGACGCCAGACAGGTCGGGGATGAGGCTCGTGACGTTGGGCAGGCGTTCCGCCCCGGGCGGGAGATCGAGAAGTAGCACCGACAACTCACCCCAGACCGTGTCGGTCAGGAACTCCCTCAGTGCCCCCACCTCCATCGTCCCCCGCCAGACGTACGCCTCCTGGTCCGGTCCATCCCAGGTGACGGGCACATCGTCGCCGGGAAGGAGGAGATCCATCGACATCACCCGGATCCCATTCGGGCCGATGGCCGGAGCGAGGCCGTCGGCGCCCATTGCGACCTCCTGATCCCGCACGCCGAGCATCTTCCCGATGGACGGGCCGTTGATGTCGGCGTCCAGAACACCCACCTTCTCCCCCGCCTGCGAAAGGAGGGCCGCCAGACTCGCGGTGATCACACTCTTTCCGACGCCTCCCTTGCCGCTGGTGATCGCCACGACGTTGCGGACTCCAGAGAGTCGAGCGCGAAGGCGCTCACCCTGCGAACGGACCTGTCCCAGGATGTTGGATCCCCCGTCCCCGGCCATGTCGGCATAGCGTTTGGCCATCCTACTTCAACCCCTTTCCCTGCGTCCCCTCGATCTCATCGACCCTCTCACGCAGACGACGGTTGTCTTCGCGCATCCGCTCGACCTCCTCGCGCAAGGCCGTCAGGGTGTCTCCCCCCACCGTCCCATCGCGAATTTTTCCCATGGCCTCCCGCGCCTTCCGCCGGACTCGGCCATCGAGGTCCTTCTCCGCCGCCCGCTCGAGCGCCGGCGCCGCCTTCGGGTTGCGAAGATCGCCCAGGGTCTGGGCGGCACTCACCCTGACTCGCAGCATCGGATCGTCCAGGAGGTGGATCAGGCCTTCGAGTACATCGGGGAGATCGGCCCTTCCGTCAGCTATCTTCCCCAACGAGGTCACCGCAGCCGCCCTGCTCTTCTCGTGCTTTCCGTAAGCGGTGTGCTCCTGAAGGACCGGGACCGCGCGGTCGTCACGAAGGGCGGCGAGCCCCTCGAGGGTATGGCTCCGGATCACGTCCAGGAACGAGTCCTTCTTCAGGTTTTGCTCCAGCAGCTCGAAGGCGCGCTTGGAGCGGGTACGACCGATGGACCTGGCCGCCTCCGCCTCGACGAAGTAGGAGGCATCCTCCTTCACCACGGGCGTGAGCAGCTCGGCCGATTCTTCATCTCGGAACTCCCCCAGCGCCCGGACCACGGCCCGTCGCGCCTTCGGATGGGAAACACCCAGTCCCTTGCCCAGAGCCTCTCTCGCCGATGCGCTACGGACCGACCCGAGGGCCTTCGCGATCTCGGCCTGTACCCCCCAGAAGGGATCTTCCATCAGCCGCTTCCCGAGGACTGTCACCGCCTCGGGAGATCCTCCCTTCGCCAGTTCCTTCGCCGCCCGGATCCGGCCGACAACATCATCATCTTCCGAAAGCTGCCGGATCAGGAGATCCCGGGAGAGGGGGAAGGAGAGGGTCTTCAGAATCCCGTTGCCGGGATCGAAGCGGATCAGCGACGGCTTTTCCGGGAGGGGTACGTAGAACGATTGCTCCCGGGCCTGGACCTCCACAGTAACGTCCTGCATCTTTCCGGCCGTCTCGAAAGAGATCACGATCGAGAGGCGGAACGGATCTTCCTTCTGTTTCTGACTGAGACGGATGTGCGCGCACCCTTGATCTTCCTTCCATTCGTACTCGGCCTCGAACTCAGGGTGTCCGGCCCCGTAGACCCACTGGTCGAAGAGGCCGTCGACGACACGACCCGTTGCTTCCTCGATCGACCTCTGGAGATCCCTCGTCTCGACGTTGCCGCCCTTGTGCTTGTCCATGTAGTGACGGACCGATTTCCAGAAGAGATCCTCCCCCAGGAGCGTCTTGAGCGTATGCAGGACGAGCGCCCCCTTCTGGTAGATGTGCGTGTCGAAGATCTCGATCGGATCTTGATAACGCCGGGCGACGATCGGCCTCCTGTAGCGCGATCGGTCTTCTTCGAAATAGTCCTCGGCGAGCAGGAACAGTTCGTAGACCGCCTCATCACGACCGAGCAGATGCTCCTTATAGAGGACGGCGGCGTAGGTGGCGAAGCCCTCGTTGAGCCAGGCGTGCGACCAGTCTCGACACGTCAGCCAGTCCCCCCACCATTGATGAGCCAGCTCGTGCGCGACGAGATCGTCGCTGGAGAAATCCTGATGCGCCCGCGCGTCATGGAGGGTGAGGTCAGTCAGCGTCGTCGCCGTCGTGTTCTCCATTCCTCCGAAAATGAAATCGGCCACCGCCACCTGTGAGTAGCTCGGATACGGATAGGGTCCGAACCTCTTGGAGAAGAACTTCATGATGTCGGCAGTGTTCTCCAGGGATCGCCGACCGTCCTCTTCCCGGTCGCGAGGGACGTAGGAGATCACGGGGACGCCATCCGCATCCTCCCGGAACTCGGCGAACTCGCCGACGACGAGCGTGACCAGGTAGGTCACATGAGGGGTCTCCTGCTTCCAGTGATGGGTCTTCTTCTTCGCCTTCGTATCGTGGTCCACTCCCATCTGGATGCCGTTCGAGAGGACGAAGAACCGCTCCGGAACTGTGGCCAGGATCTCGGTCGTGGCCTTCTCGTTGGGGTAGTCATAACAGGGAAACCAGTAGCGGGCGTCCTCGTCCTGGCCCTGCGTCCAGGCCTGGAGCGGCTTGTCCGGGTACGCCTCGTCGGGGGCGATGAAGTAAACACCTCGGCGCGGAGTGGTCTCGTACTCCACCCGAACCGTCACCTCCTCTCCCTCGGGGAGTGGCCGGGGAAACCGGACGATCAGCTTCTGGCCGGTGTTCTCGAAGGCAAGGTCCTCTTCGCCTCCAAGGATGACGGATGAAATCTTCATCTCCACCGCGTCGAACGTCACCTCGGTGAGGCCATCGTTCAGGGGAGCGAGCCGGGTGGCGGCGACTCCCTTGAGAGATCGATTCTCGAAGTCCAGCTCGATCTCGAGCCGGATGTGCCGGATGTCGCACACTCGATCTCGTGCGTACCTATCGACCGCGCCAGGCAGGACGAAGGGACCTCGGTCCCCTCCCCTGGCCATCATGCCACTGCAGGAAAGCTGCTCTCGCTCCCACTCCATCCTCTTGCCCCCATCGATGTTCTTCGCCGCGGAGACGGCTGGTTCTCATGATTGATCAACCGGATAAGTGCAGGATCGTATCAGAACGGAGAGCCCGTTCCAAGCGTTCACGGAATCCGTGTCAGGGCCCGGTACCGGACTTCCGCGCTTCGAAGCCGATGATGCTGGAAGCCCCCAGGAGGCTCTGCACGATCTGGATCGGGAGGAACGCCAGAAGGAGGAGCGGGAAGTAGAACGCCCTGCCTCCTTCCAATCTGGAAGGAGACGGATTCCGTCCCCGAAGAAAGTTCTGCACGCCGATCGCCCAGTGAGATGGCTGAACGGCGTGGATCAATCGGATCTCCTCGAAGCCGGCCTTGTCGAGGAGTCGGCGGAGCGTCTCGCCCGAGAAGAGATAGAGGTGGCGCGGGACATGGAACCCGCCCCAGAAGCGGCCGAAGATCTTGTAGTCCCAGGATGCGATGTTGGGCGTCTCCCCCACCACATATCCACCTGGCTTGAGTGTGCGCGCGGTCTCCGCCATCGTCTCCACAGGGTCCTGCACGTGTTCGATCAGGTGACTCATCACCACGAGATCGAAACTCTCTGCCGGATAGCCTGCCTGCTCGAAAGTCGAGTGGCGAATGTCGAGCCCCTTCGCTCGAGCCCGCTCCACCATCTCGGGGTCGAGCTCCACTCCCGAGAGCTGCCAGTCCCCCACCTCTTGCAGGTGGTGGAGGAACTCTCCATCGGAGGCTCCGATCTCGCAAATGTGCCCCGTGGTGCCGATCAGCCGTGAGAACTGCTTCGCTCTCATCCTGCTGTACAAGCCCTTGAGGGCCCGGGCAAGACCGCGATCTCCCTCCTGATAGGCGTGGTAGTCGCTCGGGTAGAAGGTGACGATCTCGGAGAATGGAGGAATCGGATCCATGATGACGAACGAACAGCCCCGGCACTTGACATAGAGATGCTCGCCGCCGGTCCCGTACTCCAGATCGCGCGCCCCCTCGAGGAACGGATCGGCATCTTTCGACTGGCAGAGAGGGCATTGCCTGAAGGGGCCCACGGCACGAGAGTCGAGGAGCGTGACGCCGCTCATGCCCCCCTCCCGGCGAGCACCGTGTACCTGCCGGGAACATGGGCGAGAAACGGGGCGACCGTCTCCCGGACGTGAGGATTCCGGAAAGTCCAGAAGAGGCCGTCGAGGTAGAAGTGGACCCACGCCACCCCGTACAGCAGGCCGTAGCTCCCTCGCGTGAGCAAGCTCTTTTCCATCTCGGGGGGGACGTTCGCCGCCGTGGCTCGAATCAAGGTCATCACACCGCCGTAGAGGAGGATTCCCAGGGCCAGGTAGGCGGCGTTCCGGGCGAGCAGGGACAGCAGGGGAGTCCGGATCGCGGGATCCGGGTCGCGCCCCGGCATGCCAAGCGAATACTTGTTGCGTTGTAGCATCCAGGTGAGTCCGAGGTACTGGAGGTAATGCGCCACGAGACACATGTTCTGTACGAGCAGGATCTCATCGGGAGTGGGTCGCGCGGGGATGTAGAGGAGCGGTGCGAACGTCGCCACCGATGTGGCCAGAAAGATGAAGTTCTGATACGAGTAGCTCCCGCCGAAACGGCCGGCCGCGAAAATCCATGCGCCGTAACCGATCAGGCACCCCCCTGCGATGCCTACAGCGAGCCAGTTGAGCAACATTCCCTGCCCATCGAGGAAGACATTGATCGAATGGGTCGCCGCCAGGGATTCCGCCGAGTAGATCCGGGCACCGGCGAGACCGCAGAAGAGGATCGAGGCGCCGTAGATCAACAGCCGATCCTTGCGGATTGTGCCCATTTCCGCCTGTGGATTGCGGCGATGGTAGAGTGTGGCGATCCCGATATTCTGACGGATCGTATGCCAGACCTGCCAGGAGGCCATCACGAAAAACACGAAAAAGAAGCCCGGGTCGTTCCAGAGGCTCAGTCCCACCGCGGAGCCAAGGAGCAGTATCGGCACAATGAAATATTTCGTCGCGTGGCCGGCGTAGTAGGAGAGGTTTTTCCGATCCAGGTAGAAGAAGAACGTCGGCGCCTGATGGGCGTAGGCGAGCAGGAGCAACGGCAAGAAGACCCATACCCGGTTCGCCGGCACCTTCAACGCCAGCATCATCCCGAAGTAGACGAAGCCGAGAATGAGGGGGACCTGGAAGAAGAGCGTGTCGAACGCCGGCGCCGCCAGCCATCGGGTCCGACTCGAGTGCATCCCCTGGACAGCATCGCGGATCGATTGCTTGTCGGAGACGGTCAGTTCGGCAGCCATGGACTGGAGTTTCTTGTCCGGAGTGTTACGGTTTCATCCCGTAGCGCCTGGCCTCGACGGCCCACCAATCCTTCCAGCGCTGGACAGCTCCCTTCCGAAGTCTCGGCAGAGATTCGGGGAAATAGCGAAGAGACTTCTTCGTCAGCTTGCGAAGCGTCTCCGCTGCGGCGGCGCGAACGCCCACGTCGTCGTCGTCAAGGGAGTTATGAATCAGGTACGGCACGGCCGGCATGTACTCGATCCCGCCGAGGAGCATCGCCACTTCCCGGCGAGCCTTGGGGCTCTCGTCTCTCAGACCTCGGATGAGGGCGCGGCCCGCCTCCTTGCCCATCTGCCGCAGAGCGTTCCGTGCCCGATTCTTGAAGCGAGGCCTCATCCTCAAACGCTGGATCTGTTGGGTCGCTCTTTGACTGATCGCCGGGTTGGGCGGACTTTTGTCGATGTAGGGATTGTCTGCCGCAGGTATCTCGGGTGTCTTCTTGGGCTGCGGCTTCCGCGGCTTCCGGGGTTCGAGTTTCTTCTCCGGTTTCGGTGGGATCTTCCGACCCTTCACACCGGTTTTGCCGTGGCTCGAGCCGGTCTTGTTGTCCTCGACGATCTTCTCGATCCGATCCATCGTGAAGGTTATCCGGCCAGTCTTTCCGATCTGGATGACGATCTCCTTGTCGTCCTTCGAGACGATCTTCCCCTCGATCACATCTCCGTTCTTCAAGGTGATCGTATCGGCGACTGCGAGGACCGGGAGCAGGGCTCCGAACAATCCGAACAGTGGGATCAGGGCGAGCGGCGCGCTGATCCGGCGTAGAGTGCTCATGACTACCTCTTTCTCCGTCTCCATTCCCCCCGGGACCTTGCGGACACGCATTCAGTATAGATGGGCGCCCGGATTTATTCCATCGGGGTCGAGATGTTCCGAGTCGAGAAGTGTCGAAGAGGGAGGGTCTGACAGCCTTCCCCAAGGCTGGCTTGCCAGCCGAAGCCTTGGCGAAGGCTGGTCGGGGCGACTGGATTCGAACCAGCGACCTCCGGCTCCCAAGGCCGGCGCTCTAGACC
This sequence comes from Planctomycetota bacterium, assembly GCA_027296055.1. Classification (GTDB taxonomy): domain Bacteria; phylum Planctomycetota; class JAPUJT01; order JAPUJT01; family JAPUJT01; genus JAPUJT01. The sequence continues at coordinate 32,635 of JAPUJT010000037.1, read as the reverse complement.
AAGCTGAGCTACGCCCCGTCAGTCTGGGGGACAGTCCACCGGAGGGGGAGGCGGTTCGTCCGTAGACCTTGGAAAGTCCGGGGGTTACTTCTTTCGCCCGTTTTTCTTCCCCGCGGACTCGGGCTCGGGGACCGCGCTCTCCCGACCGTTCTTCTCCGGCCAGACTTTGGCGAGGACGTCGTTCTCGATTTCCAGGAGGACACCCGGGTTTTCGGTCAGGAAGGCGATCGTCCGCTCGCGACCCTGTCCGACCCGTTGTTCCCCGTAGGAGAACCACGAACCGTTACGCTGGATGATACCGGCGTCCGTGGCGATGTCCATAACGTCCCCGACCCACGAGATCCCATGGTTATAGATGATGTCGAACTCGGCCTTCTTGAAGGGCGAGGCGACCTTGTTCTTGACGACCTTGGCTCTCGTCCGGTTTCCGATCACGTTCTCCCCATCCCGGATGGCGCCGATACGCCGGATGTCGATCCGGATGGAAGAGTAGAATTTCAGCGCCCTGCCTCCCGGCGTCGTCTCCGGGCTGCCGAACATCACGCCGATCTTCTCGCGGATCTGATTGATGAAGAGCACCGCCGTGTTGGAGCGGTGCATCGAGCCCGTAAGCTTCCGCAGCGCCTGAGACATCAACCTCGCCTGGGCCCCCACGTGATGGTCGCCCATCTCCCCCTCCAGCTCGGCCCGCGGGACGAGGGCGGCGACGGAATCGATCACGACGATGTCGACGGCGGCCGATGAGACGAGCATGTCGGTAATCTCGAGAGCCTGCTCCCCCGTATCGGGCTGCGAGACGAGGAGATCTTCCAGGTTGACCCCGAGCTTCTTCGCATACGCGGGATCCAGAGCGTGCTCTGCATCGATGAAGGCCGCCACGCCCCGGTTCCTCTGGGCGTTGGCGATGATGTGCAGCGCCAGGGTCGTCTTGCCGGACGATTCCGGCCCGAACACCTCGGAGACCCTTCCCCGGGGAATCCCTCCTACCCCGAGGGCGAGATCGAGGGAGAGAGACCCGGTGGAGATGACGGGGATGTCGGCAGGCACATCCTTTCCCAGTTGCATGATCGCTCCCTTGCCATGACGCTTCTGAATCTGTGCGATGGCGTAGTCCAGCGCCTGGCGTTTCAGGTCCTTTGCTTTGCCTTTCGAGTTCTTCTCCGCCGTCATGCCGGTCCCCTTTCCTCGGGTTCCCCCTCGCTTCTCTACGAGGGAACCCCATTCCCTATCGCGCCATCAGGCCGCGCAGAACCCCAGTCGGGCCTCCTGAAGAGGCCCTCCACACGGAACTGCCCTGCCCGACCCTTCAGGCAACTCTATTTAGCTGGATTATAAGGTAGAGGTCCGACACCAGACGGAGCGTGGGGGGGGGGCCTATCTCTCCTCGAGGGGGACGGTGCCGGTAGCCCGCCAGGTGGAGCCGGTGCCGCGCAGGGCGGCCCGGTTCTGGACCGCACTGGCGTGGATCATACGGTCCATCGCCTCGCGGGTCCTCTCCTCCGTCCCGAACCGAGTGGCGAGAAAGAGCCGACCCTGGATGATTGAAATGGACTTCCGGTTGGCCTGGACCAGCTCGTACTTCAGGTTCCGCTCATCCTGACGGGTGAGAGACCGCTCGGTGAGCTTGCACCCCGGCAGCAGGAGAGCGAGAGCCACGAGAGAGCAGAAGAGACGCATCAGGGACCTCCATCGGGATCGGAGATCATTCTAGCGTGAGGAGGGGGCGTCAGGAAGGGCCTGCTAAAGACCCCGGCTCGAAAGAGCGTAACGGCGGCTGATCTCGACGACGGCCCGCATGATCCTCTTTTCGATCCGCGAGAGAGCCTCCACGGCCTCGGCACTGTCCAGGCCGAACGCGTTCTCGATCTGTTCCGAGAGGCTGCCCCCGATGTCGAAGATCTTGACGATGCTCTGGATCGCGTCCACCTCCCCCACCGCCCGCGGGATCGCCTCGATCATCCGATCGAGCTCCCCTATCGTCTTCTTCTCGAGCGGCTCTTCCTCCGGCTGTTCCGGAGAGACCTCGGTGCCGACGAGCAGGCAGCGCAACCGCTTCGAGCAATTGTTCTCGATCCGATGCGTGGTTGCGGGCGGGACGTGGAGGACATCCCCCTTGTGGATCTCTCCCTCCTTCTGGCCTATGAGCATCGCCCCGGCTCCGAAGAGGACGTAGCAGACCTCCTCCCGCTCCCGGTGTTCGTGAGGGTCCGTGGCCTCGCCTCGAAGCAGCTCGAGCTCCCAGCACCCGGCGAACCGCCCTCCATCTTCATCGGAGTGAAGATCCAATCTCGGCACAAGCTGCCTCATCCGGGACATGCCGCTTCCCTCTAGACGCCCGCGAACTGTGTGACCAGATCTCGCGAGCGAGGACGCACATCGAAATCGATAAACACGATCTGCTGCCAGGTCCCCAGGATCAGCTTTCCCGCCTCGAAGGGGACCGTCAAGGATGGCCCGAGGAGCGTCGCCCTCACGTGAGAATGACCGTTGCCGTCGTGCCACCTCTCTTCGTGCCCGTAGCTAATGTCCTCCGGGGCGACCCGATCGAAGAGGCCTTTCAGATCTCCCACGAGGCCGGGCTCGTACTCGACGGTGGAGAGGCCTCCGGTGGAACCGACGACAAAGACCGTCACCGTTCCCTCCTGCAAGCCCGCCTTCTCGAGGTTCGCCTGAACTTTTTCCGTGATGTCAATCACGTCGGTGTGACCTTCGGTACGAATCGTGAGCCGTAGAGTCGCGATATTCATCGTCTTTATTATACGGCACTCCCCCCCTACGTCGCCAATCACTGCGGATGTAACGAGATAGGGCAACCTCCCCGAAGCCCCGCCGACCGGGCCGTGGCCGTCCGGCGGGCCGCCCAGGGTGACCTTACTCCTCCTTCGACTGCCATCTGGAGAGGGCCTTCTCCGGATCCTCGCGGATACGCAGTATGGTCCGCCGTAGATTCCGGTCCTCCTCCTCGAAGACCCCCTCGAAGAAATCGATCCGGGTGTGGTAATGGAGCAGGGAGAGGACGACTGCGTTGTTCATCTCGAGCTCGGGATAAAAATCGACCTGGTCCGTCTCCAGTTCGTCCGACGCGGCCACTCGCTCCTGCGATGCGCGGAAGATCCCCTCCCGACGGCTCAACTTCTCGGCCAGCGGGATCGGCTCCGCGTAGAGGTCGTCCAGCTCAACGCGAAGCTCTTCCATGAAACGCGAGAAGATCTGTCTGTCCTGCTGGACGGCTCGGGCGAATCGTACCTCGGCCGACTCCTCCCCGTATCGCTGGATAAGAAACTCGATCGCCCCGGCGATCCCGATGAAGGTGGCGAGGCTCTCGTTGAAAGGCGTCTCTCCCTTCACGTAAATCGTGGCGTGAGTGAGCTCGTGGATGACGGTCTCGACGACGAGCTCCGGCCTCCTCAGCAGCATGGTCGTGAAGACCGGATCCGAAAACCATCCGAGGGTGCTGAACGCCTGTGCCGATCCTAGGTTCGTGTCGTACCCCTCCGCCGCCATCTCCTCACTCTCTTCCCTGGCGTCGTCCAGATCGAAGAAACCTTTGTATGCCACGGCTCCGACGATCGGAAATTTCCAGTAGTACGCCTCGAGCCTGTCCTTGGGAGATGCGGTGATGGTATAAATGATCGGGTCCCCACCCGTGTCGAAGTAATACAGGTAGTTATTGCCCACCACGAGGCCCAGCTCTTTCTCGGCGAAGTCCCTGACCTCCAGGATCAGGCGGAGCTTGTCCTTGACGGACGATTCCACCGCCGGGTCCGCCAGGACCTTCGTGATCGGCTCCCGATCGAGAAGTATGCGGGCTTGCCCCATCCCGAGCTTGATGATGTAGATCCCGCCGCACCCGACGAGGGCCACGCCCCCGGCCAGCAGGAACAAAAAGAGGATCAGCCCCCGGCGGAGCCACTTCTTACGCTTTGAGATGGGTTCGGACACGTTCCTCGTCAGGGGTCGTCCACGTTGAGCTTCAGGCCCTCGAGGCGGGTGATCACGGCCGCCCCCACGGTGTCTCCCCAAACATTGATCGTGGTCCGGCACTGGTCCACGATTCGATCTACCGCCAGGACCAGGGCGACCCCCTCTGCCGGCAAGTTCAGGGCCTTGAGGACGATTAGCATCATCACGATACCCGCGCTCGGAATGCCCGCCGCACCGATCGCGGCCAGGGTGGCGGTCATGAAGACAATCAGTTGCTGGCCGAACTCGAGGTTGTGTCCCAGATAGGCCTGGGCGATGAAGATCGCCGCCACTGATTCGTAGAGCGCCGTGCCGTCCATGTTCACCGTAGCGCCGAGAGGCAGCACGAAGGAGCCGACGTGCTTCGGGACTCCGGCCCGCTCTCGCGTCACCTCCAGGGTCACGGGGAGCGTGGCGCTGGAGGAATCCGTCGAGAAAGCGGTGAGCAGCGCGGGCGAGACCCGCTTCAGGTAGCGGATCGGATGGGCGCCCCCGATGAAGTAGAGGATCAAGGGAAGGACGATCACGCCATGGATCGCGAGGCCGAGCAGGACGGTCACCATGTACTTGACCAGGTAAATCAGGTCCGGGATGTCTATCTTGAGCCAGACCAGCTCCGCCACGAGGGCCGCCACGCCGATCGGCCCGAGCTTCATCACCAGCTTGGTGAGCCGCATCATCAGGTCGTTCAACGCCTGAAACAGATCCAGCAGAGGCTTTCCGGCCCCTCCCATCTGCAGGAGGACCACGCCTACGAGGATGGCGAAGACGATGATCGGGAGAATGTCCATGTTGGCCATCGCCTTGAAGATATTCGTCGGGATGATGCTCCGGAGGATCTGCAGGCCGGCCTCCCAGAACCCGCCTTCCTGATTGATGACCGACTCCGGGAGGACCACTCCCCGGACCTCGAAATCGACGCCCGGCTGGATCAGGTTGACGAGGAGGATTCCAATGCCCACGGCGATGAACGTCGTCGAGAGGTAATAGATCACGGTCTTCATGCCGAGGGCGCCGACCCGGGAGGTCTCCCCGATCCCGGCGATTCCCGTGATCACGGAGAAGAGGATCAAGGGGATGATCACCATCTTGAGAAGACCGATGAACATCGTCTCGCCGAGGAGGTTGAGGACCTCCCTCAGGACACGCGTGACGCCGTTGCTGATGAAGGCGCGGCCCCACTTCTGGTCCTCGTGGAGCTCGTCCGGGGTGACCTGATCCGAGACGTTCCAGTCACCGGCCGATTTCGAATCGATGAGGGATCGTCGGTAGAACGAGACATCGTTCTCGCCGAGGGTGAGCGGGGCGCCCCAGTTGCGCGGCGCAGGGGTCGGGCGATCCGGAGTCTCGATCGCCAGGAAGTCCTCCTGGATGACGGAGGGGACCGTGGTGCCGTCCTCCTTCTCCGTCGTGATCACCCGCTCGAGCGCCACGGTGTGCGGCAGGTCGTACGATCCGTCCGGCTTGCGCGGCAGGCTCCCCGCCGACATGGGCAACCCGCCCACTCCCCCCCCGAACCGAAGGGTCTCCTGAGGGGCGATCCGGTTCCCCTCCCGGATCGGCATGATCCTCGTGTGCCCGACGAATTCGAGCCGCACGCGCCATCCATCCATGTCGACCGTCTCGCCGGTCGAGTTGGCGATCTCGATGAATGGGGCCGGGTTGAACGAGACCTCGGAGAGGAGGACCTTCGTCTCCCCGATGTTGGCGAGGTTCAGGATGAACCCGAGCGCGAACCCGAGCCCCATCCCGATCAGGAGGAGTGCGTTGAGGCTGAGTCTCTTCTTCTTGGCCAACGACTTCATGCCCCCAAAGATCTGGCGTGAGGAGGAGTCGCCCGGATGGAGTGTCGGGCCGGATAGTACCGGTTGCGCCCCGCTGGATCAATACGCGAAAGGGGCGGCCCGGTCGGGCCGCCCCATGCAGGTTCCAGGTAGTGACTCTCGGGGAGTTCTCTCCCTAGTTCTTTGTGGCGAAGCGGAGTTCCGCGTAGCCGGAGTCTCCATCGCGGTACGCTACGGTGGGTGTGTTCGAAGAATCCACTGCCAATGAGATAAAGGATCTCGCAAGGCAGGCGTTGGACATGCCCTGGATGGCATCGATGGCCCATGCGGTCCCGTCGAACTGCGCTACTCTCAATTCGCCGGTGCAATCCGACAGCAGCACCAGCCCGTATCCCACGTTGGGGGTCCCGAACGCATCGAAGTCCAGGGAGATTCCGGAGACACCGAAATCGGCCGAGTCGACGTCCACCTCATTCGTCCAGCCAGACCCATCCCAGCGGGAGTAGCGGAGGTTTCTCGGACCGCTCGAGGGCCCCTTGCTATAGGCGATCGCGGGGTAGTCCGTCGTGGGGTCGATCGCGAGGCTGTTTGAATTGCCTACTCGGGTCGTGGAGGAGTCCACCACGTGAATCGTCCAGACGCCGGCGTCCTTGACGGCAAACCTCAGCTCCTCGGCTCCGCCCGACGGCACGAAGCGATAGGAAACATTGGGCCTGTCCATGGTGTCGAACGCGAGGGATGCGAACGACGTATCTCCGGAATCGACGGATTCGATATTCCAGCCTCCCGCGTCCCGGTACGCGAAGATCGACCCGCCCTTGTGGTACGCAGCGCCAGGATTTCCGGCGCCGTCGTACGCGAACGCGATCTCGATTCCGGCCGAGATACTGGAATCCACTGTTTCGATCGTCCAGGAGGCGCCCGTCCGCTCCGCAAATTTCAATCGTTTCTTCCGACCCCCTGACTTGAACAAGATCCCTGGAGTACCTGCTGGCGTGAAGGCGAGCTCGACGTCGTCCCCCGAGACCCCGACGGCGCTTATGTCCCAGTCGCTCCCATTCCACTCCGCGAAGTAGATACTTCCATCGAAGTGCTGGTAGGCGATCGCCGGGTTCCCCGAGGCGTCATAGGCAAGCGATACATACCAGACCGATGCGTCGATGACCTCGATGGACCACGCACCGATCTCGGTCGTGGCGGTCACCTCGTTGGAGAGGTCGGACTCGTTGCCCGCTTCGTCCACGACCTTCAGGCGAAGGTAGTAGGTCGTCTCGGGGAGCAGCCCGCCGATCGTGGACGATTCGAGGCCACCGGACGCCTGCGGGATCGGCTCCCCCGTGGCCTGCGTGGCCTCGCCCCAGGCGGCTTCGTCCACGATGGGGTCTGTCGAGTACCGGACATCGTAGTGGTCCGCCGGGCCGCTGGCTGGGTCGTTTGCGTCGTCCGCCGTAGCGGTCCACGACAGCGTCATCGAGTCTGCCGTCACGCCGTCCGCGAAGAGGTCCGTGACTGCCGCCGGCGCGATCGTGTCGCCGCCCTTGGGCGGCTTCCCGCCTCCCCCCTTTCCTGCCGACGCGTCCGTGGTTAGAGCGAAGGCAAGAGCACCCAGCAGGGCGAGGGCTACGAGAGACTTGTTGGCCAAATCCATGTCCGTCCTCCTTTCGACCCGGGCGAGATTGCCCGGCACTTCTCTAGTTGCCGGTTTCGGGGGGTCCGGGACGAAGAAAGGAGGGATGTTACTTGGCGGGAGGACTGCCCACATCTTTCAGAATCAGGATGTCGAGGAGGGCGGCCATGCGAGGATCGTCCTTGATGCTGTCGAACTCGGGGTCGAGGGGAACGTGGGACGACACCCGATATCCCTTCTCTGTGGCGAGCTCGAGCCACTCGAAGGCGGCATCGGTCTCTCCAACGTAGGAGTGGTACATCCCCCTGCTGAAGAGGTCCGACCGGGGAGATGAACGGGATATCTGGCCGATGATCTCTCTCGCCCTCTCTCTCTTTCCCGCGTAGGCGCAGATGAGGGCGGAGGTCCAAGGAATGTCGTAGGGATCCGGATCGAGAGCATAGGCCTCAGCTGCCTGACGTGCCTCCTCGATCCGACCGAAGGCGCGGAGGCCGCGGACCTGCTCGAGGACCAGGAATTCCTCCTCCGGGAAGCGGGCGGCTGCATCCTTCGCCACGGCGAGGCCCTCCTCGATCAGACCCTTGGACCGTAGGACGTATGCCAGGTGGCTGAAGGAATACGGATCGTCCGAGCCAAGCACGGCGCCGCGACGGAAACCGGCGATCGCATCCTTCCATCGACCCAGGCCCCTCAGACACCACGCACGCTTGCGAAGCCATCTTGGGCTTTCGGGCTCCAGCTCGAGGGCGCAATCGTATGCCTCTATTGCTTCGTCGTATCTGTAGAGCTCGGAGAGGGCAGATCCTCTCCCTCCGTGGATCCTGGCGTCGTCGGGATACTCCTCGAGAAGGCGGTCGAAGACCTCGAGGCTTTCCTTCGAGCGGCCGAGAACAGAGAGAAGGGTCCCACGACGGAGCTTGGACTTGAGGTGGTCAGGTCGCAGCTCGAGGGCCCACTCGACCGCGGCCAGCGCCTCGTCCAGGCGGTTCATCCTTGCAAGCAGATAATCGCGGTTGAGGTGGACTACAATGCTGTCGGGATGGACGGCGGCGTGCCTATCCATGTCGGCCAGGGCCTCGCGGAGGCGACCGTTCTGCTTGTGCTGGGTGGCACTGTGAACGTAGGCGTGGCAGTCAATTGTACCGAGTTCGATTGCCCTCCGATGAGCGGCGAGGGCCCCCTCGACCCTGCCTAGCTTGTCCAGAACGGCGCCAAGAACGAGCAAGAGCCCTTTGTGCTCGGGCTCCCGCCTCTCCAGCGGCTCGAGGACAGCGAGCGATTCATCGAGTCGTCCCAGCCGTTCCAGGGCCACCGCCATCTTCACGAGGAAATCCACCGAATTCGGGGAGAGTCGGACGGCCTCGTTCGCCGCATCGAGAGCCTCCCTGAATCGGCCGAGATGGCGCAGTACCTCGGATCTCTGTGCCTGGGGCCAGCCCGGATCGGATTCATTGCTGGGTTCGACCTTGAAGATGCTTCCGAGCTTGATGGTCTCGTTGAGGGCGACGAGCGCCTCTTTATGCCGGTGCAGCATCATCAGGCTGACGCCCTTGAGATACCATGGGTAAGCAAACTTGGGATCGATCTCGATGGCCCGCTCGAGGGGAGCCAGGGATTCCTCATGCCTCCCAAGCGTCTGGAGGCAGAACCCCATATTCGTTAACGGTGCACGCGACGAGTTGGGGTCGATCTGGAGGGCCTTCTTGAAGTGTCCCAGTGCCTCCTCGAACCTGTCCATCCTCGCCAGCACGCGTCCCATCACGCTGTGAGAGTGACTCGCGCGGCCCAGGGAGAGGGCCTTCTTGGCGGCCTCGAGGGCATCCGGGTATCGCCCCAGTCCGAGGAGGACGCTTGCACGCCGGTGGCGCGTAGCCCAGATCTCCGGCGCGAGCTCGACTGCCTTGTTGCACGAGACCAGGGCCTCCCCGAACCGGCCCAGCATCTCCAGTGCGTGAGCATATGACAGGTGGGCCTTGAATGTGTGCGGTTCGATCTGGAGGGCCTTCTTCGCCAGTTTCAGTTGGGCCTCATAGTCTCCCTGATAGTACAGGACCCTTGCCCTCTGAATGTGCAAGAAGGCCGAGTCCCCGTGCTCGAGCAGAGCCGCCCCTGTCGCCCGGTCCTCGAATTCCGCGCCGAAGGGGGGGGGGCCGCAGGCGTCGATGACCTCTCGCCACGTGCTTACGGAGTCTGACTCCGTGGCCCTCTTGAGGACCTGCTCGAACTTCTCCTCGGCCAGGTTCTCGCGGCCCACCCTCTTCCAGAGGATCGCCAGCTTCACCTGATGGTGGAGGCTCTGACCGGCGATCTGCTCGAAGGCCGCCAGGTCCTCGATGGCCGCCTCCAGCTCTCCGCCGACCACCCGGGCATTCGCCCTGGCGTAGAGAACCCACGCGACGGGGACAGTGCGATCTGGATCGATGCCGAGCGCCGCGGTGAAGCGCTCGATGGCCTCCTCGACGTCGCCCTTCTTCAGGCGGAGCTCTCCCTCGAAGTAGGCGTCGTCCGGGCTTTCCACGGGAAGGAGTCGCGCGGCTCGTTCTTCTTCCTCCGCTCGCCTCCAATGCTCCTCACTCTCTCCCCACAGGCTCCCCCGAAGGAGCACGAGGGCTCGGGCGAGATGAGCGGTCCGCGGAGAGAAGCCCCGGGATACTGCGGCGTCGATGTCCCCGAGGCAATCCTCCACGGGTCGGGACCGCACTCGAGACCGTAGCAGATAGGCCCGGGGGCGGTCCGGCTGGAGAGAAATGGCGTCGCCCAGCAATTCGGTCATCTCCCGATCGTAATCGTGATCGTCTGCGGACCCTATGTATTGATCCGGTACGGCCAGGCTGACGGAAGACTCCGCCTTGGACAAGAGGACCTTGTATTGAATTTCCTTGTGCTGGGCCTTCTCCAGGCGCGCGGCCACTTCCTGGTCGCGACGAAGCTCCACGTCTCGAACGCTTTTGGCGGCTAACGTCCCTGCGGTGACTGCAAGAAGAACCAGCATCATCACGACGGCGACCCGGGCCTTGTTTCGACGGATCTTTCTCCCGAGCCGTCCGAGGGGACCCACGGGCCGGGCGAGGACGGCCGCCCCCGCCGCGAATCGGCGGAGATCCCGAGCCATCTCGACGGCTTTCTGATACCGACGGTCACGGTCCTTCTCCATCGCCTTCATGACGATCGTCTCGAGGTCCTTCGGGACTCGGCGGTCCTTCCACCGGGGAAGGGCTGGATCCTTCGTGATGATCTGCGTGCAGATCTCCTTGAGGTCCTCGCCCAGGAAGGGTGGGCGAAGAGTGAGGACCTCGTACATCGTCGCGGCCAGAGAGTAGATGTCCGTGCGGTGATCGATGCGTATCCGCCTGGCCATCGCCTGCTCAGGGCTCATGTACGAAGGCGTCCCGAGGAGATCGCCGGTGATCGTCATCGACTGGCCTTCTCCCTCGATCCGCGCGAGGCCGAAGTCCAGGATCTTGAGGGTCCCGTCCTCATCGAGAATGAGGTTCGACGGTTTGACGTCCCGGTGCGTGATCTTCTGGTCGTGGGCTGTCTGCAACGCGTCCGCCACGCCGGCAAACATCTCGGCGAGGCGTATGTAGTAAGATCGATCCCCGACGGAGGTCTTGCGGGCCTTGGTCGGCGCGGTCCCGCCTTCCTGCTGGTGCGCTGTCGAGGAGATGAGGCTCGCCCGGTTCCCTCCGTTCAAGCCTCCCACGGCCCGGATCTGGTCGATGACCTCGTTCAGGGGCCGCCCCGAGACGAGCTCCATCGAGTAGAACCAGACGCCCTTATCCTCGCCGATCGCGTGGACCGGCACGATGTTCGTGTGCTGGAGCATTCCCGCGGCCCGGGCCTCCCTCTGGAAGCGCTTCACGGCTCGGGGCGTGCGCGTGATGGATGGGTAGAGGACTTTGAGAGCCACGCGCCGGCGCATGGGGATCTGGAGCGCTTCGTAGACGACGCCCATCCCGCCGCGGCCGATCTCCCGCAGGACCTGATACTCCCCTATCTGGGTAGGTGGAGACGCTATCGAACCCGGCGCATCTGAAAACGCCGCATCGAGGAGACCGAGGGCATCGAGATGCTCCCGCAGGGCACCCGCGATCTCCGTGTGGGTGCGAAGGAGATCCTGTGGATCCGATTGCTCGCCGCGCTCACGCTTCTCCAGGTAGTCCCCCAGGATTTCGGCGATTCGATCGTCGGTCATGGGTCGTCCTCGGTGGTCGGTTCTCCTGGATCAGCAGCTCGCGGTCAGACCCTTCGCCCGGCAAAGGGCCGTGAATCGGACCAAGGCCCTGGCGCGGAGCTTCTTCGTCGCCTCCAGGGAACGTCCCATCCGTTTCGCGGCTTCGGCCAGCGGAAGCTGCTTCATGTAGACCAACTGCATGACCTCGCGATAGTCCTCCGGCAGGTCTTCCATCAGCGCCAAAAGATGTCGCCGAAGGTCTGTCCGTGCCGCCCCCTGGCTGGGCGACGTTCCCTTGGCCTCGAACAGCGCCGTGTCGGGTCGCTCCCCTCGCGAGACTTCACGTACGGCCCCGCGCTTCACCGTCCCCTCGTACCGCCGAACGGCGTCCCGCAGCTTGTTCTTCGCGATACGATCCACCCACGCCCCGAAGGCCCCATCGGGCCACTCCTCGTAATCCCCCAATCGTCCCAGAGCGACGATTCGTGTCTCCTGGATCAGGTCCGAAACAGAGACCTTCCGGCGAACCGTTCGGGGCAGCTTTCGCTCGAGGCGGCCCTGCAACGCCTGCGCGTGGCGATCGAATAACATGGCAAACGCCTGCTCGTCCCCCGCCTGGGCGCGGCGTAGCAGCTCGGCTTCCCCGGGATCTCGATGCGGATCTCCCGATCCGGTCATGGTCCTGCCTCCCTATATCTAATGTTGCCGATTCTCTCAGCGGGGGGACGGGATAGCAAGAAGCCCGGGGTCCTTCATGGACGGGTAGGAGGGAGGGTTCCCGCTTGAACGAGCGCCCCAGGTCACTCGACGACGGGAAGAGTAGATGGTTCCCGCTCTCATCTGATATAAGGATCAACGTTCTGGGGATTCCGGGCGACCACTTTGGAACGGCAGCGAGATTACCGGCGTACCTCTCTTTGGGGGATAGCCATGGTGCGGCCGGGCTTATCGGGATTGGCGGTGATCTTGGTCCTGGGCTGTAGCGCGGCCCAGCCCAGGGTGACTGGCCATGAGACCGATCCCTTCCCTTCTCCCATCCAGGGGAATCCACCCCTTCAGAACAATCCCTGGGATCTTCCCGAACCCGCCCGACCGTATCCCGAGCAAGAGATCTACGCCTATTCTCCTCGTGGACCCGGTAGGCCCATCACCGTTGGAGCCTCCGTGGGGCTCTTCAGCAGCTACCTCTTCGGATCCGCGGTCGAAGTGCCGACGTTTCTCGTTTCCCTCCCAGTCGTCGACTATGATGAACTCTGGGATCCCGGCGTCGGCTTCCATCTTGAGGGGAGGCTCAATTTCTTGCTCATGGAGAAGCCCCAGCGCACCTTTTCGGTGGGGCCGTTCGTCAAGCTCGACCGCGCCGTCCACCCTGGAAATCGAGCCGAAATCGACAATGACCTCTTCTGGGACCCCGACGACTTTACGGTGACGAAGCTGCTCATCGGTGCGCGCATCCGGGGCACCTTTTCCCATTTCATCGTGGGAGGGCAGTTGAGCTTCGGTCTCGCCTTTCTCAGCAAGGTCGACTACGTGGAGGAAGACCTCGGCATACGCGACGAAGGGGAACTGTTCGAGGAGACGACGACCTACGGTCTCGAGCTTTCCACATACTTAGGAGGTCGGTTCCCCGTAGGCCCCGGGGCCTTCGTGAGTCCCTACCTCTATGCAGGGATCGCGACCACGGGTGCTCCAGAGAAGGGAGACGGCTTGCTCTCCTTCGAGGATACGCTCCCGGTCAATCAGGGCTCCATCGGGATCGGCATTGCGTTCGAATTCGGGGGATCCGCATCTCCGGTCACTCATTGAGCAGACCCCCTGACAACGGGCAGGGTAGATCGTATCCCTTCTCGTCTGATATAAGGATGGACGTAGCGGGGATTCCGGGCGACCACTTTGGAACGACAGAGAGATTACCGGCGGACTTCTCTTGGGGAGGATTGCCATGTTGCGACTGGGCTTATCGGGATTGGCTGCATTCTTGATCTTGGGCTGTTACGCGGCCCAGCCCAGGGTGACTGGCGATGAGACCGATCTTCTCCCCTCTCCCATCTTGGGGCCTCCTTCCAGCCAGGACGATCCCTGGGATCTTGACGACCCCGGTCGGTCGTATCCCGAGCAGGAGACCTACGCCTATTCTCCTCGGGGACCCGGCACGACCATCACGGGGGGACCCTCGGTGGGAGTCTTCGGCAGCGCCCTCTCCACAACGGTGCTCGATTTTGGTCCCGTCGATGTCGATTACGATGAGCTCTGGGACTCCGGCATCGGATTCCATCTGGAGGGGATGTTCAATTTCTTGGTCATGGAGAGGCCCCAGCGTACCTTTTCGGTGGGGCCGTTCTTGAAGATCGACAGTGCCGTCCACCCCGGAGATCGATTCGAGATCGCCCCTGACCTCTTCTGGGAGGCCGACGACCTGACAGTGACCAAGCTGTTCCTCGGTGTGCGAGCCCGGAGCACCTTCTCGCGTTTCATAGTGGGAGGGGAGTTGGGGTTCGGGCCGGTCTTCCTCAGCAAGGTCGACGTCTTCGAGGAAGACCTCTTCTTCGGCACTACCTTCGAAGGGGAACTGTTCGAGGAGACGACGACCTTCGGTCTCGAGCTTTCCATGTTCATCGGAGGTCGGTTTCCCGTGGGCCCGCGGGCCTACGTGAGCCCCTTCCTCTACGGAGGGATTGCGGCCCTGGGTGCTCCAGAGAGGGGAGAGAACTTGAGCCCCGCCGTGGATATCGAGGGGGCCACGCAGAGCACCATCGGCATTGGCATCGCGTTCGAATTCGGGGGAGCCCCATCTCCTTCGGGGCGTTGAGCGCCGGTAGTGCCTCCGGACTACTTCCGGACCTTGGAGTACGACCCCGTGCGTCGTTCGTCGTAGACGAGCATCCTCATGATCGTCCCCCGGATGTCGCCGGTGCAGACCTCGCAGACTCCCTGGTTGGCCGGGGCATCCTGGAGGGCCTCCCGCATGTCCCGGACAACGCTCTCGAGAAATGCGGTCTTGGTGATGGTCTCTTCCCGGCTCCAGGGCTCCTCGGACCACTCTCCCGTCCGGTGCTCGCCCTCCCGGAGCAACTTGCTGATGCCCTCTCGTAACTCGGCGGCGCATGGGCTGCTCACGTCATCGTTGGCCGCCAGCTCGAGAGCGTCTTCCAGCGCGTCGAGGGTACGAGTCAGGAAGTCGTACCCCGCCCGCTCCCTATCGCACGCCATACATTTGCCCATCAAGTTCTCCTTGTAACGGCTTCCGCCAGTCCTACCCGCCCCAGTGGAACGCGAAGTTGGTCTCGATCCAGTTCGCGTCAAATCCGCCCTCGCCTTCGAATCGACGGATGGCGATCTCAAAAGCGATCCCCCGTCTGGGCGCCCGGTACCAGAGCCCACCGATCCCGAGGGCGTAGGTGAGTCCGTTGTAGTCGCTGGGACCGTCCCCCACAATGAAAGTGCCCCCCGTCAATCCATCCCAGGACATCTGGCCGGCGTCGGCGGTGATGTAAACGGAGAAGTTATGTCGAAGCCTGTGCACGTACCTGACGCCTCCGTGCAGGCTGCTAATGAGCCAGTAACCGGAGCCGTGGGCGTTTGCATGTCCCACGCGTACCCGGCCGAAAGGGGCAAGGGCGTTTTCATCATCGATGGGGAAATTAATCGCCGCCGCCGCGCCAATGAATTGAAGAAGCGTTTGTGCACCGGATTCGCGATTTGACGAGGGTTGGTGATCCGCGCCACGGCGATCGGCGTCCCCTCCGACCAGAAAGGATGGGCCCGCCTCGAGGCGGAAATTGAAGGAAGGCGCATACCCTTGGACGAAGGGCGCGGGACTGTGACGGGGAGATTCAGGCCATGACCGATCTGGAGCCTCTTCCTTCCAGGGGGGCTCCTGGATGTCTGCCTCCCGGCCACGGCGTTCCGATACGAGGGCGGGCCCGGGCGCGGATCGGATCCCGTCAACCGAACCCGGGGGCGCGATGCAGCCCCAGGAACAGAGGCAGAGCACAATGATCCCGGCTCGGTGCAGCAAGATCAGCCTCGCTAGTCCCGGAACGATGCCTCGACGATAGCAAGCTCGAGATCGTTCCTGGGTTTGTCCACCAGAAACAGCCGCCCGTCCATTTCGGTCATGGTCACGCCGACGGCTACTTTCTCGGAGAGCTGCTTGATCACGGATCTGGAATCATCACCGTGCCTGACGATGGCCAAGATTGTCATACCGGGGTGCTTGGCCATCATCTCCTTATTCTTCTCATAATACTTCTTGATCATTTTCAGCTTCTCCTCCCGGAGACTCGGAGCCCAATGGCCTGCAATTTCCTCCGCGCTTCCTTCGAGATTGGACCTGGTATAGCCAACCAGGAATTTTATCTCTTCGGGTAAGTCAAGCTTGGTGGCCTTGCGTGCGTCCTCGATAACAATGGGTTCTGGATAGAGAATGCACGATACCTTCACCGTTACGGAGTCGTCATTGGACTTTCCTGATTCAATGAGTTGTGACTGCAGTCGGACGTTGCTGACTTTCGCCGTAAACTCGTGTTGAGAGAACTTGTTCTGGGCGGTTCCGGTGTCGTTCTTATCTCCATCACAACCTGAAAGAAGAAGCACAAGAAGCGAAATCAATAATGTCTTACAGGCCTGCATAGGAGACTCCAATTCGTCAGGAGGCTAACAGGGAGTCGGTGGAACTGTTCACCTCGTTGTCGGGGGATTGGATCCGGACCCGTCGGAAGCCCTCTTCCTCCCTGCATTGTGAGAACCACGCCGGGGCCACGGAAACACATTTTCAAGAGCGAATACTATCAAGCCGAGGATAAGCATCGGGATGCCAATCATACCCGAGCAACCGATCGGGCCCTTCCATTCCTCTGACACCCACCACCACCACTGATCATGGGCGGCCACTACAGACCATGCGGGGATAGAGACGACCGTGAGCATATGGGCCCTACAGGACTCGAACCTGTAACCAAGGGATTATGAGTCCCCTGCTCTGCCGATTGAGCTAAGGGCCCTTTGTCTTGCCAGCCAACACTTTATGAAAACTCGCCGAATCGTTCAACTGCTGCGGGGCACTCCCCGGGGGCCTTGTCTCATCACGGCCACCGGAGCTCACGAGCCGGATCTCCTTTGCCTCTTCTTGTCGTCCTTCCTCGCTAGGATCTTGCCAAGACGATTGACCGCAGCCCGGGCCGCCTCCGGATAGAAATGGCTGTACCTGGACGTCATCGCCGGGGTCTTGTGACCAAGGATCTTCTGCAACTCGAAAATGGTCACGCCATTCTGCGCCGCCAGGGAGGCAAACGTGTGTCTCAAGACGTGAAACGTCACCTCGACCTTCTTGTGGTCGGGGATGGTCCGACAGGCCTTCAGGGCACGTCTCATCATCCCTCGTACCTTGCCCGCCCCCAGGAACGACCCGTCTGAAGAGGCGAAGATTGGATCCGAGCCGTCAACCTTAAGCGTTCTCCGTGTCTCCCTGACCGCGCGGAGCTCAACTTGAAGCTCGTCGGACAAGGGGATTACGCGTAGCCTCTTTGTCTTGCTGTAGGCTGCCTGGACTACGACCTCCTTTCGGTCGAAATCCACGTCACGCCAGCGAAGGCTCAGGATCTCCCCTTTCCTCGCGCCTGTGTGGAGCGCCGTCATGAGGACAGACTGGAACTCAGGCTCGGCGCTCTCCACGAGCGCCCGCGCTTCTTTCGCGGTTAGATAGATCTTCTTCTCCCGCCCGCTCTCCGAGAAAGCCTCGACGCGCTTCACGGGGTTCTCGTCCGCGTATCCCTCCAGCATGGCCCACTTGAAGACAGCAGAGGCGATGGCGCGGTAGCGGTTCAACGTGGAAGGAGCCAATCCTGGCTTTTGCAGTCCGGTGATCCACCTTTGGATGTCCCGCGAATGGATCTCCGCGAGAGGTTTCTTCGTCCAGGAGGCCTTGCAGGTTCGCCGGAGCCGGAGAACGTCCCTGTCGAAGGTGGACTTCTTCTTTCTCCCTTTCGCGTACGTCAGGTACTCATCGACGGCCGCACGGAAGGTCAGGCGCGGGCCGTAGACTTCGCCGAAGACCTCTGACAGAGTTTCCTCAAGGGACCAGCCTCGATCGTGGAAAGTGAGAACGTTGGCGAGCCTTCGCTCCGCGTCCCTCTTCTTGTCTCCTCCCGCGCGCTTGTACCTACGCCCTCTCCAGTAGAACCTGACATAGTAGCCAGGTCGATCACCTCGCTTCTCGACTGTTCCGAACCTCCTACGCCCAGCCATCTTTTCCGACCCTTTCCCATCCTCGAGGCCCGAAGGCAACCGAGATGATTTCGGAATGGATGCGGAGAACCGGCGGCATCGAGACGGAGTCGCAACGGTGCGTATTGTACACTCCCGGCCCCCCCATCTACACGTCTCCACATCTCCCTGTCCGGCACGACCCAAGCGGCCAGGTCAGGCACGACCCTTGTCTCGTGGTCGGCGAATGCGCTTGATGAATTCTCTGTCGGGCCGAGGCGGGTCCGAGGTCACTCTGGTCACCAAAGCGGGCCGCTCTTCGCGCTCCGCCAGGGCCTTAAGAAACGATTCCCTCCGAACAACATGGCGCCGCCCTATCTTTGACCAGGGCCCACACTCCCCACGTCCGATCAATTTGCGGGCGGCTCCGAGACTGATCCGAAAGAGCTCGGCGATGTCCTCGACAAGCAGAATTTCGGGGAGTTCCCTCACCTCAGGTGCTTCTCCATCTCGACTGGTCTCATCGCACCTAGCCGTCTAGGACTGAAGGAGACGATGCTGCATCAGCACGACCCCCCACGCGGTCTGCTTGGGTGACCTTCTGCTCGGCGTCATAATCGCGGAGCCGCCTCAGCAGAGTCCCCAGGCTGGGGGGAATGAGTTGACGACCGTTCCAGATCACCGAGATCTTCAAAAGGTCCTGCAGCGATAGATCCTTCTCCTCCTGCAGCCGCCTCACCTTCTCAACTTCAATGTGGACTTTCGGCCTCCCCAGGCCCCCATTCCCGTTGGACGGCACGGTCCAGCCGATTAGGTAGGGAGCGGCCTGGACCGATGAGCCCGACGACTCCTGATAAGTCATTGCAGTCTCCTGTCCGCGTGGACCCGCCCGTCCCAGAACCCACCGAGTTCCATACCCGGAAAGCTACCAGACATATTTCGGAAGTTGCCTGGGTAGTGATGACTTTCTTTCGCTAACGGAGACAGGGCCGGCACGCCTGTAGAAGAATTGGCGTGGGAATGTTCCCGATCGCAGACGGGCACGATCGGCAGTTATGAGAGGTGGTTTCTTGCGACTACTGAGGCGACTCGATCAAAGAACGTGTTACAAGGAACGACGACTCCGTGCGCCAAGCTCGCTAGCAATGCGGCGAAAGATTCATGAGGCCACCAATGAGCACGTCAGTGATCTCAGCATGAGTCCCGCCAAGGACATCAGCGGGGACCAGATCGTGCGGAGATCTCCTGTTGGCCTGAGGCAACCTTGATCGAGGGAGGATTGTGATGGGTCCGCATCGGACAAGCGGAGTGGTCGCGCCGTCTTCCGTTCCGGTCTCTGTCCAGGGTACTCCCCGTCGGCGACCACCCCCCCTACCTTTACTTGAGAAAGACCTATGTAACATACCTGCAGATCTCGCTGAGTCCGGCCTCCTCCCCACCGACTTCCTAGGCTGGTACCTTCCCATCCTCTCGAGGAACCGCGACTTCTACCACGCGCTACGTCAAGCCGCTCTCCACGACGAGGCCGTCCTCATCGCCACCTGCGGGTTCCGGTTCCACGTCTGCTCCTGCGGCACCTGCGGCAACCCAGCCATCCTCCGACCCGCCACCGAGCGAGCGTGCAGCCTCCGCATCTGTGGGTTCTGCTCAACAAAGAGATGGAAGAATAGCTTCCGTACCTTCCGTTCCATAGTCGAGGATCTTCAACAGCCCAAGCACCTGACCCTCACGATTGGAAACGTCGCGCACCTGACAACCGATGTCGTGGACGACCTACGAAATTCCTTCACCAAGCTGCGCCGCCGCAAGATCATGTGGGTTGTGAGGGGAGGCTTCTACTCGCTGGAGTTCACATGGTCCCCTGCCACCCGATGGCATCCCCACCTACACGTATTCTTCGACGGCCCGGACATAGCAGAAGATGATCTCGAAGTCGAATGGCAGGACATCACGGGAGATTCATGGGTGGTTAAGATCCGCTCGGCCGCTGATGGGAACGAGATCTCTGCTGGAGGGCAGGCCATCCTCCTTGCCGTTGGAACCGCTGTCTCCTATATCCTCAAGGGATCGATACCCACAACCGATCCCCGGGCGCTTGCCGAGTATCTGAACACTGTGAAGAACAGGAAGCTCTGGGCAACGTTCGGCAATCTCCGGGGAAGGGAGCGTGAGGGGGGCGGAATTCTTCCGGGCGGCGCCCGCGACTGGTATGACCACCCCTGGCGGTGCCGATACTGCGGGGAAAATGGCCACTCTCCGGTCGGTACCTTCCACCTGACACGGCTGCCCGAGATCCTCAGGGTCAACAATCCGCTGGGACGCAATTCCGACAAAGTCAGCACTGCGATCAATACGACGATCCCTACGAAGCCATCTTGATATTTGCTTCCCTCGGTTCACGGCTTCGCCGATACCTCAGCCGGGCAGTGGACGTTCAGGAACATTGGGCCGAGGAGCACCTCCTCATGCCTCGATCCCAGAGGTGTCGCAAAGAACTCATTGACCGCTACTCTCATTGCTCTTCCCAGCTCCGCGACTCTGGCGGCCAGATTCCGGCGAACGTTGATCTCAGGGTCTCCAGGATTTCTGTCACCACCTCCGCCTGCTCCCTGCAGATCTTGCCCGCCTGGATCGGGGGGGTGATACGAGAGATGTACGCCTCCAGATCTCCCAAGGACCGAACTTGCGGGGCCGCACGGATGAGCTCTTGCTCATCGGCAGTGAGTTGGGAATCGCCTTTCGCATGATCATCGTCCGTTGCTGGAGTCATCGAATTTCTCTCCTCGAGCTGCCTGGTCTTGGCGACCTCCGATCTTGATTGCACGTGCAATCACTTGTGATGGATCCTCTTCTCTCGGCTGGGTGATTGGGAGAATCGGATCTCGTACGCCGCATGGTGTCTCTCCCTTGCTCTTCTCTGTCCCGATGACTCTGCCGCCCGATCTGAGGCGATCATACCACCACAGACTTATGGGTATGGTGGGTCTGTCTTCCCGGCTTCCTCCGAAGATTCGTCCTGTAGAATGGGATCGGCAACTTTGACGGGAGGAACGAGTGATTGAGCTTGGTTTCGACGATGCGTGCCGGGCTATGAAACGAGACGGAACTCCTTGCAGGATCCGGGCTACCAGCCTCGGCTTCTGCATCTTCCATGACCCCACCCCGGAGGAGAGGGAACGACGTGTTCGGAATGCCCGAGCGGCCGGGAAGGCATCGGTCAGAGCGAGGCGGGAACGAAAGCGACGTGTCAGGGCTCTCCATCCCGTCGAGCTCAAGACTGTCGGGGACGCAACAGTCCTTCTTCAGCAGACAGTCAACGAGCTTCGTGAGGGACGTATCGATCCTCCTCGCGCCCGTCTCCAGATCAAGGCCGCCACCGAGGTGCTCCGCTATTCCCTGGGCCGGGAGGTCGAGGAGCGCCTCGGCGCCCTCGAGGGTTTGGTGAAGGAGCATGAGCTCGTGAATCCCGAGGCTTGGGCCGGGGCGATCCACGAGAAAAGCAACGCCTGGAGGGGGCCACGGGCATGAGGGAGGAGCGGCTGCTGGGGCGGGTGGCGAAGCTGGAGGGACTGGTCCATCGGTTAATCCGGACCCTGCCCGACGAATCAGACCTCGTCGAGTACCTTCGCCTGAACCCTGATGAAGATCACTTCCAGGTCGCCAAGGTCTGGAGCCCAGTCGTCCTTCGAGGCTTGCGGAGGAAAGGACAGGGCGGAGATGTAGGTCTCAAGGAAATCCGCAACTACCTCGAGGACCTTGAGCGGGGATCTGTTCATCGTGACATCGGCCCATCTCCCGAGATCGAGGCCGGAGTGAGTCGTGGAATTCCCACAGGAACTGTCCAAAAAACCTCTCGTCGCTCTCACAGCCCTTGTCCGACTCCGGAGTCGTCAAGATAGTTCCGGAGCCACTCAGGTCAGGGAGAGGGCTCTCAGACGTCCCCACCATCAGAGCATTTCGTTCTCGGGATGATCAGCCGTCTCTGAATACCTTGGGGGAGGGCTCCTGGGTTTCCCTTACTCCGACTAGGTTTCTTTCTTACCCAGGCTTGGTTGAGGTCCAAGGTAGGTTGGAGTAAGGGGTGGGTAAGCCGGGGTAACTTCGAGCAACCCCGGTAAGTTCAGGTCGAGTCTCACCCGAATTCGGCCTGGTGGAGCAGCAGTCGTTCCAGGGATACGGGTGACCGCATGGATCACTTGTCCATCCGAAATAGTCCATCCACATGGTGAAGACGCGCTCCTTCGGCGTCCAGCGATTCTGGTGGCCGTCGGGCACGCTGCGGCGAGGATCGGGAGCGTCGGACACTACTCACTCCTCTCTCCCTGAAGGAAATGTCACTTCCGGCGCTCTTGGTCACGGTCTTGGCGAAGCAGACGCCAGTCCTGGCCCGTGGGTCGGGAACATCGCCTCCTTCAAGGCTCAGCTCGTGGTTGTCCCTACAGACGATGGCCAGGAGAGGGAGGATCATTCTCGGTGGGCCGGAGGGGGGCGGGAGATGCGGGCAGGGAGTCTGAATCCATTTCCTTGCCAGCCAACATATTGCGAGGATTTTTCCAGCGCGTGGGGTAAGCCCGGAGAATTCCTTCTCGTACAACTTGTCCCGGTGTACCGGTCACCCGTAACCAGATTGGTTTTTGAAGGAGGGTGGTCTCGTGCTTCGAGGGACGCTGACTCACAGAGAGGCCGGGAGACTCGCCCTGCAGTTGGGCTGTCGGGTTTGGACAGCGAGGCGTACCGGGGAGACCGTGTTTTCTTACGAGCCGCTCAGTCTGCGTGTGCGGCAGAACCTTCGTAGAAAGGATGCCACGAAGGCGACGCACTCCTTCCTCCGGAGAGTTTGGCGGCACAAGCAGGAGGGACTAAGACGACAGCCCATCTTAAGGCGAATCGGCCCTTCACGGACTTGTGGTCCAACCAAGATGGCATCTCGGACGACACGGGCCTCTGCCTGATGGCCAAGCCACGAGGCTGGGGTCCCGTCCGAGGGAGTGGACACGGAAAGGAGAAAATCTACGATGGGACCCTGAGAGCGCTTGGTTCAATGCGTCGCCAATGATTACGGACTGAGACCATTTTCGAAAGGAGATCTGGAGGTATGAGCAAAGGCAAGACAGGCAAGGGCCGTTCTGGCGGCAAGGTTGCGATGAACCCCCAGGCGGTCGCCCGTATCCAGAGTGCCACCGCCCAGAAGAGCGGTGGGGGGGTCCCGAAGGCCAGCTTCGCTGCACGTGCGCAGCGCGCCGCGGCGAAGAACTCCGGAACCCGGAAGTAAGTCGTTCAGCAATGGGGCCTCGCGGCCCTGTCCCCCGAGATACGCTTGGGATGACGGGGCCGCGGGGAATCCTCGAATCGGTCAAGGAGTGGTTAGGAAATGCCCGATGGCGACGCGTTCCGACTTCCCACATTCGGAGAGATACTGGGGATCCTGGTATCGATCCTGAACTTGAACGACCGCGCAGTTGGGGGACCTGCTGCCCGACACCTTCGAAAGGAAGGGACGGTCGGCAAGTTCTTTCGCGGCAAGCCGGCCCCCATCAAGGAGCCGAGAATCCTAGAGAGTTTTGTCAAGGCCCTGATTCATTCGGAGATCATCCCCGGGTTTCGCGACTGCCTCTCCGTCCGAAGGCTCATGGAGGCATTCGGACCCCTCGGATTGCACGTTCACCTGGGAAAATTGCCACGGAGACCTGACGCCGAGGCCCTGCTCCTGCGGCAGCTCGAGCTTTTCCGGAATAGGTGGGACCGGATGGCGTGGGACCTGCGGAGCCAGAGCGCCGGCGCGGTACCCCGCTCGATCATCGCGGAGCCTTACCTGCGACTCCTAGTCGTGGACCTGGCCCTCCGGTACGCGGCGCTCGCTCGCCTGGGACACCTACGCCTGCCGGACCCGAGCGGACCACCTGGGTGGTCACAGGAGAGGGAGCCCACCACACCCCTCACCGAGCTGCTCGATCGGTGCGACCCGACTCGAGTGATCCCTGGTGCGGAGAAGACGCGGAGAATGACTCGGGCTTCACTCCTCGCGTACGTGCAGAACCTGCTGGATGATGAGGAAGGGAGGGAGGAGGACTTTGGCCAGCACTCGGGGGCCAGGAAGACGCTGGATCGGCTCCTCCAAGGGTCGCACCGAATCCCCCGCGAGTCAACCGTTCGACGAATCGGGGAAATCCTCGCCCCGGGGATCGACGGGGTCACGGTCGAGGATATTACCCGGCAACTTCGCCGGTACTACGCCTTGCGGTCCGTGGCGGTAGGTCTTGCAGGAGCCATCGCCTGGGACACTGTGGACGGCCTCGCCCGAGCGCTCGTCATCTACACCCGCCGCCTACATGATTTCTACGGCCAGACGCGCCTGCCGCGGCAGCAAATCGATGCCGCCCATCGGCTTACCGTCCTCCTCGGCAGCACATTCCGCGCGAACCGGTTTGCGTTGAACGCCCTCCAGAAGACTGAGAAGATCCGGTACTGGCAGCTCGATATCCAAGCGCTGCGCGACTGCCGGGAGGTCGAGCGCCTGTACAAGTGCGTCTACATCCTCTCGGGGTTCAGGAGCTATTGCGAGGCGATTCAGCAGAAGAGCGGCATCCCCCGCCAGCAGGCGGAGGAGGAGACGAGGATCGTCTTCCGAGGTCTCCAGGGAATACCTGACGACTTTCTTCAGGAAATCACCAAGTTGAGCGGCCAGATGTCGCCCGGGATCAAGGGTTCGGTTGTCGTGCACGTCCATCGCGCCATGAAGGCCGAGCTGGAGGACGACTGGGCCATAGCTCGGGTCGAATGGGGATGCGCCGCGGAATTGTCCCCCGAAGTGGCCGAGTACCAGTTCATGCTGGCCCGGTCCTGTTTCATGCTCCATGACCTGGCAAAGGCTATGGCTGCGTGCCGGCGTGCGGTGGAGCGGCAGCCCCAGAATGAGAGCACCCAGATATTCATCGCCGTCATTCACCTAGACGCGGGTCGGCCAGAAGAGGCGATCGCCCATCTCGAGAAGTTGCGTCAGCAGCGAGGAATGCTCTCCTTCTATCATGCATTGACGTTTGGACAAGCCTACAGGAAAACTACCGATTACGCGGCTTCCCTCCGGTATTTCGAGAAGGCGTCAGAGATGAAGGAGGACTGTGCCGAGGCCTACGCCTTTGCCGGAGACAGTGCGGTTCGCGTGGGTGACATGAAGAAAGCGAGTGTGTACGAGAAGAAGGCGCGCCACTACGGTGCGGACGACCTCATCGAGGAGCTTGCCAGGGACCGGCGTTAGGGCGATTGAAACCGTCGCGTATCTCTAGCGCCTCAGATGACGTACCAGACGGAGAGCTCCATGTACACCCGGGAGCCTATTGATTGGATAGTGTGCACGGGTCCCTCCGGTTCGGTAATCCGGGGCGGCGACCGATCAGGCCGAGAGTTGGGTCTTCGCCAACAGTGTCTAGTCTCCAAGGGCGCTTCGGACGATGATTTTGATGTCGATCTCGAAATCTTCAACGAGTATCGCCACATCCTACGCCATCCAGGGCCTTCGGAATATCTTCACTCCACGAGATCAAGGTGAGCGTAGGTCGTCGCATCACAGGAGTGCCAGAACTATTCTGATGGACAGGGTTCAGACTCTCCAAGATCGGAGAAGCCGCTCGTGACTCGCTGCTCTTGTCTGTCGAGATGCACCATCATCAGGACTCGTGGCTCTGGGCTCCGACCTGGAGAGAGTGGGCGGGCTTGCACTCGATGCGGGCCCCTGAGGGATCCCAAATCAAGCTCTGCGATTACCCCGTAAATCCTGCGGTGCTTGCAGGTAGCCTCTACGACGCACTCTGGCTGGCACGCGTCATGCTTGGGGATGAAGATGCCCCGAGGAGTTGCAGACCAATGAACTCGAAATGCTATCCTGGCAGAACCTGGCCGTCTCCCGTACTTCCATAGCACGAAGGCGTACTCGTCGAAGATCTCCGTCACCCTGATCGCAAGAGCCGACAGGGTGACCTGGAACTCCTTGGCGAAAAGTGAGAGCGAATTCAAGCTCAAGCTCGCGTCACCGAGTCTTCGTTCGATCTCCTGCCGAGGCATGAGGAGGTTTGCGGCAATCGAATCACAAATGGACTCGAGGTGAGGGTCTAGACTGCAGTGGACTAGTCCATTCTGGCTGAAGGACACTTCCGCAGCCTTCCTCGCCACGAGGAGATGACCAATTTCATGGGCAAGGGTGAATCGTTGCCGAAATGGATGCTCCGAATCATCTAATTCTATGACATATCGCCCGTTGACGGGGAGCAATCTTCCCGACCGGCGGAGGGGTTTGCGAATGACTCGGACGACACCTACCAGTTGCGCGATCTGCTCAAGGGAAACTGGCAATACAGACGTGTTACAGCCCCGATGAAGAGCTTGAAGAATCGATGCCGCCTCGCTTGCAGGATGGATCTCGACGGCGGCTGGCCACGATTTTCTATGCCTTGAGATCATTCTTGTAGCCCTTGATGGATGCTAGAATCTCATCAAGGTCCGCCTCGTTTGGCTCGTTGTCAGATGAGTCGGTCTTGCTTCTGGCAGCGCTGGAAAGAACCTCAGTCAGGTCATGCGGCAGAACTCCACGCTTTCTAGCCCAGACAATGTGTTTGTGCAAAATGGCATTCCTGTCGGCATCGATTTCGCCAAAGAGTTCATAGAAGGGCACTTTAAGGGCACCAGCTAGCGCACTTATTTGAATAAGTGATAGGTTAGTGATGTTGCTTGGGCTCTTCTCCAAATTCTTGACAAACTGCTCAGAGACACAGATCTGATCCGCCAGTTCATCTGGGTCAAGGCGTGCCTGCTTGCGCAGAGCGCGAACTCGTTCACCAAGATCTCTCGGAACTGGCCACGTCTCCATCTTTCTTCTACGCTCTTGCATCCGTGGTAACAGTTTTTCTAGGGCGACACCAAGTTCACCTTGCAGATCACTGGGATCAGTGAACGTAACTTCGACCTTATATACGGGGGTTCCGGTCATCATCCGCGACGCCTTCTTGTCTCCCATTCTCAAGAGCACAAGTGGTACTGTTGCATTGCCTGCAATCTCGATTTCCTGCCCCGCTCCGAAGCTTGGGTATTCACACAAGACAATCACGACGTCTGAGGTCGTGACCTGCTTGCGATCAAGAAGGTAAACGACGTGGTCTTGAATTGTGGCGTTGTTAACCGGATCGGTGGCCTTTCTTGGCTCGTAAAGATCGATCGCGTGTTCTTTGCATACAGTCGCAACACAGTCGGAAATGAAGATCACACCAATCCTAGCGGCGCGCTCGAGATTCGTCAGGGCGGTCGCCATGTACCCCTTGTACATGAGGCCTTCCCCCTTCTCCGGAGGGATAGGGGAATGCGCGCGTTCACCACGAGAGAGGCCTTCACGAGCACTGCTATCTGGGCTGCCTTCTGCTGCCATGGGGATAAACCTCCTGACATGCGGCTCCAAGGTTTGGGAACTGCTTGCCACAGTACCTTTGGAGAGGTCGAGGAGCAAGGGATCGCTGAATGTGCCGAATTCACCTGACCGCAGACTGGCAATACCGGTCATAAGGTACAATTTTTCTCGTGCCTTGGAGCGAGGATAGGACCTGCCGCCGAAGTAGTCCCTCAGGCTGGTGTACGGGATTCCACAGGCTTGAGCCAATTCCTTCATCGACTTGAATTGCCCTCGCCCCCTAAACCAGGCCCTGAGAGCCTCGCTTAACTCCTTCCGCTGGCCGTCGCTAGCTATGGTCAAAGCAAACCCCCCAGCTCAGGTCCCCTTAGCAGAGGCCAAGCCTTCAGTGACGCGGATGGATCGTACCAGCGGCTCCGACATTGCCAGGCATGATATTTCAGAAGCCCTGCTCATCAATACGGCCCCGTCAGTTCCGCAGAAGGGCCCTTGCGCGCTCGGCAGTCCATTTAGCCACCCAATCTCCTCCTGCAGGCCCGGCTCTCTAATTCATTTAGCAGTCTCCACTTGAGTCGCTGTGCGGGTGTGCTGTCTCATCGAGTCTATTTGGCCGGATGAAGTCCACGGAACGAATCAATATCCAACCATTGGCAGCGACTCTATCAATTGGATCCTGGTGAAAACACCGCCCGGGAAGTGGGCTGGACGCGACCGATCCCCATGGGAGTGCACTTTGAGTTCGACGGAATCTCGAGTCGATAATCCGGTGAGGCCCACGCGGCCAGCCGAAGAGAAACGACCGGAATTTGACGCCGGCCCTGAAGGAATCGCACTGCGAGTCGGACGATCTGCCCCCTGTCCATCCGACTAATTCCATCCAGATGATGAAGACGCGCTCCTTCGGCATCCGGAGACCCGGCCGGCCGTATTTGCTCAGTAACGGCGCAGGGGGGCAGTCGGCGATCGGGCGCCGGGACGATCATGTCATGAAGATCCGCCAGGATCTCCTCCCCCCCCCCCTCGCCGAGACCTCCACCACCGCCTCCGGACCTTCATGGGTCCGCCCCTCCGTGCATCGCCCGAGTCGTCGGCCCGGGGAACTGCGGGCCGGCGGGGGAGGCCGGAGCTCGGGAGCGCGTGTCGATCATGATGGCGATCCGCCGCGAACTCCCCCGCCGCCGAAGATGATCGCCGAGACCTCCCCCGCCTCTTCCGCTCCTTCGCCCGCAGCCATCGGCCCGGGGCCGTTCGGTCCGCGGGGGGGGGCCGGAGTTTGGGCAGGGGCACCGATCATGGTGGTTTCGCCCGGATATCGCCGCGACCGAGAATGGCGGACACATGCCATTGCCTTCGGACCCGGCTGCCGGGGGCCGAGACGGCGGGCCGGAGGTGGGCTGACCTTCGCGGTCCTCGACCGGCGATGGGCCCGGAGGCCAAGATTGATGCTCCGGGGCCAGAGGCGAGCTTCAGGAAGGTCCCTCTCACGAACATCTATCCACAGTCCTGTGCCCCTGGGACGGAAAGGACGCGCTCGGGCAAGAGCTCGCACAAGGACTGGCGGATTCGGGGTGCCCGCGCGACCATGTTCTGCGGGCAATTCACCACGGGGGAGATCGAGATGGCACGTTTCAAAAGAGTGGTCCTTGGCATGGCAAAGGGCCGGGCCGAATTCAAGACAGAAAGAGGTGGGTCCGGTTCTGGCAAGCGAGTCGGAACCGAGCTGGACCTGCTGCGCCTGATCTACGCGATCGGAAAGCTGAAACAGAAGAGAATCAAGGCTCACGCTTACTTCGCTGTACTGAGGCATCCGAAGGGAAAGTCGATCTGCCCTGCCATCAGGGGCTGGCTCTCGAAGTACGAAGCGAGAGATTCTGTGGAGATCATCGAGCGTCGACTCACGCAACAGGAGTCCACGCGACTCAAACTGGAGAAGTCTGCGAATGCCAGAGCGCAGGAACGAAGGGGCGGAAGTGCTCATGCAGGCTATGCAAAACGATTGGCCGAAACTGCGCTCCGGAATCACATTCGCAAGAGGCACCCCACAGCGCGACCAGGCCTGCCGGCCGAGCGTCCCTTTGGAATAAATTGGGACGCTCTGTACATAGTCAGGTAGGATCCCCCTAGGAAGGAAGGACGGTCCTCCCCCGCACCTCGCGCCCCCGGGCCGATTCAGCGTCGCGGTCCCACTGGCTTTGGTGAGCAGGTTCATGCAGGGATCAGGGGCGCGGCTGTCGTCCAACTCGACGACCGCGGTCCCACGGTCGATCTAAGGTGCACAAGCCGGGCGCGTGGTCGCGAAGTATTGGCACTTGCCTGGTCCAGGCGAAGAGCGAGGAACGGGGGCTTCAAGAAAGACCTCGCAATGGAGCTTTCTCTCACCGCCATACGATCGTGCCTCTGGAAGATTGACACCAGGTCACACTGCGAACTGTCCATGGTCGAGGAGACAGGCAAGCCTAACTTCCTCCCCAGGCGATCCGAACCGCTTCCACGACCTTCGACCACTCCTTCCTGAAGACGCTGGGGTACCTTTCCAGCGCTTTGATATCACCCTTCTCGCAGGTGATCCGCACGGTCAATTCCACTCCATCGGCTCTGCGCTTCCCGATGAAGCCCTCAGGTAGAAGATCCTTGGAGAGGTGGGCATACTCGAGCCCATCGGCGATTTCCCGCTGGGTTACCCGTTCCTTTTTCTTATTCTTCTCATTCTTTTTCCTCATATTCTCCAGGCGCTTCAGTACCTTGGCCTGCATTTTCTTCGTCTTCCTCGAAAGGTCCATGGCAGATCTTGGCGCAAGTTCGCCACTGAGCATGACGTCCTTCAACTTCTTGGGCATGTTCCACAAGCTCAGAATCATGCAGACATCGGTTTGGCTTATCTCGTATTTCTCCGCTATCCTTCTCTGGGTCCACTTCTTGGCCTCAAGTTTCCTAAACTCCTTGGTAAGCCTGAGCAGCTCTTTCGGATCGCGCATCTCAACCTGTCCTCGCCGTGGTCCTGGATCGAAGCCCTGACGCAAGGGTGAGGAGAGGATCCCCGAAACCATGATGAGAGTCCAGCCCCCTATCCGGGCGCGTGTTCACGTTCTGGAATCGCCGCCCAAGTTGATTGCACGTGCAATCAACATCCCGGCCTCAGCGAGACTATTCATGAGGCAATGTTTTTGGGATGGCACGGAGGGGCTGATCGAGAAGATCGGAGGCGCGGACGTTGCCCCCCTTCCCGATGTCTTCGATGCACTTGCCTCTACTTGAGCGTGATGGAGTGGTACGCCCCGGCGGCGAAGCGCATCACTCCCTGCAGGAACCCGGTGGGGTCCGACGGGTCCTGGACACGGTTCGGTGTCGTCTTGTTCGTCGTCGTTCCGTCCCCGAGCTGCCCGAAACTGTTCCAGCCCCAGGTCCAGAACGTCCCGTCTCCCTTGAGGCCCGCGTTGTGCTGGGCGCCGGCGGTCAAGCTGCTCACCCCGGTGAGGAACCCGGTAGGATCCCCCGTGTCCAGGACCGGAACGGCCGCCAAACGTGTGGCGGTCGTCCCGTCCCCGAGCTGTCCCTCGGCGTTCAGCCCCCAGGCCATGACCGTCCCCCCGCCGATGAGCGCGATGGTATGCGCGGCACCCGGGCTCGAAGCAATCGCGTCGACGTTCGTGAGCCAGCCCGAAATGTCGGTGGGATCGAAGACCACGACGGGGATCGGGCTGTTGATGCCGGATGCTCCATTGTCGCCGAGCTCGCCCGACCCGTTCGTCCCCCAGGCACGGACCGTCGCGTTGACGATGATCGCAACGGTGTGTGCTCCCCCGGCGCTGACCGCCGTGACGTTCTCGAGATATCCCGTGGGATCCCCCGGGTCGGATACCTGGACGGGAATGAGGGAGTCCATCATCGTCCCGTCCCCAAGCTGTCCCGCGGCATTGCTCCCCCAGGTCCTGACGGTATTGCCGGAGAGGAGTACGACGCTGTGCATCTCACCCCCGGCGATGGCCGTGACACCCTGGAGGAGTCCCGATGGGTCCAGAGGGTCCACGACGGGGACCGGCAGTGCCGAATCGATGGTCGTCCCGTCCCCGAGTTGACCTGATTGATTATCGCCCCAGGCTCGAACACTCCCGTCGGCCATGAGGGCCAGGGAGTGCGAGCTCCCGGCAGCGATCGCCGCCACATCTTCGAGGAACCCCGACGGACCCGTCGGGTCCACCACCTGGACCGGGGTTGGACGGTCCTGCGTGGTTCCGTCGCCAAGCTGACCGGAGGCATTGGAGCCCCAGGACCACACCGTGCCGTCGCAGAGCAGAGCGAGCGTGAAGCTGTTCCCCGCCGAAAGGTCCATGACGCTCGAGATGGAGACGACGTCCACCGGGAAGAGACTGTCGAGCATCGTCCCATCTCCGAGCTGACCGAACTGATTCCTCCCCCAGGCTTGCAGGGCCCCGGGGCACAGCATCACGGTGAGGGCATCCGTCCCCGTGTTCCCTGCTGCGTCGAGGGCCGTGACCGTGATGGGATTGGGCCCCACGGCCAGGTCCAGAGAGGCCGTCCAGGACGATGTCCCGGAGGCCGTCCCCATATCCCCCGTGGCGGCGTTCGACCACTCTACGCTCGCGACACTCACGTTGTCCGACGCGGTCCCGCCCAGGGTGATAGGCGTCGATGCGGTGAGGTAGGTCGCCGCAGTCGTCGGAGTGTCGATGGCAATCGATGGTGGCGTGGTGTCTCGAGGGCTACTCGAATGGCCATCTCCGCACGCGGTGAGCATAAGGACGAAGACAGTTGTGAGTATCCAACCCCTCAGTCGGAATTTGTCGTGATCTCTTGGTTCCAGATCCATGGGTCTTCCCTCCTCCCGAGGCGTCCCCGAAACAAAAAGGAGCGCCAACACACGTGACGCTCCCACCAGACACCCCTGCTACAGGGCAACCAAGGGTTGCGAATACGCGGCTGACGCTCCAAAGAGGAGCGCCACCCGGCATTCCAACCGCCTCGGTTATGGCAGGGGCTTGAGCCCCAGGTAGCAGTTTGTCTGGTGAGGCGAGAAGCCGAAGTGGCTTCAATTCAATTATTCAGATCCGTGGGGTTACGTCATGGACCTCCTTGCAGAGTGGCTGATTTCGCCTGCCTGCAAAAGGTGCTGCCGGAATCGGTGCGAAGTGCCGTTAGGATACCATGCCAATCCGACCCCCCTCAAGAGCCGTGTTGGGATCTGTAGGGGTCTCCTGAAGTCCCATCTATTCCGCTTGCGGATACAATGGGGCCTTGTCAATCCGACCCGATCGCTTACGAACACCGATCCCGAGCCAGGCCCACAACGAGGTGCACCATGCCGAACATCGCCGGCGTACTCCGAGAAGAGATCGTCCGGCTCGCCCGAAAGGAACTGCGAGCCACTGTCGGCCCTTTGAGGAAGAGAGTGGCCGAACTGACGCGGAGCAACGCCGCCTTGAAGAAGACGGTCCCCGCCCTCGAGCGGGAGGTCGCCCGTTTGAGCAAGGAGG
>JAPUJT010000036.1 GCA_027296055.1 Planctomycetota bacterium | reverse complement strand
CGTCGACCTCGACGAGATGGAGCCGGCCGAACTGAGAGTGACGGGGAGGCACGACCCCTGCATCGTCCCTCGCGCCGTCCCCGTCATCGAGAACGCCGCCGCCGCCCCCCTCCTCGACCTGATGATCCGCGCCGGCTTCCTATAGTCCTGTTGCTGCTAATTATGGGGACACACACTTAATTGCTCGGGAGTTTCGGGGACACCCATCTTAACTGGCTGCAAATCAAAAGGTTGCGTCGATCAACAGAGCAAATAATTAAGTGAGTGTCCCCTTGATTAGGGCGGGGTCGACGTGGAGGCCGAAGCGACCGTCGCGGGTCGCCATAGCGCCGATCCGTCTGGGGAGAGCGAAGACCGGAAGGCCGTTCGATGATTTCTTGTCGTGGCGGATCGAGCGGATGATCTTGGAGGCAGAGAGATCGGGGAGTCTCGTCGGTAGTCGCAGTCTCCGGAGGAGGCGGTTCTGGCGGTCGAGGTCTGCCTGGTCCCAGAGGCCGAGGAGCAGGGCGAGTCTGCCCTCGAGATTCATGCCGATCGCCACTGCCTCGCCGTGCGTGTACTTCCGATATCGAGTCAGGCTTTCGATGGCGTGTCCGATCGTGTGCCCGTAGTTGAGCACCATGCGTAAGTCGGCTTCACGGGCATCCTTCGCAACGATCCTGGACTTGATGGACAGACTCCGGGCCAGGACGTCCTCCATCGCCTTCCCCCTCAGCCGGAGGAGACGGGCAGCGTTCTTCTCCAACCATCCGAAGTAATCGCGGTCTGCGATCACGCCGTGCTTCACGATCTCTGCCCACCCACTCCTTTGCTGGCGGACGGGGAGCGTATCGAGACAGGTCGGATCGATGAAGACGCGACTCGGATGCCAGAAGTGGCCGATGATGTTCTTTGCCGAGTCAAGATCGACCGCGACCTTTCCCCCGATGCTGGAGTCGACCATCGACAACAGCGTGGTCGGCGCCTGAATATAGGGGATGCCGCGCATGTAAGAGGCGGCGACGTAACCAGCCACATCCCCCACGACGCCCCCGCCCAGGGCGATCACGGCGTCGGAGCGCGAGATGCCCGCCTTCAACATCCGTCCGGCGATCGACTCGACCGTCCTCAAATTCTTTCTCGCCTCGCCCGGCGCGAAGGAGAAGATCCGGGCGTGGAGGCCCGCCCGCTCGAGGCCTGCCAGGACCGTTTCTCCGTAAAGATCTCTCACGGTGTGGTCGGTGATCACCGCGTACCGCTCTCCGACCGGTCGAGACCGGAGGCTGGAGGGAAGACGTCTCAAGACACCCCTTCCCAGATGAATGGGGTAGCCCTGGCCCGATTCGAGTTTCACGACGAGCTTTCTCATCGAGTCTGCTGGCGCTCCTTGCGCGCATCCTCCGCCAGTCGGACGATCCGGCGGGCGGCCACTGCCTTCGATACCTGCTTCAGGATCTCGCGCCGTCCATCGGAGAAGAGGATCGTGGCGGTGATGGAATCGCTACCGATCGTCGCCGGGGCGTTCTGGACGATGAAATCGAGGCGCTTCTGCCGGAGCTTGTCTCGCGCTCGCGCCTCCCCCGTCTCCGTCTCCAGGGAGAAACCCACCAGTACGCCAGGCCAGCGGCTCCGTCCGATCTCGCCCAGGATGTCAGGGTTGGGGACGAGAGCGATCGATCGTGGGCCCTTTCCCTTCCGTATCTTCGCGCTGGACGATTTCGCGGGTCGGTAATCGGCAACCGCCGCCGCCATGACGAGGCAATGAGAGCGCCGGATCTCCTTCTTGATCGCCTGGCGCATCGACATGGCGGAGATGACCTTCGTGAGACGGATCCCCCTGGGAGGCCGAAGATGGGTGGGACCGCTGATCAGGGAGACCGTGTGGCCGCGCCGCCTCGCCTCTCTGGCTATCGCGTAGCCCATCTTCCCGGAGGATGCGTTCGCCAGAAAGCGGACCGGGTCGAGGTGCTCGTGCGTGGGACCCGCAGTTACGAGGAATTTCATGTGAGAAGAGAGGTGCGTCGCCTCAAGACTGGGATTTGTCAGATCCCTCTATCCCACGCGCCAGAAGGGGCCCGGACGGCTTGGGCTGCCCTTCACGCGGGGCCTTGGCGAGGACGGCCGCAACGATCCGGTTCACGTCGGCGAGCCTCCCAACGCCGCGATACCCGTCTGCGAGGTAGCCCTCCTCCGGAGGAATGAACTCGTAGCCGTGCCCCTCCAGCTTCTTGATGTTGCCAGCAACAATCGCGTTTTCGTACATACGATCGTTCATCGCCGGGGCGATCAGGACGGGGCACCGAAGGGCCATCACGGTGCTGGTCAGCACATCATCGGCGATGCCCCCCGCCACCTTGCCTATGAAGTTCGCCGTGGCCGGCGCGACGAGCATCACGTCTCCCCAATCCGCCGTCGTGATGTGGATCGGTCGATGCTGTGGAGGAGGCTGGAAGAGATCGCGGATCACGACCTGGCCCGTGATCGATTCGAAGGTGAGCGGGGTAACGAACTCGCAGGCGTGCTTCGTCATGAGGGTGAGCACGTCGTGTCCCTTCTGGACGAGCTGTGAGGCGATCTCTACCGCTTTGTACGCGGCAATGCCTCCTGTCACGCCTAGGAGGACCTTCATGGAACCTCCCCTTGTTCCGGATCTCCTCTCTCGCTCGGTTTGAAGGCGAGGATCGCGGCCCGGATCTCTCCAGAGACTCGTTCGAGATCGTCGTTGACGAAGGTGTGATCGTACTCGTCCTGCGCCGACATCTCGATCTTCACCGCAGCGAGCCTCCGTGAGAGAGACATCGGCCCCTCCGTCTTCCGGTCTCGAAGTCTCTTTTCCAGGGTCTCGAGACTCGGCGGGGCGATGAAGTAGTAAAGTCCTTCGATCCCCTTTTCCCTCAGGGTTCTCGCTCCCTGGACATCAATATCGAGGAGGACAGTCTTTCCATTGATCAACGCCTCGTCGACGCCTTCCTGCGGTGTCCCGTATCGGTCTGCGAAGACCTCGGCGCTTTCCAGCAGTCCGCCCGATTCTTCGAGCGTGTCGAACTCCTCCGGGGTGATGAATCGGTAGTGCACGCCGTCGATCTCGCCCGGTCTCGGCGACCGGGTCGTCGCCGAGACGCTCAGCTGAGCGTTCAGCTCGGGCATCTCGAGAAGCCTCTGACAGATGCTGCTCTTGCCGGCCCCCGACGGCCCAGAAATGACCACCAGTCGTCCCCGCTTCATTCGATGTTCTGGGCCTGCTCCTTGATCTTGTCGATCTCCGATCGGAGATCGAGGATCATTGCCGCCGCAGGGCCGTCGATGTTCTTGGCGGCCATCGTGCTTGCCTCCCGGAAGAGCTCCTGCACCAGAAACTCGAGCCTCCGCCCCTCTCCTTCCTTGGACAAACAAGTTGCCATCTGGCCGAGATGACTCTTCGTGCGCTGGATCTCCTCCGAGATGTCGCATCGCTCGGCCACGAGAGCGATCTCGCGAGCCAGGTCCTCGCTGGTCACAGCCTTCGCGGTCCCGTCCATCAGGGATCGGATCCGCTTGCGAAGGCGTCTGGCGTACTCCAGCATCGCTCGAGGGGCTCGATCCTCGATCTTGTTGGTGAGAGTTCGAATCCTCTTGGCTCGGCGCTGGATATCACGGGCGATCTCCTGGCCTTCCTTCACCCTCATCCGGATCAGGCCTGCAAGAGCGCCCTTGGCTGGTTTCTCCAGTCGTTTCCAGATCGACCGGTCCGCCGGGCTCGGATCCCGCATCGGCTCGAGGACTCCTGGCAGGCCGAACAGCGTCTGGATCGTGATCTCTCCCGGCAGGCGAAACTTCTTTTTCGCCTCCTTCGCCATGTCGTGGTACCGCTTGAGGACCGCAGGCTGAAGGCGAGCCGCGCTGGCCTCCGGGGGCAATTCCGTCCGTATGGTCAGGGAAACGGAACCTCTCCGGATCGAGCCGCGGATCAGGGCCTCGAGCTCCGCCTGGAAACCGGAGAGGCGGTCCGGGATGCGCGATTGGATCTTGATGAACCTGTTGTTGACCGACCGGATCTCCACTTCGAGGGAGATCTGCCCATCCGTATAGGTCGCCCGGCCGAAGCCGGTCATGCTCTTCAGGGTGTTCGCCAAAATTTCATCCTCGCTGCAGCACGAGCGAAGAACTACTTGGGCTTGCCATCCGTATCGTCAGGGTCCGAGGGAGAGTTGCCACCGTCCTGGTCGTCGTCCGTCACGGCGCTCTCATCTTCCGTGGCTGTGGCTCCCTGGTAGCCCCGCTCCACCAATCCTCCCAGGAGAATCGCCAGGAACAGAAAGAGGGCACCGACCACGGCGGTGAGCTTCTTGAACGTCTTGTCCCCCTTTACACCGAAGGCGGAATCGCCGCCCATTCCTCCGAAGGCCCCGGCGAGGCCGCCCCCTTCCCCCTTCTGCAGCAGCACGATCATGATCATGAAGACGCAGACGAAGGCGTAAACCGTTGAGAGCACGCCGACAAAAACACTGGCCATTCTAAACCTCCATCATCCTCAGGAATAGGCGCCGACGGCTGCGCGTGCGATGGCGGAGAACGAAGCCGCATCGAGACTCGCTCCGCCTACCAGCAGACCGTCTATCTCTTCTTGCCCGAGGAGCCCACCCGCGTTCTCGGGTGTCACACTCCCACCGTACAGAATCCGAATCTCGCTCCCCTCCGTCATTCCGAAAAACTTGCGGAGATCGTCACGTATCAAGGCGTGCATCTCGGCCGCCACTTCCGGGGTCGCGGGTCGGCCGCTGCCGATCGCCCAGACCGGCTCGTACGCCAGCACCAGGCGCGTCGCCACCGAGGAATCCATTCCCGCAAGGGCAATCCTAACCTGCTTGTGCACGATCTCTTCCCCGTCACCGGCCTCGCGCTGCTCGGAGGATTCTCCAACACAGAGGACCGGTTTCAGATCGGAGGCGAGGGCGCGGGAGATCTTTCGCTTCACCGCATCGTCGGTCTCTCCGAAGAGCCTTCGCCTCTCGGAGTGACCCGCCAGGACGTACCGGCAATCGAACGATCGGAGGAGCGACCCGGAAACCGCTCCCGTGAAGGCCCCTTCCGCCTCCGGGTGTAGGTCCTGGGCTCCGAGAGCGATGCCGGTGCCGCGTATCGCATCCGCAGCTTCGGGCAAGCTCGGGTAGGGGGGGAAGATCGCCACTTCAGCCTCCTGCAGGGTCCCCAGGTCTCCGGCGATTGCGCTGGCAAGCGCCCGGCACGAGTCCCGGGTCCCATGCATCTTCCAGTTGCCCGCGATCAGCGGCTGTCTCATCAGAGTATCCATCGGGTCAGGGCCATCGGAACAGAGCCATCGGGCCATCAGAGCAGCGAGGGAAGCCCATCTCCAGGCCTGAGATGGCGATAGACCGACCTCTTCAGTCTCACAAACGAGATATTCTATCGATCTGTAAGTGTTTGTTCAAGGGAGCTTTGCGTCGGAGGAGCCCCGACGAGAAAGGGCTCCGTGCACAAGATGCACGGAGCCCCACCTTCGTTCCCAATAGGGGGTGATATCTCTCTAGTAAGCCGAGCCCTTCGAGACCTTTGCCTTGGCCTTGGCGTGGGTCTTCTTGGCCTTCTCCAGGAAGCGGATCGCCTCCTTGGGCTTCTTGGCCCCGGTGGCGAATCCGACCTTGTTCCCGTCCTTGTCGATGATGAGCATCGACGGAGCGGAGCTGACACGGTACTCCTTGGCCAGATCCGACTTCCGGTCCAGTTCGACCTTCACGGCGATGAAGCCCTTCCCCAGGGCCTTCATGACCTTCAGGTTCTCCAGCGTGATCGACTTCATCAGCCTGCTGCCGCGCTTCTCGTTGTAGAAGAAGACGAAGATCAGCTGATCTTCGGCGGACTCCATGGCCTTCTCGACGCTATCGGCCCAATTGACGTTGGCGGCGTCCTTCGCGAATTCCTTGAAGACCTTCTCGAGCTGTTCCACGACAGAATGGGCATCGCGGCTACCCAGCTTGCCGAGTTCTTTCTCTTTGGGGCTGATGAAGAGAACGGTCGGGTAGCCAGTCACGCCGAACTTCCTCATGATGGGCTTGGTCGTGCCCTTGTCGCCGTCCAGGGCTACATTGATGAACTTCTTGGACTGCTTGGCAACGCTATCGTTGGAGAACGCACCGTTCTCCAGAGTCTTGCAGGGGCCTCACCAGGTGGCGAAGAACTTGACCATCAGCGGCCTGCCCGTTCGCTTTGCCTGGGCAAGCGCGTCCTCGTAATTGTCCACCCATGAGATCTTGCCATCGCCGCCGGCGAAGGCAATTCCCGCGAAGGCCATCACGGCGATGGCGGCCATTACCGTACCCCGTCTCATACTCTCCTCCTTTTCCAGAACCGTCGGAAGTCAAAGGGCAAAATCGAACATGCTCTAAGATAGCATCTTCCATGCGGCGGATCAGCAAGATCCCCTCCTGCAGTGTAATACAAATGTAACAACCGCTGTCCGTCTGGAATCCGGAGTCCGGGATCGCCGGATCGCCCCTTCTCGGCCGATCC
Source organism: Planctomycetota bacterium (assembly GCA_027296055.1). Classification (GTDB taxonomy): domain Bacteria; phylum Planctomycetota; class JAPUJT01; order JAPUJT01; family JAPUJT01; genus JAPUJT01. The sequence goes on along the minus strand of JAPUJT010000036.1, from coordinate 27,722 downwards.
AGGCGGCCGTCAGGGAAGCCTCACTCTGGACACAGATCCCCCCGGGGAATACACTGACACGATGCATCGACTCAAGCCAAGGCTTCGCTTCCCAGCGGTCCTCGTGATCCTCGTCGCCCTCTTGGCGATCCTCCCGTTCGCCCGCTCGGCGGCCCGGGGCGACTCCGGCGATGCCGTCTCCATCAAGCTGGGTCCCAAGGGGAAGAAGGCGGTCAAGTCGATCTCGAAGAAGGAGATCTTGAAGTACATAAGATTCCTGGCGTCCGAAAAGATGCAGGGGAGAGAGGCGGGGACGGAATTCGGCCATGCGGCCGGCGAGTTCGTCGCCAAGGAGTTCAAGCGTCTCGGCCTGAAGCCGGGTGGAGACGGGAAGAGTTACTTCCAGACCTTCCAGATGGGTGGGGGGCAGGTCTCGCGCAAATCCCTCCAGGAGTCGAACACCGTCGAAGTGACCCATCGTCGCAAGCCGAAAAAGAACGACGACGATCGCACCTTCCGGTTCCGATACGATTTCATTCCCCTCTCCATCTCAGCGTCGATGATGGTGGATCCGTCCCCCGTGGCGTTCGTCGGGTTCGGCCTGTCGGAGAAGGAGAAGGGGTACGACGACTACCGGGGCAAGAGGGTCAAGGGGAAGGTCGTCGTGGCGTTCGACCACGTCCCGATGGAAGGGAAAGAGGATGGCCCCTTTGCCGGGGAGGAGAAGAAGTACTCGGACTACGCCCTGAAGGCGCGGACGGCGATGAAGAAGGGAGCTGTCGGCCTGATCATCGTGACCGATATCAACAACCACTCGGGGAACACCGGCATTCCGAAGAAGGTGCTGAACGGCTGGCCTCCTCCCGGGGACGAGGTGGATGCCGGCTTGCCGGTGGTCTTCGCCAGCCAGGAGGCGGCCGCGTTCATACTCGGTGACCAGAATCCAAGGGATCTCCAGAAGAAGATCGACTCGACCGGAAAACCGGCTTCCAAGATGATCTCCTCCCGGTTCGTCCGTCTCCAGATAGCCTCTCTCGCGACGGTGAAGGGAGCGGGGAGGAACGTGATCGGCATATGGCCGGGGAGCGACAAGGCGCTCGCCAAGGAAGCGATTGTCATCGGGGCCCATTACGATCACGTGGGGCTGGGTCGGTCGGGCAGCCGCGGCGGCCGCGGCCAGATCCACAACGGAGCGAACGACAATGCGTCCGGAACCTCCGGGCTCCTGGAAGTTGCCGAGGCGTTCGTCGAGAGCAAGGTCTCGATCCGTCGGACCATCATCTTCATCGCATTCGACGGGGAGGAGAAGGGTTTGCTCGGCTCACGCTACTACGTGACCGACCCGACCGTCTCGATGGAAAGTACCGTGGCGATGCTGAACATGGACATGATCGGGGTGAACAAGGAATTCGAGGTCTTCATCGGCGCGGGAGAGGAGAACACGACCCTCAAGGAGATCCACGTGGCGGCAAACCGAATCATCAATCTCTCGATCCGGTACGATGGGATGGAAAAGTTCCGGAACCGATCGGATCAGGCGCCCTTCCTCGATGCCGGGGTGCCCGCTCTCTTCTTCTTCACCGGAGAGCACCCCGAATACCACACGGCGGATGATGACATCGGGTTGATCGATCCGGCCCTCGCCTCGGGAGTTGCACGCCTCTGCTTCATCACCGCCCTTGAGCTCTCCAACAGGGACGCTCGCCCTTGACCCGGCCCAAGATCGTGGTCGCACCCAGCGCCTTCAAGGGGACCCTCTCCCCTCGACAGGCCGCCGCAGCGATGACGCGCGGGATCCGTTCGGCTCTCCCCGAGGCCGAGGTGATCGAGATCCCCGTCGCGGACGGAGGGGACGGGACCCTGGACGTCCTGCTCGACGCGATCGGCGGCGAGCCGTTCTCGAAAGAGGTCACGGGACCCCTTGGAGATCCGGTCGAGGCTCGCGTCGGAATCCTTCCGGATGGGACGGCCGTCCTGGAGATGGCCGAGGCGTCCGGCCTCGCCCTCTGCCAGGAGCAGGAACTCGACCCACTCGCCGCCACGACCTTCGGAACGGGGGAATTGATCCTGGCCGCGCTGGAGAGGGGTGCGTCGAAGATCTGGGTCACGCTGGGGGGGAGCGCCACCATCGACGGTGGCGTCGGGATGGCGCAGGCACTCGGCGCAGGCCTCCTCGATGTCTCGGGCGAAGCCCTTCCGAGAGGGGGGGGAGCGCTCGGTCTACTCGGCGCGATCTATCCCGGGTCCTTGGATCGGCGGATCCTCGATACGGAATTCGTAGGCCTGGTCGACGTCCGGAACCCGCTGCTCGGGGATGAAGGCGCGGCTGCAGTCTACGGTCCGCAGAAGGGGGCCACTCCGGACCAGATCCAGCTCCTGGAAGGCGGCTTGAAGAGATTCCACGAGCTGGCCATGGACTGGCGTCCGGAGATGTCTCCATGCGTTCCAGGAGATGGCGCCGCGGGCGGCCTCGGGTTCGGCGTCCGATTCTTCCTTTCCGGACGGCTCGAGTTGGGGGCGGGATACGTGCTGGACGCGGTGGGGTTCCCGGAGCAGATTCGAGACGCGCGACTGGTGATGACTGGCGAGGGGAAGCTGGATCACCAGAGCTGGTCGGGCAAGGTGGTCGGCGAAGTGGTCGAGCGATGCGGGATGGCGGGTGTTCCTTGCTGGGTGCTGGCCGGCCAGGTCGAGGAGTTCACATCGGCAGGCGCCCTGAAGGGGGTCGAGACGAGATCTCTCTCCCGGACCGCGGAAGGGCCGGAGCGGGCGGGAGAAATCCTCGAAGAAGCGACCCGGCGCTGGCTGGAGGAGGCCTGGGAGTAATCTCGTGGGATTCAGTGTCTATGTGACCCGTCCGCTTCCCGAGGGGGGGCTTCGCCTCCTCGAGGAATCGAGCGACATCGACTCGCTCGAGGTCAACCCGGATGATCGACCTCTGGGGAGGGGAGAGATCCTCCGGGCGGTCAAGGGCCGGGACGGGATCCTCACGATCCTGCATGATCGGATCGATGAAGAGGTGATGGCTGCCGGGAAGCGCCTCCGTGTGATCTCCAATTACGCGGCAGGCCTGGACAACATCGATCTCGAGGCGGCGGCTCGACGCGGCGTAGTCGTAACGAACACACCGGATATTCTCACGGATGCCACGGCAGATTTCACGTGGGCCTTGATTCTCGGCATCGCGAGGAGGGTCGTGGAAGGGGAGCGCTTCACCCGGGAGATGAAATATCTTCACTGGGGGCCGAGCTTGCTCCTCGGTGCGGCAGTCGCCGGCAAGCGGTTGGGGATCGTCGGGGCGGGAAGGATCGGCACTGCCGTTGGACTCCGGGCGCTGGGATTCCGGATGGAGGTGGGCTACACGTCTCGCCAAGCGAACCAGAGGCTGGAGTCCGAGGTCGGCGCCCGGAGGTTGGAATTGGCGGACCTGCTCGAGCAAAGCGACTTCGTCACTCTCCACGTCCCGCTCACTCCCGAGACCCGAGGGCTGATCGGAGAGAAGGAGTTCGGATGGATGAAATCGACCGCCTTCCTCATCAATACCGCCCGCGGGCCCGTCGTGGTCGAGGGTGCCCTGTCTCGCGCCCTCCGTGAAGGAAGGCTCGCCGGGGCGGCCCTCGACGTCTACGAGAGGGAGCCGGAGATCCATCCGGATTTGATCCGGCGGGAAAACGTGATCCTGACTCCGCACGCGGGCAGCGCCACGGAGGAGGCGCGTCTCGCCATGGCCACGATGGCCTGCGAGAACCTTCTGAAGGCGCTGCTCAAGTAGATCGGGGCTTCCTGCCCTCTTTGCGCACGGCGATGAAGAGGCAGAGGCCGAATCCGCCCCAGAGGATGCCGGGAATGAGGATCATGAGGACCACGGCGCTCGTGCTCATTTCGCGGTCTCCCCTCGAAGGCTCAGCCGAGCGAGGAGCCGGCCCAAGGCGATGAAGATCAGAATCGCGATGGTCCACTGGAAGAGGCAGGTGCCGACGTTCCATATCTCGAACGGGGCCAGCCATTTTCCGATCCCGTCGGCGAAGCTGAGCTTGACCGAAGTGCCATCTTGAAGCGTTTCTGTCGGCCACACGCTCCCGAACCACCAGATGATCATTCCCAGGAAGGCGGCCGGGATCAGGAAGCAGATCGCCACGTTGAACCACCGACCGACTCGCATGTCGGAGCCCTCGGCATTCAAGAGTTCTCTTCTGAACTTATCGACTCCATATCGGATGGCAGCATAGGCGCAGAAGACTCCGCTGATGAGCAGTCCCACACCCCAGACCCAGTCCTGATTCTGGAAAAAGGACATCGAGCACGCGGACGGCAGCCCCAGGCCAAACGTGGCCACCCCGATCGCCATGATCGCCTTTTTCCGGCCGAGCCCCATGTCCATGAGGATTCGTGCCCCCAGCTCGACGAGGGCGATCAACGATGAAAGGGCGGCGACGCTGAGGGCCAGGAAGAACAGGGGCAGGAAGAACCTCCCGCCGGGCATCTGGCCCCCGAGAAAGAGTTGAGGGAGCCATGTAAAGGTCATCCCCTCGTTCCCCTGCTTCATGACAGCCAGGGCTTCCTCCTGGGGCAAGAGGGCGAACACAACCGGGATCACTGCGAGAGCGGCTATGAGAGACGCCGAGTTGTTCCCGAGACCCGTGAGGAACGAGTTCAGGGCGACGTCCTCCTTCTCCCGGGTGTAGACGGCGTAAGTGAGAATCAGGCCCCACCCCGCCCCCGTCGACCAGGCAGACTGGGAGAAGGCGGCCAGCCATGTCTCGTAATTCTTCAGATGGGCGAGGTCTATGTGAAAGAGGAACTCGATGCCTCGAGATGCTCCATCCAGTGTGCACGCCCGGATGGCGGCAATGATGAGAAGGATGAAGAGGGCGGGAATGAAAATCCGGTTGGCTCTCTGGATTCCCTTGACGACACCCGCCGCGACGATGGCCGCGCCGGCGAGGATGGCGAGGCCATGGTAGATGATCGGTTGAAGGCTGCGCTCCTCGCTCCAGAAGACGCTCCAGGAGCTGTTCGTGAACGATTTCCAGTAGGTCTCCGGATCGGCCTGCAAGGTGCTCGGCTCGATGATCGTGGCCACGAAATACTTCAGGCACCAACCGGTGACGACGGAGTAGTAGAACAATATCGCCAGGGTACAGAATCCGATGAAGGCGCCCATCCAGGCGTGACCCGGTCCGAGGAACTTGGCGAAGGCGCCTATCGTCCCGCGGCGGGTCGACTTGCCTATGGCGAACTCCACCATGAGGAGGGGAATCGACCAGACGAAAAGGGCGACGATCCAGGCGATCAGGAAGGCACCGCCGCCATGCTTGGCCGCCTCTCGGGGAAACCGCCAGATGTTCCCCGTTCCGATCGCCATGCCGAGGGCCGCAAGGATCAGACCCCATCGTGATGAGAACTGCTCTCGTATCGCCATGGAGTGGTGCTTTCCCCCCCCGATCCGGGTCCAGGTCCGTGTCCTTATATCATCGCTGCTGTAGGGGCTTCAAGATCGATGCGCGCAACTTCGGGGCCATAACCCGAAAGCAGGGCGAAACCAGCCCCCCCGGGTTATAATCCCCCGATCGATTTCTCCGGAGAGGGAGGTAGGAGCGAGAATGCTCTCCGAGCAGCGGATCTCCCGAGCCACCCTCTGGATGAGCGGGGGCGCCGTCATCCGGGCCGGCCTGGCGCTGGTCGCGCAGATGGAGATCGCCCGTCTGTTCGGCGCGGGCCGCGACACAGACGCCTACTACATCGGACTCAGCGTCCCACAGATCATAGGCGACTTCCTCATCGGCGGAGTTCTTTTCTCCGCGTTCATCCCGGTCTTCGTCCAGACCTGGAAGCGCGACGGGGAGGAACAGGCCTGGCGAATGACCAGTAGCCTGATCTCCATCATCCTCATCGTCCTCTCGATCTGCTCGCTTCTCTACGCCGTCCTCGCCGGGCCCATCCTTCGATGGATGGCGCCCGGGTTCGATTCCGAGATGCATCGGGTGGCCGTGCAGATGGCCCGGGTCCTCACCCCTCTCTTCCTCCTGTTCGGCTTTTCCTTCCTCGGGGCGGGGATCTTGCAGTCTTACCGCCACTTCACGACACCGGCCCTCGCGCCGATCGCCTTCCCGATCGCCGTCATCCTCTCGTGCTGGCTCCTGGCCGATCGCCTCGGCATCGTGAGCGTCGCCGTGGGCGCGCTCGTCGGGGCGGGCGTCCAGTGCGGGATCTTGTGGGCGGTTCTCTGGCGGAACCACCGGGGGATCCGTCTGGGCTGGGACTGGAGGCACCCCGGTCTCCGGCGCGTGGCTCGGATCATGGGGCCACTCGCCGTCGGAGTGATCGCCATCAACATGAACATGATTTACCAGAGATTCATCGCGTCCGCGGCGGAGGAGGGGATGGTCGCCGCCCTGGCGTTCGGCACAACCTTCGCCTCGCTTCCGCTCCTCCTGATCCTCCCCCTCTCCAGGGCAATCTTCCCGAGCCTCTCGGCGCACGACGCGGAAGGAAAGGGAGATTTGTTCAGAGACCTCCTCACACGGAGTCTGCGGTGGGCCGGCTTCGTCGGCATTCCCATCGTGGGCCTCCTGATCGTTTTCAGGGAGCCGTTCGTCAGGCTGCTCCTGCAGCGGGGGGCCTTCGATTGCCGGGATGTGGCCATGGTATCCCAGACCCTGGCGATCCTCGCCGTGGGCACGCTGTTCTTCTCGTGCAATCAACTGATAGCGCGCTCGTTCTACGCGAGGGGAACCTCGTGGGTCCCCATGTGGCTCAACATCGCCGCGGCCGGGATCACACTCCCCCTGAACAACCTTCTCCTGGGGCCGCTCGGGATCGGAGGTCTCGCCCTGGCGCGCACCTGCATGTTCGTGATCTTTTTTGTCGGGTGCCTGGGCCTGACCAGCCGATTCGTCACGTCTCTACCCTGGTCGGATCTCGCCCTGGCCTGGGGAAAGATGATCGTTCTGGGACTGGGCATGGCGTTCGTGGCCGATCTCACTTATCTTCATTCGGAGAAGATAGGGCTCTCGAGCGGTGGCTGGGGCGATGCGGTGCGAATGATCTTCGGCTCCCTTCTCGGCGGAGCGCTCTTTCTGGGTGGTGCGCACCTCCTCAAGCTGAGAGAGGTGCGGGAGATCTGGTCGGCTCGCCCGTGGGCAAGGGCTTGAGGTCGGTCCCGCCAGAGAATCTGACGGCGGAACGAGGAGAGGAATGGCCCGGATCGCCTTTCTGATCGACGACCTGGAGGTGGGGGGCAGCGAGCTGTTCCTGCGCGATCTCGCCCTCTCCCTCGAGAAGGACCAGGACGTGCGGGTGATCACGCTCTTCGCCCCCGGTCCCGTCGGTGAGGAGCTGACCCGGTCCGGCATCCCGGTGATCTCCTTGGGGCTCCGCAAGTGGAACGCCCCCTGGAAGTTCCTCGAGCTGATCTCGCTTCTGAACGATCAGAGCATCCAGATCCTTCACTGCGAGCGTATCCAGTCGTCGATCGTCGGGGTCTTCGCCGGACGCCTGGCAAGTATCCAGGGCATCTTCATGCGCCGCGGCAGCCTTCCCTGGTGGCCCGGCCTCATTACTCGCTGGCTGGATGGTCTCGCGATGAGTTGGTGTGACATCGTGATGACCGCCAGCGAGGCCATCCGGGACGAATACATCACGGAGCTAGGGTTGAGGCCCGAGAAGTTCGAGGTCATCCCTCATGGGCTCGCCGGGCCATTCGCGCCCCCCCGACCGGTGGGAGAAGAGGAGGGCGAGGACGGGGAGGGACCGATCATCGGCTGCGTCGCGAACTTCAACTGGCGCAAGGATCATCCAACGCTTCTTCAGGCCTTCCGCGCAGTCTGCGAGAAGATCCCCACGGCGAAGCTCCACCTGGTGGGGACCGGTCCTCTCGAGAGCAAGCTTCGCGAGGAGGTTGCGAAGTCGGATATCCGGGACAAGGTCGAGTTTCTCGGCTCTCGCTCCGATGCGCGGGAGGTGATGCGGCAGTTCGACGTCCTCGTCTTGCCTTCCCTGGCCGAGGGGTTCGGCCGCGTGCTCCTCGAGGGGATGGCCGCCGGGGTTCCCATCGTCTCGACGGCGGTGGGGGGCATCCCGGAGGTGATCTCGAACGACCTCACCGGGATTCTCGTCCGGCCCGAATCGTCCGAAGCGATGGCGGGCGCGATCCTGCACGTGCTCACGGAGCCCGCCGAGACCCGCCGGCTCGTCACGAACGCTCGAAACGATCTGCGGGATCGATTCTCTCTCGAGTCGGTGGTCACCCGGTATCGCCAGATCGTGGGGATCGATCCGTCTCCTGAACCCTCGACTCCGAAAAGAGAGCTTCAGACAGAGCAGGTTCCCTGCCCGCTCTGCCGGGGAAGCGGGGAGACACCGATCACCATCCGGCCGGACGGTCATCGCGTGGTCCGCTGCTCCGACTGCAGTCTCATTTATCTGAACCCGATGCCCACGAAGGAAGCCCTCGCGGCGATGTACACGCTCGAGTACTTCGAAGGGGGCGGCGAGTTCGGCTGGATGAAGGGATATCTGGACCTCGGGCTATCGGGCCTGAAGAATCCGAACAACTACTGGCGCGGCCTCCTTCGCAAGATGGAGAGGCATCTGGGCGGCAAGGGATGGATCCTGGACGTGGGGTGTTCCGGCGGATTCCTTCTCGAGCAGGCGAAGCGGGACGGATGGGAGGGGCACGGGGTCGAGGTTTCCCAGGAGATGGTCGATTTCGCCAGGGAGAACTTCGGAAACGAGAACATCGATCAAGGAAACCTCGAGAGCGCCGCATACGAGGTGAATTCCTTCGACGCTGTATTGATGCACAACCTGATCGAGCACGTGGTTGATCCTCTGGGAACCCTGAAGGAGGTCCGACGCATTCTTCGTCCCGGTGGCGTCGCGTGCTTGACGACTCCGAACGCGAGCGCCGTCGGGATCCGGGGCGGGAAGTGGAGCGGATTTCACTCCCACTTCGGGCACGTGACCTTCTTCACCCGCGGAACCCTCGGACGGATCCTTGAAGACGCAGGGCTGCAGCCGGCCGAGTGGGAGTATCAGAACCTGAACCTCTCATGCTCCGCCGCCCGCGGCTTGAAGATCGTCCTGGAAGGTGACCACACTCCCGGTGGCGTGCGGAAGGTCCTCTCCCTGGGACGGGCCGGGTGGAGCGCCGCCAACCGCGCCCTCTTTGGCGTGGTCAACGCCCTCGGTTTTTCGAGAAACCTGCTCGTGATAGCTCGGAAAGACTAGGTTGGACTTCAGCACAAGGAGCGCAAGGGTCGGTTTCTTTCGGAGGTGACGTTGGCGCGCTGGACGCTACGGATCCACCTGGCGGCCACCCTGTACCTGGTGGGCGTGATCTGGTTCGTCCAGGTGGTGCACTATCCGCTTCTCACGGAAGTGGGTGAGGCTGGGTTTGCCGCCTATCAGAAGGCGAACATTCGCCTGGCGACCTGGGCGGTGGCGCCCGCCATGATCGCGGAAGGGCTTGCCGCCGCCGCCCTCCTGCGATGGAGGCCGGCAGGCATCCCGGCCGCGTGGGTCTGGATGGGCCTCCTCCTTCTATGCGTCATCTGGATATCTACGTTCTCCCTTCAGTTTCCGAGCCATCAAATCCTCGCCAAGGGGTTCGAGGCGTCGGTTCATCGCTCTCTCATCCTCACCAACTGGATTCGAACGGTCGCCTGGTCGGCCCGAGGGATCCTCTCGCTCGCCATGATCCCCAGGGCGCAGGCCTCGTGAGGGGAAGGCTCAGGCTGGCGGCCTGGATTGCCCTCGGGACTCACTTCATTGCGGGGGCGGCGATGGCGATACTTTTGCGGCCGGGCCTCGAGACGGAGCCCGACCTTGCGAGCCGGATGGAATACGTCACCGAGCACGGCGCCGCCTGGGTGGGCGGTTGGCTCTGCTGGACGGTGGCAGCTCTCTCGATCATCTACTTCTACACGACGTTCGCCCTGGCGTACCGATCGGAGGGGGGTATCCGGGCGACGCTCCTCCGTATCGCGATCGGCCTGGGGATCGTGGCCGTCACGGCCGACATCCTGGCTCAGACAATCGAGATCGGCATCCTCCCCGAGCTGGCCAGGGCCCGCGCGGATCTCGAATTCCTTCTGATGCACCGTCGCGCTGTGCTGCTCACCGGCTATCTGGCGAACGGGCTCTACACCATCTCGGCAATCCTCCTCGCATCGACGACGCGCCGGTTCTACCCTTCGTGGGTCTGGCTGGCGGGGACATTCGGCGTGGGGGTGTCCGGTGTAGGGCTCTCTGTCGCCGCGCTGATCGACTCTGTTGCAGGAATGGTCACAGCCAACGCCCTCCTCGTGCCGGCCATTCTCTGCTGGCTCGTCGGGGTGGCGACGAAGACAGAGGCCCCGGATCGTCTGGAGACCCCTGCGCACGGCCCGTTGAGGGTTTCCTGACAGGCAGATCTCTGGTAGAATCCCCGTTCCTCCCTCGCTTGGCACGGAGTCGCGGTGCCAATGTTGACGCTTGCCTTTGAGACAACCTCGGACACAGCTAGCGTGGCCCTCCTCTCGGGGGATCGCGTCCTCGGAGAGCATCGCCTCGATCAAGGGACGAGGCACGGCGTGGGTCTGGTACCCGCCGTCGCCGACCTGCTGCGCACCAACTCCCTGCGCCCCGCGGACATCACCCTGGTGGCGGTCAGTCTCGGCCCCGGCTCGTTCACGGGAATCCGGGTGGGCCTCGCCACGGCCCGATCGTTTGCCCATTTCACGCGCTCTCGTCTGATAGGGATCCCGACCATGGACGCGCTGCTGGAAGAGACACCGGCAGATCACTCGAGGATGGGCGTGGCCATCTTCGCCGGCCGGGACCGCGCCTACGGCGCGATCTATGACCTCACTGGGGGGAAGCCGAGGACAGAAGTGGAGCCGGCGCTCCTCCCTGTCGAGGAGTGGGCGGAGAAGATACGAGGTCCGGCCTGGCTAGCCGGGGACTGCGCGGCGAGGTACCCGGATCTGTTCGCCGCGGAGAGCCTGACCTTGGCGCCCTCCGACTCGTATCCCCCGCGGTCATCCACGATCGCCCTTCTGGCGTTGCGATCGCTGAAAGACCCCGATCTTGAAGAGAGAGCGGTGGATCCGATCTATCTTCAGCTTCCGATGGCCAAGACGATTCTGGAACGGAAACGGGAGCGACGCGACCGCGAGGCGGACGCGCGTCCCCAGTAACGGGAGATCCACAGCCGATGTATCGACCTCGCGTCTGGGCCGAGATCGACCTCGAAGCGATCCGCGAGAATATGCGCGCGGTCCGGTCGCGCCTATCGGACGAGACGCGAGTGATGGCCGTGGTGAAAGCGGACGCCTACGGGCATGGGGCCCTTCAGACCGGGCGAGCCGCTCTCGAGGCCGGCGCCCACGCGCTCGCCGTAGGGGATTCGGGCGAGGCGATCGAGCTGCGCGAGGCGGGTATCAGCGCGCCGATCTCCGTGCTGGGGGCCCTCGTGGAGAAAGAGCTGGACGATGTGATCTATCACCGGATCACACCAACGATCCATAGCATCGATCGCGTCCGCCTTCTCGATCGAAGGGCCAAGTCTCACGGGGTACAACTCCCTGTCCACGTGATGATGGACACCGGAATGGGCCGCCTCGGGGTCCTCCCGGCATTCGCTGCGCGCCTCGTCGGGGAGATAGCTGAATCGAAGAACCTGATTATGGAAGGACTCGGCACGCATTTCCCTCTATCCGCCCTCGAGGACCAGGAATTCACACGGCAGCAGATCGCGCAGTTCCGGAGAGTGGTGGATCGGACGCGGGAGATGGGGATTCGAATCCCCCTTCTCCACACGGCCAACAGCGCCGCGCTGGTATCCGTTCCCGAGTCGCATTTCACGATGGTGCGGCCGGGGGCCGCTCTTTACGGTCTCGATCCTGGCAACTTCAAGCGTGCAGGCTTCAGCGTCCGGCCCGCCTTGAAGCTGAAGACACAAGTCGTTTTCTGCAAAGGGGTTCCGAAGGGAATGGCGATCTCCTACCACCACACCTACCGCACGACTTCCCAAACCCGGATCGCCACTCTCCCCGTCGGGTACAATGATGGTTACCCCTTTTCCAACGGGAACCGCGGGAGAGTGCTGATCGCCGGTCGGTCCGCTCCCGTCATCGGGAGGGTCACGATGGACTACATCATGGTCGATGTCGGCGCCCTCCCCCCCGTCTCGGTCGGGGATGAGGTCACATTGATCGGGGACGCGGGTGGCGATTCGATTCGCGCCGAGGAGCTTGCCGAACGGGCGGGCCTGATCCCGTACGCGATCACTTGCATGCTCGGTAAACGAGTCAAGCGAGTCTACAGTGGCTGACGAGTCATCGGCTAACGAGACTTCAGGTTGAGCATCCCGGCCAAAAAGCGCGTGAAGGTCTTGCTTGGATTGGGGGGTATCGCGACTCTCATCCTGGCGCTCGACGGTTTCTACCTGGCCCACAATCTCGAAGCCCTCGTCACGAGGGAGCTGACCACCCTCCGCGAGGGCGTCGCCCCCCTGATGCTGGAGCACGGCTCGGTCCGGGTCTCTTCCTGGAATCGGATCGAGATAGACGGATTCCGTCTCTTCCGGATGGTGGATGGCCAGCCGGAGGACGTCTTCGCGTCCAATAGAATCACGGCTCATTTGAACTGGCGTGCGCTCTTGCGAGGTCGAGTGGATGAAGTCGTCGTGGAAGGGGCCACGCTCGCGCTCCGGCGAGACGAAGAAGGGAATCTGAACATTCCGGCCGGGGATAGGGGCCTGCGGGGGGGGGATCTTCCTGTCGAGAAGATTCGACTGAAGAACATGGCGATCTCGATCGAGGATCAGAAGCTCTTTCCGGACAGCACAGTGCATCATTTCCACGCAGAGGACCTGTCTCTCCTCGTTCTCCGGGGAGGCGAGTTCGAGATCCGCCATCAGGAGATCGCGGTGAGGGGCGTGGGCATGGTCCACGTCGAGCATCTGTCATTGGACCCCCGGGAGGGGCTCCTGGAGGCCAAGATTCGTATCGAGGACCTGGACCTGGAGGAGGCTCTGTCGGGACGTCTTCCCAAGGGCGCGGCCACGAGTTTCTACGAGATGCTTCGACCATCCGGACGGCTGCGACTCGATATTGATGTGCTCGCCGGATTCAGCGGTGAGGAGCCGTCGAGAATTCGCGCGGTGGCGGGGCTGCGGGAGGTTCGGATCCGGTCCGTTCACTTTCCCTATCCGGTAGAGGATCTGGCGGGCACGTTCGAGCTGGTGGATGACCTGGTCAAGATCGATCTGACGGGGTCGTTCGGCGATGGCGACCTGAAGCTGAACGGCGAGATTCGTTCGATCTGGTCGGACAATCCCGACATCGATCTCGAAGCGTCCATCGAGGAGCTGGTCACGGACAAGGTCCTGCGGGATGCGTTCGAGGTAGCGGACATCGGGTTGGAGGACGTCGTCGATCTCTTCAATCTGAGGGGACCGTTCGGTCGGATTGGCATCGGCTTCACGCGGTCTGAGGACCGAGTGGGAAAGCTCCATGTCGAACTGATTCCGCGAAGGGTCAGCATGGCCTTCACCGACTTCCCCTACCAGATCGAGGAGATCGGCTCCGGGTCGCTCGACGTGGATGTCGTCTTCAGCCCGGACGACCCCCCTGGGGAGGCGCCGATCACCGTGCGGTTTCGTGGGCTGTACGGTCGACATGGAGAAGGGCGGATCCGCGGAGATGGCAGCTGGATCCGTACGCCAGCCGGACAGGCGCTCGACCTTCGCATCCTCGCGGAGGGAGTCGACATGGCGCCGGACCTGGGAGAGGCCATCGGACATCTGGGGGAAGAGGCGAAGGAGATCTGGGATAGGCTCAATCCGTCGGGTGGCGCGAATATCGTGGTGGCCATCCAGCGAGATCCAGACGGAGAGCTCCGGCACCAGATCGAGGTGGACCTGCTAGGCAGCGCGGTGCACACCCGTGATGAACGGGTACAGCTGGAGGATATCACGGGCCACCTGACGCTCGACTCCGAAGGTTTGAAGATCCGTGACTTGAAGTGCAAGCACGGCGGCGGATGGATCCTCGCGAACGGCGAGGCTACATCTGTCGAGTCCCGGTTCTCGGGCAGCCTCCGGATCGAGTTCAACAGGATGACCCTGGATGAGGCCTTCCGCCGGCTCCTCCCAGAGGAGGCGCACGCGATCTACGATCGATTCCAGCCCAGCGGCGAACTGAGCGGAGTGGTCGAGCTCCTTCTGCAGCCGGAAGGGGAGGCCGTTCGATTCACGGAGATTCGCGTCTATCCTCAGGGGGCTCGAATCCTCTACGACGCCTGTCCGTATCCGATCGACCAGCTGAGGGGCGAGGTGCGCGTGGACGTCGAGACAGGAAAGATTTCCATCCCGGGGCTCTTCGCTTCACTGGAAGGGGGAGGGGAGGCGATCATCCGGGGTGAGGTGCTGATGGACGGCGCCGCAGGGGAGTTGGATCTGCAACTGGCCTTCACGGGGCTCCCACTCGACGAGACCTTGCGCTGGGCGATATCCGAAGGAGGACAGGCGATCTGGGATCAGCTCGATCCGGGGGGCCTGGTCCAGGGAGAGATGCGAGTCTCGCGGAAGGGGAACGGTCCTCTCATCGTTCAAGGTGACCTGAAGCTGATGGGCGCCACCGCCCGGCCCGTGGACTTCCCGCTCCGGATCCGGGGTCTCGAGGGGACCGTCCGGGTCGACCTCGTGATTCCCGAAGACGAGCCGCTTCGTGGAACGGTGACCCTCGGGGGAGATGGACCGATTCGGGGGAGGAGGGAAGAGGCGGTGGTCCTGATCTCGGGTGACCTGGATCTCCGCGGTGGCGAGACGACAGGGAACGTGCGCGTTCAGGCCATGGACCTCCGCGTGGATCCAGTTCTGCGTAGCGCCCTGCCTCCGGAGGCGAGAGAACAGTTCGACAACGTCGAGCCGCAGGGGTGGGCGGACGTCGATGTGGTCCTGGGATTCGAGTCGGGGGAGGTCTCCGTCGAGTGGGAGGCGCGAGCGACGGACGTCAAGATGCGCTACCGGGACTTTCCCATTCCGATCTATGGCGCCCAGGGCGTCATCCGCTCGAGGGGCGACGGGGTGGAGATCGTGGGCGTCCGCGGACACATCGGGAAAGACGCCACGATCGAGGTGAGTGGCACTTCCTCCGCCGGCGGCGAGGTGCTGCAGCTCTGGATAAGGGCTCACCGGCTCCCTCTCGTGGAGCGGGTAAGAAAACTGCTTCCCGCCTCCGTCGCCGAGACGTGGTCGGACCTCGGCCTGAAGGGGGAGGCCGATCTCGATCTCCGTCTCCGTCTGGAGGGGGGTGTCTTCCTCATCCTCGCCGAAGCCGAGGCGCGAGGCATGTCCATCAGCTTCGGTCCCGAAGGGCTTCGATTCGACGATCTCACCGGCCGACTTCAAGGCACGGCGACGGTCTTCATGGGCGGGCCGTCGACAGGTCGCGCAGAGGTGCAGGCCAGGATTTCGAATGTGGCCGGGGCGTTCAAGGAGAGGCGGATCGAAGACCTCTCGACGAATCTGTGGTATCGCCGCGGGGCCGGCAAGAATGCGAAGGGGGAGCTCTCCTATCGGGCCATTTACGGAAAGATTATCGGGGGACTCCTCACCGGAACTATCTGGCTGGAGCTAGGAGAAGAGCTGAAGTACAGGGGTCACTTGCATCTGGTGGACGGGAGGTTGGAACAGGCCCTGGCCACGCACGAGAAATCGAAAAACGCCACCGGTAAGGTGGCGGCCGAGCTAGATTTCCATGGAACGGGGGGGGACCCGGAGTCCACAAGCGGATGGGGAAAGGTGGAGATTCGTAAGGGCGACTTCCTCAAGATCCCGGCGATTTCCAGCCTCCCCGTGGAGTTGACGGATCAGAAGACGTTTGACGAGATGACCATCGACTTCACACTCGGGGCAACGCAGACCGACGTGAACCTGGTCATGAGCAGCAAGGTCCTCTCCCTGATCGGACGGGGCACCGTGGGCTACGACGGATCTCTGGACATCGTCATGGTTCCCGAGCTCGGTCGGCCCTTCATTCACTATATCCCGGTGTTGGGCTGGCTCTGGGAATGGGTGAAGGGGACGATCGCTGCGGCCCGTGTCGAGGGCACGCTCGAGGACCCAGACGTCCACTACCAGCCGTTCCCCACTCTCACGAGGGCCCTCGAGGCCGGCCGTTAGACTGGCGCGGTGAGCCTGGATCCGCGCTCCCTCCCATGCCCATCCTGCAGGAGATCGCGTACCGGTTGCGCGCCACCCAGGAATAGACGGATGGCGCGATCCAGCCCACTCCCGGTAGGCGGAAGAGCAGCCCCAGCCAGCGCCACCCCCGGAGGCGTCGGAGGATCTCCGGCACGGCCCGATCCCCGGAAAGGATCGTTCCGTCGGGGAGCACCAGTTGAATCGCGTCCTCGCAGTCCTGGTTCGAGAGTGATGGAAATCGCCCTATCCGATCCGGGGATCCGGAAGGGAGATACTCGAACTCCCCTGGGACGGCTCGGTCGCGCACCCAGGCGATGCCACCCTGGCAGAAGCGGCATTCTCCATCGTAGATCAAGACTGCGGACGTCACGACGGGGGGATCAGATCTGCAGGCGCATCCCGCGCGGGTACTCGACGGTGTAGGAGTAGGTGATCTCTCGCTTCTCTTTCGGCTTCAGGGCGAACACCCAGGTGAGGATGCCGTTCCTGGTCTTCTTCTTGGGCTCTTCGCTGAACTTGGAATCCTTGATCCGGATTTCCTTGTGGCGAGAGACCGGCATACGCTCCATCAGGACCACCGGCTTCTCACCGCTCTTGTTGTTCTGGATCGTCATCTTGACCCGTAGACCCTTGCGATGGACCTTGGAGATCACGCCTCCCCGGCCCTTCCCCTCCTGTTCCACATGCTGGCGGATGCGAACCGTCGAGTCCGCGCCCAGATACGCCTCGAATTCCGACCCGGGAGAAACGTACGGGATCTCGGCGGTGCCGATGAAGTCGGATCCGTAGAAAACATTCACCTGCCCGGGGAGAAGGTCGGTACGGCGGGTATTCCGTATGCGCGCCCGCAGGAAGGCAAATTCGGAGAGTTTGGGGATGCACACGTACTCGTAGCTCGCCTTGAGCTCCCACTGTCCGAGCAACGCTCGGACCGGGCTTCCGTCCGCGGGGACGGTGCCGGGCCGTTTCACCTCGAAGTCCCAGCCGACCCCGTCCGGCACGAATGCCGACAGGGTTTCCGACGTTCCCGGAGTCGGAGGCTGGGCGTCTTTCGAGTCTCCCTCCTTCTTGCCATTGGTCGGCGAGGTGAGGAACAGGGGCTCCAGCTCGGGCCGTCTCGCCCCGATCGGCGGCGGGGTCGTGGCGATCCGCATCTTGACGTCGGGCCAGGACTCGCCGGCCTCCTGGGAGACGATCCCGTAGGCGTGGAGCATGATCGTCTCCTGGCCGGGGTTGGCATGGATCTCGTAGAAGGGCGCCCAGCGGGCATCCGGAATCATGTACGACAGCTCCAGGATCCCCTTCAAGCTGGCAGGGACGTGGAGCCCGACATGAACTTCGTGAGTGGCGCTGCCGCCGCTCACTTCCCCGGCGACCTTCTCGTCCTCCGTCCGGGCGAGCTTGGCCTCCAGTTCCTTCTCCTTCCCCTCGGTCTTGCGGATCTCGTCCGCCGTGCGGGCGAGGCTCTCGAAGAGGAAGTCGGAGATCCGCTCGCAATCCTCGATGGTCAGCTCTTTTTGGACGAGGGTCCGCGATATGTGGTCGCGGCTTCTCGCTGTGACTCCAAGGAGAAAGGATCGACGCAGGCGAAGGTTCTCGAGCTGGTTCCGCAGGCGGTCGCGGGACTCGATGAGCTTCCGGCTCTGGACCGTGGGCTGGTCCTTGTGTTTCTGGCTCGATTCGGAAGGCCGGTGATCGATGCTGAGGACGCGCAGGCTCGATCCGTCCTTCTCGCCTCCCATGATCGTTCCCTTTGCCCGCAGGCTGCCCGGGATGATCGTGCTGGGCATCAGCTCGAAGATGATCTCGCATGCCCCGGAATCGAGCTCGACGAAACACCGGCGAGTGACGAGGGCGCGGTCCGGGAAGACCGCCACGCGGTTGATCTTGGACCGAACGCGGATCTGATCCATGTGGGCATTCTAGGCATCTGAGGGGGGCCCTGCAAGTAGCCTCGCCGGCAAGGGTGCGTTCCTGCTCAGCCCGGGCTCATGTCGATTCGAAGAGGACGTTCATGGTATCGAGGACCTCATCTGGCCGGACCGTCTCCCGCCTGCCCATCAACGTCCGGGCCCGATAGGAGAAAGCGGCGAGATATTCGAACAGGTCCTTCACGTCTCGTCCGAGCAGGGAGTAGGCGGCGGGGGCCACCTCGCAGATGATCGGGGGACGCCCTCCGCTTGCGAAGAACCTCTCGAGGCCGCGAAGGACTGGTAGCTCGAACCCTTCCGTGTCGATCTTGATCAGGGCGATCTCCCCGATCCCGTGATCTTCCAGGTAGGCGTCGAGCCTGACGACCGGGACCTCGATGATCCGGTCCGTATCCGCCGGCCGCATGAATCCCGGGACCATCGTGTTCCAGCCGATGTTGGACCCGGCGGCGACCGAGATGGAGGCGGTGCCCTGCTTCTCCCCCAGGGCGACTCTTCGAGCGAAGATCCGGCGGCTGCGGTTCAGCCGGGAGAGAGATTGAAGACTTTCGAAGTAGTCCGGGACCGGTTCGAAGGCGTGGACCTGGCCTCCCGGTCCGACGAGGCCTGCGGCGATCGCGCTGAGATAGCCGATGTTGGCACCCGCATCGATGAATGTGTCTCCTGGCCGGAGGCGCTGTCTCAGGAGACGGACCGTCTCCGGCTCGTACAGCCCCCAGCGCATCTCCCTCGTCGCTGGGTGGTCACGGCCGGGAAAGACGAATTCGACGCTACCAAACCGGCGTCGCGATGGCCCGAGCTGTCCGGGCAGCCGCCGGGCGAGCCTCGCGAGAGCTTTCATGGCGAAGATCGTCGGGTGGCGCACCAGGAGACTTGTCGCCCTATCCAGGTCCATCCTCATCTGCCTTCGGAGCCGGGACCTGCTCGATGCCGTCGCCGCACCGCCCATAAAATGCAGGGAGGCCAGGGCGTGCTTACACAACACGCTCCCGGCCTCCCTCGCTTATTCTCTGCTGGCGATACTTCCTTACAGCGGCTTCCAGGTGTCCGCCGGGAGATCGTGCGCCAGTTTCAGCGCCCCACCCGCGCCGGCGAACACGGGCTCATCGACCCGCGTTACCTTGCCCCCCCCGAGTCGGGTGAGGCCCCTCTCGATCACATCCTCGAGCCCCTCGAGTTGGCTTCCGCCACCCGCCAGCAGCACGTTCTGCCGGATCCGGTGCTGGAACTCGGGGTCGAACGACCGAAGCATCAACTGGATCGATTCGAGAATCTCGGGAACGATGCTGCTGCATGCGGCCCTCATCTCCTCCGTGATGTCGATCTCCTGGGGGATTCCGTCGACGGGGAAGGCGACCTTGATCTCCTTCTGGGCCTCATCGACGAAGCCGAACTGCTCCTTCGCCTTGCGAACCATGTTCAGGTTGAACTGTGCCTGGGTCTTCCGCTCCACCAGGCTCTGGTAGAGCAGTTCATCGATCGTGTCCCCCCCGGCGGTCAGGGTGAGCTGATCCTCATCCGTGGGGAAGGCGCCGTACATGCGGCACAGATCCGTCGTGCCGGCTCCGATATCGACGACCAGCGTGTCCTGAAGCCGGTCCATGCCGTAGGCGACCGAGAAGGGCTCGGAGACGACGATGACGGCGTCGAGGATTCCTTCCGCCACTTTGATCAATGCTTTCTTGTTCTTCACGCTCGCCTGGGCGGGAGCGCCGATCACCCCGTAAATCGTCTGGCCGGACAGAGGCTTCACTTCCTTGACGAGGTGCATGAGGATCTCGCGAGCAGCCGCGAGGCTCCTTTCCAGGGCGGCCTTCCCTTCATCGGAATCATCTCCGGAGCCGCGGAGCACGCCGTGCTCCAGTGGGTGGATCATGTCGAGGCAGAGACGATTCTCCTCTGCATCCTTTCCCACGAGGACAGAGGTCTTCAGCAGCTTTCTGGCGATGCTGTCCTTCGGCCACCCCACGACACTGGGGATCACCGACCGGATGCCGTTACTGGCCGCGATCGAGCTTCGGGATGTTCCGAGATCTATCCCCACATAGAGGAACTCGTCGTCTTCGGCCGCGGCGAGCTTTCCTGAACGCGCCGTGGTCTGTGCCTCCTCTTTCGCCTCCGAGGCTTGTGCTTTTTCGCGATCCCGGTTTGCTTTTCGATCCGACTGAGCCATCCGTCTCCTCCGATTCTTTTCGAGTTCTCCCGGTACTCTTCCCCGCGGGTCGTTCCCGAGGGGCCAGGACTCTACCTACCTCTTACGATTAGCTTCGTGCTCAGGATCCCCTCGAGCACCTCCTCATCATCCTTGTCTTTCGTGTCGGCGCGGAAAGGGCGCCTCACGCTGCGCTTCGCCTTGGGGGTGCGGACCGGCTTGGGCTTCAGGAGCTTGTCGCTGGCTTCAAAGGCCTTGGCGATCTGCGTGATACGCTCCTCCACGCCCGAGATGCGCTGCTCTTGCGCCGTCCCGCCTGCATCGAGGGCCAGCTGGAGCCGCTCGTTGACGAGGCTCTCGATCGAAGCGCGGCCCATCATGTCCTCGGGGATCATGTTCGGTCCGCCGCCGCTCGCTTCGGCCTTGGCGGCCTCCAGGGCCGCCTCCATGTCTTTGGTGAGCTTGCGCATCGACGTCTTGATCCGCGTCACGTCCTCCCAGAGGCGTCGGATCGCGTCACCCTGCTGATCGACACGGGGTCGGAACTCGTCGCGAATCGCCGAGGCGTTCTCCCTTTCCACCAGGGGAAGGAGCTGGCTCAACTTCGCCTCGACGATCCCGTCGGCCTCGCGGCGGACACGGGCAGACACCTCTTCCGTGACGGAGGCAACCTCTTCTTCCGTGAGCTCCTTCGCTGTCAGCTCCGGGAGGTGATTCTCGAGCAGGCGGAACAACTCCTTGCCGATGACCGCCTCCAGATCCCATTCTTGCTCGAGGGCCTTGCGAACCTCCGCGACGAGGGTCGGGATGTTGTCCTGAAGGACCGCCTGAAAGCGTTGCTCGATCTGATCCGCGATCTCCTCGTCGGGGGCGTTGACCTCGACCGCCTGGTGGACGAGGCTTTGCCTGTCCACATCCGTCTTGACCGTTTCGAGGCGCATCTCGAGGTCGCTTACTTTCTGAAGAACCGCCAGATAACGCTGTGACTTCCCGAACACCGACATAGGCTCACCTCCGACTGGGAGGGCCGTGAGACCCTACATATTGTTGTCGGGGAATAGTACGACACAAGATATGGGGTGTCAAGCGATATTTCGGAGTAATCGGTCTCGGGGCAGGGCCGGGGTCACAAATAGAAAACGGGCGCCCGTTTCCGGACGCCCGCGCTGTGTCTGCTGGGGCTTCTCCTGGCGGCTACTTCTTCTTCCGGAGGATATCCTCCACCATCTTCGGAACGGCCTCGTTCTTCAGGTAGGTCGTGATCGCGCGGAACTGATTGTCCACCATCACCTTGACCTCTCCCGGGTTGAGGCCGCCGCCTTCTCCGCCGCCACCACCACCGCCGCTCTGTGCGACGATCTGCTTGACGAAATTCTGGAAGCCTTCCGATTTCAGCTCCTTCTTCAGAGTCTTCTTGACGTTGGTGCCAACCAAACCCTCGATCTCCGACCCTCCGGCACCCATCGTTCCCATGTCCGCCGCCATATCGGCTACCCGCGCTCCGATGATCTCCTCGATCTCGGCCGGATCCAGCGCGCCTGCGGAGTGGGCCTGGACCATATCTATATGCTGTCTCAGCCCTCGTATCGTGAAGAAGAGAAAAACGGCAAAGCCGAGAGCGCCGATTCCCACGAGAAATCCCAGGAGGCCGACGCTTGTCGCCCTCTTGACGGATTTGGGAGTTACCTCCGTCTTGAATTTGCCGAACTCCGACTGAAGAGCTTTGAGCCCGCTCTTGGTCGCGTCATCCGCCTGGGAGGAGGCCTTCTTCGCGAGATCGAGATCTCCCTGAAGCTGGTTGACCTGGACCGCCAGGTCGTCGCGCTCCTTCACGATGCCATCCCGCTCTCCCTTGAAGTCCGCCAGCTCCTGCTCGACGGCTTCCTTACCCGTCTGCACCGCGCCGAGGCGCTCATCCCACTCGCTCTTCTCCTCGGAAAGCTCCTGGATATCGCTCTCCATCTGGCCCTTGATCATCTGCATCGCATCCAGCTCATCCACGATGTCATCCCGCTCCCTGACAGCGGTGTCTCGTTCCTCGATCAGCTTGGCGACGTCAACGCCCCCCTCCGATCCGGAAAGTTCGTTGATCCGCCCCTCCAGGTCGAGGATCTTCTGGTCATGGCTCGCCCGGTTCGCCTCGAGCTCCGCCGTGGAGGCATCCAGGGCCTCCTTCGCTGCATCCCTCTCCTCGACCAGGACCTGGATCTGGGCGGCCGCATCTCCGTCGCCGGCTCCACTCCCGAGAGCCTTGACTCGAGATTCAAGTGAGGAGATCTGTTTATTCTTCTGGGCCACATCGGCGCGGAGATCCTGGATGATCTTCTGTTGAGCTGCTGATGGCTGGCCTACATCAGACTGAAGGGTCCCTGGCTTTCGGATGGCAGGCCTGTCCGCGGATGTCGATAATTTCAGGGTCGGACGCGTGGTATCCTGACTGCCGCTCCGACTCGCTCGGTCCGTGGGCCTCTTCGTCGACGAGACTCTCGGCCTACGCCGGCGCGCATCGGAGTCGCCCTGGACGACCATAGTTTCCCCGTACCCGCCGTCCAGAGTCGCGACGCATCCCAGGGGAAACAGCCCGACCGTGATCAGGACGGCCAGAGGGAAGA
This sequence comes from Planctomycetota bacterium, assembly GCA_027296055.1. Lineage (GTDB taxonomy): Bacteria > Planctomycetota > JAPUJT01 > JAPUJT01 > JAPUJT01 > JAPUJT01. The sequence continues at coordinate 4,856 of JAPUJT010000036.1, read as the reverse complement.
TCGGGATCCTGGCGAGAACGATTCCGAATCGCCTACTCATTCGGGAAAACCTCCAACTCTGAGACCTCGAGAGGCGCCGCGCCTGCGTGCCCGAAGAGGCCAACTTACCTTCCATGAAATCATAGGACAGATCTCGTCAAAATCAACCGCAGCTTCCCGTGTGGATTCCTCGGGATCGGCAAGGAAAGGCCGTCACTTCAATTGCGACTTGATCACGTATTTCAGGATGTCGTCCTGACTCTCGCGGGTGATCTCTTTGAACTTCAATCCCATACGGCACCTGTCGTCCCGCTCCCTCATCGCCTCCAGCCAGCCGGTCCGTGTGAGGGCCTTGATCGGGGTATTGTGCGAGGGGAGGAGGATATTGATCCCTATGACGATCTTCTCCATCAGGAGCAGGGGGAGCCACTCGAGGTTCGGGACCTTCCCCACGAGGAGCAGACCGCTTCCCGAGATGTCGCGCGTCGTTCCCTCGAAAATCTGATCCTCGGGGACGTCGACCGTGCGGCTGAGGAACTTGTATCGGACCGGCACATCGACCCGGATTCGAACGAATTCCCGGCGCTCGTTCTCGTAGGAGAACGCCATCGGATCAGACCTCCCCTCGGCCCCCCCATAGAGGCGCAATCCTGAAGGCACAATGCAGTCACAATCAAGCCACAATGAAAGCAAAGGGCCTTTCACCGACCGGGCAAGTCGTTCCAGCCCAAGCGGATAGAGACCACTCGATTGTACCCGACCCTCGGGAGAGTGGTCAAGCGGATTCAGACGTCACGCTCTCCCTTTTCCGTTTGTCCCGATGCCACATAGCCCTATAATCGGAGCTGAAGGTCCGACGCGGTCATCCGGGCCTCATCACAATGGGAGACGGTCATGCACCTGGTCTTGATAGGTTATCGTTGCGCAGGAAAGACAACCGTCGGCCGGATGGTGGCCGACCGGCTCGGAATGCGTTTCTTCGACACGGACAAGCTCGTCGAGGCGAAGGCAAAGATGCCGATCCCCCGGATATTCGAAGAAGGGGGAGAGGGAGAGTTCCGCCGGCTCGAATCCGAGGTGATCGAGGAGATCAGCGGTGGCGACGGGAAGGTCATCGCCGTCGGCGGAGGTGGAGTCTGCCGCGGGAAGAACGTCTCCAGCCTGAAAAAAAAGGGGAGGCTCTTTTTCCTCCAGATCACGCCTGAAGAAGTGAAGAAACGGATGGAGAGCGACCCCGCGGCGTCGGCCTCCCGGCCCCCCCTCACGCGTGACGATGTGCTGGAAGAGGCGCGGGAACTGATGACCCGCAGGGAGAGGTTCTACAAGGAGGCGGCGGACTTCACGATCCCCGCGGTCGATCGACCGCCCGAGGAGATCGTGGAAGAGATCATCAAGCTTCGGGACGTCCAGCCACCGAAGAAAGAGAACGGGGCGGGCAGGCGCAGGCTCACACGGGATCGATCGTCCGACAGGACAAAAAAGAAGCGGCCGCTGCGACGTGGGGATTCGACGGGGGACAATTTTCCACGTGAGGGTTGAGCCCAGCCGGCTATGGAGGGGGGACGCGCCCCATCCAGATGTTGTAGTCCTTCGAAAGCCGGGTGGATGAGAAGGCGAGGTGCTCCCCGTCCGGCGTCCAGACCGGCTGCGTGTCGGTCCCCAGGTAGTTGGTGAGTTGTCGCAGTTCCCCTCCACCCTTCGATTCGATCTCCCAGATGTCCCAGTTCCCGGAACGATTGGAAGAGAAGGCGATCTTGCGGTCGCCCTGGGACCAGGCCGGATGCAGGTTGGACCCGGTGTCGGTGATCTGTGTCCTCGTGTCGGTGTTCTTGTCCCAGACCCAGATGTTCGTGGGGTTCAGCTCGCCCTTGCGCCCCCCCGCTCGGTTATCGAGCACGTAGGCTATCCGGCTTCCGTCGTTCGACCAGGAAGGGTGACGTCCTTCGGTTATCTTCGTCGGTTTGCTTCCATCGCTGTCGATCACCCAGATGTGTGGAATCCCCCCCTGATCATGCTCGACGTAGGCGAGCTTCGCCCCATCGGGCGAGTACTCGGGCGTCTCCGAATCCACGCGGCTGGTTGAAGTGATCTCCTGATGACCTCCCGATCCGGTCTTCTTGTACAGGATGCGGTAGATGCTGCCCGTACGGTTGGAGGAGTAGGCGACTCCCTCGCCCCTGGAGTCCCAGTCCGGGGACCGATCGATGCTGTCGCCCGTGCTGAAGCGCTCCACGCCAGGATCGAATTCGATCTTGTTCACCTGCCGCCTTCCGCGCTTGATGTGAATCTGGGACAACCCCGGGGAGGTATGCGCCTCGTAGACGAGGTCGAAGGCGTTCGAGATGTCGGGATGCTTGTCCTGGGTATCCTCGGTGGTGAGGCGGACCAGGTCCTGCATCACCTCGCCGGTCGGCTGGGGAGGAATGAAGAACTGGCGCGTCTCGCTCCAGTCGCCCTTTCCCAGCGGACGAGATCCCTTGAAATACTCCACCCTCACCCTCCAGAAATACTCTCTCTCCGCCTCGAGGACCCGATCGCACTCGATGCTGACGAAATCAATGTCGTCCTCGGTCCCCGGCGTCTGATCGACCCCGATGAAATGTTTCTCCAGACCCGGTCCTCCTACCGCCTTCGGGTACCAGTAGACGTCCTTGAAGTCCTCGCGGAGAGAGATCTGGATGGAGTAACGCGCCTCCGGCCAGGGATGGTCGGCGATCTCCCACTGGAGCTCGGGTTCCATCGACCAGACCTCGGCTTCGTTGAGCGGCGAGAGCAGGGTGGCGGTCTGGAAATCCACATCGAATACGCCGCAGAGGGTGTGCTCTCCGGTCTCGTCGTCGACCACTTCGATCCGATAGGTGTGCTCGAACTCGAGATCGTCTTCCGGCCGCCAGGAGTCCCTCTTGTACCCCTCCTTTTCGAAGATGGCCTCTCCCGTGTCATAGTCCCAACACTCGACATAGGAGGTGCTGCCCGGAGCAGTTTCCCAGGTGAGCTTCGGTCTGGACGTGTAGAAATCAGCCTCGGCAGGTGTACAACCACAACCGGACAACAAAACGGCGCTGAACGCCGCGACGACTAGAGCCGCCGTCCGCATCTTTCCCTCCTTCGAGATTTCGGTCTTCTCCTCGGGGCGTGTGGGGTCTATCGGTAACGAATGGGGGGGCATCCTACTGGGGCTCCAAGCGTCGGGTCAAGGGGTTTTTGCCCCAAATACGGCTCAGGGGGCCGTTACCGCACCCTGAGGCGGGACGGCTCACGCTAGCTTCCACGAACGAGACGGGCCCTGGGGATCCGGAGCGCTCTCAACGACGGGCGGATGTCGCTCAGGAATCGTCGCGCGTCCACAGGGTAGCCGGATGTGGGTCGCAGATCCTCGATGCGGCTGGCCCAGAATCGGTTGAACAGCCCCATCCGGACCTCGCGAACATACTTGGCGATCATGGAGGCGAGGGCCACAGGAAGACTCTCCGTCTCGGCTCGCACCTGGAACACGATTCTTACCCGACCGCCCGCGAGCGTGTACTCCGACCTCTCCACCTCCTCGCGAACTCGTCGAGGTTCGAGATCATCGAGGTAGCGGCGCAAGAGAGGTAGATACGACTTTCGACCCCCGTGGCGATCCGCCATCACCCTGACCGGCTCGTCACGAACGGAGTCGAGGCATCGGCGGAGCAGACGACTCCAGGCGGCGAAGAGGACGACAGATTTGTTCCCCTCCCCCACGAGGCCCTGGTTGAACTCCCCGGCCTCGATGGAGAGGACATGAGCCCCCAGGTAGGCTCCCCCCTGGCGATCCAGGTCCGCGGCCAGCCGATCCGAGCGAGGACGGATGCGCAGCAGGTCTCCTTCGATCGGGAGCCGGCACGACGAGTGCCGATACCAGGGGTACTGGGAATCTTCCTCGACGGCGTCCAACCCGAGGAGCCCGGGCAGGCTTGCTGTCGGGACGGGTCGCGAGGCCAGGGTGGCGGCCAGGACCGCTTCCTCGAGGTTCGAGAGGCCCTTGTGGGGGCTGAAGATCACCTTGCTGTCGGCGATCGGGATGCGCCGATCCCCGCGCCGAGGTTGTCGCGTGACGGATCGGCTGAGGAGAGTCCAGAGGTCCCCCGGGTCCGGCGAGCCGGCCTCCTCGAATCGGAAGGACGTGGCAGCCACGACGAGAGGGCCCAGCGTAGGTCCGTATCCGGCCTCATCGAGTCCAATGAGAAATGCCATGGCATGGCCTCGTCCCGGGTCTCGGCGCCCAGGGGGTTGGCCGATTCTAGGCGGCCATCCCCCTTTCGATCAAATGGAAAGAGAGTGGCCTCGCCCCTGAGGGTCATCTAGTATGAGGTTCATGGTGCACCCAAGGCCCTCTCTCTCACGCGTTTCCGTTGCGATTCTCTGCATCCTCCTGCTTCCCGCATCTACCCTGCACGCCCAGTCCGTCGATGACCTCCTGCGAGAGCGTCGCGTCAACCTGCGAGCGGATGGCACGCTGATTGACGAGGTCATAGGTCTGTTGATCCGCGAAACCGGAGTGGATATCGAGCTGGAGGACGGACTCGAGGAGTTCGAGCTCAGCGGAGAGGTGGTGAACCTCCCCCTCGGTGAGGCGTTGGATCTGCTTCTCGCCTCCGCGGGGCTCGAGTACCAGGTCCGCGAGAATCGTGTCGTCATCCGGCGAGACCCGGATGCCCCCGAGCGTCCTGTCCCCGAGGTGGAGCCGGAGTCGCCGCCGCCCGAGGTCTCGCTCGACGTCCTGATCCGTGGTGGGGAATACGCCGAAGCGGAACGGCAGATCCGCGCCGGTCTCGAGGAAGCGCCCGGCGACCTGTCAGCCATCCTGTTGCTCGTCCGTGTGCTGAACGAGACGGGCCGATACGGAAAAGCGA
>JAPUJT010000035.1 GCA_027296055.1 Planctomycetota bacterium | reverse complement strand
CACTCTGGATAGAAGACAGACTGTCGAGTAGGATCGGCCATGCGGACGTACCTCCTTCTGCCCGTGAGCGGTTGCCAAGCCACTCATAGGACGCGAATGGGACGTCCGTTTTTTCATCCTTTATGAATAATTGCGGCTAAGAGAGAAGCCAAACCATCCCGGAAAACCGGCTACCCGCCAGCATGGCCAGGGATCCGTAGACTACTCTGTCGGTGGCTCATGGACTCGATCAAGGGCGGTGGGTCTGCCTCGAGAGGACGTGCTGGAATGTAGCATTTTTGTAGACACTGTGTTGTCACTCATTGCCTCTCCTTGACCCTCCCTGACCCTGGACGGATTCCACCGAAGTTGTGCCCGTTTCCCTAGTTGTATATTCTAAAAGGTTTTACGACGGCGGGTCGGATCACGTTGACATCGTGGAGGTCACAGGTTCAAGTCCTGTATCGCCCACCAGTTATGATGACGAGAGGCCGGAGTGACGTGCTACACTCCGGCCCGTTCCCATCTCGATCCACGTCCCCGCGTTCACTTGCATCGTCTACTCGCGGAGGACGCCCTCCTGGAGCGCGGGAGCTGCCCTGCGCTGGGGGGGGCTCAGCCGGGCAATCACCGTTTGCAAATCCGGATTGGCTAGCTTACAACGTTGGTCCGTAATGGAAATCACGATCAAAGGGAGGAAGGCATGACGGGACGCAACATTTTTCCTGTGGTTCTGATCGCTACGGCATTCGCAATCTTGTTGCCCGCGTATCAGGCATCGAAGGGAAAGGGGCGGCCGGGTGAAGACACGAAGGGCAAAGACTCTTCGAAGAAGGTAGAGGGAGATTCGAAGGTGAGTATTCACTATCTGGAGATTGTAACCAACGACGTGGATGCCTTGTGTGCCACCTATGAGCAGGTGCACGGTCTAGAGTTCGGGTCGAAGGATCCCGATCTCGGGCAGGCCCGTGCTGCGGTCCAGCCGGACGGGAGTCTTCTGGGCATCCGGAAACCATTGGCCGAACATGAGCAACCGACGATGCGTACGTACCTCGAGGTTGACGACATCGAGAAGGCGGTGAAGGAGGCCGAGAAAGCCGGTGCGATGATTGCCTACCCTCCGACGAAGCAAGGAAAGCGGGGGACCTGGGCGATCTTCATCCAGGGTGATGTGCAACACGGCCTCTGGCAGCGATAGGTCGAGATCAGCAGAGTCTCCGGACCCGCCGAATTCATGATACGCTTGCCCGCTCCTTTGACCGAGGCGCAGCCGAAGCCGAGGGAGACCTCTCCTCCGCGAGTGATTCCGAGGCTCGGCCCGCGTGTAGCATTTTTGTAGCACTTCAGAGATCGTCGTGTACCCTCATTGACCCTACCTGACCCTCGGCGAATCTGACGCAAGGCAAGGCGAGCGCCGTATTTGATTGCTTCCCAAGGAGATACGTCGACAGCCCCGATCACGTTGACATCGTGGAGGTCACAGGTTCAAGTCCTGTATCGCCCAACAGTTATGATGACGAGAGGCCGGAGTGTAGCAGATGCTGCGCTCCGGCTTCTTCATGGCGGGGCATGTCCCCGAGCATGTAGCCTAATCCGTTATCGATATTCAAACAGAACGGATTCACTCGCGGACCAGCCTCGTTGTGACTCGCCTGTAGCTCTCTCAAGAGAGCGCACGGGACGCTACCGTTAAGGTATGAAGCTCCTGGCTGAGACACCAAGGGTCTGGGACGGGCTCAAGACCGTGGCCGAAGACCTCCCCGGAGGTCGAAATGAGGGCTTTCTGACTACTCACGAGCTCAAGAACGTCCGGAGGGAATGGCCTGGGATTGCTGACGCCCGTGAGAGAACTCGGTAGGCCCAGGGCAGAACTGGAAGGGAACTGCTCCAGGCTCTTGGATTCCAGATCGAGAGATTGAACGAAGTTGCATCGATCCTCACCGCCGGAGACAGGAAGGCCGCACTAGGGATCCTTCTCAACCGGGATGAGAGCCCCGGAGTCCAGGGCGACCGGTTCGCCGGTCATTCCCCGATCACCTACGCTTTTGCTCTCGCCGACAAGGAGAGGCTCCCGTACGGCGTTCTCCAGCACGGCCCTCGGATACGGGTCTACCCGACGAAGGTTGGTGCTGGCGCAGGGAAACGAGGCAGCACGGAGACCTTCGTCGAGGTTCATTCCAGCCTTCTCCCGGACGAAGACCCTGCGCTTCTCTGGCTCCGCTGTTCCGCAGATGCCTTGGCGGATGTCGGAAGCCTGGAGGAACTCCTACTCGCCTCCGGCCGCTTCGCCGGGGGCCTTGCCGAGGGCCTTCGAGACCGGATTTACAAGAACGTCGTCCCGACACTTGGCGTAGAGATCGTCGCCGCACGTGGCCTCCGAGAGCTATCGGTGGCAGGCCTGCCGTCTTCACGGCAAGCCGGTGGTTCCCGTGCGAGCCGTCGCTCCGGAGGGGGGCGGGCCCATTGTTCCTCGTGAAGAGGAGGTCCGCGAGCGTCAAAACGACTCCCCACCGGTATCCTAGGTGCCGCCATTCCACCTCCTTCCGACGAAGTCATGGGAAATGGCAGAGATAAGACGACAAAGCCAATCCTCAGAGGAGGATCACTTTGGGTGACCCTGGGGGATCGCCTTGGGTGACCCGCTGGATCAGTTTGGGTGGCTCCAGTGGCCAAGTATGGGGTGGCCGCCGCTGGCTCCATTGTCGGAGGCACTTCTGCCTCCTGATGGATGGATGATTCGTCAACACAAAGATCCGCGGCCACCGTCGGAGGGAGCCCGATCAGCTGCGCCGCTCCTTCGGAACGGTAGCGTTCTCGGGCCACATCGACGATCCGGCAAATGATTTCGGTGAAAGAGTAGCCTGCCTCCGCGGCCGACATAACGTAAGATCCAGTCCAGCCCAGCGTCGCGATGGAGTTGATCTCGAGCACGTACGGTTCGCCCGACTCCGATATGCGGATGTCCACCCTAGCATAGTCGCGGCAATTGCAGGCCAGGAAGCAGGCAACGCCAATATCGCGGATGCGTTGCGCAAGGCCTTCTTCAAGCGGCGCGGGGCAGATCTTTTGGGGTTCGCCATCCTTGGTCTTGAATTTGTCCTCATGGGTCAACACCGTATTCTCGCGCCCGCGAAAGTCTATTTCGACGAGCGGCAGGCACTTGACTGGGTTGTTGCCGATCAACCCCACGTTGACCTCCCGCCCCTCGATGAACTCCTCCACGAGCGCTCCTTGCTTGTAGGGCCCGACGATGTCTTCCACCGCCTTCTCGAGCTCGCGACGATTCTTCACGACGGCTAGACCGAAACTCGATGACTCATGGCGCGGTTTGACGATGAGGGGGTATCTCAGACCGCCGATGTCGTCCTTCGGATCGACCATGACACAGAATTCCGGAGTGGGAATGCCGGCTGACTGCATGAGTACTTTCGCCACAACCTTGTCGAGGGCAAGCGAATGCCCAAGCGGGTTCGCGCTCGTGTACGCAATCCCTGCCATTTCGAGCATCGCCGGCACGTGGGTGTATCGAGCATCCCCCTGAATGCCGTATGCGAGATTGAAGACAATGCCACCCGGCTGGCCGGTTCTTGAATGCGGGGGAATGAACTCGCGCAGCCCCGCCATCAGCGACATGTCCCCCTCGAAGATTCGCACCTCATGTCCACCATCTCGCAGCGCATTGATGATCCGCTGAACCGAGCGGCGACCGTACTTCTCCGGGCAATCCTGGCCCAAGCGGGCGATGACGTTCGCTTTCGAGCGGTTGCGCACGATGGCCACCTTCAGGGCACTGCGGCCCGAGAAGAGGTGTGGCACAGCCAAGCCGCTACGCTGCGAGTCCCATTCCTGCAGAAGGCGCAGATCGAAGAACTCCGAGACCAGCAAGATTGCCGCAATCTGCACCACGAAGAGCTCTGGAAACTCAAGCAGGAGCTCTCTCACCGCCAGTATGCTGCTTATCGAAGCCATCAGGAACGCGAGGGCAACTGTCGTGAACGTGCGCCACGACGCTGATCGCGTCCCCTCGCGCTCGACCGTGCGCGCGATTCCTTCTGCCAGCAGCGCCAGGACGATGACCGGAAAGAACGTGACGCTCCACATACTCTCCTGCTGCAACCAGGGGCCGGCGAGAAGGGCAATCACCATGACGCCCGTCACGAGACACAGAATCACAGACACGCGGCAATAGTAGGGTAGTCGCATGTGCTTCAGGTGCGGGCGCAGTACGGCAATGAGACAGAGAGCCACTCCAATGAGCGCGAGACTCGCCACCATCCCGCTTTCGTGGAAGGCCAGGGCAAGCAAGATCGAGCGGAAGCCGAGCACGCGGATTCCCAAGGTCAGGCGAACCAGCACGGCGAGGAGCGCGCATGTCGGAATGAAGAGCAAGAAAAAGAATCGGACGCGCATCTCGGGGAGGACAGGACTCAGTGAGAACACCTCGGTGAGAGTGCTGCCAATGGTCCGGATAGCATCCAGTGCTGCCCCTGAGCCCATGACGCCCGGCAGTGCCAGTATGCGGATCGTCACCATCAGAAACGGCACGACCACCGCGAGGAGGAGCAGCGACACCTGCACGTTCGTGAGGTTGCCTTTCGGACGCCAGATGCGCACAGGCGAGGCGCCGGCGCTGTCATCAGAGGCCTGCGGGCTCGGGCTCGCGATGCGCATCCTGGATGCTCCCGCCTCAGATACTCCATTGGTGCGTGGTGTCTGGTGGAGGGTGGGCTTCACTGTTGTCGCCGGACTGGGAGGAGCGAGGGTGCTCATCTGCGCGAAGCCCCGAGGAGTTTGAATCGAACGTATCCCATCAGTTAGACTCGACCATCGTCACCGGGGACGAGATCAGACGAGTAGGCAGTTTCCGTCCGCGTTCCCGTGCGTCCTTGCGAATTCCAACGATCGCCGACAGCCCGGGGACCAGGTCCTCGCCGGGATCGTCGAGAGCGACGCGGACAAGAAACACTGGTGTGCGTCGCATTCGCGTGTGACGCGGCTGCGGAACCTCGGAATCGGGCACCTCGTAGTCCGTGGAGACTCCGACCACCTCCACGACACCGGAGTAAACGCGGTCGGGAAACGCCTTCAGGGTGACGCGTGCCGCGCTTCCAATCTTCACGTGTGACATATCTTCCTCATCGATCCACGCTTCAATCCAGACGCGATCGCCGATCCAGACCGATATGACCGGTTGCCCAATTCGTAAGGAAGTCCCCGGCTCCACGATCCGTCGCACCACCCAGCCATTGTCCGGAGCGCGGATCTTGGATTCCTCTAGGTCCGCCTCCCGCTCTACGAGCTCGGCACGAGCCGTAGTCACGCGAGACTCCAGTACGGCGATTCCCTCCTCCCGCACGCTGAGTCCTTCATATTGGACGTTGGCTGAGTGCAGAGCCGCCTTAGCGGCTTCACCTTCAGCTATGGCCGCAACCAGGAGAGCCTCTGCGGTGCGGCGGTCGGCTTCGGCCTCGCGCATCTTTTCGCGAGAGATCGCATCGGCCTCTGCGAGCGAGACACGAACCTCGTGGCGCTTCTTGGCATCGTCGGACCGGCTCTCGGCCGCCTGTACCTGGGCCTCGGCCGCCGCGAGTTGAGCGGTCTCTTCGGCGACCAGGCTGTGCAACTGCCGGCGCTCCTGCGCAATCGCCAGTCGCTCCACTTTCAGCTCGCGGCCGGCCCTCTCGAGCTGCGACTGTGCGGATTGCACTCGGGCCTGCAGCTGACCATCCTTGAGACGCGCCATCACCTGACCGGCGTGCACGCGGTCGCCAGCATCCACCAGTACGCCGGACACAATGCCGCTCAGTTGGGCGCCTACGTCGGCAACATGACCGCGCACCCACGCGTTGCGCGACACGACATAGTCGTGCCGGTAGCTCGCCCACAAGAAGATCGGTGCGATCCCGGCACAGAGCACCCCACCAAGAGCCAGAACAAGAAGAAGGCGTCGAAGTCTTCGATATCCGCTCGTGGGCACGTCGGATTCCCCGTTGCTCTCGGGAAATGCTTTGGTTCTTGTTTGGTCGCTCATGACGCGCATTGACCTTCCACAAGGATCTCTGCCAAAGATTTGTTAGTTGCGAGCATGGCCATTCATCTCACCCATAGGGGCTAGCCCGCCGGGTCCGTCGCCACTTCGGTGGGCGTTCTCTGTCCCAGGGACCGGTGTGGCCGGGAACGAGTTGTACACCTTCCTGAAGCGATCCGCGATCACCTGCGCCTCTCCCCGACTCCAGAAGAGCTCCTCGTCCAGACACTCATCCAGGGTCTCCAGGACGTCCCGACTTCTCATTCGTTTCTCCACTCGGATCTCGAGGCACTCCCGGGTGTACTCGTCCACGAAGGTCAGCATCTTCAGCTTGCGGCCATACTCGGTCCAGTCGTGGACGAAGTCGAAGCTCCACACCTCCTTCGGAGCCGCCGCCTCCTTCGGCCTCTCGCAGAGCGGTGTCCCCCGGCGTCTCCTTCTCTTCTTGCGAGGCAACGCGAGGGTTGATCGCTACACTTAAAATTCCGAACCCCGAAACGTGGCCATGGCAATGTGCCACTCGTGCGGGGTGGATGTGGGAAACCTCTACTCGTGTTCGGCTCCTCCTTGTAGCTTTATTGGCGACGGACGCCCAATCTCTTTCCGCCGAGAGCTCGAGCCAGGACGTGGAGCTCCGTCCATAGGGCAAACGGAGCCCGGGTGGGCCCCTTTCCCATCACATGGACGTACCCGTCAAGTTCGCGGAGGTCTCTCAGGCGCCTATGCCTGAAGTTCCTGCACTCGCGATCTCTCTCTACGTGGAGGTCATTGGAGGCAAGGTATATCTTACCAGAGCACCGCGGATCTTCGCAAGAAAGAATCACGAAAAGTTCGGAAGCATTGTGACGAGGAAGTTTCCCTCGAAGATCGCCTGGATCGGGCGTGGTCCACCTGGGCAACATCCGGAGCGTCGCGTTCTCGCTGCTGTGCCCTTCGGTTTGGACCTAAGATGGGGGTAGGCTCGTCCCTCCTTGCACCTCCATGACCTCTTGCGGAAACCACGGGAATCGTGGAGGTCGCAGGTTCAAGTCCTGTATCGCCCACCAGTTTTTATGATAAGAGGCGGGAGTGTAGCAGTTTCTGCATGCCGGCCTCTTCCATAACGCTCCCCACGCGAATCACTCCTCCAAGGAATCTCCAGCGGGGGACGTGACCTCTCGCAGGGCCTTCCTCTCAATTCTCCTGTCTCGTTCAGCTCTCCGAAGACCCGCTTACGGGAGGCTCTTCGGCATGCAAGGCCTCTGTGGTAGAATCTCGAATTCGGATGAGCTTCGGCGACTCGGGAGCTTACATGCATGTCCGTCGTCTGGGTCCCCCATGATCGGGCGTGGAAGGTGGCGCGTTCCAGAATCCGGAACACGAAGGTCGTCCTCGATGTGGGCAGCGGAAGGCGACCCCAATCCTGGGTCAAGGCCCAGGTCCACATCTGTGTGGACCCGCACCTTCCGTACCTTCTGCGGCTGATGGGAAGTAGAAGATACCGTTCACGACATGTGCTCCTGAATTGCGAGTGGGATACGGCCATGAAGCTCTTGCCGTCCGATTCGGTGGACTCAGTCTTGGCGTTCGATTTCATCGAGCACCTGGACAAGGAAAGTGGTCACCGTTTCCTTCGGGAGGCTAAGCGCGTGGCGCGCCGCCAGATCGTGGTCTTCACGCCCCTGGGGTTTTACCCTCAGTCGTACAAACCGGGCGAAAAGGACTCCTTGGGAATGGATGGCGCCTCGTGGCAAACGCACGTGAGTGGATGGGACGTGGATGACTTCAAGGATGGCTGGGATCTTGTCTGTTGCGAGGAGTTTCACAAGGTAGATCAGTACGGCCAGCTTCTAGAGAGGCCTCACGGCGCCTTTTGGGCTATCCGCAACCTGCCGATACCCAAGGCCGCCAGCGAACACAACTACCTGCGCCGTTTCCAGCGAGCCTTGCACCGCATCTTCAGCCGCCAGCACCTTGGAGATCAGTCGTCCAAGTCCAATATCGCCCACCAGTTATGAGGATTGAGGGCCGGAGTGCCGTGCTACACTCCGGCTCTTTCGCGTCTACCCCCCACAGCGGAACCCGTTCCTTGAATGGTTGTGTCGCCTCGAACCCCGTAATGGTCCCATGGGCCGAGGAAGGCTATTGGAATTAGACGGGGTGATCGCCGGTTCCCTGCCTGTGCCCTACCTGGCTCGCTGGAGACGCCCGACGCTGCGCGTGGGCCGTCGGGTAGCGAGGTCGTAGTTCCGCTGCAAGTTGACCCAGAACTCCGGCGTGGTGTTGAGGGCTTCGGCCAAAAGCCAGGCCGTTTCGGGAGAGACGCCCCTCTTGCCGCGGACAATCTCGTTGACGCGCTGGACCGGTACGCCGATATGCTCCGCGAACGTGACCTGCGAGATTCCGAGTGGCGCGAGGAATTCCTCGAGGAGAACCTCGCCAGGATGGGATGGGATTCGGTTTGCAGGTATCATGACTCGACCTCCGCGACCTGGTGGTAGTCCGTCACCTTCAAATCATGCACGCTGCCGTCTGTCCACCGGAAGACTAGCCGCCACTGGTCATTGACGCGTATGGAGTGGAACTCCGAGAGATCTCCTTCCAACCGCTTGAGGCGATTGCCGGGCGGGGACCTCAAATCCTTCAGTTCCTCGGCCGCGTTGAGCATGTCGAGCTTCCTGAGCACCGCAGGGTGAACGTCCTCGGGGATTCGCCTCACCCGCTTGATCGCTCGGCCCTGGTACAAGTCTTCGGTCGACTTGTCGCCGAAAGATACGATCATCGTCCCCGCTTTCTACGACTAGTCTACGAAATACATGGATGCCGTGCAAGCATGCACTCCCCTCCCAGGGAGTGTAGCAGATTTGTGGACACCTCAATGCCTCTAGATCCCTCTCCTTGACACTCCCGCCTCCTCTCATGGATCGACGCCACCCGGCAGTACTCGGCGATCTACGTGCCGAGCTTCTTCTTGACGTAGTCGCTGGTGAGATGCTTCAGGACATCGATCGGCTCGCAGTCGTTGTCGTCGCCGTAGTCGACATCCACCGGCCCGATCGCCTTAGCCGCCTTGATGGCCCGCTTGTTCAGCTTCTTGTTCCGCTTGCCGATGCCGAAGAGCGCGCCGTTCATCGACTCCCGGACCCACATGTCCCTGTCCTCATGAATCGTCTTCTCGATGCGATCGATACACTCGAGAAAGAAATCGTCACCGGGCGCCTTCTTCCCCTTGAGCTTCGAGCTCTCGTAGATGAGCCCCCAGGCACAGCGACGCCGGGTGGCATCCTTGCTGTCTCTCCAGTCGCTCGCCACTTCCAGGGCGAAGGGGGTCTTCGCCAGGGTCGCGTCACAGGATGAGAAGACGTGGGCCAGGTAGCCGGCATCGACATCTTCGACCTGCTTCTCGATCTGCTCGCGCGTCATCAACTTCGGGTCGTCGATGAGGAGCCCGACGATCTTGGCGTCGTAGACGTTACTCTTCCAGAGCTGCTGAGCAAGCTCGTGATCTCTCCCGATCTTCTTCGAGATCTTCCGAAGCTGGGTCAATCCCAGCCCGAAGCTCAAGAGCTTCGTCTTCAAGGCCTTCTTCTTCCAGTGTTCGATACCCCGCTCGTTCTTGTTCTCCTTCAGTAGCTCCATGACTCCGGTTGTTGTCATCGTGCGCTCCTCACCTTTCGACGTGAAACAGCGAGCATATTTCTTACGGACACTTCTCATTTGAACTGTGGCAGCCATGCATCGTAATCAACCGTATAGCCGAATCCACGGATTTCTGGCGTCGTCAGCCTCAGATCACACTGTGAATTGCGCCGTCCGCCAAATTCTCGCCTTCCATTTTGAAGGTCTGTGCCATTCGCCGACCGCCGGGCGCACGCCAGCCACGTTCCGATGGAGGGACCCTCCTGACCCCAGCTCCACGCCGACCTGTCGCTGTTGCAAATTTGTAGACACTCTGCTGTCACTCATTGCCTCTCCCCGACACTCCCTGACCCTCGGCGGATTCCGCCCAAGGCGTGGCGCTCCCCATAGTTTCATATGCTGAAGGGGGTTACGGCAGGACGGGGGATCTCGTTGACATCGTGGAGGTCACAGCATCAAGCCCTGTGTTGTCCACCAATCATGAAGACGAATGGCTGGAGTGTAGCATCTCTCATGCTTCGGCCTTCTCGCGAAAGATGCACCGCCCGGAACCTCCGCCCGATATCGCTCCGGCCGGAACAGGTACGAAGGGAAACGGGAGCCTGGAAGGCATAAGAGACTCGTGGGGGCGCGGGAATCGAGACCTCCACAAGGCGGCCCGCTCCAATCAGGAATCCGTCGGGACAACTTCCTTCGCCGCCCTTTCTTTCGCCTGAGCGGTAAGCGCAATTCTCGCGTTGAGACTGTGAGCTTGTTCGTACGCGTCCCACATCCCCGCAATCCAGATCCCGGCGGCCGTGAGCAGGAAGATGGGGAGCGCCGCCCTGGATCCCTCCATGACCACGAGGATGATGATTACATTGGCCGCTTGTCCAGCCATGAAGAGGATGCCTCTGCGGATCTTCTGGATGTAGAAGTGGCCCAGACCCGTCACCAGGAAAGCGAAGGTCAGGGCCAAACCAGGATCCTTCTCCCTTGGCCTGGGCCTTACGGACTTCCACGTAGTGCGCTCGTTGTGTCTATCCTTGTATTCTCCGAGAACGCTTCGCCCCATGAGAGGACACCTCCTTCCGCATGATTTTCAGAGGCAATGAAGGTCCTTCAATGCGAACGTTTCCCCCAAAACACTCACAACTTTGCAGGATTGTCCAAGGGAATGCTCATTCATGGCAAGGCGCCGACACTAGCCACCCGCGCTCCGACTCGCTGACACCGCTCCTTGAGATCGGCGCACGAGGTGAGGGTTCATCCCCTCCCCTTCCAGACACGAAGCACGCTCGTTTCGCGGGGACTCTTTGAAATAATCCCCCAGGCAACGATTCATTGGTTCTCTGATGATCCGCAGCCGGTTCCGGTCGGCGTGGTCGTTGATTGGGAGGCCCGGAATGTGCTCCATGGCGAAGTAGGGGCGGCCGTTCTCTGTCTTGCCGGCGTCGAACATACGAACGATGTGGGGATGGCTCATCAGAGAAAGTGCCTGTCTCTCCCACTCGAATCGAGCGATAACCTCGTCTGTATCCAACCCTGCTTTGATCAGCTTGAGTGCTACCCGACGAAGGATTGGGTCGGTTTGCTCGGCGAGGTAGACGACCCCCATCCCGCCGCTCGCGATCCGCTCGATGAGGCGATACGGGCCGATGTGCTCCGGCTCGTCATCGGGATCATCGGCGCCGGAGGAGTACGGTGCCTCGGGGGGTGCCCCCGGCGGGCCGGTGAATCTGCCCTTTTCGCCGCCAGGTTCAGGATCAGGGCGAGCCCCGTGGATCATTTCCATCAGGTCAAACTGTCGGTTCAGGAGCTCTCTGAGATCCGGATGGGCGTTGAGGATCGACCGGCGGTCAGGCTTCTCACCTCTCTCGAGTTGCTCGAGGTACGCCTTGGCGAGCTGCTCGACCTGCTCATGGGGAGTCGGCGGATGTGCTGCGCTCTCGTCCATTCCGCTAGCAACCTCCTGGTACCAGGATGGCGGTTCGAGCTGGGGGAGGTCAGTCCCCCTCCCCTACTAAGACACCGAAGTGGGTAAGGCTGGGGAGATAATCCGGAGCCAAGGCAGTTCCCGAAGGAGGCCGTATCGGCTCGCAGTTGCAGCCGACAACCTGGCTCGCGACTATCGTGACAGGCGGAATCCCAGCCAGCCGGCGCAAGCGAGCCACGCTCCGGACAGGGCAATCAGCGCGGGGGCCTGGGCCCCTGCCGGAGCTGATGTATCACCCACGTACTGGGCTGTCAGAACGCCAAGACCAAAGGTCACACCGACAAGCACTGCACCCGCAGCGACCAGGGCAAGCCTGGATTTCATCAACCTCATCCTGAAACGATAGGCGGCGGATGGAGGCGCAGCGAGGACGGCGTCACCGGAAAGAAATCGCTGGATGTCCACCGCGAGCTCGGCGGCAGAGGCGTATCTACGGCGCCGATTCCTCGCCATCGCCTTCATGGTGATCCAGTCCAGCTCACCTCGGATGGAGCGGGAGAGTGCCGATGGATTCGTCCCACGGAACATTGCCACATCGGTAGCCGCATCCCCCATCGTGTTAACGCGGACGCTGGGCCAGGGAGGCTCCTCCTCGCCAGCCCTCAGCCGAATCTCCTCGAGCCCGGCTGCTCGCATGCCTTCGAGATCATACGGCAGAGATCCTGCCAGAAGTTGATAGAGGATGATGCCCATGTGGTAAATGTCGGCACGGGGGTCGATCTCGCGAGTCGAGATCTCCAGCATCTCCGGTGACATGTATTCCGGCGTTCCCACCATCTGGCCGCGCTCCGTGGTGGGCTCCTGCTCCGAGAATTCAGTGTCGGCCATCTGGGCGACGCCGAAGTCGATGATCTTCACATACTGTCTGCCCGAGAGAGTTGTCACGAGTACATCCGATGGCTTCAGGCTTCTGTGAATGATCCCCTTGCTATGCGCATGCTGTACCCCTTCACAGAACTGACAAAAGAGCTCGAGACGGTCCTGGATCTGCAGTCGTCTCGCGTCAGCGTACTCGGTGATTGCGGTTCCGTTTATGTACTCCATCGTAAAGTACGGGCGCCCGTTTTCCATTTCGGCTGCGTCGTAGATCTGGACGATGTGGGGATGACACATCATGGCAAGCGCCTGCCGTTCCAGCACGAAGCGCGCGATCGCCTCCTTTGTGTCCATCCCCGGCCTTATCACCTTGATGGCCACCCGACGCCGGATCGGGTCGGTCTGTTCGGCGAGGTAGACGACTCCCATCCCTCCCATTCCGAGAGGAGCGACAATACGGTACGGGCCAATGCGCCCCGGCGTATCATCAGCCCCCCCGCTCTCGAGGGCGTCCGCGTCGTTGGTAGGTGTTTTCGCCTGTTCCCTGACAACGCCCTTTTCACCAACCGGACCACGCTCGTCCGCCACTCCATAGATCAGTTCCACCAGCGCAAGTCGCCGCTCAAGGATCTCTGCGATATCCGGATGGGCGTCGAGGACCGCCTGCCGGTCGGGCTCATCGCCTCTCTCGAGCTTCTCGTGGTAGGCTTCGGCGAGCTGTTCGACCTGCTCCTCGGGCGTAAGTCTGCGTGATACGATCTCGGCCACTCCGCTAGCAATCGCGTGGTATCACGACGGCAGTCCACGTCGGGAAACGAGGACGCCGCCACCACATACTAAGACACCGAAGTGGGTGAGGCTGGGGAGGTTATCTGGATCCGAGACAGATCTAGAGGAATGCTTCGGGAGCGCGAGAACGCCACGGCAGGGGATTGGAGCTTCCCCATTCCTGCCGTGGCGCGCCTCGACTTATCCGTCAACTACGGGTTCCGGGACTCGATGCCGGGTCCGAGGCTATTCTTCCTCCGCGAGCTCGAACTCGGCCTCTACAATCGTCGCGTTTCGTGTTCCCTCGATCGCCACGACCTCGGCCTTGTAGTCCCCATCGCGCCCTTCGAGGCCTGCGAAGAACTCCGCGGGAATCGTCACGCTCTGGCTCGCGGCCTCGGCATCTGCCGGTACCTGGATGGCGACCACGAACACCTCTTCCGACTCCTCGTCCTCGAACTCGACGACGATTTCGTAGCGCACGATCACCGGATCGCCGAGACCGGAGGCATCGCTCCATTCGATCACTGTGGCTTCCGGATCCGCCACATTCTCCTCCGATTCGGGATCCGGAAAGATGAGACCCGGCGCGGCCGGCAGGTCGTGGGTCAGCTCCGCCTCGCCCTCCAGCATATCACCGTTGATTGTCCTTCCCCGGAATCGGTACTCACCCTCTGGAAACATCGCCTTGAACGCCGCGATTTCCTCCTCGAGATTCTCCTCGTCGAGCGCAGGCTCCGCGCTCTCGGTGAAGACCTCGGTGCTTCCAAGCTGCCGCAAGGCTCCTCCGTTCTTGATAGAGAACCTGGTGCCGTTCGGACCCGTGACATCCACCTTCTCCCAACCTTCTGCATCGAAGAAGAGATGCAAGCCCAGATCGAGATCCGTGGAATTGTACTCGAAGTAGACATCCGTCTCGTCGAACTCGATCACTTCGACGCTGGCATTGGCCTGGCTCTCCGGGGCAGACCCCGCGAAGAAGAGCGCACCGACGCCTATCAGAACTGCGGTCAGCATGAGCGTGTATTTCTTCATCTCGGTTTCTCCTGTTCACTTTTCTGTCGGGTATGCAAACTCAACTCTTCCGGGTTCCCACTACATCAACCAACACCTCCTTCCCCCCCCTCCGAGATCTCCGCGGAGGCGCGCGTGAGCGCCGCCAACAATCTCGATCACGTGCGACTCATTTCGCTCGCAGACTATCATCGGAAGGGTGAAGGCCCGGTGAAGATGGAGTCGACATCTTGAGTGAGGAGAAGAAGTTCGGGCGGAACTTCTTCAGGTTGGCTTAAGGTTGTAGGCGGGAGTGCGGAGGTGGTTCGACTTCAGCGTCGAGAAGATCCCTGGATGCCCTGTGCACAGGACTACTCGACCACGATTCCGATCAACTGCATGAACCAATGTGAGCCCTTGGGGCCGGTGACCAGGACGAGTCCCAGATCCGGCGCCCAGTACTTGTGCTCGACGGCACCGGGCTCCAGGGGAGTCCACTCCTTGGTCATCAGGACGTGTTTGAAGTCGGCCTGGAAGGTGGAGACCTTCGCGTTCAGTCGGAGAATCTTTCCCCTGTCTTCGGCCACATTCTCGTAGTACTCCATCTGATAGGTGAGGCCGACAACGGGATCGCCCGGCATGGCGATGCCTGGCACTGCACCGTCTACTCCCGCCTCCCACGACCCGCCCTCCGTGGTGTCGAAATCGTCCGCATCGTCGAACTCCACGGTGTCCTCCCCGAAGTACCAGACATTCCCCTGGGAATCCTGGGCGTGCCATTCCGACGTCATCTCCTTCAACTTCCAGGTGGAGGTCTCGAAATTCCAGATCCATTCGAGGTGCTCGACCACGGTACAGAGGACGCCCAGGATCTCCTTGGTCTCGTGCGTGGTATAGATCTCATCGTGGAGGGGTCCGCTTCGGGCCACCCCCTCGTAGATCAATGTGGTCCCCGGAATCATTGGCCAATTGGTGTTGTCGATGGGGTAAGGGTTGCCATCGGAGTCGACGAAGTTCGCCGGCTGGAGTATCGGTTGATACACATCTCCCGCAAAAATCACACCCCCGATCGCTGCAAGGCCCAGCGCGAGCAATATAGTCATTCGCATCCTAGAACCCTCCCTTCGTGGACTTCGCACCCCCCTCTATCGACCACCGACCCGAGCGTTGGCTTCGCAGGCGGAAGACGCCCGGATTACATTTCGGACCTCTATCCCGACATTATATTCGCCCGAACCTTAAGGCGACATTAACCGGGGCCTCCAGATGCCTGAAAATCGTGGGAATCGTAGATTCTCCAAGATTTCTGAAGATTCCCCTCCCGCAATTCGCGACGGGACTCCTCTTCGTTCGACACCGGAGCCATGGTATTGATGACTGACCCATCATACGCCATCAGTCGGCCTCCTAGCGCCTTCTTCATGTTTTCTTAACGAGCCGCCGTGTAAACTGGGCATCGCGTGTCCATGGTGCTACGACCGCGCCTGCGCAGGCTCCGTAGCCCGGGTTAGACTGGTTATGTGACGAGGAGGAGAGTCATGGCAGCAAAGCGGCCCGTTTTCGCATTCGTGATCGTTCTCGCTATCGCCTCTGTGGGGCTCTCGGCCCTATCCGCTTCGGGAGGCGGGAAGAAGTGGAAGAAGATCCTGGACGGCGCAAAGATCTCGTTGGTCGAGGCGATCCAGAAGGCCGAACAGGAGACGGGGGGCAGGGCGATCGAGGCGGAGATCGAGATGGTGGGGGGAAAGGTGATCATGGAAGTCGTCGTGGTCAAGGGCAAGACCAACCCTCAACTGCTCGAAGTCGAAGTGAACGGCGAGACCGGCGACATCATCAAAATCGAAGAGGAAGATGATGATGATGACGACGACGATGACGACGACTAGGAGGCTCTCTCGGTGCGCGTCCTGCTGATCGAAGATGAGGTCGATCTAGCACGAGGCATCCGCAAGGCGCTCGAGGAGGAGGGGTACGCCGTCGACGTGGCCTATGACGGCGAAGATGGTTTGTTCCAGGCCGAGAAAGTCGACTACGACGCCCTGCTGCTGGATCTCATGCTCCCTGGTGTCGATGGATGGAGCATTCTGCAGCGTCTCCGTGAAACAAAGCTGACTCCCGTCCTCATCCTGACCGCCCGGGACGCCTTGAGCGACCGCATCCGCGGGCTCGACAACGGCGCGGACGACTATCTCACGAAGCCCTTCGACCTCGGAGAGATGCTCGCCCGTCTCCGGGCATTGATCCGGCGATCGAAGGCGCACCCCTCTCCGCTCCTCTCGATCGGGGACATCGAGATCGACACCAATTCACGCACGGTGCAAAGGGGAGGACAGGTCGTCTCCCTCACGCCCAAGGAATATTCCCTTCTCCAGCTGCTTGCCCTCCACCGCGGCCAGCTCGTCACGAAGTCCATGATCTATGACCATATCTACAACGACGATGGGGACACCTTCTCGAACGTGGTCGACGTATATATCTCGTCTCTCCGGAAGAAGCTAGGCCGGGAGTTCGTGAAGACACGCCGGGGAGAAGGGTACATCATCGATGCGTAGGTCCATCCGCGGGATCCTCTTCTTCTGGTACGCCGTTATTCTTGTCCTCGTCATCGTCGCCTACGGCGCCACGTTGATCGAGTCACAGCGGCGCTCAATGTACGCTTCGTTGGACAGCAGGCTCGACGTCCACGCGATCGCCCTGGCCGGGTCCGTCGAGGATGAGGTGGATGGATTCGAGCTCGAGATCTCGCCCCAGTATTACAGCCTGTTCAAGAGCAATGACCCGGACAGCCCCTACTTCGTGTTCTGGGATCGACACGGATCGATCGCCGCAACCGCGCCACCAGGCCTGCTGGTGACGCGGGCTGCCGAGTCAGGCATACGCGACCGGGATGGAAATCGCGAAGTGTCCCGGCGTGGTCACGACGGGACCTGGGTGCTCGTCGGCCAGGCAACCGATCGGGTTCGGGAGGACCTGGGAGCCTTTACAGGGAAGGTCGCCGGCATCGGGGTGACGGTCCTGATCATCTCACTCCTTGGTGGGTGGTTTCTCGCGGGAAGGGTCCTGAAGCCGATCCGTCGGATCAGCGAGGCTGCTTCCGAGATCTCCGAGTCAAATCTCTCACGCCGGATCAACCTGAAACGAACCGAGAACGAGCTTGGAGGTCTCGCCGGCGTCCTCAACGAAGCGTTCGATCGGTTGCAGTCCGCCGTAGAGCGCCAGAAGCGATTCACCGCGGACGCGTCGCACGAGCTGCGAACACCGCTCTCGGTCATCCTCGTTCACACGGAGCACTCGCTCTCCAGGAAGCGCGAGGCCGCCGAGTACGAGGAGGCTCTCCAGGCGATCGATCGAGCGGCCAATCGAATGAAGTCGCTCATCGGCGTCCTGCTCGGGATGGCGAGAGCCGACTCGGGGAACGGAACTATCTTCCGAGAGAGCATCGATCTGGAGAAGGTCGTCGACGAGACGATTGATCTCTTGCGGCCCATGGCGGAGGCACGAGGAGTGGTACTCGACAGAGCCACCGTGCCCGCCAAGATGCAGGGCAATCGAGAGCTGCTTCAGGAAATGGCAATCAACCTGATATCCAACTCCATCATCCACAACCGTCGCGGCGGCAGGAGCCGCGCATGCCTGCGTGTCGATAACGGGGCCGTCGTGTTCCGGGTGGAGGACGACGGCCCGGGGATACCCGAAGATGACCTCCCTCACCTCTTCGAGCGGTTCTATCGGGTCGACAAGGCCCGTTCACGTCGAACCGGTGGAAGTGGGCTCGGCCTCGCGATCACCAAGTGGATCGTCGAGGAGCATGGAGGATCCATCTCGGTGGAGAGCGACCCCGGGAAGGGATCGGTCTTCTCGGTCCGCCTGCCGGCCACCCCCACGGCCCAGCCTCCCCATCCCTGACCCGGACAGTCTTGCTCAGGAGTTCAGAGGGGACGCTCCCCCAGCCCTCCCGGTGTGCGCGCCCCGACCGACGAAGATGAAGCTGGCCACATACGCCCCCATGACGATCAGTCCCAGGGCCTGATGGCCGATCGCCATCCCCAGGTACTCCAGGAAGCCTCCGATGGTCGCGCCGATCAGATTGGCCCCGAAGGCGGCGGATGGGTTGGGGCTGGATCGAAACGTCGTGGAGAAGATGAGCCCGGCGAAGAAGATTGGCAGAGGTACGCCCAGCATCGACCAGGCGACTCGGCCCACGAGCGGCAGCGAGAGGATCAGGTTCGTCGGAATGAGGTACACCACCGCCAGGGAGATGAGCAGCGGAATATACAGCCTCCTGGAAAAACTCCGCAGGTGATGCAGCACCACATAGTTCGCCAGGAGAACCATCAGGAGCACTCCGATGATGATCACCGTCGTGACCATCCACGTGGCGCCGAAATAGAGGGAGCAGGTGGAGATGCTCCGGGTCTGAAGGAGCAGGAATCCGACGCCCATGAAAAAGAAATGGACCTCGGCGAAGCCTGCACCCCGGGGCATCAGTCCGAGAACCGCAACCACCGAGAGGACGAGGAGCGTCCCGATCACCAGCAGATAGTCTGTGGGAATCCCCCTCCGGGACATATAGAGATAGGGCCAATCATCCGTGGGAATCGGCCCGGCGGGAGGCTCGCCCAGAAAGCGCCTCCACGGACCGAACTCATCGGGAACGTTGTCCGGCGGGTTCTTGAAGCTGAGCAGGGTGACAGGGCCGTTGCCAAAATAGCAGATTGGCTTCCTTCCCGTAGCCTCCCGGACCATGCGTATCAATCGGTCGATCAGCTCGACCTTGTCGCCCGCCAGAAAGGAGAGGGCGATCGCCCCATCGTCATTCAACCGTTCGAATGCGGTCCGGATGCTCTCCACCGTATAGACATAACCATCCAGCCGGATATTGCTCATCGAGCTGAACAGGGCCTGGGAATCCAGATACCCGAAGACGATCAAGTCGTATCGTTCCTCGGTCCTCCGCAGGAAGGCGCGGGCGTCGTCCACGACGACGCGGACTCTTGGATCGTCGTAGACTCCGCTTGCATTCACGCGGCGGGACAGGGCTACCAGCTCCGGATCGATCTCGACGGCGTCGACCTGCTCGGCGCCGTTCAGGAGCGCCGCCTCCACATCCTGGCCGCCGCCTGCCCCCACGACCGCCACGCGCCTGGGTCCGGGCTTGACGACGTAGGGTAGGAAGTACTGATCCCGGGTCCCCGCGGCTCTTTCCCCTCCCCACGAACCTGGCGAGTACCGGTCAGGGTTCATCGTTCCGTGGGGCTGGTAGAAATCCTGATTCACCCGAACCAGGTACGTAGGTGGGTCGGTCATCGTGCGCACCCCCTCGGGGGGATTCGCAGGGTCAGTCGCGGAGCCGTCCTCTCGCATCTCCTGGGCCGTGATGTAGTAGTAGGGAGACCAGAGCGCCCCCGGCTCGTCGACCAGGGAAAGGAAGGCGATAGCCACCGCCAGCCCGGAGGCGGCCCAGAGAACACCCTTGCCCCGAGATACGACCAGATACAGCGCCGCAACGCACACCATGCCCCACAGGGGAGAGAAGGCGAGGAGAGAGAAGGCCCCGAACGCGAGGGTTCCGCAGAGGCTGCCGCCCAGATCCCAGGAATAGGCCCGGAGGGCAGGGAGGGCGTGAAATAACTGGCCGATCCTCTCGCCCAGAGGGACGAACACGAGCACGTTGAAGATGAAGATCCCGACGAGAAGAGCATGGTTCAGAAACGTTGGCGCCGCCTGGTGAAAACGAACCTCTATCGAGCTGCCCGGAAGTTCCGACTTGCAGATGAATATGAACCCTATATCGACCGCGAGGATCACCGGGAACCACTGAAAGAGACGCAAGCGGCGCGAGCTGATCAGCGCACCGAGCCCGAGACCCAGGAACGAGCTGATCAGCATCAGGTTGGCGAAGTACGCGACGAGGCGAATCGCGGAGGGAACCCATCGGATCAGGAGAAGCTCGAGAGAGAGGGCCAGAAAGGAGAGAGCGAAGAGCTGCAGTCCTGGCCCGCGAAGTGCGGTCTCAGCCAGTGGCGGAGTCGTTCGATGGCCTGCGTCCTGCAATGAGCCCTCCAGGCTGCGATTGTAGGCGCTCGACTGACAGCGCGGCGCTATCTTCCCCGTGCGGAGGGCAGACTTCGCTTCCGGATGCGGAAGATTTTTGGCGTCACCTCCACCATCTCGGTGGAGTTGATCCATAGGAGGGCCTGGTCGAGGGTAAGGGTGCGCGTCCGGCTGAGGTGGATGTCATCGTCGGCGTTGGCGGCGCGAACGTTGGTGAGGTGCTTCTCCCGACTCGGATTGCAGGGAATGTCGTGCTCCATGCTCGACTCGCCGATGACCATGCCTGGGTACACCTCGGTTCCGGGGGCGACGAACAGGGTGCCGCGATCCTGAAGATTCCAGAGGGCGTACCCCGTGGCCCTTCCGGGCCGATCCGCGACAAGACTTCCCCCCAGTCGACCCGCCACGGCAGGGCCCGCGCGCTCGTAACCCGAGAGGTTGGTGTGGAGAATCCCCTGCCCGCGAGTGACGATCAGGAAGGTCGATCGGAAACCGAGCAGGCCCTGTGAGGGAATCTTGATATCGATGCGCGCCCGGCCGTCGAGTCCCACATCGAGGTTCCTCACCTGTCCCCTGCGATTCGAGAGCTCCTCCGTGACTGGCCCGATGAAGCTCGATGGAACGTCGATGATCACATCCTCGTAGGGTTCGTGAACCACACCATCCACTTCACGGAAGATCACCTCGGGCCTGGAGACCTCCATCTCGTATCCCTCCCGACGCATCGTCTCGACCAGGACGGCAAGCTGGAGCTCTCCCCTCCCAGCGACGACCCGACCGTCTCCCCCCGGGGCCTTGCTGATCCTGAGACTCGAGTTCCTGAGCCCCTCCTTTTCGAGCCGGTCGGCGATGTGCCGAGCCGTGAGAAACCGCCCGTCCCGACCGGAGAGCGGCGAGGTGTTGGCCTTCAACGTGAGGCTGACGGTAGGCTCCTCCACCTGCACGCGGGGAAGCGCCCGCGGGTTCTCCCGGTCGGCGACGGTGTCTCCGATGCAAACTCCATCGAGGCCTGCCACACAGACGATCTCTCCGAACGG
>JAPUJT010000034.1 GCA_027296055.1 Planctomycetota bacterium | reverse complement strand
CATGCATGTTTGGAGCTTCCACGCCAGGATGCGGCGACTAAAATCGTCCAGTACCGAAATCAGGTAGTACCAGCCCCAATTTTTTACCTGTAGGTAGGTCGCATCGGTCTGCCACTGCTGGTTAGGTCGCGTTGTCTTGATCTTGTATTCCGGCCCGGCCGGGAAGGTTTTCAGCTCCCGTGGCTTGATCCAGCCCTGGCTGTCCATCCGAAAAACTCCATCCCGTCCTCTCAAAACGCCCCTAGACCTCGAATCGGCCGTGGATCAGCGCCCAGGCGCAAGATTCGGCTACATCGCCCCCCAGAACTCATCTGCTGCCTTCGAGTCCTAGGATCCCCCCTCTTCCCCAGCGCTGGCTCCAAGTTCAGAGGCCCGAGATGCCCTTCTGCTGCCCGCGTCACAGGTTCCAGGGCCGATGACCGGGAGAGGGTCTTTTTGATAGGACGGGGTAAGGTCAGTCAGCTAGAGAATACTTTGAAACGGCACTTGAGATTCGAGTGTGGCTTTATCCCAACGACACATACCCCCGCGGTCATACCGGATCTGGCTCGTAGCCCGTGGTCCCATGACACCTGATGTGAAATAATTCCAAGGGCCCTCGATGGCCCAGGATCGGGCGATGACTCTCCCCCGATCCCCTTCCGGTATGTTCAGGATGTAAAAAAAGGGCAGCCCTTACAGACCACCCTTCCTCCGGGACGGGGGAGAGGCGCGGCCAATGACCACGGGCCCTCCCTCGCCGGCCGCGTCTCATCCCCCATTTCCGTTGCTCACTCTTATCCCGAGCACCTGCTCGACCGCTCCGCGAATCTCCCGGAACATGAACAGGTCCAGGATCTTGCCGAGCATGTGCCCCTCGTCATCGATGCCGATAGCCCCATCCAGCGCCTCACGAAGGTGAGGAGTGGCCGAGCTCTCTATCGGCAGCACCGCGCGGACCTCGGTGATGAACTCTCTCACCGATCCGCCGGTCTCTCGCAACGCAGGAACGATTCGAGCGGCTCGGAATGGTCGGAGGAGATCGTTCAACCTCCCCTGGACCTCCTCTCTCCTCGAGATCACCACCCGGATCTGATGGCGGACCTCCTCCCCCTTGTTCCAGAGTGCGAGGTCGATCTCGCCCCGCGGCCCGCTCTTCACTTGGTCGACTTCAGCGAGGTCCTCCCGGAGCTGGCGTAGGGTCGCACCGATGGTGCGGATCTCTTCCCGGAGTTGATCAATCTGACGACGTACATCTTGGGTCATGGGCATCGGAATGCCTCCTATGTGGCCAGAATGACATGGAGAAACCGCCCCCGAGGCTCGGCCGTGACAGGGGGGGAGCAGATGAAACTCAATTGGTTTTGGGTGGAACGCCCTAGGTGCCGCCTACGATCGGGTCGGCGGCGGGGTCGAGCGGAGAACCCTGCGGAGAAAGTCGAGGCTCAGCTCGACCCTCTCGACATCGGGGTCGGCGACAAGGGATCGGACATCGCCGTTGGAGAGGTCCTCCTCGTGGCGACTCTCCTGCTCCTCCGTGGGGAGGAGGAACAGGCACCGGTCCAGGTCGGCGAATCGTGCCCGGTCCCTCAGAAGGATGTAGAACCCCATTGGAGTTTCTCCTGTTTGAATCGGCGGAGCAGCTTGCGGAGTGTGACGGGAACTATCGACGGAGGAGGCCCCGGTTGACCTTGCGGCGAGAGTTGGTTGGCGGGGCATTCTTGGCCGGCACAGTGGGGTCGCCGAGAATCTTGCCCCGAGAGATCTCCTCGACGGTGACGGTCGTCCGGGCGCGGCCGACCATGCCCTTGATCCCAGTCTTGATAGCGGCGCCGACGAGGGCCTCGAGGTAGTCGAGGACCTCCTGGCTGGTGCGGTATCCTGCGGAAGCGAACTTCGATCGGACGGCCTGGCGGTTCACGAGGCCGTGGTGTCTGCGCATCGGTTTCTCCCGAGGGTCGGCCGATCGGAACGAGGCGGATACAGAGCGGAGAGGGAAGGGAGAAGGCTGGCCGACCCTCCAGATCCCCCTCAGGCCGGCCCAGATCGCCTGTGATGGATCCGGGGAAGGTGCTGCGTCCCGGAAGTCTTCCCCGAGGTCTGCGATGATCTGAGGGCGTCTAAGCCGGCCTGTGGCGATCATACCCTCAGGTTTGGTTTCCAGTCTTCGGGCACACGCGAGGCGGCGATCCAGGGGTACCCTCCCCGAGTTTCGTTCCCGAGTCAGGGGGTGGTATCATCGGGTTCGTTGGCGAGGAGAATCGATGCGGAAGAGGTCAAACGGGATATTCGCGTTTACCCGATCGGAATCGTCCAGGAGTAACTGGCACGCCTCCCGCTCCGCGGCTTCGGTGGAGATGACGAAGGGGAACTGAAGAATGCGAAGCTTCTTCATAGTATTCCTGCTTCTCGTCCTTGCGCTTGTAGCCGCCTTCATAGCCGTGGGAAGTTTCGTTTCACGGGACAGCTCCGACAAGAAGAAGCTGGTCGCGGCGCGGGACGAGGTCCTTCCCAAGCTCCAGGCAATCATGGCGGAGTTGGAGGAGCAGAAGCGACCGGTCCTGCGAGGGGAGCCGATTCCAGGAAGCGGTGCCGAGAAGCTCGACTTCGTTTTCGGGAAGATCATGGACGTCCCCATGCCCTCGCGGGTGAGGTGGCAACGACTGTTCCGGGAGATGTACGCGGGCACCCTCGACCCGGAGCAAGCAGAGATTGCCAGGGCCCACCTCGAATCGATGAGGCCCATCCTTCCCGAGGCACGCGAGGCCCTCCAGCACGAATCCTGCTACCTTTCCGAGGACCTGATGGCGGGGGTGGATTCGATCATCGCCAAGGGCTCCCTGCATAGGAGGAACCGGGCTGGCTTTCGCCTGGCGGCGGCTTGGCTCCTGGAGGCAGAAGAGCTCGCAGGGGCAGGTCGTCGGGACGAAGCATTGCGCTCCCTCGCAGATGTGATCCGCCTGGGGGAGGACCTGGGGCCGAGGGGTCGCTTGTTCTTCAAGTTGGGGTCCGTCGGTTCGATCCATCATGCTGCAACGGTCGCAGGTTCGGGACTCCTCTGGTCACACCCATTCGAGATCGAGGAGCTGGATGCCTTCCTGGACGAGCTTTCCATTCTGGAGGATGGCCAGGCTGGCCTCCGAGGTGCCCTGGAGGTCTTCGAGTTCATGAGGATCACGGAACTGGCCAATGCCTGGGAGAAGGGCCGGGCTCCGTACGGCCCCCGGAGGCTGACGGCGAGGCTCTCCCTTTCGCGTGGGGGGTTCGATGTCGCCGAGTTTCGAGAGTACTTCGACAGGCAGCGGGAGCTCTACCTGGGACCCATCCAGAAGATGCGGCAAGCCCGGGTTGAGACCCTCAACTCCAGCGACGGGCGTTGGTCCGTCGGGAGTCACCTAAACTTCGTGAATATTCGACAGCAGGAACTATTTGCGCGCACTCGCTTTCGCTGTCTACGCGCCGCGGCGATGGTTCACCGATACAGGGCGGCCCACGGTGGGACGTGGCCGGATGCGCTTGGCGACTGTGGCGACGAGCCCATTGATCCCTGGGACGGGAAGCCCCTTCGCTACAAACCCCCTGCTGGTGGTCGACCGGCGTACATCTACTCGGTCGGAGCCAACCTGATTGATGAAGGGGGTAGGGCGGAGCAACCCTTCGAGTGGCTTCCAAGGCGGGGAACGGCCAATTACGATTTTATCTTCCCTCTGGGCCGTTGGCCGTCGGTGATTGCATCCGAAAAACCTCCTCGCTGAGAAGAATAGTCGGTATTACCCAGCCAACGATCGTCCGGCTCAAGGCCTTCGGGATAGCGGAGCGTTTGGAAAGGGGCTACCGGAGCGCGCAACAGCATAGGAGTAATGCGGGGGCATGACGCCTGGCTGATGTCGCTTGGACCTGGAAGGCAGCGCATTCGATCCGAGAAGTTGTGCTACCCTCCCGTCACCTTCTCCTTCATTCCCTCATGCCCATGATGATGCCCCGGGACGTGCCTCTCCTTCGTGATCGGGCCTAGCCTGCCAGTGAGATCTTTCAGGAGCCTCTTGAGGTCTTCGACAGATCCCTTCGCCCCGGTGAGATCTATCTCGACCTCTCCGGTCTCGGTGATCGTCACCTTGATCTCGTTCTTCATTGCTCAGCCTCCATAGCTCCGTAGGGTCAGGACTCTCTTCTGCCCGACAGCCTCGGCAATGGCGAAGTAGCCCTTCGACTTGGCCCACTTCATGATCCCCTCCTCGGCGTAGGTGCGGGTGAGCTCGTAGACAGTGCCCCGGGGCACTCCTCGGGCCTGGTAGGTCTCGTCTCTGAGTTGGAGAAGTTGCATGGTCCCGGATGGTGTGCGGAAGACGGCAGAGACACCCTGGCCGAAGCGCTCGGGGTTCTCCTGGATGATCCAGCCGAGTTTGCGGGCAGCTTCGATGGCGAGGGCGAGGTCGCGGATCTGGGTTTGAACGGTGGTGTAACAGGGCATGGGGGTTCTCCTTGCTTACGGCCTCAATGCTTGTTCAGATACCTTTGGAACCGGTATACTGCGGGCCAACCAGGACACACCATCTAGATCCAGCGCGGAGTCAAAGGCTTCGGAGGTGTGACGTGGTCAGCCGACTCGAACCCAGCGCACGTATGCGAAGGGGCCGTGCCCCGTCCTGCGGTGGAGATCGCGTCCGGGGGCGACCAGGCCCGGGACTACAAGGCCTTTGCTGAGAAGTCCAAGCTCGCAGATCAAGATAGCACACCAGTATCCTTTGCGAGAAGGAGGAACGGGCAGGTTCCAAGTATTTGGCAGTTCCCTCCCGCCGTCTCATTGACACGAGGTCTCATGGAAGCAATACGAATTAGGCCATCGGTGATTCGTATCGGACTGGGCCACTGCGGAAACCCGTAGAGGAATTCGCAGTTCCCTTTATCTCATCGCCGGCTCACTCACAACGTAAAGGGGGGAGGCATGGCAGACGACACCAACAAAGTAAGGAGACATGGGTTTCGCTTCGCGCCCCTACTCCCCTACCCCCTGGCACGGCGAACGAAGCTAGTTCTCCTGCTTTGTGTGCTGCTCATTCTCGCCGTGGTCGCCATTGCGTCACATGCGGTATTATTCAGCACACCTCTAGGTATCCACGCCTCGCTTTTCATGGCGATATGCATGTTCTGGCTTGCCCTCGGCCGTCTCGAGGGCTCCAGCATACTAAGAACCATTCTATGGATGGGCGGCGCTACTGTCCTCCTCGTCTACCCGGAAGTAGAAAAGCGACTCGGCTGGGGAATTACGATCATAATCATCGCCTTTTGCTTAGGAGCAGTCCTGACATACTCACGCGACTTTCTTCGCCTCCTTAACCGGCTAGCTGTCGGGACTGACGCACCTCGTGTCTACACATTTTTCATCGTAATTGCGCTCCTGCTCTCCGCGGTGTCCTCTATTGTCGTTGGCGGTCGCAGGTACGCGGATCTGCTGGAAGGAATCACACATTGGATTCGCAACCTATCTCCGGAGCTATTCGGATCTTTGAACGTTTCTTCTGAATATCTCCTGCAGCGAGTAATTGACCTTCTCGTGCAGTATGGGCCTGCCGTTGGTGTCACGACAACGCGAGACCAGGTTCTTGAGTTTCTGCAGGTGTTGGTGCTCCATGCTGAGCAACTCGAGGCGATTCGCATTGTCCTTGTCGTGATATTCGCGTCGACGGTCCTCCTTAAGGGTCTGGCACATGAGTACAATACGTTTCGGATTCGTCGCTTCTTCACGGCGGGTCCTATAGCCACCAAGGGAGCCCCGTGGCTCACTGCCGCGTTTGGCGAGATTTACAACGCTGTAGTTCAGCCAGCTGCTTTCCTTCTCGTCAATGTTCCCGCCTCCATCATTGTATGGATTGTGCGGGTCGTGCGGTGTGCGTGGGTCGAGTTCGTGGTGGCTTTCTCTCGGGCGTTGAAGTTGGTCGGTTGGTCTTTTCGCCACATTGCCCTCCCAGCCATCATTGGATTACTATTCGCCTCTATCTTGGCAGCGGCCACAACCATCAGCCTGATGCACCTAAGTAGCCCCACCTGGAGTAGTTTTCTCTTGTCCACCGCCATGGTGTTCTTGGCTTTCATCCTTCCAGTGGCCTCCATCCTGATTGCCAGTCCATATAAATGGGCTCAGCTGTATCAGTCTCTGCGGATCGGTGATAACAGCGCTGACTTGTTAATACTGGAGGTCGTGAAAACAGGTTCCGTGTTCCTGATTTGTCTCCCCATTATCGGCGGAATCCTCGCATTCTTGGGCAGCGCCTTTGGGGATCTTCCTTTCGAGTTCGGGCCAGGGGCTGTTTTCGGCTGCATTATCATAGGCGTAGCGCTAGCGTTCGCCTTGGCGTGGAAGCTCTTGGGACGCCCAGAGGAGGAAGGGGCAGCGATCCTCTCTCTATCTGAGCGGGACTACGTCGTTTATCGCTTCTGGAAGGGTGGCCTCCTTACTCGCGGCTGGGATCACCTTCTTGACGAACTGTGTTGGAGAGCCAGGGCTCGTAATGCGAAACCGGACGAAGTTGACGCGCTTGAGGAATCCCTCTACGCACTTGGGCTTAGCATCGAACCGGTCCTGAGGGTTGCTGAAGCAGGGTATGTCAGGAGGATCAAACGCGAACTTCGCCGGCTTCGGAACCACCCAACGAGCGCCTTGGTGCAATATGCGGATGAACAAGTGGTAAAGGTCCGTCGTCTTTCATCAAAAGTGACCTCCTGATTTGTGATGAACCGTACCCTCCCCGTGGAAGGGCCCGGCTCAAACGAGCGAGGCCGTAGCCCGAGGGAGCTTGAGCCAAGGGTGACGTCCCCGGACCGGGGTGCGGAAGACGGCGGAGACGCCCTGCCCGAAGCGCTCTGGATTGGACTCTATCTTCCAGCCGAGCTTCCTGGCGGATTCGATGGCGAAGGCGAGGTCACGGATCTGGGTGGTGACGGTGGTGTAGCAGGGCATGGCATCCTCCAAGGGGGGGGGTCGCAATGCGATTCCAATCGCGTTGCCGGGAGCCAGAACGAGGATAGGATGATGATCTTCGGAGTGTAGGCTACTGCTCTACAAGAGCAGCCTTAATCCAGTGATGAGATGCACACACGTCTTGGCCGACACCTAGGCCAAGAAGGATACGAGCCCTTGAACACCATACTCGCAACTACAAACGCCTGCGTGAAGGGGTTTTCCCAGTCCCAGCTAGAACGATACTTCGCTCGGATCGGCAAGTGTCCGAAGTGGAGCATCCACAGTGACTATTGCTTGGGGGACCCCAACAAGCCAAACGACGTGGCGGTGTTCACTCTCGTGCCTTACGTAGCTGATATAGGGGAACTGAACAGACTTGTGGGCGGGAAGCTCAAGTCTGATCTCAAACGTAAACGGCAGATAGGTCAGGAGGAGATCGCCTGCCTGAACTCTGAATTATTCTTTCACTTCGCGTTCGTCATGAGCAAGCGAAGATACATTTTTTCTCAGTCTAAGGGGGACTCCGAGAAGAAGAGAATGCACGAGGCCGTGCTTGTCACTCAAAGAATGCTCAGAGGCTGGATATCTGATGAAAAAGTGAACCAAGAATTTGCCCTAGGTCTTCTGGACAAGCTCGCGCGGCTGGAGCCGCGCCTCGCAGCCGGCTCCGCAAACCTCAAACTACTGAAGAACATCTTCCTCATCTCTGCGCTTGGGGCGTCCATTGCCGGAATTCTTGCCGAACTTGCAGGCGCTAGGCTAATAGGATGGCTGTCAGACAGAGATAGCATCATCCGAGCGCAAGATGGGCTGGCATTTGATTGTTTTCACATGGGCTTCTCCGGACTTGCGGAAATGACGAAACAGAACTGGGACGAAGTTAAATTGGTCTACGCGAATCCCTCGGAGCATAGTCCAGATGGTACTTGGTATGACGCCCTCAATCGCCTGCCTGATCATCTCGCCGGTGCACTGGCTGATTTCAGTTTCTCCGACGCTCAATCGTCAACAGAGAAGGCCCATCAAGTCCTAATCAGTTGCATCACCAACCGAGCTCGCGTGGCAGTGCACCGACTCACGACTGATCCGGGAGCTTTCGCTTGTGACGGGATAGAATTCGGTTTGACTCCCTTTTCCTAGGGAGGAGTGCTTGATAACCGTGGGCTCCACATCGTCTGATTCAAGTTAGGCTGCTCCTCTAGCCCTAGTCCTTCCCCACTCCCGGATCGCTTCTACCCTCTCGGCCATCGTAATGGAAAGGGGAACCGTCTCCCGTATCGCACGCGCGATATCGTCCCCGGTCAGTTCCCGCCCGGCATGGAACGCCTCGTAGAGGCCAGAGATCACCACCTCCTCCAGCTCCGAACCGTTGAAGCCGTCGGATATCTCCGCCAACCTTCCGAGCGAAAACTGCTTCGGGTCACGCCTCCTCTTGGCGATATGGATCTTCAGGATCTCGGCGCGCTCTTCTTGATTGGGCAAATCGAGCGTGAAGATCTCGTCGAACCGGCCCTTGCGCAGAAGCTCTGGAGGGAGGCGGGAAACGTCGTTCGCCGTGGCGAGGACGAACACTGGAGCAGTCTTGTCCTGGAGCCATGTGAGGAAGGTCCCGAGGACCCTGGCCGTCGTCCCTCCGTCCGAGACGCCTGAAGATGCTCCCCCCGACAGACCCTTTTCCACTTCATCGAGCATCAGAACCACGGGTGCCGTCGCCTCGGCGATCGCCAGGGCCTTCCGGAGCTGTTCTTCGGACTGACCGACGAGCGATCCGAACATCCTCCCCATGTCGAGCCGAAGGAGTGGCAGGCCCCAGCTCTTCGAAACCGCCTTCGCGGCAAGACTCTTGCCCGTACCCGGAACCCCAACCAGGAGGATCCCACGGGGAGCGGGCAACCCGAACTCCCTGGCTTTCTTCGAGAACGACGAACGCCGCCTCTCCAGCCACTTCTTGAGGTTCCCGAGCCCACCTACCGACTCCAGGCCATCAACTGGCTGAAAGAACTCCAGTAGGCCGCCCTTGGCGATCCCGACCGCCTTCTCCCGGGCGATGACAAATGCATCCAACTTCCCGGCCTCGGCGAGGGACAGGGCGAATGCACTCTCCGCCTCGTCACATGTGAGGCCACGCGCAGCCTCGATCACCTGGTCCCGCTCTTCGGCCTTCAGCTTCAAGGCGTTGGGCTTCACGCCCGACTCTTTGGCGCTCTCGATCACGCCGTCGAGGACGACGCCGAGTGTCTCGCGGTCGGGCAGGGCGTAGGGGAGAATCGTCACTAACTTCGACCACTCCTCAGGGAGGACCTGACGGGGCGAGAGAAAACAGATCACGTTTCCCTGCTTCTTGGCGGCGAGGATCGTCTCCCGTACCCCGCGGTTGAG